>NZ_QZMV01000002.1:0-917968 GCF_003957705.1 Bradyrhizobium sp. LVM 105 | reverse complement strand
CCGACCACCGCGCAGGGAAGGCCGAGTGATTGGCCACACCTGTATGCTGCTGTGCGGTTCTTCCTGCGTGTGCATTTCGCGCAGCGGACCGCGGGTGCGAGCCGGCACCCGGCCTTCCCTGCACCCTCTTGGCTTTGAGAGGGTAGCGAGACGAAGCAAAGCTCGGGCGAATTTGAGCCGCGAGGCTGCGAAGGCGTGTCTGTCACCACACACTCACTGTCATCGCCCGGCTTGACCGGGCGATCCAGTATTCCAGAGACGATCGCGATTGAACCGAGAAGCCGCGGCGTACTGGATTCCCCGCCTTCGCGGGGAATGACAGTGAGGACCAGCTATCGCCTCATCCTCCGTCATTGCGAGCCAAGCGACTTGTCCGCCGAAGCCTTGGCGAAGGCGGAAGCAATCCAGAATCCCTCCGCGGAAACACGCTGGATTGCTTCGTCGCAAGGGCTCCTCGCAATGACGGGGAGAGAGCATGTGCGCCACACTCCGCTCTCGCGCCCCGGACGCAGCGCAGCGTCCCTTCGACGGTGCGCTGCAGAGCCGGGGCCCATCCATCCGCTCGTGCGGTGTCACCCTGGGTCCCGGCTCTGCGCCGCAACGCTCGCGCGTTGCAGCTTGTCCGGACAGGCGCATCCCAGTCAGCCTGCAAGCCTCCCCGAGCGGTGCTTTGCGGCTTGTTTACCAATCCCGTGGCGCTGCAATTTCCATCTCGCGGTCTGCTTGCGGCTGTAGTACTTTCGTCTCAAGCCCGGTTAACGGGCGGCAGGGGGAGGCTGATGAGGCGCGTGGGGCTGCTTGGCGTACCCTGGGTACGGCCATGGTCATGGCAGGCGTTTCGGCTCGCTTGCATCACTATCGCAGTGTCGGCTGTGCTTCAGGGCATCTGCGTCGCGCTCGGCGCGAAATTCTATTTTGCAGCGTTCCTGCCCAGCCTGTTCGTGCTCGGCCTCATCGCGGGCACGCCGGCGGCGGGGTTCGCTGCGCTGTTCACCATTCCGCTGGTGTGGTGGGCGTTCATTCCGCCCTACTTCGAGTTCAACGTGTTATCCAGCGCGAATGCCGATTCCATCAACCTGTTCTGCCTCCTGGCGGTGCTGCTGATCGGCCTTGCCGATCTCTGCCGCGAGACCATGAAGATCGTCAGTCGCGGCGGGCTGAAGCCCCCGGGCGAGAGCGCGGCAACGAATCCGCAATAAATCGCTCTCGAGATCGTCCCGGCATCACGTGGCGCGTTGCCTGCGCGCAACAATCCGGCAACCATCCGCGAGCTTGCCGCGCGCCGCTAACTTTTCGAAAAAGATTTGGCCGCAATTTCTCCCCCGGGAATGACGAGGGAGTTTTCGGACATGAACGGTCACGCCATCTTGGAGAACGTGCGACGCTATCGCGGCATCGCATCGCTCTATCGCCAGACCGCTGCATTCCGCCCGGGCCAGAGCTGGTCGCTGCTGGAGCAGGCAAGGGAGTGGGAGGCGCGGGCGCTGTCGGAGCTGGAAGCCTATTTCGCGACGCGCATGGACCACTCAGCGCCGCTCGCGGCCTGATCGCCAACGGTCGGCGCGCTCGCGCTCGTGGCAATTACGGAGTTGTCTCGCCGCCCGCCTGTGCTAGCAACGGGCCGATCGAAATCTCCTCCACGCCGGCCGGGGCAAGCAATGACCACCTTCAACCGCATCTTCACGACGCAGCGCCTGCTCCAGATCATCGCGATCCTGGCGGCCACCGTTGCCATGAAGCTGATGAGCTGAGCGCCGGCGGCTTAGCGTCCTTCCAGCTCGGGCAGGTCGGGCAGGTAGTTCGACCCTTCCGAGCCCAGAAAATCGAACATCGCCTGCGCCGGCGGCAGCAACACCTTGTCGCTGCGGCGGATCACGTACCATTGCCGCACGATCGGCAGGCCCGCGACGTCGAGCACGACGAGCCGGCCCTCGGCGAGCTCATGCGCCACCGTGTGGGCCGAGATGAAGGCGATGCCGAGCCCGGCGATCACCGCCTGCTTGATGGTCTCGTTGCTGCTCATCTCCATGCCGATGATCGGCTCGAGATCGGACTTCTGAAACATGCCCTCCATCAGCGTCCGCGTGCCCGAGCCGGGCTCGCGGGTGAGGAAGGTCTCGTGCACGAGATCAGTCAGGCTGAGGCCGGAATCCTGCTCGAGCCAGTGCCCCTTGCGCGCGACGATGATGTGCGGATTGCGCCCGAGCTGACGGACGTCGACGGAGACGTCGGCCGGCGGCCGACCCATGACCGCGAAATCGAGGTCGTAGCCGTGCATGGCCCCGCGGATCTCCTCGCGATTGCCGATGGTCAGCTTGATCTCGATCTTGGGATAGCGCTTGGAGAATGCCGCGATCGCATGCGGCACGAAATATTTCGCGGTCGAGACCGCGCCGAGATGCACGGTGCCGCCGGTCCGTCCCGCCAGCAGGTCGAGCGCGCCCTGGCAGTCCATGATGGCGGCCTCGACCCGCTCGGCCAGCGTCAGCACCTCCTTGCCCGCCTCCGTCAGCAGCATGCCGTCGCCGGTCCGCTGCACCAGCGGCAGGCCGGCGAGGTCCTGAAGCTGCCGCAGCTGCTGGGTCACGGCCGGCTGGGTCAGCCCGAGATGGCCGGACGCCGCCGTCACGCTGCCCTTGGCCGAGAGCGCCGCAAGGGAGCGCAGCTGCCGGATCGTCAGATGCCGGAGCTGAGCCGCAGCATGGCCGGGACCATTATAAGAAAATTCTTTGAGGCTCATTATGAATAGAAATTTTCCTTATTAAGCTGCCCCTGTCAATCTCCTGATGCCGGGACTGACCGCACCGACCTCCAGCGGGGAGGCAATCGGAGGCGGCGCCGGCAAAGGGGATGGACGCAGATGACCGGGCAACTCAGGCTGGACGATCACCTTCAACGGTATTCCGAGACCGCGCCGCACGCGCTGGCCGTGGCCGCCGCGGTCGATGCCATCGCGGCGGCGGCCATCGAGATCGCCGACCTCATCGCCACCGGCGATCTCGCCGACGCCTCCGGCCTGACCACCGGCCGCAACAGCGACGGCGACCTCCAGCGCGATCTCGACGTGCAGGCGGATGCGATCCTGCGCCGTTGCCTCAGCCGGCTGCCGATCGCAGCGCTCGCCTCGGAAGAGATGCGCGAGGCCCAGATCGGCGACCGCGAGGGCCGCATCTGCGTCGCGATCGATCCGCTCGACGGCTCCTCCAACATCGACATCAACATGACCGTCGGCACGATCTTCTCGATCCTGCCCGCCCCGGACGACCTCACGCTCGCCTTCCACCAGCGCGGCTCGGCGCAGCTCGCGGCGGGCTTCGTCACCTACGGTCCGCAGACCTCACTGGTGCTGACGCTCGGCGAGGGCGTCGACATCTTCACGCTCGACCGCAAGGCGGGCTGCTTCCGCCTCGCGCGCGCCGGCGCGCAGATCGCCGAGACCGGGGAGGAATTCGCGATCAACGTGTCGAACCGCCGGCACTGGGATCCGCCGGTGCGCGCCTTCATCGACGAATGTCTCGCCGGCGTCGACGGGCCCGCCAACCACGATTTCAACATGCGCTGGGTCGGCTCGCTGGTCGCCGAGGCCTATCGCATCCTCACCCGCGGCGGCGTCTTCCTCTACCCTTCCGACGCGCGTCCCGGTTACGGCGACGGCCGCCTGCGCCTCGTTTACGAGGCGCACCCGATGGCCATGATCATCGAGCAGGCCGGCGGCTCCGCCACGACGGGACGCGAGCGCATCCTCGACCTTTCGGCGCAGAGCCTGCATCAGCGCGCGCCGCTGATCATGGGCTCGAGCAACGAGGTGCGCCGCGTCGAGGAGCTGCATTGCGATCCCCTGCTGGTCGCCAGCGTCTCCGCGCCGCTGTTCGCGCGGCGCGGATTCTTCCGGCTCTGAGCGAGGCGTCCCATGTCCAGGAAGCACCCGATCATCTCCATCACCGGCTCCTCCGGCGCCGGCACCACCTCGGTGAAGAAGACGTTCGAGCAGATATTTTTCCGCGAGAAGGTCAACGCCGCCTATATCGAAGGCGACGCCTTCCATCGCTACGACCGCGCCGAGATGCGCGCGCAGATGGCCAGGGAAGCCGATCGCGGCAACAAGCATTTCAGCCATTTCAGCCCCGAGACCAACCTGTTCGAGGAGCTGGAGCGTGCCTTCCGCGACTACGGCGAGACCGGCACGGCGGTGACGCGGCACTACGTCCACGACGCCGAGGAATCGGCGCTGCACGGCGCGGCGCCCGGCACCTTCACCGATTGGGAGAAGCTGCCGGAGAACTCGGACCTGCTGTTCTACGAGGGCCTGCACGGCGCCGTGGTCACCGACAAGGTCAATGTCGCGCGCTATGCCGACCTCAAGATCGGCGTCGTCCCGGTCATCAATCTCGAATGGATCCAGAAGCTGCACCGCGATCGCAGCGCGCGCGGCTATTCGACCGAGGCGGTCACCGACACCATCCTGCGGCGGATGCCCGACTACATCCACTACATCTGCCCGCAATTCACCGAGACCGACATCAACTTCCAGCGCGTGCCGACGGTGGACACCTCCAACCCGTTCATCGCGCGCTGGATTCCGACGCCGGACGAATCGATGGTCGTGATCCGCTTCAAGAACCCGCGCGGCATCGACTTCCCCTATCTGCTCTCGATGCTGCCGCAGAGCTGGATGTCGCGCGCCAATTCCATCGTCTGCCCCGGCGCGAAGCTCGATCTGGCGATGCAGCTGATCCTGACGCCGCTGATCATGCAGCTCATCGAGCGCAAGCGGAACCTGAAGTGACGTACACCAACGACAATGGGAGGATCCGATGAACATCTCGGTTCATGCCGAAGCCGACCTCAATGCGGTCTCGCACAATGATCTCGCCAACGCCGTCCGCTTCCTCGCGGTCGATGCCATCGAGACGTCGCAGTCGGGCCATCCCGGCCTGCCCATGGGCATGGCGGATGTCGCAACCGTACTGTTCTCGCGCTTCCTGAAATTCGACTCGGCGCATCCCAATTGGCCGGACCGCGATCGCTTCGTGCTGTCGGCCGGGCACGGCTCGATGCTGCTCTATGCATTGCTGCATCTGACCGGCGGCGACGTCAGCCTCGACGACATCAAGGCCTTCCGGCAATGGGGTTCGAAGACGCCGGGCCATCCGGAATACGGCCATACGCCGGGCGTGGAGACCACGACGGGGCCGCTGGGGCAGGGGATCGCGACCGCGGTCGGCATGGCGCTCGCCGAACGGATGGCCAATGCGCGGCACGGCGACGGCCTCGTCGATCACTTCACCTATGTGATCGCGGGCGACGGCTGCCTGATGGAAGGCCTCAGCCAGGAGGCGATCTCGCTCGCCGGCCATCTCGGGCTCGGCCGATTGATCGTGCTGTTCGACGACAATGGTATCTCGATCGACGGACCGACCTCGCTGGCCACGTCCGACGATCAGCTCGCGCGTTTCGCCGCCTCTGGCTGGTCGGTGCGCAGCATCGACGGGCACGATCCCGAAGCGATTGCGCAGGCGATCGCCGAGGAGCGGGAGACTGCAAAACCGTCGCTGATCGCCTGCCGCACTATCATCGGCTACGGCGCGCCGGATCGGCAAGGCACGGAGAAGGCGCATGGCGCGCCGCTCGGCACTGAGCAGACGGCCGCAGCGCGGCGGGCGCTCGGTTGGGACTATCAACCCTTCGTGGTGCCCATGCCGGTGCTCAAGGCCTGGCGGATGATCGGGCAGCGCGGGCAGGTCGACCGGCTCGCCTGGCTCGATCGCTATGAACGCGCGACGCCGGAGCAGCGCGATCTGTTCGTCGAGGGCAAGGCCGTCGCTCTGCCTGCCGCCTATGCGCTGGCCGCGGCGAAATTGCGCGAGCGCTTTGCCAGCGAGCGTCCGAAGCTCGCGACGCGGCAGGCCTCGCAACAGGTGCTCGACGGTATCGCCGGGACCATCCCCAGCCTGGTCGGCGGCTCCGCGGACCTCACGCATTCGAACCTCACGCATGCCAAGGCGCAGGCTCCCGTCAAGCGCGGGGCGTTCGCCGGCGACTACATCCACTACGGCATTCGCGAGCACGGCATGGCCGCCGCGATGAACGGCCTCGCGCTCCATGGCGGCTTCATTCCCTATGGTGGCACGTTCCTGGCGTTCTCCGACTACAGCCGGCCGGCGATCCGCCTTGCGGCGCTGATGCGGTTGCGCGCCATTCACGTGATGACGCACGACTCCATCGGCCTCGGGGAGGATGGTCCGACGCACCAGCCCGTCGAACACCTTGCCGCGCTGCGGGTGATCCCGAACCTCCTGGTGTTCCGTCCCGCCGACGCGGTGGAGACGCTGGAGGCATGGGACTGCGCACTCAGCTCCGAGAACCGTCCGTCCGTGCTGTGCCTGTCGCGGCAGGCGCTGCCGACCTTCCGCAGCGATGCGCGCGGCAGAAACCGTGTTGCGCACGGCGCCTATCTCGTCGTCTCCCCGGACGGCGGTCGCGACGTGACGCTGATCGCAACCGGATCGGAAGTGTCGATCGCCTTGGAAGCCGCTCGCCTGCTCGCGACCGAGCACGTCCGTGCGGCGGTGGTGTCCGCGCCCTGCTTCGCCCTGTTCGAGGAGCAGCCGGACGACTACCGCGCCACCGTGCTCGGCACCGCGCCGCGCGTCGGTGTCGAGGCAGCCGTCGCCGGCGACTGGCATCGCTGGATCGGCCCGGACGGCGAATTCGTCGGCATGCGCGGCTTCGGCGCCTCGGCGCCCGCGCCGGTGCTCTATCGCGAATTCGGCATCACGCCGCAAAGCATTGCGGAAGCGGCCCGCCGGGCGATTGCCCGCAAGCGTCAATAGGAGGACCAATCGTGGCTCGTATCACCCTTCGCCAACTGCTCGATCACGCGGCCAGCCACGGCTACGCGGTGCCGGCATTCAACATCAACAATATGGAGCAGGGCATCGCGATCATGCAGGCGGCGGCTGAGGTCGACGCGCCCGTGATCATCCAGGCCTCGCGCGGCGCGCGCAGCTATGCCGGCGATCTGATGCTCTCGCACATGATCGACGCGCTGGAGCGGACCTATCCGGACATCCCGCTCTGCATGCACCAGGATCACGGCAATGACGAAGCGACCTGCGCGTCCGCGATCGCCCATGGCTTCACCTCCGTCATGATGGACGGCTCGCTCAAGGCCGATGCCAAGACGGCGGCCGATTACGACTACAATGTCGCGATCACCCGCCGTGTCGTCGATCTCGCCCATTGGGTCGGCGCTTCGGTCGAAGGCGAGCTCGGCGTGCTCGGTTCGCTGGAGCACGGCGGCGGCGAGCAGGAAGACGGCCACGGCGTCGAGGGCAAGGTCAGCCACGACCAGCTGTTGACCGATCCTGATCAGGCCGTCGACTTCGTCCGTGCCACCAAGGTCGATGCACTCGCCATCGCGATGGGCACCTCGCACGGAGCCTACAAGTTCAGCCGCAAGCCGGACGGCGATATCCTGGCGATGCGCGTGGTCGAGGAGATTCATCGCCGGCTGCCGAACACGCATCTCGTCATGCACGGCTCCTCCTCGGTGCCGCAGCCGCTGCAGGACATGTTCAACCAGTTCGGCGGCGAGATGCCGCAGACCTGGGGCGTGCCGGTCGAGGAAATCGTCCGCGGCATCAAGAGCGGCGTGCGCAAGGTCAATATCGACACCGACTGCCGGCTGGCGATGACCGCGATATTCCGCAAGGTTGCGGCCCAAAACCGCAATGAGTTCGATCCACGCAAATTCCTCAAGCCCGCGATGGACGCGATGCGCGAGCTCTGCCGCGAGCGCTTCGAGCAGTTCGGCACCGCAGGCCATGCCAGCAGGATCAAGGCGGTCCCGATGAGCGAGATGGCGCGGCGCTACCGCGCCGGCGAGCTCGATCCGCGCGTCGACGCCCGCGAGTCCGTGGCAGCCTAGTCAATCGCAAAGAGCAGAGAAAAGAGCAGGAGAGAGACATGAACGCACATGCAGGCACCGTCCGCGGCAAAGAGCGTTATCGCTCGGGTGTGATGGAATACAAGCGCATGGGCTATTGGGAGCCCGACTACACGCCGAAGGACACCGACGTCATCGCGCTGTTCCGCGTGACGCCGCAGGAAGGGGTCGATCCGATCGAGGCCTCTGCGGCGGTGGCCGGCGAATCCTCGACCGCGACCTGGACCGTGGTGTGGACCGATCGCCTCACGGCCGCCGAGAAGTATCGCGCGAAATGCTACCGCGTCGATCCGGTCCCGGGCTCGCCCGGCTCGTATTTCGCTTATATCGCCTATGACCTCGACCTGTTCGAGCCGGGCTCGATCGCAAACCTGTCGGCCTCGATCATCGGCAATGTGTTCGGCTTCAAGCCGCTGAAGGCGCTGCGCCTGGAAGACATGCGCTTCCCCGTCGCCTATGTGAAGACGTTCCAGGGGCCGGCGACCGGCATCGTGGTCGAGCGCGAACGCCTCGACAAGTTCGGTCGGCCGCTGCTGGGCGCAACGGTGAAGCCGAAGCTCGGTCTATCCGGGCGCAACTATGGCCGCGTGGTCTACGAGGCGTTGAAGGGCGGGCTCGACTTCACCAAGGACGACGAGAACATCAACTCGCAGCCCTTCATGCACTGGCGCGACCGCTTCCTCTACTGCATGGAGGCGGTGAACCGGGCGCAGGCCGCTTCCGGCGAGGTGAAGGGCACGTACCTGAACATCACCGCGGGCACGATGGAGGACATGTACGAGCGCGCAGAGTTCGCGAAGGAACTCGGGTCGTGCATCGTCATGATCGACCTCGTGATCGGCTACACCGCTATCCAGTCGATGGCGAAGTGGGCGCGCCGCAACGACATGATCCTGCATCTGCACCGCGCCGGTCACTCGACCTATACGCGGCAGAAGAGCCACGGCGTGTCGTTCCGCGTCATCGCGAAGTGGATGCGGCTTGCCGGCGTCGACCACATCCATGCCGGCACGGTGGTCGGCAAGCTCGAAGGCGACCCCAACACTACGCGCGGCTATTACGACGTCTGCCGCGAGGATTTCAACCCGGCCAAGCTCGAGCACGGCCTGTTCTTCGACCAGTCCTGGGCGAGCCTCAATAAGATGATGCCGGTTGCGTCCGGCGGCATCCATGCCGGCCAGATGCATCAGCTGCTCGACCTCCTGGGCGAAGACGTCGTGCTGCAATTCGGCGGCGGCACCATCGGCCATCCCATGGGCATTGCCGCCGGCGCGATCGCCAACCGCGTGGCGCTGGAAGCGATGATCCTCGCTCGCAACGAGGGCCGCGACTACGTCCACGAGGGCCCGGAGATCCTGGCCAGGGCGGCCGAGACCTGCACGCCGCTGAAGGCGGCGCTCGAAGTCTGGAAGGACGTGACCTTCAATTATCAATCCACCGACACGCCGGACTTCGTGCCGACCGCGCTCGAAACCGTTTGAGGAGATTTGACATGAAGCTGACTCAAGGCTGCTTCTCGTTCCTGCCCGATCTCACCGACGATCAGATCACCAAGCAGGTGCAATATTGTCTGACCAAGGGCTGGGCGGTGAATATCGAGTTCACCGACGATCCGCATCCCCGCAATACCTATTGGGAGATGTGGGGCCTGCCGATGTTCGACCTTCAGGACGCCGCCGGCGTGATGATGGAGCTCGCCGAATGCCGCAGGGTGTACGGCGACCGCTACATCCGCATCAGCGGCTTCGATTCCAGCCATGGCTGGGAATCGGTGCGGATCTCCTTCCTCGTCAACCGGCCGCCGCAAGAGGCGGAGTTCGAGCTGGTGCGGCAGGAAGTCGGCGGCCGCGCGATCCGTTACACCACGGTGCGCAAGCCGGCTGCCCACGCCACTCAATAACCAATCTCCTCCGCACGGAGCTCTCCCTGCTCCGTATCCTTGGCGGACCACTGCTTCGCCGCTCCCCCGCGGCGAAGCTCCTTTCTTCGAGGGTAGCTATGCTGGATGTTCCCCACGCAGCCACGACCGAGCCCGGCGAGACACATTTCGATCTCCGCAAGGAGGCCGAAGCGGCGGGGATCACCGAGACGCTGCAGCAGCTCGAGCGGGAGCTGGTCGGATTGAGGCCGGTGAAGAACCGTGTGCGCCAGATCGCGTCATTGCTGCTGATCGAGCGGATCCGGCAGCGTGTGGGGCTGGCGTCCGCGCCACCGACGCTGCACATGTCGTTTACCGGCAATCCCGGCACCGGCAAGACTACGGTGGCGCTGCGCATGGCCAAGATCCTGCACGGTCTCGGCTTCGTGCGGCGCGGGCAGGTGATCTCCGTGACGCGCGACGATCTCGTCGGCCAATATATCGGCCACACGGCGCCGAAGACCAAGGAGATCCTGAAGAAGGCGATGGGCGGCGTGCTGTTCATCGACGAAGCCTATTACCTGCATCGGCCCGACAACGAGCGCGACTACGGTCAGGAAGCCATCGAGATCCTGCTCCAGGTGATGGAGAACCAGCGCGAGGACCTCGTCGTGATCCTGGCCGGCTATGGCGAGCGCATGACGAACTTCTTCGCCTCGAATCCCGGCTTCCGCTCGCGCATCGCCCACCACATCGAATTTCCCGACTATGCCGAGGCCGAGCTGCTCGTCATTGCCGAGCTGATGCTGAAGGAGCGGGGTTATCGCTTCTCGGCGGCGGCGCGCGAGGCGTTCGAGACCTACATCGCGCTGCGCCGGAGCCAGCCGTTCTTCTCCAATGCACGCTCGATCCGCAACGCCGTCGACCGCATCCGGTTGCGGCAGGCCGATCGCCTGGTGTCCGATCTCGACCGCATGCTCGATGTCGCCGACCTCGAAACCATCGATCCCGCGGACATCCTGGCGAGCCGCGTCTTCAGCGGCGGCACTGAAGCGCGGAGTGCAAAGCCATGACCGGAGAGATCGTCATTGCGCCCTCGATCCTGGCTGCGGATTTCGCACGTCTCGGCCAGGAGGTCGCGGCAATCGACACCGCCGGCGCCGATTGGATCCATTGCGACGTCATGGATGGGCACTTCGTGCCGAACATCAGCTTTGGCGCCGATGTCATCAAGGCGATCCGGCCGACGACTAAGAAGATCTTCGACGTGCATCTCATGATCGCGCCTGTCGATCCTTATCTCGAAGCGTTCGCAAAGGCCGGAGCGGACGTCATCACAGTGCACGCCGAAGCCGGCCCGCATCTCGACCGTTCACTGCAGGCGATCCGTGCGCTTGGCAAGAAGGCCGGCGTCAGCCTGTGTCCCGCCACGCCCGAGAGCGCCATCGCCTACGTGCTCGATCGGATCGATCTCGTGCTGGTGATGACGGTCAATCCGGGGTTTGGCGGCCAGTCGTTCCTCGAATCCCAGCTCGAGAAGATCGAGCGGATCAAGGCCATGATCGGCGACCGGCCGATCCGGCTCGAGGTCGACGGCGGTATCACGCGCGACAATGCCGCTGCCGTGGCTGCGGCGGGCGCCGATACGCTGGTAGCGGGTTCTGCAGTGTTTCGCGGCAACAGCGCTGCCGACTATGCCGCAAATATCCAGGCCATCCGCACCGCCGCCGAGACGGGACGGGTTCCAAAGGGTCAAGATAATGCTGTGCAGCCGATGCGCCTCGGCGAAGGCGCGCGCACCCGGTAGATTACGGACCGGCGCAGAAGTCGACGGCTCGGCGCGGGAACTTCCCGGAGTCTTACGGAGAATCTTGGCACGACTCGGCAATACGCTTCACGCCGGGGTAACCAACGGTGTCGAACGACGCGCGCGATTAACGGCGACGCAATGCGCCGTCTCACAATCTGTGGTTCAAGGACTGCAGAGGGCGTGGGATGCAGATTCAATACCTTCACTGGAATGCTGCCCATGGCTGGCGCCGAGCGGACGCCCTGCGCGAGCCTCCCCAGCTCGTGCTCTATTTCGGCAGCCGTGAGCAGCTGCTGGACGGCCAACGTTATCGCGAGCTGCGCGGCCTCTATCCCGATAGCCATATCGTCGGTTGCAGCACCGGCGGACAAATCCACGGCGACGACATCTGCGATGATGAAGTGGTCGCGGTCGCCTTGCGCTTCGCCCACACGCAAGTCCGGCTGGTGCAGGAAGTCGTCGAAACGCGCGTTGCGTCGCGGGCCTGCGGCGCGCGTCTTGCCCGGCAGGTACTAGCGGCGGATCTGGCCGGCCTGTTCGTCCTGTCGGATGGATTGGCGGTGAACGGGGGCGAACTGCTTGCCGGACTCACTGAAGTCCTGGGGCCGGATTTGCCCGTCACCGGCGGGCTCGCCGGCGATGGAATCCGATTTGAACAGACGATCGTCGGAGCCGACGCGGAGCCGTCGCCGAACCGCGTCGCCGCGATTGCATTCTACGGTGCTTGGTTCCGATTTGCGCACGGCTGCGCCGGCGGCTGGGATGTATTCGGGCCCCGCCGCAAGGTCACGAAGGCGCTGGGATCGGTGGTCGGGGAGCTCGACGGCGAGCCGCCGCTGGACCTCTACACCCGCTATCTCGGCGAGGAGGAGGCCGAGGCGATGCCGGGTTCGGGTCTGGCATTCCCCTTGCGCATTCACGACGAGGCTGAGCCGAACCGGCAGATCGTGCGCTCGGTGTTCGCGGTGGACCGCAATGCCCGCACCCTGACGTTCGCCGCCGACATTCCGGAAGGATGCACCGCGCAATTGATGCGCGCCAATTTCGACAGTCTCGCCGCCGGTGCAGGCGAGGCCGGCAGGCAGGCGCGCAGCGCACTCTCGGACGGGGTCGACGGCGACAAGCTGGCGATCCTGGTGAGCTGTACCGGCCGCCGCAGGGTGATGGGGCAGCGCACGCAGGACGAGCTGGATGCCGTTGCCGCCGAACTCGGCGAGGATTTCGTCCGGATCGGATTCTACTCCTACGGCGAGTTCGCCCCGCCGGCGGCGTCCGGCCGCTGCGAACTGCATAACCAGACCATGACGGTCACCGTCATCGGGGAGGCGGCAGCTTGACCACGCATCGGCTGCTCGCAAGACAGATCCGCCAGGCGACGGACGAATCCGGACAGGTCGATCTGACCAGGCTCGGTGAACTCGTCAGCGCGGCCTATGAGGAGAGCGATCGCGATCGCCGCCGCACCGACCGTGCGATCAAGCTGATGATCGAGGAGCTCGAGCAGACGCATAAGCGCGCCGAACAGGATCTGCTGCGGGCGCGCGAATTCCTCGACAGCATCATCGAGAATATCCCGATCGCGGTATTCGCCAAGGATGCGAAGGACTCCCGCTACGTTCTGCTCAACCGCGCCGGCGAAGAATACTACGGAATGCCGCGCGAGGCGATGTTGGGCAAGACTCCGGCGGAGATCTTTCCGGAGAATATCGCCCGCCTCGTCAACGAGCAGGATCGCGGCGTCGTCGAGAGCGGCACGCCGCTGTTCCTGGAGGGGCATCCGCTCGATGTCGGCGGCAAGGGCCGCGATCGTCTCGTCAATTCGCGCAAGCTGCTGATCAGGGACGGTGCCGGTGCGCCGCAATATCTGGTCGGCGTGATCGAGGACGTCACCGAGAGGATCACGAACGAGGCGCGGATCAGCCATCTTGCGCATCATGATGCGTTGACCGATCTGCCGAACCGCAGCGCCTTCAACGCCGCGCTCGGCGAGCGATTGGAGCTGGCCCAGGAGATGGCGACCAGTTTTGCCGTGCTGAGCCTCGATCTCGACCGCTTCAAGGAGGTCAACGACGTGTTCGGCCATCCCGTCGGCGACATGCTGATGCGGGCGGTGGCGGACCGGCTCGCCGCGGAAGCCGACGACGCCTTCGTCGCCCGTATCGGCGGCGACGAGTTCATGATCCTGATGCCCGACCACGTCAGCCGGGAGGACGTTCAGGCGCTCGCCGAACGCCTAATCGAGACGATCGGCAAGGAGCTCGAGGTCGACGATTATCTCCTCCATGTCGGTCTCAGCGTCGGCATTGCGTTTTATCCGGACGACGGCGTCAATGCCGCCACGCTGCTCGCCAACGCCGATTCAGCCCTCTATCGTGCCAAGCGCGAGGGCAGGGGGCGGGTCCGCTTCTTCGAATCCGAGATGGACCAGGAGTTGCGCGACCGCAGGCTGCTGCAGCACGATCTGCGACAGGCGCTGGAGCAGAACCAGTTCGTCGTCTACTTCCAGCCGCAGGCGCGGATCGATGGCGAGGTCATCGGCTTCGAGGCTCTGCTGCGCTGGAATCATCCGACGCGCGGCTTCGTGCCGCCGGACCGTTTCGTTCCGCTTGCCGAGGAGAACGGCCTGATCGTCGAGATCGGCGAATGGGTCTTGCGCGAAGCGTGCCGCGAGGCGGCATCCTGGCCGCGGCCGCTGCAGGTCGCGGTCAATCTGTCGCCGGTCCAGTTTCAGGCCGGCGATCTCGAACGTTCGATTCACCAGATCCTGCTGGAGACGGGGCTGACGCCGACGCGGCTCGAAGTCGAGATCACCGAGGGTGTGCTGAT
Organism: Bradyrhizobium sp. LVM 105; assembly: GCF_003957705.1. Classification (NCBI taxonomy): domain Bacteria; kingdom Pseudomonadati; phylum Pseudomonadota; class Alphaproteobacteria; order Hyphomicrobiales; family Nitrobacteraceae; genus Bradyrhizobium; species Bradyrhizobium sp. LVM 105. The sequence continues at coordinate 903,526 of NZ_QZMV01000002.1, read as the reverse complement.
CGGCGATTTCATCGGCGCGCTCCATCTGCTGCGACGGCTGAAGGCGCTCGGCATCCGCATCGCGATGGACGATTTCGGTACCGGCTATTCCTCGCTGTCCTATCTCCAGTCGTTCCCGTTCGACAAGATCAAGATCGATCGCGGTTTCATCTCTAATCTGGAGGCCTCGCTGCAATCGGCCGAGATCGTCCGCGCGGTCCTGAGCCTCGCGCACGCCCTGAATATCCCGGTCATTGCCGAAGGGGTGGAGACGGAAGCGCAGCGTGCCTTCCTGGCGCGCGAGGCCTGCGAGGAGATGCAGGGCTATCTGGTCGGCCGGCCCGACCTGATCGAGCGCTATCTCGACCTGGTCGGAATGACCGTGGAGCGCCGGCACTATGCCTAAAGCGCGATGCGATCAGGATGAATCGTCATCGCGCTTTAGGGTGTTGTTCAGCATGATCTTCTCGGAAAACCGCTGCGCACGTTTCCGGATCGTGCTTTAGTCCTCAGGTCCGGCGACGCGGTTCCGGGCGTCAGCCGGCACCGTTTGGAACTTTGGCCCGGACATATATTTCCTACCAGCGAGGCCAGGCGCGCGGTGGGCGCAGCAAATCTTTTGCATAGCCGCCATCGGCCTGACGCAAATAAGGGCAATAAGCTCTGCAAATGCGAGGGAGGGTCTCATGGAGAACGTACGTCGCTACCGGGCGCTGGCGTCCCTCTGTCGTCAGCAGGCGGCCTACCGGCCGCTTCAGAACTGGGAACTCCTCGGCCAGGCCGAACATTTCGAATATCTCGCCGAGGTCGAGCTCAAGGCGCATTTCGACGCGTGCAACGTGCAACATGACGAGGGCGCCGCAACGCCCCCGACATGGGAGACCCCGGTTGCGGCGTGACGGCGCCTGTTGGTCTCAGTGCGACATCAGCGTCGGGACCGTCATGGCTTCCAGCATGGCGCGGGTGACGCCGCCGAGAACGCGTTCCTGCAGTCGCGAATGGCCGTAGCCGCCCATCACCAGGAGATCGAGCCCCTCGTCGGCCGCCAGCGACAGGATGGTCGGCTGGATGTCGGCGCGCGTCGCCGACAGGGCGACCGTGCGGGTCGACAGTCCGCGCCGGCCGAGATGTCTTGCCAGACTGTTCGCTGAAGCTTCGTCGGAGACCGCGTTCGACTCGTTGATGGTGATGATCACGATCTCATCGGCGCGCGCCAGGAACGGTGCTGCGTCGTGCACGGCGCGGGCGGCGACGCGGCTGCCGTCCCAGCAGATGCCGACCCGCTCCGCCTTGAACGCTCCGTGGAAAGTGTAAGGCAGGAACAGCACCGGGCCGCCCGACTGGAACAGGATCTCGCCCGGCACGTCGTTGTCGAACGAGCCTTGCGCCGGATCGGGCTGAAGCACGACGCTGAGGTCGTGCAGCCGCGCCATCTCGCCGAGCGAGCCGGCTGCGTCCACCGGGATCGCGCCGAGCGGGCGGCAGGCGTAGGAGATGCCGGCGTTCGCCGCTTCGATTTCGAAGACTGAGAGCGCGGCCTCGGCCCGCTCCGCGGCGCGCTCGCGTTCCAGTTCGAACACGGCCGCCACCGCGGCGCCGCCCTCCATCACGTAGGCTGCACTGCTCGCGACATAGCCGACCGCGACCGCGTCGAGATGGGCGTTGAACTGCGCCGCGAGCGAAATCGAGCCATCGATCGCGGGACGCATGGGACGTTCGGTGGGGATGTGGACGAGAATGTCTTTGTACATGGGGCGCCTCCGATGGCCATCATCCGGTGGCCGCAGTCTTTCACTGCCGGGCAGACCCGCGTTGAGCTGCATCAAATGCGAGGGACGACCTTGCCGCAGCCATCGCTTGTTCTTTGCCAAGATTTAATCGGACGGACGGGACGCCGTAAGGTGACGATGTCCATGTTGGACGCAAGGCGACAATTACCCAACATGGACATTAAGACATGAACGATCGCGCCAATTCCGACACCCCGACATCCCGCAAGATATTGAGGCCGCGCCGGCTCGCGCTGCTCGGCACCGTGGCCGCGCTCGGCGTCGCCGTGCTGGCGGCTTCTCCCGGCTCTTCAAAGTTCGGTCCGAGCTCCTTCATCGCGCCGGCCCAGGCCGCCGAATCCGCCGCGACGCCGCCGGGCTTCGGTGACCTAGTCAGCAAGGTCAAGCCCGCCGTCATCTCGGTGCGGGTCCGGATCGACCAGGACAACGACAAGAGCGCCATGCTGCAACAGAACCGGATGGATCAGGACGGCGAGACGCCGTTCGACCAGTTCTCGCGGCAGTTCGGCTTCCGCTTCCCCGGCGGCCCGAATGGCATGCCGCGCCAGCGCCATCAGATGATCACCGGCGAAGGCTCCGGCTTCTTCATCTCCGCCGACGGCTATGCCGTGACCAACAACCACGTCGTCGACCAGGCCGCGTCGGTGCAGGTGACGATGGATGACGGCACGAGCTACACCGCGAGGGTCGTCGGCACCGACCCGAAGACCGATCTCGCGCTGATCAAGGTCGACGGCAAGACGGACTTTCCGTTCGTCAAATTCTCCGACCAGAAGCCGCGCATCGGCGACTGGGTGGTCGCGGTCGGCAATCCCTTCGGTCTCGGCGGCACCGTGACCGCCGGCATCGTCTCGGCCAGCGGCCGCGACATCGGCAACGGTCCCTACGACGACTTCATCCAGATCGACGCGCCCATCAACAAGGGCAATTCCGGGGGCCCGGCCTTCGACATGAGCGGCAACGTGATCGGCGTGAACACCGCGATCTTCTCGCCCTCCGGCGGCTCGGTTGGCATCGGCTTCGACATTCCGGCCTCGACCGCAAAGCTCGTCGTCGCGCAGCTGAAGGACAAGGGCGCGGTGACCCGCGGCTGGCTCGGCGTGCAGGTGCAGCCGGTGACGGCCGACATCGCCGACAGCCTGGGCCTGAAGGAGGCGCGCGGCGCCATCGTCGACAATCCGCAGGACGGCAGCCCCGCGGCGAAGGCCGGCATCGCGGCGGGCGACGTCATCACCGCCGTCAACGGCACCGCGATCAAGGATTCCCGCGAACTCGCCCGTACCATCGCCACCCTGGCCCCGGGCAGCTCGGTGAAGCTCGACGTCTTCCGCAACGGCACGACCAGGACGCTGACGCTCGCCCTCGGCGAGTTGCCGAACGAGCGGCAGGCCAAAGCAAATGGCGGTGCCGACCAGGGCCGAGAGCAGCCGGGCGCCGGCGCGCCACGTCTCGGGCTCGGCCTTGCTCCGGCCGGCGAGGTCCAGGGCGCTGGCCAGAAGGGCGTCGTCGTCACCGAGGTCGATCCGCAAGGACCGGCGGCGCAGCGCGGCATCCAGACCGGCGACGTCATCCTCAATGTCGGCGGCAAGGCCGTTGCCAATGTCGGCGACGTCCGCTCGGAGCTGGCGGAGGCCAAAGCGTCCGGCAAGCGCAGCGTGCTGTTGCAGGTCAGAAGCGCCGAGGCGACGAGGTTCGTCGCGGTGCCACTCGCCTGAGGCGAACATCTATCGGCAGAAACCAAAAAGGCGGCCCTCCGGGCCGCCTTTTCCGTTCACCGACAGAATTGCGACGCCAATCGATAACATTCTCGTTAACGGCAGGGTTGGTGACCCGGTTCATATGAAAAAGCCGTGTTCGCACATAACACTTCGAACTTGGTCAAGGTCCGCCGCGGCAATGACGCCGTGAACGGGTTGCAAGCGTGGAACTCCGAACCTGCCGCCGCTTTGTGGAACTGGCCGGTGGTTCGGATTTGATCGGTGCCGACATGGATCGATTGAAGCTCTCGCTGAGGGGTGCGCTGCTTGCGGCGCCGTTGGTGCTCTGGGGTGGAACCGCGCTCGGTCGTGACGACGGCCGCTACGCGAACTCGCCGCTCAAGCCGTGGTTCGACAGCCTGCGCAGCCACCTCGGTCCGTGCTGCTCGGACGCCGACGGTTTTGCCGTCGCCGATCCCGACTGGGAATCGCACAACGGACGTTATCGCGTGCGTCTCGACGGCGAGTGGATCGAGGTGCCGGACGAAGCCGTAATCACCGAGCCGAACCGCGCCGGCCGCACCATGGTGTGGCCGGTGAAGACCGCTTTCGGGGTCTCGATCCGCTGCTTCATGCCGGGCAGCATGATCTGAGCCGGGTCAGCGTCAACGCTTGCTGGATTTGCGCTTCGACGATTTCTTGGACGATTTCTTGGCCGCCTTCTTGGTCGTCCGCTTCTTGGAGGACTTCTTCTTCGCAGCTTTCTTCGGGACCTTCTTGCCTTTCTTGCGCGCCTTCGACAGCCCGATCGCGATCGCCTGCTTGCGACTCTTCACGCGTCCGCCACGGCCTTTGCGACCGCTCTTGGCGGTGCCCTTCTTGTAGCGGCGCATCTCGCTTTCGACGTCGCTGCCGGAGCTGCGCGAGTAGCGGCGTTTCTTTGCCTTGCGTGCCATGCATGTTCTCCCTTGGCCGGGGAGAACCGTTCGACACAGGCATGGTTCCGAAGCAGCGCACGACGTTCCAGGCGAAAGCCTAGAGCGCGATGAGATGAGGAAGAATCGTCATCGCGCTCTAGGTTATTGTTTGCGCATGATCTTTTCGGAAAACCGCTGCGCACTTTTCCGGATCATGCTTTAGAAGGAGTTCGCCAGCTCGATCTCCGCTTCCAGCACCTGGATGCGCCGCGCGGCCTCGGTGAAGGACAGATCGCGCGCATATTGTGCGGGCTGATAGGCCTCCTCGCTCAACCGTTTCAGCCTCAGCCCCTGCGCCCGGGTCATCTGCGCGGCGAGAAAGATCCTGGCGTCGTATTTACCCTGAACCTGCATCCGTCGTCTCCGTCTTCAAATCGTGGCTTGACTATATGTTCTTATTTTGTTCTAACAAGTCATGGACAACAGAATTAATGAAATTCGACGTAAAATCAGCGCCTTGAGGCTGGAGATGGCCGACGTCGAGGCTTCCGTGCGTGATCGCATCAACGGGGATCGCGATTGCACCGAACAGGCTCTGGCGCAGATGGATCTGCGCCGAAAGATCAACTTGCTGATCGGCGAATGGAAGGCGGCCGGCGGCGGCGATGTCCTGCCCGACGTCCACGACCGGGTGCGCCTTCGTCTCGTGAAGACAGTCGGTATTCCCGGGCGCGCGGCCACGCGCCGCTGAAATCTTTGAGGGGGCGCCGTGGATGAGGGCCCGGACACTTACCGGATCTTGAGGTTACGCGCCGAGATTCTCGAACTGGGCTCTGCCATCCGGCAATTGCAGCGCGCGGGTCTCGACGATGCTACGGCCCAACTTCTGATCGGACGCAAGCGTCCCAGCTCGAGCATCTCGTGAAGACGAATGCTGCGGGCCGCGGGCTCAGCACTGATACACGCCGGCCGCAATGAGCTGGCGTCCCGCCGTGGTCTGATCCGGTGAGTTAAATTGACGCAGGTAGCCGACCGCCACTCAGGCAGGAGTTCCCAGCAAAGTTCGCTCCGCGCCTCAGCGCCGCTTCAAGATTGCTTGTCCTCGGTGAGGATGAACACGACGCCGGTGAGCGTCGCGCCGATCGCGAAGGTCGTCACCAATGTGAGAGCGAAGACGATCGCGGCCTGGCTTCCGCCGTTATTCAGCAGGCTGGCGACGGCGGGATTGCACAGGATCAGCGCGAGACTGAAGGCGAGGCCGAGGGCGGCACCCATCAATGTATGCGTCATCAGCTTGATGAGGCCGGTCGCAGAGATCAGGTCTGACGACTTCTTTGTGCGCATGGGAACTGCATCCCGATTTGGCATGCAAACGCGGGCGACAATTCGCTGGTTCCAGATGAATGAAGGAATTTCATCGCCGGCTTCATCCGACGTTCATGCCGGGTTTGCCAGGATGAGGTCCGGCAACACGGGGAGCATCGATATGGGTAAGGTGGTCTTTCTTTACCGCTCGCTGGCCTATCGCAACGCGGCCGCGGACATTCTTCGCAAGGCCCGCAAGCTGCCGCGCGGGGCGGAGCGAAGCGCGGCGCGCCGCTACGCCAGGGCATTACGCGATCTCGCCCAGACGGAAGCCTGGCTCGAGGGACGGGTTGCGCGCGAACTGCGGACGCCGCGACGCATGACGAGCGCCGCGTCCGGCTAGCTAGCCGGATGCGCGCTGCAATTCGGCCGAGCCGGTGTCCTCGAACTTCTCGGATAGGGGCGTCGCCGCCGGCTTGCGGGTCAACGGCACCTCCAGGCGGCACAACAGGCCCTCGGCTCGCCAATCGAACCGCGCTTGTCCGCCGAGCTGGGACTCCACGCTCGCCAGCAGGCTTCGCGTGCCGAAGCCGCGCGATTTCGGAGTCATGACGAGCGGACCGCCCGATTCCTCCCAGCTCAGCGTCAGCAATTGGTCCTCGACCTGCCAGCCGATCGTGAGCCGCCCCGACCTGGTCGAGAGGGCACCGTACTTGGCCGAGTTGGTGAAGAGCTCGTGCAGGGCAAGCGCCAGCGTCTGGGCCGTGGCCGGCAGCAACTGGACCTGCGGACCTGCCAATATGATCTGGCCGCCGAGCGAATAGGGCGCCAGCTCCTCGTCGATCAGCCTGGAGAGCTCGGCACCCTGCCAGCTCGACAGCGACAGGATGGTGTGCACGCGCGCCAGCGCGTTGATGCGGCCCTCGACGGCGTTGACATAGGCCTTGACCTCGTCGGCCCGGGTGAGACGCACGATCGACTGCGCCAGCGCCAGCGCGTTCTTGGCGCGATGATCGACTTCCCGCGCCAGCAGATTCTGCCGTTCCTCGGCACGCTTGCGTTCGGTGATGTCCACGGTGACGCCGCTGACGCGGACGACGCGACCGCTATCGTCCACCGTCGCCGCCGCCGTGCCGACGCACCAGCGCACTTCTCCGTCGGGCCGCATGATGCGGAACTCGGTCTCGTAGGCCCGCGTGCCCCTGTTGAACTCGGCGATCGCCTTGCGCAATTGATCGACGTCGTCGGGATGCAACAGCGCTTGAACGTTGGCCGGGTTGACCTCGAAGCTCTCGGGGCTGACGCCGAAGATGCGATACTGCCCTTCGTCCCACATCCAATCGCCGCTGATCCAGTCCCAATCCCAGGATCCCATCTTGCCGGCCGCGATCGCCATGCTGCGCCGTTGTTCGCTCTCGCGCAGCTTTGCGGTGGAGTTCTCCAGTTCCGCCGTGCGTGCGCGGACGCGATCCTCAAGCTCCTGGTTCAGCCGTTCGAGCTCGCGGGTCTTGCGGTAGAGCTCGGCAAACACCTTGATCTTGGCGCGCAGGACTTCCGGCACGACCGGTACCGGCACGTAGTCGACCGCGCCCATCTCGTAGCCGCGTAACCGGTCGATGTCGCTGACCTGGATGGCGGAGATGAAGATCATCGCGGTCTTCTGGAAGCGTGGATGCTCGCGGATCATCGCGGCGAGCTCGAAGCCGTCGAGCTCGGGCATGCAGACGTCGACCAGGATCACTGCGATCTCGGTCTTGAGCAGCACTTCCAGCGCCTCGCGCCCCGACGAGGCGATCACGAGGTTCTCGCCGAGATCCTTCAAGATCACCTCATAGGCGAGCAGCTTGGCGGGCTGGTCGTCGACGAGGAGGATGTTGACCTTTTCGTGGTCCATATGCGGATCCAACTCAGCGGTGCAGCCACATGCGGATCGCAAGCAGCAATTGATCGGTGTTGACGGGTTTGGCGAGATAGTCGGACGCGCCGGCCTCCAGACACTTCTCACGATCACCCTTCATCGCCTTGGCGGTCAGCGCGATGATCGGAAGGCGGGCGAAAGCCGGGTTTTCGCGAATGACGCCGATGGTCTGATATCCATCCATCTGCGGCATCATGATGTCCATCAGCACGATGGCGATTTCCGGATTGGATTCGACCAGCGTCACCGCCTCGCTGCCGGTCGTGGCCGTCAGCACCTTCATGCCGCGCCGTTCCAGCACGCTCGACAGCGCGAAGATGTTGCGGGCGTCGTCGTCCACGAGCAGGGCCGTCTTGCCGATCAGGTCCTCGTCGGAACTGTTCAGCTTCTCCAGCATGCGCTGCTTCTCGACCGGAAGCTCGGTGATCACGCGGTGCAGGAACAGTGCGGTCTCGTCGAGCAGCCGTTCTGGCGATTCCACGCCCTTGACCACGATGCTGCGCGCCATGGTGTGGAGTTCCGCGTCCTCCTCGGCCGAAAGCTCGCGGCCGGTGAAGACGACGACCGGAACGTTCGACAGCGCCTCGTCGTTGCGGATCTGATCCAGCACCTCGAAGCCGCTCATGTCGGGCAGGCGGAGGTCCAGCACCACGCAGTCGCAGGGCGTCTGGCGCAACGTCGAGAGCGCACCGGCGCCGGTGTCCGTCGTGACGATCTCGATGTCGTCGTGATGCAGCAGCTCGCGGATCGAGAGCTGCTCGGCCTCGTTGTCCTCGACGATCAACAGCCGCTTGCGCCGCGGCCGGGCATATTCCTTGATCTGGGTCAGCGCCGCGGAAACGCCTTCGGTCGTCGTCGGCTTGTTGACGAAGGAGAACGCGCCACGCGCCAGCGCATGCTGGCGGTCCTCGTCCAGCGTGATGATCTGCACGGGGATGTGGCGGGTCAGCGGATTGTGCTTGAGCTGGCTCAATACGGTCCACCCGAGCATGTCAGGCAGGAAAATGTCGAGCGAGACGGCTCTCGGCTGGTATTGCTTGGCGAGTTCGAGCGCCTCCGCGCCGCGGGCGGCGACAAGCACCTTGAAGCCCTTGTCGCGGGCCAGATCGACCAGCACGCGGGCGTAGTGCGGATCGTCCTCGACGATCAGGAGGATGGTGTCACCGGGCTCGATGTTGAGCCGGTCGTCGGGAAGCTGCTCGATGACGCGCTGCTGGTCGGGCGCGGCCGTCTGTAGCGCCGGCGGCTGGCCGTGTTGCTGCGGCGCAGGCGCCGCGCGCGGCGCGAGCGTCGGACCGGAATATTTGAGCGGCAGATAAAGCGTGAACGACGAGCCCTTGCCCGGCGAGCTGCGCAGATGGATCTCGCCGCCGAGCAGGCTGGCGAGTTCGCGGCTGATCGCAAGTCCGAGACCGGTGCCGCCGTATTTGCGGCTGGTGCCGGCGTCGGCCTGCTGGAACGCCTCGAAGATCAGCTTCTGCTTCTCCAGGGGAATGCCGATGCCGGTATCGGACACTTCGAACGCGATCACGGCCGGTGCGGAGTTCAGCACCGGGTGATCCGTTCCCCAGCCGCCGACCGCGGCGGTGACCTTCAGGCGCACCTCGCCTTCGGCGGTGAACTTGAAAGCGTTGGAGAGCAGGTTCTTCAGCACCTGTTGCAGCCGCTTGGAGTCGGTGACGATGCTGCGCGGAAGGGTCGGATCGACGTCGATCTTGAACGACAGATTGCGGTTGTCCGCCTCGTGCCGGAACGGCCGTCCGACGGTCTCGAGCAGGTTGGCGGTCAGGATTTCCTCGGCGTCGACCGTCACCGTGCCGGATTCGATCTTGGACAGATCCAGAATGTCGCTGATGAGATTGAGCAGGTCGGTGCCGGCGCCGTGGATGGTGCGGGCGAATTCGACCTGCTTGGCCGTGAGGTTGCCGTCCGGATTGTCGGTGAGCTGCTGTCCCAGGATCAGGATCGAGTTCAGCGGCGTGCGCAGCTCGTGGCTCATATTGGCGAGGAATTCGGACTTGTACTTCGAGGTCAGGGCGAGCTCGGTCGCCTTCTCCTCCAGGGCGCGGCGGGCCTGCTCGATCTCCTGGTTCTTGCGTTCGACCTCGACGTTGCGCTCGGCAAGCTGCTGCGCCTTCTGCTCGAGCTGGTCGTTGGTCTGCTGCAATTCGCGCTGCTGGGTCTGGAGCTCGCCGGCGAGCTGCTGCGACTGCTTGAGCAGGCCTTCGGTCTGCATCGTCGCTTCGATCGAATTGAGCACGATGCCGATGGAGTCGGTGAGCTGCTCCAGGAACGTCATCTGCGAGGTCGTGAAGGAGACGAGCGAGGCGAGCTCGATCACAGCCTTGACCTGGCCTTCGAACAGCACCGGCAGCACGACGAGGTTCTTCGGCGCGACGCGGAACAGCGCCGAGTTGATCGGCACCACGTCGGATGGAATCTCGCCGACGACGCGCGGCCGCTTGTCGAGCGCGCACTGGCCGATCAGGCCTTCGCCGAACTGCAGCACGCGGGGATACGGATAGATGCCGTCGCTGGCATAGGAAGCCAGCAGCAGGAGCTGCGGATTGTCCTCGCTCTCGACCTGGTAGATCACGCCGGTATGCGCGTTCACCAGCGGCGACAGCTCGGTGAGAAGCAGCCGGCCGACGGTGGCGAGATCGCGCTGGCCCTGCAGCATGTTGGTGAATTTCGCCAGATTGGTCTTCAGCCAGTCCTGTTCGGTGTTCACGTCCGTGGTGAGACGGAGATTCGTGATCATCGTGTTGATGTTGTCTTTCAGCTCGGCCACCTCGCCGCGGGCGTCGACCTGGATCGATCGCGTCAGGTCGCCCTTGGTGACGGCGGTCGCGACCTCGGCGATCGCGCGCACCTGCGAGGTAAGGTTGGCGGCGAGCAGGTTGACGTTGCCGGTGAGGTCCTTCCAGGTGCCGGCGGCGCCCGGCACGTTGGCCTGACCGCCGAGCCGGCCTTCGACGCCGACTTCGCGCGCCACCGATGTCACCTGGTCGGCGAAGGTGGCGAGCGTCTCGGTCATGTTGTTGATGGTGTCGGCGAGGGCCGCGACCTCGCCCTTCGATTTGACGGTGAGATTCTGCTTCAGATCGCCGTTGGCGACGGCCGTGACGACCTTGACGATGCCGCGCACCTGCTCGGTGAGGTTGGCCGCCATGAAGTTCACGGTGTCGGTGAGGTCCTTCCAGGTGCCGGCGACGCCCGGCACCTGGGCCTGGCCGCCGAGCTTGCCTTCGGTGCCGACCTCGCGCGCCACGCGCGTCACTTCGCCGGCGAAGGCGTTGAGCTGGTCCACCATGGTGTTGATGGTGTTCTTCAGCTCGAGGATTTCGCCCTTGACGTCGACGGTGATCTTGCGGGAGAGGTCGCCGCGCGCGACCGCCGTGGTCACCTCGGCGATGTTGCGGACCTGTGTGGTGAGGTTCGCCGCCAGGAGGTTGACGTTGTCGGTGAGGTCCTTCCAGGTGCCGCCGACGCCGGGGACGACGGCCTGACCGCCGAGCCGGCCCTCGGTGCCGACCTCGCGGGCGACGCGCGTCACTTCGGCGGCGAAGGAGCGGAGCTGCTCGACCATCGTGTTCAAGGTGTCCTTGAGCAGCAGGATCTCGCCGCGCACGTCCACCGTGATCTTCTTCGACAGGTCGCCGCCGGCGATCGCGGTCGCGACCTCGGCGATGTTGCGGACCTGGGCGGTGAGGTTCGAGGCCATGAAGTTGACGTTGTCGGTGAGGTCCTTCCAGGTGCCGGCGACGCCGGGCACCTCGGCCTGGCCGCCGAGCTTGCCCTCGGTGCCGACCTCGCGCGCCACGCGGGTCACCTCGCCGGCAAAGCCGTTGAGCTGGTCCACCATGGTGTTGATGGTGTTCTTGAGCTCGAGGATTTCGCCCTTCACGTCGACGGTGATCTTGCGCGACAAGTCGCCGCGCGCCACGGCGGTGGTCACTTCGGCGATGTTGCGGACCTGGGCGGTGAGGTTGCCCGCCATCGAGTTCACGCTGTCGGTGAGATCCTTCCAGGTGCCGGCGACGCCGGGCACGTTGGCCTGACCGCCGAGGCGGCCTTCGGTGCCGACCTCGCGCGCCACGCGCGTCACCTCGCCCGCGAAGCGGTTGAGCTGGTCGACCATCGTGTTCAGCGTGTCCTTGAGCTGAAGGATCTCGCCGCGCACGTCCACGGTGATCTTGCGCGACAGGTCGCCGCCGGCGATCGCGGTCGCGACTTCGGCGATGTTGCGGACCTGGGCGGTGAGGTTGCCCGCCATCGAGTTCACGGAATCGGTCAAGTCCTTCCAGGTGCCGGCGACGCCGGGCACGCCGGCCTGGCCGCCGAGCTTGCCGTCGGTGCCGACCTCGCGGGCGACGCGCGTCACTTCGCCGGCGAAAGCGTTGAGCTGGTCCACCATGGTGTTCAGGGTTTCCTTCAGCTGAAGGATTTCGCCCGAGACGTTCACCGTGATCTTCTTCGACAAATCGCCCTTGGCGACCGCGGTCGCGACCTCGGCGATGTTGCGGACCTGGCCGGTCAGGTTCGAGGCCATCGAGTTGACGCTGTCGGTGAGATCCTTCCAGGTTCCGCCGACGCCGCGCACGACGGCCTGGCCACCGAGCTTGCCTTCGGTGCCGACTTCGCGGGCAACGCGCGTGACTTCGCCGGCGAAGGCGTTGAGCTGGTCCACCATGGTGTTGATGGTGTCCTTCAGCTCCAGGATCTCGCCGCGCACGTCGACCGTGATCTTCTTCGACAGGTCGCCGCCGGCGACCGCGGTCGTCACCTCGGCGATGTTGCGGACCTGCGCGGTGAGGTTCGACGCCATCGAGTTGACGCTCTCGGTGAGGTCCTTCCAGGTGCCGGCGACGCCGAGCACGTTGGCCTGTCCGCCGAGCCGGCCCTCGGTGCCGACCTCGCGGGCGACGCGCGTGACTTCGCCGGCGAAGGCGTTGAGCTGGTCGACCATGGTGTTGAGCGTCTCCTTCAGCTGAAGGATTTCGCCCGAGACGTTCACCGTGATCTTCTTCGAGAGGTCGCCGCTCGCGATGGCGGTTGCGACGTCGGCGATGTTGCGGACCTGCGCGGTGAGGTTCGAGGCCATGAAGTTGACGTTGTCGGTGAGGTCCTTCCAGGTGCCGGCGACACCGGGCACCTGGGCCTGGCCGCCGAGCTTGCCTTCGGTGCCGACCTCGCGCGCCACGCGCGTCACTTCCGAAGCGAAGGAGTTGAGCTGGTCCACCATGGTGTTGATGGTGTCCTTCAGCTCCAGGATCTCGCCGCGCACGTCCACCGTGATCTTGCGCGACAGGTCGCCGCGCGCCACGGCGGTGGTGACGTTGGCGATGTTGCGCACTTGTGCGGTCAGGTTGCCGCACATCGCGTTGACGGAGTCGGTCAGGTCCTTCCAGGTGCCGGCGACGCCGGGCACGATGGCCTGGCCGCCGAGCTTGCCGTCGGTGCCGACCTCGCGCGCCACGCGCGTCACTTCGGAGGCGAAGGAGCGGAGCTGGTCCACCATCGTGTTGATGGCTTCCTTGAGTTGCAGGATCTCGCCGCGGACGTCGACCGTGATCTTCTTGGAGAGGTCGCCGTTGGCGACCGCGATCGTCACCTCGGCGATGTTGCGAACCTGGTTGGTCAGGTTGTTCGCCATCGAGTTGACGCTCTCGGTGAGGTCCTTCCAGACGCCGGTCACCTCAGGCACCTGGGCCTGGCCGCCGAGCTTGCCTTCGGTGCCGACCTCGCGCGCCACGCGCGTCACCTCGGAGGTGAACACGCCGAGCTGCTTGATCATGGTGTTGACGATGGTCGCCGACTGCAGGAACTCGCCGCGCAGCGGACGGCCGTCGACGTCGAGCTTGACGGTCTGGAGCAGGTCACCCTGCGCGACGGCCGCGACCGCGCGCGTCACCTCGCGCGTCGGCCACAGCAAATCGTCGATCAGCGTGTTGACGGAGCCTTCCATGTCGGCCCAGGAGCCCGAGGCGAGGCCGAATTTCACGCGCTGCCGGGTCTTGCCTTCGCGGCCGACCACCTGGCCCACCAGCTCGAGTTGCTGCGCCATGCGCTGGTTGGCGGCGATGATTTCGTTAAAAGTGTCGGCGATCTTGCCGTCGATGCCGAGATAGTCGCCGCTCATGCGCACCGAGAAATCGCCGCTGCGCATGGCCTGCAGGGCCAGCAGCAATTCGGCCCGGGAATCCGGATCAGACAAACCATTGGTTTTTGGCTTTGGGACGCGACGACCGGAGCGTGATGCAGTTCCGGGATCGAGGTCGCTCATACTTATTTTCCCCCGCAGGCGTCGCCCGAATCCAAGGCAAGACGCAATTGGTCAAAATAGAGCGTCAGCCAAATTCGAAATCAAGCGCCAAGGTTGCGGCGCGAGGAAATGGAACCTGTCTTGCTCAGCCCAACGCCATTAACCGCAAACCCCTGATTTGGTTCCACACGGCTTCGAAAAACAGACGACGCGGGGCCTGCGGTGTCACCGGTCCCCCTTCGGAACGGAGCGCCGCGCTTCGCGGTTAGCCCGCGCGCAGAGGGAGAATGGACATGAAAGCAGGACTTGCCGCGACGATCGTCGTGCTGTTTGCCGGGGCGGCCTTGGCCCAGGGCGGCGCCCCCAGCGGTCGCGGGGCGGTGACCGGCGACCCCGCCGCCAGCTCGGCCAACCCCAAGGCGGATTCCCCGACCACGGGAAGGGCAGCCCGCTCCAACCCTAGCGGAAGCGGGACCTCATCTTCGGGCGGCAAGGACGACAATGGCGATGCGGGCCGGGACAGGATGCCGGAGAGCAACCGCACCGTGCGGCCGGAGAGCCAGCAGCATCGTCCGAACGACAAATAGGGGGACTACTTGTCCGCCATGGTCCGCTCGGCATCCTTGACCTGCGCGCGCAGCACCGGCAGCAGCTCGCGCGCGAAGGCCGCGAGCGCAATGTTGTCGGGCGCCTTCAGATAGCTTTCGAGCAGCTTGATGGCCGATTCATATTCGGGAATCTGCGAGGCATAGAAGCTTCGGACGTAGCTCGGTCCGTCCGAAGTTTCGGGTTCGATCAGGCTGGCGGCGACGGGCGTCGTCTTGCCGACGCGGGGCTCGGCGCCGATCGTCTCCTGAATCTGCTTCAGCGCCTTGTCGCGTTTGGCCGCTTCCTCGGCGCGCAAGGCGGCGAGGTGCTTGACCTCGGCGTTGCCCTTCAGATCGGTGCTCTCCAGTAGACCCTGCTGAAAACGGCTGAAATTGTAGAGGCCGCTGATGACGTCGGTTGCGCTCGGCGGGCGGTCGGGAGGCTTTCGTGCACCGGTGCTGTCGGCAAGCGCAACAGTGCTGATGAATGCCATCATGATGGCGACGAGAACTCGCATCGATATCAACTGCGGATGGCGGGCGAAGTTCCCTGAACGTTACGATGCGGTAAGGGCCATTGCGACCCGGGAGTTCCGTCCCCACGTCCTTTCCATGAAACAGTCTGACATCTTCAGAGACAATGCCGACAATTGCCTTCAGCTCGCCGAGCGCGCCGAAGGACAACCCGCGCACAAGCGCTATTCGCGTATGGCGGACGCCTGGACGGCCCTGGCTCACGAGCAGGATTGGCTGGATGGCGAGGTCCCGCCCGTTCCGGGTCGCTTCCCTCAACAGCGGGACGCGTGAGCGTTCTCCGCTTGGTGATTCGGTGTGAGACCGCTCACGGAATGCAAGCGACCAATCCAGGATGATCGGGAAATAGTCAATCGCGTCGGTTTTCGATTCCAGTAGGAGGTTTGCGATGGCTCCACGTCTGGTTCTGCTTTCCCTGATTTTCGCCTTTGGCGTCTCGGTCGCGTTTGCGACGGTAACGACGGTGCGCCAGGTGCATCTGGGGAGTGCATCGGCCGCGGTCCATGCGACGCACAGCTAAAGCGCGATGCGATCAGGAAGAATCGTCATCGCGCTTTAGGTTGTTGTTTGAGCATGATCTTTTCGGAAAACCGCTACGCACTTTTCCGGATCATGCTTTAGGACCAAGCCGGAACATTCGACGCCGCAGTGCGTAAGCGCTTCGAGACATCACGAGAGGCGAAGGCACATCATGGCCCATTCCGACCACGGCATCGTCAAGGACAAGCGCGCTGAGGAGCAGCCTCGCGACAAGCAGCGTGCACAGTCCGTGCATAAGGCGGATCCGAAAGGTTCCCCCTCGCGGGAAGCGACGCGCGATCCGAAGCTGAACGATAACAGCAAGACGCCTGGCTCCGGCATGACGCCGGATGATTCCGGCGGCGCGCCGAGCGGCTAAAGCATGATCCGGAAAAGTGCGCAGCGGTTTTCCGAAAAGATCATGCTTAAACAACAACCTAAAGCGCGATGAATGATCCATCCTGATCGCATCGCGCTTCAGACCGAACTCCAGCTTTCGCGCGGGGAACGAATCCTCGGGCGTGGAGTCGACAGGTTGCTTCCGGTTGGCATGCCCCCGGTGCGCCGGAAGCAATCTCCAAGGACGGCCCTGGCACCCACCGTGCCGGGGTCGTTTGCTTGTGGCCGGCGTCTACGGCTCAGTCCCGTTGCCGCCCTCTGGATCTCCGTGGGTGTGTCCGTCCGGTCCGCGGCCGAATACGCCGAAGCTGCTGGACTTCACACCGGCCCCCGCCTCGACGCCCGCGGCGGCCAGTCCGAACCTGAGAAGATCGCGGACCGCTGCCGCCCGCGTCGGCATGCGGTGTTTGAACCGGAAATCGTCAACGGCGGCCAATTCTTCCGGTGAGAGCATGACCTGAAGGCGCTCAGCGCGAAGCTCGTTCATGGTCGTTCACACAAATTGAGTAGGTTGAGTAGGTTACTCAACGAACTAACCCCGGCGCGGGTTCCATGAGAGGGCGAGTGACCCGGTGGCGCATTTTCCTGAAGAAGGGAGAGAAGCCATGACGGACGAAGTCAGGTTGCCCCGCAAGCTTTCCCAAGAGCCGGAAGCCTCCAAACCGGTTCGTCCAAGCCACCAGAAGGTCATCGAGCAAGTCGAGCGCTGGGCCAACAGCCCGGGGCTGCAACCCCCCGCGGACGGAGGATGCGAAGACGGTCTGAGCCGAGACGTTGATGTTACGGGACGGTGCCGCGGCGCCTCGCTGAATGCGCGATGCGCTCGGTCCGCGCGGCGCGGGAGGTGATGCGAAGCTTTCGCCTCAACCACCACGCCGAGACCGCAACCGCCGCCCATACCAGAATGGCGGCGACGAATGCGCCGATCGCGGTCGTCGACACCACGACGTAGAAGACCGCGGCGAATGCTGCGAGACCGATGCTTCCGAGGCCGGCACCCGCAGCATCGAGCGCCGCGGCCTGCTGCCCGCGCCTGCGTCCGCTGAGGCCGGCCTTCTCCTTGGCGCGGCGCTCATGGCTTTCGATCAGCGTGGCGCTGGCGCAGAAGATGGCGGGAAGCGCGAGGAAGAGCCCGCCGACGGAGACGCCGAATCGTGAGCTTACGGCCCCCGTAACGACCGTTGCCAGCCCGCCGAGCAAAAAGCGAACACCATACTCGTACCATCGCGTCTGTTTGAGCGCCGATGAAGACAGCTTGACCAGCATCAGGCCGCACCTCCGAAGCCAGCGAGCAGACCGAAGGCGACGACGAGCCATACCGCAAAAGCAGCGACGGTGGCCGGCAATGCGGCGAGATGAAACCTTATCAGGAGATGGCAGACGGCGAGGCTGTAACAGGCGAGCGCGATGGCGCCGTAGATCATCGTCCAGCTCTCGGCGGCGGCATATTGCGGGCCGTGCTGGACGACGGCAATGCTGAGCGTGGCCAGCGCAACCGACGGCGCCGCGCCAAGCAGCCCGGCAAAACTCTTCGGCCGCAGCATGTCGCCCAAGAT
Organism: Bradyrhizobium sp. LVM 105; assembly: GCF_003957705.1. Classification (NCBI taxonomy): domain Bacteria; kingdom Pseudomonadati; phylum Pseudomonadota; class Alphaproteobacteria; order Hyphomicrobiales; family Nitrobacteraceae; genus Bradyrhizobium; species Bradyrhizobium sp. LVM 105. Next base: position 886,060 of record NZ_QZMV01000002.1, on the reverse strand, counting down.
CGCGAAAGCGGAGACGATCAGACCGCCGGCGATGAAGCGCACGAGATATTCGGTCATGGCCGTATCCACGAGGCTTGAGGCGGCCGCTTCGCCAGCGTGAACGGCCTCAACAGCCGCTCGACGATCACGCCAAGCGCGAAGCCTGCCACCACGTCGCTGGTCCAGTGCGCGAGCACGACGACGCGCGTCAATGACAGGGCCACGGCAGTTGAGCGCACCAGCCGGCGTGGCACGGAGCTCAGCAGCCCGGCCGCCGAGGCCAGCGCGCCCATGTGCAAGGCATGGCCGGAAGGGAACGCATCGCGGGACCGCCCCGAGATGGGAACGCCGTGTGCATGACCCAGCAGCGTCAGTCGGTCGGGCCTGATCTGGTCAAACAGGGACTTGAGCAGGTGCGGCAGCACCGCAGTTGCCAACGAGACTGCCAACACATGATTTGCCGCAGGGCGCGCTTCGGGCCGCCGGATCTGGGCGTAGAGCCATCCAGCCGCAGCGAGCGCGAGCAGCACGTGCTCGTCCGCAGCCCAGGTCAGAGTCTGGGCGGCTTGCTCTATGCCTGAATTGGTGTCGCGCGCAATTTCGCTTGCGATCGCCTGATCGATCCGAGTGGGTTTTACTTTTACAAGTGCCATCGGTCTGGCGAGATATTTTTCGTGACCGTCGTGTAAATTCTGTATGACAATGAATGTTCCTGTGACGTGCCGTGTCGCGTATCACCCGTTGGCGGACATCGTTGCGGGACGAGGAGGACGCCGCGCGGCGGCCTCCCCGGTGAACCCCGTTACTTGGACTGGCCGACGCTCGGCGCCTTGCCGAGCTCCTTGGCCATGTCGAGATGGTGCTTCAGGGCGGGGAGCGTCTTGCCGGCCCAATTCTTGAGCTCGGCATTGTCGCCGCCCTTGGCGTAACGCTCGAACAGCGACACGGCGTCTTCATGAGCGCTGACCTGATAGGAATTGTAGTCCGAGCTGAAGTCCCTGCCGGTCGCGCTCTTGAGCTTGTCGAGCTTGCTCTGGTGTGAGCTGTCGAGCTCCGTCGGAAGCGTGGCCTGGATCTTCTTGTCGCCGACCAGGCCCTTGAGCTCGGTGCTGGTCTTTGTGTGATCGGTGATCATCTGCTGCGCAAAGCTCTTCTCCTGCGCGTTGCCCTTCTGCTGGGCAAGCTTGCTCGACTCGATCTCGAACATGTCGCTGATCGCGACCTGCTTGACGAAGTCGGGGGTGGAAGGTGCGACGCCGAGCGCCGAATTGACGCCGGTCTTCTCGCCCAGCGATTGGGCGAGCGCAGGGCCAGCGAAGAGTACGCAGGCGAGGACGATGACGGCACGTTTCATGTTCGGTCCCTCCTTTCGGATGCGCGGCCTCATGCCGCGCGATGTTGGCGCCGATCAACACGTCGCAGGGGCCGTTGTTCCTAACGGCTAATCTGCGGGATGCCGCCCGGTGCGCGGATTGATGGGGTCGGTCGGTTTGCGCCGAAGCCGCTCGGGCAGAAAGGGCTCGGCGGCGTCGGCCGTGGCGTCGGCACGCACGTCGGCATGGCGCTGCGCGCGTTGGTGCGGCGTCGTGTTGTCGTTGAAGTGGCGTTTTACGTCGACGCCATCGACGGGATCGTTGACGCCGTGCTGGATATCGCGGAAGTCGCTCATGGTTCACCTCATTCCTTTCCGGGCAGGATCGTTTCGAGCACCTGCCGCGCCGCTCCCTTGATCATCCCAGCTTCGTTCGGATCGCCCTTCAGCAGGGCGAGGGAGAAGTTCTTGGCCTGCTGCAGCGTGATATGCGGCGGCAGCGGCGGCACTTCGGGATCGGTCTTCACCTCCAGCACCACGGGCATCGTGCTCGCCAGTGCCTGCTCCCAGGCCGAGCCGAGCTGCTCCGGACTGTCGACGAAGATGCCGCGCAGGCCGATCATTTCTGCGAACCTGGAATAGGGGACGTCCGGTATGCGCTGCGAGGCCTCGAACTTGGGATCGCCATTGATGACACGCTGCTCCCAGGTCACCTGGTTGAGGTCCTCGTTGTTGAAGACGCAGACGATGAAGCGCGGATCCTTCCAGTTGCGCCAGTACTTCGCCGCGGTGATCAATTCGGCCATGTTGTTCATCTGCATCGCGCCGTCGCCGACGAGGGCGATCACTGGCCGATCCGGATGGGCGTACTTCGCGGCGAGCGCATAGGGCACGGCGGCACCCATCGAGGCGAGGCCGCCGGAGAGCGAGGCAATCATGCCGCGCCGCATCTTCAGGTCGCGTGCGAACCAGTTTGCGCAGGAGCCGGAATCGCTGGTGACGATCGCGCGCTCGGGCAGGCGCGGGGACAATTCCCAGGCGACGAGCTGCGGATTGACCGGCGCCGCCGGCTGATGTGCGCGGCCATCCAGCGTCTTCCACCATTTGGTGACGTCATCTGCGATCCGCTGGCGCCAGGCGCCGTCGGCCTTGGCTTTCAGTCGCGGCAACAATGCGCGCAGTGTCTCCGCGGCATCGCCGACGAGGCCGACCTCCATGGGAAAGCGGATCGACAGCATGCTCGCGTCGATGTCGATCTGCACGCCGCGTGCGGCGCCTTCCTTCGGCAGGAATTCGGCATAGGGAAAGGCCGAGCCGACCATCAGCAGCGTGTCGCATTCCATCATCATGTTGTAGCTGGGCTCGGTGCCGAGCAGGCCGATCGCGCCGGTGACCCACGGCAGATCGTCGGGCAGCGCCGCCTTGCCGAGCAGTGCCTTGGCGCAGCCGGCCGACAGCCGGTCGGCGACGGCGATCACCTCGTCGGTGGCGCCAAGCGCGCCGGCGCCGACCAGCATCGCAACCTTCTTGCCGGCATTGAGGACCTCCGCGGCGCGATCGAGATCGGCCTCGCGCGGCGTGATGCTGGGTGCGCTGTAGCCGATGCCGGAATGCAGCGTGCCGTGGGCGCGCGGCGGGCTTTCGTAAGGCTCCTCCTGCAGGTCGTTGGGCAGGATGATCACGGTGGGGGTCCGCCGCGCCAGCGCGATCCGAACCGCGCGATCAATCAGGTGCCGCACTTGTGCAGGCGAGGATGCCTGCATGACGTAGGCTCCGGCGACGTCCTTGAACATCGAGAGCAGGTCGAGCTCCTGCTGGTAGTGCCCGCCGAGGGCATTGCGGGCCTGCTGGCCGACGATCGCCAGCACCGGCTGATGATCGAGCAACGCATCGTAGAGCCCGGTGATGAGATGCGAGGCGCCGGGGCCCGAGGTCGCAATGCAGACGCCGAGTTCCCCAGAGAATTTCGCGTAAGCGGTGGCCATGAAGGCCGACATCTCCTCGTGCCGGGCCTGGATGAAGCCGATCTTGCCTTCGGCCCGGTTCATCGCGCCGAACACGCCGTTGATGCCGTCGCCGGGATAGCCAAAGACGTGGCGCACGCCCCATTGATGCAGACGCTGGACGATGAAGTCGGAGACGGTCTGGGACATCGTGCGAAACCCTGGCTGAGTGTGTGAGCTCAGAGAACGGCTCCTTTCCTGCGATGTTCCTGGCGCGCTCCGGGAACACGTCCGGAACGATCGCGGCCCCCTCGCGATTGATTCACATATGACTGAGTGGAGAATGACGATGCTGAATCAGGGCGAACTGGACCGCGACGAAATGGGCCGGCTGATCGGAAGCGACAAGGTCGAGGGAACATCGGTCTTCGGCGCCGATCGGAACAAGATCGGTTCGATCGAACGGGTGATGATCGACAAGATCAGCGGCAAGGTCTCCTACGCGGTGCTTGGTTTCGGTGGATTCCTCGGCCTCGGCAATGATCATTATCCGTTGCCCTGGCAATCCCTCAAATACGACACCGAACTTGGCGGCTACATTACCGCGATCACGGCCAAGGATCTGGAAGGTGCTCCGAGATACGGCGAGAAGACCGAATGGAACTGGCGCGATGAGGCGGCCGTGCGCGGAATCAATGCCTATTACGGCGTCCCGTTCGTGTAGCGGAAGGATCAACCGATGAGCAAGGAACGCCCTACCGACGATCCCCGTGATCAGAATGATTGGGGTTCGCACAGACAGACGGACAAGCCCTGGAAGGGCAACCCGGAAAAGGAGCAGGGATCGGACGAGGTGAAGCCCGATCTCGAGAAATGGCATCGGACGAAGACGCACTGAGACAGCTGCTCCTCTCAGACTATCGAGACGAGCGCGGCGTGATGCCGCGCTTCCTTTTTTGGCAGGGCGATCACGAATGACGGCGGCGCGTTGGCATGGCCGGAACCATGCTGCCGCCTGATCGAGCACGGCGGCCGTGCTGCGGCCGATCAAGCTGGGTGCGCCAGTGCGGGGCATTGAGGCATGCCCGCCGCCGCTTGCGTCATTGCGAGCGCAGCGAAGCAATCCAGATTCCCTCGGCGGAGAAGAATTCTGGATTGCTTCGTCGCAAGGGCTCCTCGCAATGACGGTATGAGAGCAGCACCGGCCGCCGCAACGGCGACAAGCTGGCGCCGCTGGTGAAGGATATCGAGGCCGCCTGCGGTGAGATCCTCGGGCCCGATGCGCTTGATAATCCCGATCTCTTGATGCCGCCGTCCTCGGTCGCGGACGCCTGTTGGCAGCTCTACCAGCATCCGAAGAGCGCCTGGACCTTTGAAATGGAGATCCGCCCATTGGGAGAGAAATGGTGACCGCGTCGCAAAAGTCCGGCTAGACTGCCTCCAACAGAAGCGAATTCCGGGAGGAGAAACCAAGTGAAGACAGCGATCACCGAGCTGTTCGGCATTGAACATCCCATCATCCAGGGCGGCATGCATTTCGTCGGCTTTGCCGAGCTGGCCGCCGCTGTCTCCAATGCCGGCGGGCTCGGCATCATCACCGGTCTCACCCAGAAGACGCCGGAGCTGCTCGCCAAGGAGATCGCGCGCTGCCGCGACATGACCGACAAGCCGTTCGGCGTGAACCTTACCTTCCTGCCGGCCTTCTCGGCGCCGCCTTATCCGGAATACATCGCCGCCATCGTCGAGGGCGGCATCAAGGCGGTGGAGACCGCCGGCCGCAGCCCTGAAGCCTACATGCCGGCGTTGAAGGCCGCCGGCATCAAGGTCATCCACAAATGCACCTCGGTCCGCCACTCGCTGAAGGCCCAGCGCATCGGCTGCGACGCCGTCAGCGTCGACGGCTTCGAGTGCGGCGGTCATCCCGGCGAGGACGACATTCCCAACATGATCCTGCTGCCGCGCGCAGCGGAGGAATTGAAGATCCCGTTCGTCGCCTCGGGCGGCATGGCCGACGGGCGCAGCCTGGTCGCGGCATTGTCGCTGGGCGCAGCCGGCATGAACATGGGCACGCGCTTCATCGCCACCAAGGAGGCGCCGGTGCATCAGAACGTGAAGAACGCGCTGGTCGCGGCAACCGAGCTCGATACCCGCCTGATCATGCGCAGCTTGCGCAATACCGAGCGCGTGCTCAGAAATGCCAACGTCGATCGTCTCATCGAGATCGAGCGCGAGAAGGGCGACAAGCTGAAGATCGACGACATCCACGACCAGGTTGCGGGCGTCTACCCCAAGATCATGCTGGAAGGCCAGATGGACGCCGGCGCCTGGAGTTGCGGCATGGTCGCAGGGTTGATCCATGACATCCCCTCCTGCAAGGAACTCATCGATCGGATCATGGAAGAGGCGGAACAGATCATTCGCAGCCGCTTGATGGGTTTCCTGGACGGGACGGGGGCGACGCGAAAGGTCGCCTGACACCGCCAAACTTCTTAACCACGGCGGCACCTGGCCGCTGGAATTACGCGCGATGCGTCCTAAATAGGGGTAAATTACCCCTTTCATATTGGAATTTCAGGAGGCGACCGTGGTCCTGAAAAGCGGTTCTTTTGCAATTGCCGTTGCCCTCGTCATCGCATGGGGCGGCATCGCTCGCGCTGACGACTACAAGCCAGACGAATATCTCGGTCTCGATCTCTCCAGGGCCGTGCTCTCGCCGAAGCGGCTCGGGCCCGAGACGCGGTTCGCACCGGTCGCCCTCGAGGCGCGCGGCGGCAACGAGGCGCAGGCGCGCGCGGAGCCCGTCGACGTGCCGAAGAAGGTGGCCGCCGAGCGCGTCCGTGTGGCCGAGCCGAAGGCCGCGCATGCGAAGAGCGCGCAGCCGCGCGGCGCAGCCCGCGCGAAGCTGGCGCATCGTCACGGCAACCCGCTCGACGCACAGGCGATGGACACCCGCATCCAGACCTGGCCCTGCCGCACCGGCGGCATCTGCAACTGGAAGCGCTAGGCGGGATGGGATCAGATTTGATTGCTCCAAGGCAGGTGCGCTCCCTCTCCCGCTTGCGGGAGAGGTGAACGACCTGCGGCAGTCGATTTAACCTAAACCCATTCCGCGCTAGGCAGCGACGCTGCGGCCGCTTCACCTCGCCCGTCATCTTCGCGTCGCAAAATCGTCGGCGGGGAGTCAACAAACCGTAAGCTGGAGGTTAAGGAGCGCAGGCACCTTCCGTCGTGATTCGACGAAGGTTTCTGAATGGCAACGCTCCGCGCTTCGCGCGCATGGACCCGGCGGCAATTCCTGGTCCGTTCGACTTCAAGCTTGGCGGTTGCCTCACTCGGCACGCTCGCAACCCCGTATCTCAGCCGCGCCGCCGACCGTCCGCAGGTCGCCGGCGGGATTCAGTCCGGCGACGTCTGCGATGGCTCCGCCGTGGTCTGGGCGCGCGCGGACCGGGCCGCACGGATGCATGTGGAGTGCTCGACCATCGAGAGTTTCAAGACCATCATTGCGTCGGCTTCGCGCGATGCGCTGGCGGATGGCGATTTCACCGCAAAGCTGCTGCTGAACGATCTGCCGCCGGGACAGGACGTCTTTTACCGCGTCCGCTTCGACGATATCGCAACCGGCCTTCGCGGCGAGAGCCGCATCGGCCATTTCCGCACCGCGCCGGCCGCCGGCCGGTCGATCTCGTTCGTGTGGTCCGGCGACGTCGCGGGGCAGGGCTGGGGCATCGACATCGCGCGCGGCGGCTATCGCGGCTATCGCACCATGCTGGACAACCGCCCCGATTTCTTCATCCATTCCGGCGATCACATCTACGCCGACTGCACGATTCCGTCAGAGCAGAAGCTGCCGAACGGCGAGACCTGGCGCAACCTCGTGATCGAGGAAAAGTCCGAAGTCGCGCACACGCTGGCGCAGTTTCGCGGCAATTACAAATACAACCATCTCGACGAGAACTTTCGCGCCTTCCACGCGGAAGTGCCGATGCTCGCGCAATGGGACGACCACGAGGTCACCAACGACTGGTCGCCGACCGGCAGCTACGATCACGCAGGCTTTGAGGATGACGGCACCCCGCGCCTGGTCGCCCGCGCCCGCCGTGCCTTCTTCGACTTCATGCCGATCCGCGATATCGGCGCGCAGCAGGGACGGGTTTATCGAAAGATCGCCTATGGCCCGCTGCTCGACATCTTCATGATCGACATGCGCAGCTATCGCGACGATAGCTGGAACAGGGGCAGCGACCGGCGCGGCTGGATCTTTGGTGCCGAACAGCTCGCCTGGCTGAAGCGCGAGCTTGCCGCCTCGCGCGCGACCTGGAAGGTGATCGCGGCCGACCTGCCGATCGGTCTGATCAGCCTGGATGCCGTCGCGCTCGGCGACGGGCCGCCCGATCGACGTGAGCACGAGATCGCCGATCTTCTTGGCTCCGTCAAGCGCGCCGGTGTGCGCAACATCGTCTGGCTCACCGCCGACATGCACTACACCGCCGCGCATCATTATGATCCGAACAGGGCGCAATTCCAGGAGTTTGAGCCGTTCTGGGAGTTCGTCTCCGGCCCGCTGCATGCCGGGACCTGGGGCCCGGCCGAGCTCGATAACACCTTTGGGCCCGTCGCGATGTACCAGAACGGCTGCAGCGCGGCGCAGGGTGAGAATCTGGCGCCTTGTTTCGGCCTGCAATTCTTTGGCCGTGTCGACATCGACGGCCGCAGCGGCGTCATGACGGTGACTTTGAAGGACGTCGATAACCGCAGCCTCTGGTCGGTCGACATCGCGCCGCAGCCGCAACCGCGACCGGCCATGGTGGCGCAGCATTCGTAGGTCGCTAACCCGATCTTGATTGGCCGCGCCGCCCTCGTCGGGCTATGCTGCTTGCTCCCGCCGTCTCTTTTCCATCACCGAAAGATCTGCTCACGCGGCCTCGCCGCGCGTCCGGCGGGTGCAATACCTCAGGAGCCTGTCCATGGACAATCTGAAGACCCAGGGCATCAGCATGCCCAAGCTCGGCCTCGGCACTTTTCGCATGCAGGGCGATGCCTGCCGCGCCGCGGTCGAGAGCGCGCTGTCGATCGGCTATCGCCACATCGACACCGCCGAGATGTACGCCAATGAGGAGCCGATCGGATCGGCCATCGCCGCGTCCCGCCTGCCGCGTGGCGAGCTTCACGTCACGACCAAGGTCTGGCACGAAAACCTCACGCCGGACGCGATCCGGCGCGCCTTCGACACCAGCCTGAACAAGCTCAGGCTCGACCATGTCGACCTCTATCTCGTGCACTGGCCCTCAAAATCCGCGAACTGGGGCGCGGTGTTCGAAACCTTGATCAAGCTGAAGGAGGAGGGCCGCACGCGCGCCATCGGCGTCGCCAATTTCACCACGGCGCTGCTCAAGCTCGCGGTCGAGGACGTCAGGGCGCCGATCGCCTGCAATCAGGTCGAATATCACGCCATGCTCGATCAATCGAAGGTGCTGGCCTATCTCGCGGCGAAATCGATCCCGCTCGTCGCGTATTGTCCGCTGGCGCAGGGGCGGGTTGCCTCGGATCCGGTGCTGGCCGAGATCGGCGCCAGGCACGACGCGACCGCCGCGCAGGTCGCGCTGAAATGGCTGCTCGACCAGGACGGTGTCGCTGCGATCCCGAAGGCCTCGCGCCGCGAGAGCCAGCAGGCCAACCTCGATGCGCTGAAGATCACGCTCGACGATGCCGACCGCAAGAAGATCGCGGCGTTGCCGAAGGATCGCCGCTGCGTCAATCCAGGCTTCGCGCCGGCGTGGGATTAGCTCGCGTACCTGGGCAATAGAAATGGCCCCGTGAGGGGCCATTTTCATTCGCGTTGCGCATTAGTCCCAGTGATGGTGGCGGTGGCTGCGCTTGATCACGACCACTCGGTCTCCGCGATGGTGGCGATGCCAGCCGCGATCGTGATGGTGCATGCGATATTCGGCGCGGGCGCCGTACGGGCCGTGATGATGATGGTGATAGCCGCGCTTGATCACCACCGTCTCGGCGCTTGCCAGCGTCGGCGCCGCGATCACGAGCGCACCCACGGCCGCAACCACATAACCAAGCTTCTTCATGATGTCCTCCTCCAATCGAATGCCAATTTAAACCGGGCATTCACGCGAACGTTCCGGGAGAATCACAGGAGAATTCTGAACGGCTGTTCAGGTGGCTAATCGCAGCGTTGTTGCGTTGGCGTCGGTGCGCCCGTCGCGACGTATTTGCCGTCCCGGATCGTGTACTCGCCGCGCTCGCTGCGATTGTAGATTGCGCGCAGGCTGCCGTCCTTCAGGAGCAGCAGCCCGAACTCACGCGCTTGGTGCAGCGAGGGGAAGTACACCATCACATTGAGCAGGCCCTCGGCGCCGACCGTGGCCGACACCACCTCGTTCTCGTCCTTGGCGTCGCCGAAATTGCGCCGGTACATCACCCGGCCGTCCTTCCGGATCTCGTAGGTCAGCAGCGCGCCCTTGTCGCGGTCGGGCTTCGCTGCGCAGTCGACCGCCCATGAGCCGAGCAGGCCCCATTGCTCGACCATCGCGGCCAGCGTCTCGGCACTGGCCGCAGGCGCGATCGCCGCCCACAGCAGCGCAGCCGCGATCCAGCGGCTCAAACAACGCGTCATGTCCTAGAGAACCCCGCCTCGAAGAATTCCAAAGTGTAGCATCCCGCCCGCTTCCGTCCATGGCGGCCGCCGATCACTCGCGAATTTGATCCGCGTCAATGAGCCCGGCTTTTTCGGGAGTAGGATGGCGCTTCCCGAAGGCCAACCTGGATACACCAATGCTGAATCAAGTCATGGATTTTGCGGGCGAAGTGCTGCCGGGGAGCTGTGCCGTGCCGCCTTATTCCGAGACCGAGTTTCTGACCGAGCTGGGCGATCGCCTGCGGTCCTCGCGCATGCGCTGCGACCTGTCGCGCCGCGAGCTGGCCCGCCGTTCCGGGATTTCCGAGCGCTATATCGCCCAGATCGAGGCCGGCAAGGGCAACGTCTCGATCGTGCTTTTGCTGCGGCTTGCCTCCGCAATCCACGGCAGTCAGCCCCAGGCGGCCTGACGCTTCGAGGGGACCGCCATGGGGCAGCTCGTACTCGCCGCCAAGGTCACCCACGTTCCATCGTTGATGCTGTCGGAGCAACCCGGCAGCCCGCTGCGTGCCGCGCGCGAGCCGGCGGTCAGGTCCCTGCGCGAACTCGGCCGGCGGGCGAAAGAGCGCGGCGTCACCTGCTTCGTGGTGTTCGACACCCACTGGCTCTCCAATTTCGGCTACCACATCAATGCCAATGCGAGGCATCGCGGCTCGTTCACGAGCCACGAGGCGCCGCAGATGATCCAGGATCTGCGCTACGATCTGCCGGGTGATACGCCCCTGGCGGAGGCCATCGCTGATAGGGCCGGAGAGGCGGGCCTGAACGTGATCGCCCATCAGGTGGCGAGCCTCGGGCTCGAATACGGCACGATCGTGCCGATGCACTACATGAACCCGGACGGCTTTGCGAAGGTCGTCTCGGTCGCCTCGCCGCTCTTCACCTCGTTCGAGGAGAGCCGGATCGTCGGTGAAGCGACCCGCCGGGCGATCGACGCATCCGGCGAGCGGGTCGCCGTCCTCGCCAGCGGCTCGCTCTCGCACCGGCTCTGGCCGAACAAGAAGCTCGGCCCGGAGGCGTGGACCTCGGTCGCCAGCGAGTTCAACCGCCAGGTCGATTTGCGCGTGCTCGAGCTGTGGCAGAGCCGCCGCTACCGCGAATTCCTCGACATGCTTCCGGACTACGCCACCAAGTGCAACGGTGAAGGCGGCATGGCCGACACCATCATGCTGTTCGCCGCGCTCGGCTGGTACGACTATCGCGGCGCCGCCGAGCAGCTTTGCGACTATTTCCCGTCCTCCGGCTCCGGCCAGGTCAACGTGGAATTTCACCTCGAGGCGTAAGGTGGCGGCCTCAGCCCCGTTTCTCCACGTTGGCGCTGCGGGCCGGCACGCCGAATTCCTTGCGGCAGACCTCGGCCAGCACGGCGACGCCCTCGCGGATCTGCTGGTGCGAGGGACTTGCGAAGCACAGCCTGAGCCGCGAGCTGGAATGGGCCTTGTTGGTCGACCATTCCGGTCCCGGATTGATCGAGACGCCGGCGGCAAGCGCGGCCTGATACAGCTTCAGCGTATCGACCTGCTCGGGTAGCTTCACCCAGAGAAAGATGCCGCCCTTGGGCTCCTCGAATTCCGCCGCCGTTCCGAACTGCTCGTTCAGCGCTTCCATCAGCGTGTCGAGCTTGGTGCGCAGCGCCTTCGTCAAAGCCGGCACGTGGGTCGAAAAATGCGGCTTGCAATAGGTGGCGAGCACCATCTGCTCCAGCGCACCGGAGCCCGCGTCCGTCTTCAGCGCCAGCATCCGCGACATCACCTCCCAGGGCGCGACGATGAAGCCGACGCGCAGCGCCGGCGCGATCGATTTCGAGAACGAGCCGATATGGATCACCCCGCCGTTCGGGCTCATCGCGTAGATCGCCGGTGGCCGCTGCCCCGACCAGACCAGGTCGGCATAGCAATCGTCCTCGAAGATGGGCACGCCATATTCGGTCGCGAGCCGTACCAGCTCGGCGCGGCGGCTCTCGGGCATGATGCTGCCGGTCGGGTTCTGCACGGTCGGAATGGTGTAGATGTATTTCGGACGGATGCCGCGGCTCTTCAGGTCGGCCAGCGTCGCGGCCAAGAGGTCCATGCGCATGCCGTCCTTGTCGAGGGGGACGCCGACCACGTTGACGCCGAGCCGCGCCAGGCGGGTCAGCGAGCCCTGATAGCTGTCCTGTTCGAAGATCACGGTATCGCCGCGGGTCAGCAGCGTCGCGTTGACGAGATCGAGCGCCTGCAGCGAGCCGGAGACGATCAGGAGATCGTCGACGGTGCAGGTGATGCCGGCATCGCGCTTGAGCTTCGTCACCAGGAATTCGCGCAGGGGCAGGTAACCCTGCGGCCCATGCGCCAGCCCGTAGGTGGCGAGCGAGCGGCCCTCGCGGCGCAGCACCGTGCTGGTCGCTTCGATCAGCTCGTCGAGCGGCACCTGCTCGGAATCGTTATTGCCGCCGACAAAGCTGTATTTGGCAAGGCCCGTCCAGCGCGCGGAAGGGGCCGGCAGCCCTGCCGGAAACAGGGGCGCGAAATCGAAGCTGGACGTCATGGGGGCGTTCCTCGTTTCTGTTCTTGTTGAGCCGGCCTGCGTTGCACCGGCCGCCTTACTTCTTGCCGGCGGTCCGGGTCGGACGGCCCTGGCTGATGAAAGCGTAATGCGCATTGGCGATGCCGCCAACCATGAGGGCCTCGACCACGGGCTCGGCGATCTCGCCCGTGGCGGCCCAATCGACCAGGAAATTGGCCCCGGTCCCGCCGCGCAAATCGTCGGTCGGAATGAAGACCGAGACGGTCGCCAGCGGCCTCAAGGCCACCGGCGCCTTCAGATAACTCTCGACCTGCTTGCCTGCGGTGTCGAAATAGGCGATGCGTTTGATCACCAGTGCTTGCGTCTCGGAGGCGTTGTGAACACTCAAGGTCACCGAGAAGTCGACGCGCAGCTTGCCCTGGCTCATCGCCACGCTGGAGTAAGCGGGCACGTAGAACCCGCCGGAGACAGCGAGTTCTTCCTTCGGCATAGCGGTGAGGGAATCGGCAAAGTTCTGTTCGATATTGACCTTGGATTGCGCGGCGGCGGGCACGGCAAAGGCGAGGGGGCATAGCAGCATTGCTGCGAGCAGCCCTTTTCGCATGTGACGAATTGCTCGCTTGCCGCGCCGCAACCCGTCTCTAGGGTGCGGCAAAACGGACCAATTTGGTATGCACGAGCTCATTCGCGACATCACTCTCTCTATCCTCTTTGCCTGGATGCTGGGCCTGCTCGCCCATTTCTCCCGGCAGCCGCTGATCCTGGCCTACCTTATCGCTGGCTTCTGCATAGGTCCATTCGGCGCCGGCTGGGTCCACTCGCAGGAATCGATCAGCGTCATCTCCGAGCTTGGCCTGATCTTCATGCTTTTCATGATCGGCCTGGAAATCGACCTGAAGAAGATCGTGCGGGCAGGGCGGGTGATCCTGTTCGCGGCGGGCAGCCAGCTGCTCGGCGGCTGCCTGCTCGGGCTCCTCTTCTTCGTCGGCATCGGCCTGGCGCTCGGCGGCGGGCACTTCGATGCGGTCTATCTCTGCGTCGCCTGCGCATTGTCGAGCACCGTCATCATCGTCAAGGTGCTCTACGAGAAGCGCGAGCTCGATACGCTGCCGGGCCGCATCACCCTCGGCGTCCTGGTGCTTCAGGACATCTTCGCGATTCTCTTCCTGGCAGTGCAGCCGAGCCTGGCCAATCTGCAGGTCAGCGTCATCCTGCTCTCGATCGGCCGCGTCGCTGTGCTGGTTGCCGCCGCGCTGCTGGTCAGCCGCTACGTGCTGCCGCGCCTGTTCCACCAGATCGCCCGGCGCCCCGAGTTGATCCTGCTCGGCGCGCTGGCCTGGTGCTTCCTCGTTGCCGAGACCGCCGAGCGGCTCTCGCTGTCGCGCGAAATGGGTGCGCTGATTGCCGGCGTGTCGCTCTCGACCTTCCCTTACGCCCTCGACGTCACCGCCAAGGTCACCACGCTGCGCGACTTCTTCATCACCCTGTTTTTCGTCGCGCTCGGCATGACCATCCCCGTGCCTGGCCTCTCGGTGATAGGACTTGCCGTGATGATCGCGGCGTTCACGGTGGTGAGCCGCCTCCTCACCACCTTCACGCCGCTCTACCTGATGAAGCAGGGCCTGCGCGCTAGCCTGTTGCCGGCCCTCAACCTCGCGCAGATCTCCGAGTTCTCGCTGGTGGTGATCCAGACCGGCGTCGCCGATCACCACATCGCAGCCGAGACGGCGAACGCCGCCTCCTTCGCCTTCGTGGTGCTGGCGGTGCTCTCGACCTTCGCGATGAGCCGCAGCGACGAGATCACCCGCTGGGCGATCGGCCCCCTGAAGCGGATCGGCCTGCGCGACCTCGATCACGGCAGCGGCCATGCCGAGGACGGGCACGAGGGCGGCCATGGCGAGGCCCGCCGCGTCGTCATCCTCGGCTTTTTCCGTGCCGCGAGCGCGCTGCTGGCCGAGATCGAGCGGCAGGCGCCGGTGCTGCTGGAGCAGATCACGGTGGTCGACTTCAACCCCAATGTGTACCAGACCCTGCTTTCGCGCGGCCTGCACGTGATCTACGGCGATATCAGCAATGTCGATACGCTGCTCCATGCCGGCATCGGCAAGTCCGAGATGATCATCCTCAGCGTGCCGGATTCGCTGCTGAAGGGCGCCACCAACGAGAAGCTGGTCCGCCACGTGCGCGCGCTCAATCCGACCGCCCTGATCGTCGCCACCGCCGACCTCCTGGCCGACGTCGGGGCGCTCTACGAGGCCGGCGCCAGCTACGTCACCGTGACCCGGCTCAGCGATGCGCACGAGCTATTTACCGTGATCGAAGCCGCCCAGGCCGGCCTGCTCGCCGACAAGCGCGCCGAGCTCGATCAGCGGCTCGGCGAACGGCGCGAGGTGCTGCCTTGACGGCATCCGGCCGCCTTCCTCTCCGGCTGTCTGCGCCTATATCCTGGTATCTTCGGTGCAAGCCGGCCTTCGATGGGCCCGCCGCCCGGAATATGCGGTTGCGTCCAGGACACTAGCGCCCCGGCCCAAGTCCGGCTAAGCCTCCCGGCATAACCGATAGAGATTGGGAAATGCCCGATAGCATTCAGGAAGTCTTGCAGGCCTTTGCCCGGGGGGAGCTCGTCGTCGTCACCGACGACGAGGACCGTGAGGGCGAGGGCGATCTGATCGTCGCCGCCTCGCTCTGCACCGCCGAGAAGATGGCGTTCATCATCCGCCACACCTCCGGCATCGTCTGCGCGCCTGTGACCGGCGATGACGCGCGCCGCCTGCGGCTCGATCCGATGGTGGCCCATAACGATTCCGCGCACACCACCGCGTTCACGGTGTCGATCGACTACAAGCCCGATGGCGGCACCGGCATCTCCGCCGAGGAGCGTGCCTCCTGCTGCCGCGCGCTGGCCAATCCCAATGTCGGCGCCAACGATTTCGCCCGGCCCGGTCACATCTTCCCGCTGATCGCCAAGGACGGCGGCGTGCTGCTGCGCTCCGGCCATACCGAGGCTGCCGTGGACCTCTGCAAGCTCTCGGGCCTTCCGCCGGTCGGCGTCATCAGCGAGCTCATGAACGACGACGGCAGCGTGATGAAGGGCGAGCAGGTCGCCCGCTTCGCCGCCCAGCACAAGCTGAAGCACGTCACCATCGCGGATATGATCGCCTACCGCCAGGCGCGCGAAAAACTGATCGAGCGGGTCTCGACCTTCGTCACCGAGAGCCCGATCGGTCCCTTGCAGGGCTATGCCTACCGCTCGCCGTTCGATTCCATCGCTCACGTCGCCTTCGTCTATAACGGCGTCGGCGACGGCAAGAACGTGCTGACGCGCTTCCACAAGCCGAACATCGTCAAGGACACCTTCACCGGTCACAAGCGCATGGCGGTCGTGCTCGAGCATTTCAAGAAATCCGGCCGTGGCGTGCTGGTTTACCTGCGCGATGGAGCCGCCGGTGTCCCCGTGGCGCCGCTGCCGGACGAGTCCTCGACAGAGGCCGACCGCAACCGCCAGTGGCGCGAGGTCGGCGTCGGCGCGCAGATCCTGCGCGACCTCGGCGTCACCTCGATCCGGCATCTCACCTCCTCGGTGCACGACTACAAGGGCCTGTCGGGCTTCGGCATCGAGATCGTCGCCAACGAGCAACTCGAGAGTTGACACGCAGTGTCATTCCGGGATGGCGCTGAAGGCGCCAGACCCGGAATCTCGATGTTGTAGAAACGAGATTCCGGGTTCGACGCCCCGGACCGCGCTTACGCGGTCCCGTCGCGTCGCCCCGGAATGACCGAAACCAGGACGCAATTGCACTTGTTGCCGCGGCGCTTTAGTTTGTCGGGCAATTGTTGACGGAACCAGACGCGAAAGGACGTTTTATGAGCGTGCGCCCTCAGGCCAAGGACAAGCCGGCTGCGGCTTCTTTCCAGTGGGACGATCCGTTCCTGCTCGACGAGCAACTCACCGAAGACGAGCGCATGGTGCGCGACACCGCCCGCGCCTACGCCCAGGACAAGCTGCTGCCGCGCGTCGCCAAGGCGTATCTCGAAGAGAAGACCGACCGCGAGATCTTCAACGAGATGGGCGAGCTCGGCCTGATCGGCATCACGCTGCCTGAGGAATATGGCTGCGCCAACGCGAGCTACGTGGCTTACGGCCTCGTCGCGCGCGAGATCGAGCGGGTCGATTCCGGCTACCGCTCGATGAACTCGGTGCAGTCCTCACTGGTGATGTACCCGATCTACGCCTATGGCGACGAGAACCAGCGCAAGAAGTACCTGCCGAAGCTCGCCAGCGGCGAGTGGGTCGGCTGCTTCGGTCTGACGGAGCCTGACGCCGGCTCCGATCCCGCCGGCATGAAGACCCGCGCGGAAAAGGTTTCGGACGGCTATCGCCTCACCGGCAGCAAGATGTGGATCTCGAACGCGCCGATCGCGGACGTGTTCGTGGTCTGGGCCAAGTCGGCTGCGCACGACAACCAGATCCGCGGCTTCGTGCTGGAGAAGGGCATGAAGGGCCTCTCCGCACCGAAGATCGGCGGCAAGCTCTCGCTTCGCGCCTCCATCACCGGCGAGGTCGTGATGGACGGCGTCGTGGTTCCGGAAGACGCCCTGCTGCCCAACGTCTCCGGCCTGAAGGGTCCGTTCGGCTGCCTCAACCGCGCCCGCTACGGCATTTCCTGGGGCGCGCTCGGCGCGGCCGAGGACTGCATGCATCGCGCCCGCCAGTACACGCTCGACCGCAAGCAGTTCGGCAAGCCGCTCGCCGCAACCCAGCTCGTGCAGAAGAAGCTCGCGGACATGGAGACCGAGATCGCGCTGGGTCTTCAGGGCTCGCTTCGCGTCGGCCGCCTGATGGACGAGGGCAAGTTCGCGCCCGAGATGATCTCGATCATGAAGCGCAACAATTGCGGCAAGGCCCTCGACATCGCCCGCACCGCCCGCGACATGCACGGCGGCAACGGCATCTCGATCGAATACCACGTCATGCGCCACGTCCAGAACCTCGAGACGGTCAACACCTACGAGGGCACCCACGACGTCCACGCCCTGATCCTGGGCCGCGCCATCACGGGCATTCAGGCGTTTTTCTGATTGTTATTGGCTTCCGTGCCGATTGCCTTGCTCCGCTGTCATCGTCCGCGTAGGCGGACGATCCAGTATCCCAGAGACCTCGCCTTCGCCTCAGGCGCCGCGGCGTACTGGATACCCCGCTTTCGCGGGGTATGACGAAGAGTGGGGTCGTCCGTATAGGAAGTCCCATGTCCGACAACGACGACGTCCCGTTCAACCGCAATTTTCCGCTGAAGCCCGGCATCGTCGAGGAAGTCCGACCCGGCGTGCGCCGCGTGCTCTGCAACAATCCGAGCCCGTTCACCTTCACCGGCACGGTCAGCTACATCGTGGGCCGAGGCAATGTCGCGATCATCGATCCAGGTCCGGACGATGAAGCGCATGCGGCTGCGCTGCTCGATGCCGTGCGCGGCGAGACGGTGAGCCATATCTTCGTCACCCACACCCATCGCGACCATTCGCCCAACACCGCGCGGATCAAGCAGGCGACGGGAGCGCCGGTTTATGCCGAAGGCCCGCACCGGGCCTCGCGCCCCCGTTTCGAGAGCGAGAAGCACAATCCGGAATCCGGCGTCGATCGCGATTTCGCGCCGGACGTCAACCTCGCACATGGCGATGTCGTCGAAGGTGACGGCTGGCGGCTCGAGGCCGTGGCGACGCCGGGCCACACCGCCAATCATCTGGCCTTCGCCTGGCCGGAGCGAAAGTTCAACTTCGTCGGCGATCACGTGATGGGCTGGTCGACCTCGATCGTGGCGCCGCCCGACGGCTCGATGATCGACTACATGGACTCGCTCGACCGGCTCGCCGCGCGCGAGGAAGACCTCTATTTCTCCGGCCACGGCCCGGAGATTCCCGACGGCCAGCGCTTCGTGCGCTTCCTGATCCGGCACCGCAAGGCGCGTGAGGCCTCGATCCTGCACCGCCTCGCCAAGGGCGAGACCGACATCCCGACCATGGTCCGCGCGATCTATATCGGCATCGATCCTAGGCTGACGACGGCCGCCGGCTATTCCGTGCTGGCGCATCTGGAAGATCTGGTCGCCCGCGGCGTGGTCGCGACCGAGGGCGATCCCGTGATCACGGGGACGTATCGGATGGCGAACGCCTAACTCGCTGTCATTCCGGGGCGCCGCGAAGCGGCGAGCCCGGAATCCATCGGGCCTCAGCATTGGTGGATGAATGGATTCCGGGCTCGCGCTAACGCGCGCCCCGGAATGACGGTGGGACTATTTCTTCACCGTCTTTGCCGGTGCCTTCGGCGGCGTCACCGGCGTCTTCTTCACCGGCTTGAGCGCATCGGCATCGGCGGCGGTATTGAGATCGTCGATGAATTTCTTGATCCGCGCCGCGTTGCTGCCGAGATCGCTGTCGAAATTGCGCGAGGCCGAGCGGATATCGACGCGGGAATCATCGCCGTCCGCCACGAACCTCATCGAAATGTCCTCGCGGAAACCCATGATCGGCGTGCGCGCTACCGCCTCGATGCGGCCGATGCGACGCGGCGGCTGCGGTGCACGCTCGTCGATGACGATCCATTTGCGCTTGTGCACGAGCTGGAGCGCGATCGCATAGGCGCGGTCGACGGAAATCTCGAGCTCGACGGGCACGATTTCGGGATAGAAGCGGCGCTGCTGCTCCGCCGAGTAGAGGCCGGCATAGACTGCGGGGTTGGTGCCCTCGCCGGTGCGCAGGCGCGCCATCGCGTCGAAGCGCGGCGGGTCGATCGGGTCGGTGGTGATGTCGTAGATCGCCGGCAGCTTGCGATATTGCAGGGCGAGATAGGCGGGATAGGCGAGGATCGCCCCGTCGATCAGGAAAGCGAGCAGGATGCGCGCCATGCCGCGCGAGCCGTTCTGCCAGATCGCGGCAAAGCCGGCGAGCCCGAACAGGATCGAGAGACCGGCGATCGCGAGCCCGCCCAGGAAAGTCGCAAGCGCCGGCTTCGGCTCCAGGAAGTCGAAGCGGACGACGATGATCGACACCACCACCGCCACCACCGCGAACACGGCCAGATTGCGCGCCCAGCTCGCGAGGCTGGACACGGGCTCCGACTGATAGGGAGCGGAAAACCTGCGGGCCATCGAGTGAGCTCTGCCGGGGTTGGCGATGCCGGCCGATTTGGCGCGACGACGAGCCGTTGAGACCACGGCGCGGCGGCAAATTCAAGGGTTCCGCCATCCCTCTCGCCGTCATGGCCGGGCTTGTCCCGGCCATCCACGCCTATCTTTCTTCAGGTCAGAACGTGGATGCCCGGGACAAGCCCGGGCATGACGGCCGTGGTGACTTACGCCGCCGCGTTCGGGAAGCGATAATCCTTGAACTGGTCGCGCAGCGCCGTCTTCAGGATCTTGCCGGTGGCCGTGTGCGGAATACCTTCGACGAAGGCGACGTCGTCGGGCATCCACCATTTGGCGATCTTGCCGTCCATGTACTTCAGGATCTCCTCGCGCGTGGCCTGCTGGCCCTGCTTGAGCTGCACGATCAGCAGCGGGCGCTCGTCCCATTTGGGGTGGAATACGCCGATCACGGCGGCTTCCGCCACCGCCGGATGACCGACCGCGAGGTTTTCGAGGTCGATCGAGGAGATCCACTCGCCGCCGGACTTGATCACGTCCTTGGAGCGGTCGGTGATCCGCATGTAGCCGTCCTCGTCGATGGTCGAGACGTCGCCGGTGTCGAAGAAGCCTCCCTCGTCGAGGATGTTGCTGTCGACGCGGTAATAGGCCTTGGCGACGGCAGGCCCGGAGACCTTCAGCCGGCCGAAGGTCTTGCCGTCCCAGGGCAGCTCCTTGCCGGCATCGTCGGTGATCTTCATCTCGACACCGAAGGGTGCATAGCCCTGCATCTGGAGCACGTCGAGCTTGGCATCGCCGATGGCGTTGTGGAACGGCGGCTTCAGCGCCGCGACGCTGCCGATCGGGCTCATCTCGGTCATGCCCCAGGCGTGGCGCACGTTCGAGCCCATGTCGAGGAAGGCCTTGATCATCGAGCGTGGCATCGCCGAGCCGCCGCAGATCACCATCTTCAGATCCGGCAGCTTGAGATTATTGGCGGACATGTGCTGGAGCAGCATCAGCCACACCGTCGGCACGCCGGCGGTGTGCGTCACCTTCTCGGTCGAGAGCAACTCATAGACCGAGGCGCCGTCGAGCTTGGCGCCGGGCATGACCAGCTTGGTGCCCTGCGAAGGCGCGGAGAAGGCGATGCCCCAGCTGTTGGCATGGAACAGCGGAACCACCGGCAGCATTGTCTCGGACGCACTCGTGCCGAGGGCGTCGACATTGTTGGCCATCAGCGCGTGCAGCACGTTGGAGCGATGCGAATACAGCACACCCTTGGGATCACCGGTGGTGCCGGAGGTGTAACACATCGCGGCTGCCGTGTTCTCGTCAAAGTCCTTCCATTTGAATTTGCCGTCCGCCTGCGCGATCCAGTCCTCGTAGGCGATCACGTTCTTCAGCGTGGTCTGCGGCATGTGCGCCTTGTCGGTGAGCACGACGTAGCGCTCCACGCTCGGCAGCTTGTCGGCGATCTTCTCCAGGATCGGAATGAAGGTGAGGTCGGTCATCACGATGCGGTCTTCCGCATGGTTGATGATCCAGGCGATCTGCTCGGGGAAAAGGCGGGGATTGACGGTATGGCAGATGGCACCGATCCCCATGATGCCGTACCACACCTCGAGATGGCGCCAGGTGTTCCAGGCGATGGTCGCGACACGGTCTCCGAGCTTGATGCCGTCGCGCTCCAGCATCTGCGAGACCTTGAGCGCGCGCTTGTGGATCTCTGCGTAAGTGGTGCGATGGATCGGTCCCTCGACCGAGCGTGTGACCACCTCCTGCTTGCCATGAATTTTGGCGGCGTGTTCGATGATCCGGTGGCAGAGCAGGGGCCAATCTTGCATCAAACCAAGCATTCCGACGTTCCTCCGAGAAGTCGCTGGGCGCGTTGTCGCTCTCAGCGTTGGGCCAAAGATTGCCATGACTTTTAGCCTGCCGGACTTTCGCCGCAAATGGTCTTGTCGCGGCTATATGTCCGCTGGCGCGGCAATAGTTACCGCTGCGCTCGGGCTATCGCTTGTGCTCGTCGACCGGGCAGAGGCGCGAAGGCAGACATCCCCCCTGGATATCTTCGGTATCGGCGCACCCCGGCCGCGCCCGGCGGTTCATTCCGCCAGGATTCCGCTGCCGAGACCGCGCCCTGAGGAGGCTCCCAAAGCGCCAGAAGCGGCGCCGGCGGAGGCCGAGGACAAACCTTCCCGGGACAGGCCGTCTCCCGACAAGCCCGCAGAGGCCGCGGCGCCGCCCGAGAAGCAGGCCTCGGCCTGCCGTCTCGCGCTGACCGAGGAGATCGCGATCGCGCCCTCCATTCCGGATATCCGCGGCCCCGGCGCCTGCGGCGGCGAAGATCTGGTGCGGCTGGAAGCTGTCGTGCTGCCGGACAAGCGCAAGGTGACGGTCAAGCCGGCGGCGATCCTTCGCTGTACCATGGCGTCCGCGATCGCCGATTGGCTGCGCAAGGACATGGTGCCGTTGGCCAGCAGCCTCGGCTCGACCATCAGCGACCTCGATAATTTCGATTCCTTCGAGTGCCGCGGCCGCAACCGCGTCGCCGGCGCGATGCTTTCGGAGCACGGCAAGGCCAACGCCATCGACGTGCGCTCCATCAAGCTGGCCAACGGGCAGTCGATCGGCCTCACCGACCGTACCATGCCGCGCGAGGTGCGCGAACGCGTGCTGCACTCGGTCTGCGCGCGGTTTTCCACCGTGCTCGGCCCGGGCTCGGACTGGTACCATGAGGACCATATCCATCTCGACCTGGCGCAGCGGCGCAACGATTACCGGATTTGCCAGTGGAATGTCTGGGATCCGCTGCCACAGGTCGCCCCGCTGCTGCCGGCGGAGCGTCCCGAGGAAGCGCCGCCGCGCGAGGTCGCGGCCAAGCCTGAGGTCAAGCCCGAGGTCAAGCCTGAGGCACGGGAAGGCGCTGACGAGGAGGGGGTGGAGAAGGCTCCAGCGCCTGCGGAGAAGTCGGCGGCCAAGGGCGGCAAGTCCCGGCCGCACAAGCCGGCAACAAAAAAGCGCCGGTGAAGCCGGCGCTTTTGGATGTCAGGAAGATCAGGCGGCGATCAGTAGCTGCCCGGCTGGGTGCCGCCAAGCGCAAGCCGCGAATTGTAGGGCGAGTCGCCGTGCTTCGGCTCAAGCACCACGACGAGGGTGCCGACCTTGACGCGATCATAGAGATCGATCGCGTCCTCGTTGGTCAGGCGGATGCAGCCTGACGAGATCGAGGCGCCGATATATTCCGGCTGGTTGGTGCCGTGGATGCGAAACAGCGTGTCCTTGCCGCCGGAGTAGAGATACAGCGCGCGGGAGCCCATCGGATTGTCCGGGCCGGGGGCAACATAGGTCGGCACGCCCAGGCGCGAGATTTCGCCGGGGGTGGGGTGCCAGGCCGGCCACTCGGTCTTGCTGCCTACCTTGGCGATGCCCGACCAGGCCATGGCCTCTTCGCCAACGGTGATGCCGTAGCGGATCGCCTTGCCGCCCTCCAGCACGTAATAGAGATAATGGTTGTCGGAATCGACCACGATCGAGCCCGGCGATTCCTTGCGGTGATACTCGACGATGGCCCGGCGGAACGGCTCCGCGACCGGGGCGTTCTCGTATTTGACCTTGGCGAGGAGTTCCTTGTCCTTCGGCTTGAAGGCCTTGGTGTCGGTCGCCTCATAGCGAGTGGCCTGCATGCAGCCCGACAGCATCAGGCCAGCGGCCAAAATCCCAAACATAACTTTCAGCGACGACATGGTTTGGTTCCAATCAAAACAATACCGTGCGGAATGCTTGAGCTTACCGCCCAAGTTCCTCGACTCCGTTAATCCCATTATCGTTGAAATCTGCCACAATTCCAGCACTGAAGCCCTTTTCCCGCGCTGCGAGAGCCCACCTGTGGCTTTTCTGCCGCAAATTTTGCGGCAACGTGCAGGTTTTGGGGCGAGAAATGGCAAGCTGTCGTTTCCGTGCCACAGTTGAGCCATGGCGCGCCCCCAAATGCAAACGCATCCTTAATGCAGTTGTCATCGTGAATTGGCCAGAATCGCGCTAAGGGCTGTCATTCTGTCGCAGGTCTCCGGAGTCGTGCATGCTTTCGGTGTTTGTTCCCTCGGAGTCCGCCCTGAAGAAGGTCGTGATCGAGGATCTTTCCGCGTTGCCCGAAAGCGCGGTCTGGATCGATCTCGTCAATCCGAGCGCGGCTGAGGACAAGTCGGTGGAGCGGCTCGCGGGCATCGCCATCCCGACCCGGGAAGACATGCAGGAGATCGAGATCTCGAGCCGCCTCTATATCGAGAACGGCGGGCGCTACATGACCGCGACGCTGATGTGCCACTCCGATACCGACATGCCCAGGACCACGGCGGTGACCTTCATCCTCGCCGACCACCGCCTGGTGACGGTGCGCTACGATCTCCCCAAGCCCTTCGCCCTCGTCGAGGCCAAGCTCGCCCGCTCCTGTACGCCGTCCATCACCGGCGAGACGGTGCTGATGGAGCTGCTGGACGCCGTGATCGACCGCTGCGCCGACATCCTGGAGCGTTGCGGCGCCGAGATCGACCAGGTCAGCCACGACATCTTCGAGCCGGAAAGCACGCGCCACGGGCAGGCAAAGAGATATTCCCAGATCCTGATCTCGATCGGCCGCAAGGGCGACCTGACCTCGAAGGTTCGCGAGAGCCTTGTCTCGATCGGTCGCGTCGTCACGTTCCTGTCCGCGGTCGTCGAGGGCGTGAAATGGTCAAAGGACATGCGCGAGCAACTCAAGACCATGCAGCGCGATGTGGCCTCGCTGACCGACCACGCCTCCTATCTCTCCAACAAGATCACCTTCGTGCTCGACGCCATGCTCGGCGTCGTCAATCTCGAGCAGAACAACATCATCAAGCTGTTCTCGGTCATGGCGGTCGTCCTGATGCCGCCGACGCTGATCGCCTCCATCTACGGCATGAACTTCAAGGTCATGCCGGAACTCGAATGGGTGCACGGCTATCCGATGGCGCTGGTGATGATGCTGATCGCCGCGATCGTCCCGTACTGGATCTTCAAATGGAAGAAGTGGCTCTGATCGCGTCGCGCGCTCGGAAAATAGCTACCGAGACCTTACGCCGGTCGCACAGACACGATGAATCGTGTCGCAGAATAGATCGGGATTGAGGCGTCACGGTGATGGGTGCATCGTGCCGCAATTCCTCCGGTAAAATTTGAGCGGTGGGCTGAACGTTTGCGCGAAACTTGTCTGCGATAAGTAGTGCGTAGCCGCGAGGAACCAGCCATGGTTGAAAAACACATAACGTCGCCCCGCAACGTCATCGATCTGGCGAACTATCGTCGGGCGATGACGGGCGGCAAGGCGTCGATGTCGGTGCGCATGTGCCGGCACTGTGGTGCTCCGCTGCTCGACGGTGAGAACGACGACGATTGCTCGACCGCATTCAGCTCGGCCGCTCCGCGGCCGCGCGACAGGTCACGTCGGATTCGAATCGATTGAGGGACGGAAGGCGAGGGCGATCCAGGTCTTGCGGCGGCGTTATCTGGATCGCCTTGCTTCCCGAACGCTAGTTCCAATTGCGTCATTGCGAGGAGCTCTTGCGACGAAGCAATCCAGAGTCTTTCCACGGAAAGATTCTGGATTGCTTCGCTGCGCTCGCAATGACAGTGACGCCTACACGTGCTGGCCGCCGTTGATGTGGATCTCGGCGCCGTTGACGTAGGAGCTGGTGTCCGTGCACAGCACGTAGATGATCTTGGCGACCTCGTCGGGGGTGCCGAGGCGATGCAGCGGGATCTGCTGCTCGACGATCTTCTCGGTGCCCGGCGACAGGATCGAGGTGTCGATCTCGCCCGGCGCGATGGCGTTGACGCGCACGCCGATGCGGCCGAAGTCGGAAGCCATCTCGCGCGTCAGCGAGGCGAGCGCGGCCTTCGAGGTGGCGTAGGCGGCCCCCGCGAACGGATGCACGCGCGAGCCCGCGATCGAGGTGACGTTCACGACCGAGCCCTTGGCCGCCTTCAATTCCTCGATCAGCCCGCGCGCGATCATGATCGGCGCGAAGAAGTTGACGTGAAAGACATGCGTCCAGGTCTCGAGGTCGGTATCCACCGAGCCGAGCCTCGAGCCGCCCGGGCCCTTCGGCGAGATCGCGGCGTTGTTGACCAGCGCATGCAGCATGCCGCCTTCGAGACGGTTGCGGATGTCGGAGATCGCGCGGGTCGTGTCCCTGGGATCGGCGAGGTCGACCTGGATGTGGTCCTCAGGACCAGCATCCCACGGGCAGTCCTCGGGGAAAGGATGCCGCGAGCAGGTGATGACGCGCCAGCCCGCCGAGGAGAAGCGGATCACGGTGGCGTGGCCGATGCCGCGGCTGGCTCCGGTCAGGAGCAGCGTGCGGCGCGGCGCATTGGACGAATGCGGCATGGACATCTTTCAGGTCGGCCCAAAGCTCGAGACAAGGATCAAGATGAGGGTCAAGGATACATCCGCGTCTTGGACCACTTCTGGCCAGCCGCGTCACGACGAAATTCGATGCGGTCGTGCAAGCGGAACGGGCGGTCGTGCCAGAACTCGATCCGCGAGGGCGTGATGCGCCAGCCGCTCCAGCCCGGCGGCCGCGGCACTTCGCCGATGACGTATCTGGCCGCGACTTTCGCGATGGCTTGTTCGAAGGCGAAGCGGCTCTCCAGCGCCTCGGACTGCTTGCTCGCCCAGGCGCCGATCTGGGCCTGCTTGGGCCGGGTGGCGAAATAGGCGTCGGCTTCCGCGTCGGTCACCGGCGTCACGTTGCCGCGGATGCGGACCTGACGGCGCAGCGACTTCCAGTGAAAAAGTAATGCTGCCTTAGGATTTGCGGCGAGTTCGCGGCCCTTCTGGCTGGCGATGTGGCTGTAGAAGACGAAACCCGCGGTATCGAAGCCCTTCATCAGCACCATGCGCACGTCAGGGAGGCCGTCGGGATCGACGGTCGCGAGCGCCATGGCGTTCGGATCGTTCGGCTCGCTCTTGATCGCCTCGTTCAGCCAGCTCTCGAACAGCGCAAATGGCTCGTCGGCGGCGGTGAAATCACCGGATGTTAAGGGTGTCTGGTGTTTCATCGAGGTCGTGTCGGTCATGTCTGGAGTCCGAGTTGCGTCCCGCGGCCCAAAACGCGTTGTTGTCCGCTACCGCCCTATATAGGGCATGGGGACGCGTTGGCCTATCGGCGATCCGGCCGTCCGGCTTCGTCATGACGATCATTCTCATCGGGCTCGGGGCCGGAGGCTGCAGCTTCTCCCGCAACGACCAGAGCGCCTACGCCAAGGCCGACGACAGCGACCTCACCGGCTCGATCGCGCGACCGGCGAAGGACGCGCCGCCGACCGAGACCGATCTCGCCTTCACCCGCAACGCCGCCACCGACGTCCTCAGCAAGGGCGACAAGGATTCCAGCCAGCATTGGGAGAATCCGGAGACCGGGGCGCGCGGCTCGGTGACGCCGATCGCGCAATCCTATGCCGCCGAGGACGGCCGCAAATGCCGCGATTTCCTGGCGAGCTACGTCAACGGGACGACCGAAAGCTGGCTCCAGGGCGCCGGCTGCCAAAGCAGCCGTGGCCGTTGGGAGATTCATACGCTAAAGCCGTGGCGGAGCTAGGAATCGGCGAACGCCCCTAGTTGCAAAAATGCCACTCTCTCCCCACATGGATCGCAGATGGGGCGGGGAGCCCTTTGAACAATTCGAATTCTTGAAGGAGACGTGACGGATGCGCGACCCCTATGAGGTCTTGGGGGTGCCGCGGAGCGCCAGCGCTGCCGCCATCAAGAGCGCCTATCGCAAGCTTGCCAAGAAGCACCATCCCGACAGCAACAAGGGCGACCCGAAAGCCGCCGAGCGCTTCTCCGAGATCAACTCGGCGAACGAGATCATCGGCGACGAGGACAAGCGCAAGCAGTTCGACCGCGGCGAGATCGACGCCGAGGGCAAGCCGCGCTTCCAGGGGTTTCCGGGCGGTGGCGGGCCGCGCGGCCGCGCCGGTCCCGGCGGGTTCGAAAACTATACGTTCCGCTCCGGCGGCGGCCCCGGCGCGGGCGGCGGCGCGTTCGAGGATATCCTCAACAGCATGTTCGGCGGCGGGATGCGCGGCGCCCGGCCGGGGGCCGGCGGCGGAGCTCAGTTCGAATTCGACACCGGCGGCATCGGGCTCGATCTCGACGTCAATGTTGCCATGTCCGTCTCGCTGGAAGAGTCGGTCAAGGGCGGCGAGAAGCGCGTCCGGCTGCCGACAGGCAAGGAGCTCAACGTCAAGATTCCGGCCGGCGTCACCGAGGGTCAGCAGATCCGGCTGCGCGGGCAGGGCGAGAGCGCGCAGGGGCATCCGCCCGGGGATCTCCTGATCACCATCAACATCGCGCCGCACCCTTTCTTCAAGGTCGAGGGTGCCGATCTCAGGATCGACCTGCCGGTCACGCTCTACGAGGCGGTGCTCGGCGGGAAGGTCCGCGTGCCTACTCTCGGCAATGCCGTGGAGCTTTCGGTCCCGAAAAACACCTCCAGTGGCCGGACCTTTCGCCTCAAGGGCAAGGGCCTGCCGAAATCTGGCGGAACCGGGGATCTCTTCGTCACCGTCAGGATTATGCTACCGGATGGGAACGACGCCGAGCTTGAAGCATTGATGGAGAAGTGGCGGGACCAACACCCCTACAATCCACGTAGCGGGCTTGGTTAGAGACGATCGAACTGAAGGGGTTCTTCCAAAGGCCTAGGGCTTCGTCCTGGAGATGATGCTCATCATATGTCTGAGGCGTGGTAGCGCTTCATGAACTCGACGTATCGGCTGTCCGGCGGGGCAGCCGATAAAAAGGTGCGGCCTCGAGAGGGGGACCAGCGCGGTACCAAAAACCCCAATCGAGGCCGCCCGCGTCGATCGGCGGATCGAACGCTGCTCATTTTCGCGTGATCATCCGGTGCGATAATGAGACGCGCCGATGTCTTGATTCCAAATTTTCAATGACGGAATCTGGGCACTGTGCTCAAGCGGTGGTTTAGGTGCCGTTTTTCTCAGCCTGGTCATAGACCGCCTGCGCCACCTTGGTCAGCCGGTCGCGATCGCCGCCGCCGCTGACGACGTAACCCACGCCACGCTCGGCCCAGAACAGCGCGCCGTCCTTGTCGGTCCTGGCGTAACGCATTTGCGTCGCACCATTCTCGGTCTTGGCGGCGTAGATCGTGTAGCGCTCGCCCGAGACGCCCTCATACATCAGGAACGACGCCGGGCCGTTCGGGCCCGGCAAAAGCCGGCCGCCGACCAGCTTCAGCCCGCTGGCCTCCAGGTTCGGCGCAAACACGGTCCAGCCGCAGCGCCGGGTCAGCCAGGCCTGGAGGTGGTCGCGCTCATTGCCGCCGACCTCGACGGGGTGGCGGACCTCGACGACATAGAGGCGGTGAGCGTCGAGCGCATCCGCGGTGAAGCTCTGGAAGGTCGAGGGGGCGCTGGCGGCGCCATGCGCGACCCAGCCGGCCGTGCCGCCGGCGACGAAGGCAACCAGCACAGCCGCGGCGGCGCCATAGAGCCATTGCCGCGGGCGGCGCTCCAGCCGCTCGAGCTCCAGCCGTGCCGGCACCGGCTCGTGGGCGATGGAATCGTAGCGGGCGTGCAGCATCTCCGCCATGGCGCGCCAGGACTGCACGCGCTCGGCCTCTTCAGGATGGGCGACCAGCCAGGCCTCGACGTCGGCGCGGCGCTCGGCCGGCAGCTCGCCGTCGACATAGGCGTGCAGTTCGTCCTCGGTCACTGGGATCTTGCGCTCGTTCATCTCAATCGTCTCTGGCTCTGTGGCCCACAATGTCGTCCAAAGCTCAACTTTGCTCGCGGCATCGGCATGTTGCGGGCGGACGATCCGCGATGCATCGACCCTGCCATCATTTCACCCGCCTGAGCGTCGGGCGCTCGCCTTCCAATGCGGCCTTGACGTGGGCACGGGCACGGGCGAGGCGCGACATCACGGTGCCGATCGGCACGCCCTGGATGTCGGCGACCTCGCGGTAGCTCATGCCTTCCAGCATGACCAGCAGCAGCACCGAACGCTGCTCCTCGACGAGCGTCGCCAGCGCCCTCTCGATGTCGCGCCCTTCGGCTTCGGTGCCGCTGGCATCGGGGTTGTTCTCAGTCAGCTGCATGAATTGCGGCCGCCTTGCCAGCGAGCGCCGCCGGTTCTTGTTGAGGTTGGTCAGGATCGTGTAGAGCCAGCTCCTGACGTCGCCTCCGAGAAACAATCGCTCCGAGCGCAGGGCCCGCACCAGCGTGTCCTGCACCAGATCGTCGGCCACGTCCGCGTCGCGCGTGAGCGCGCGGGCGTAGCGCCGCAACGCCGGGATCATGGCTTCCACACTCTGGCGAAACGCGCTCATTGCGGTCTTGACGTCCTGGTCTCAGGCGCAAGCGCCTATAGGGATCATAACACCCGAATGGAACGGCTATTCCGGTGCTCTAAACAGCGTTAACGCGGCGTATTAGGGCTGTACCGCAAAGGAGGGCTGGTGTACCTCCAGACCTCAGCAAGAGTTCGACGGGACGTTCAAACATGGCGCAGAATTCAGGTCTGATGCAGGGCAAGCGCGGGGTGATCCTCGGTCTTGCCAACAATCGCTCGATCGCCTGGGGCATCGCCAAGGCATGCCACGCCGCCGGCGCCGAGCTCGCCTTCACCTATCAGGGCGATGCGCTGAAGAAGCGCGTGGAGCCGCTGGCCGCCGAGATCGGCGGTCTCGTGCTCGGCCATTGCGATGTCACAGATGCCGCAACCATCGATGCGGCGTTCGCGGTGCTGAAGGAGAAGTGGGGCAAGATCGACTTCCTGGTGCACGCGATCGCCTATGGCGAGCAGCTCGAAGGCCGTTACGTCGACACCACCGCGGAGAATTTCTCGAAGTCGCTGCTGATCTCCTGCTACTCGTTCACGGCCGTGGCGCAGCGCGCCGAGAAGCTGATGACGGATGGCGGCTCGCTGATCACGCTCAGCTATTACGGCGCCGAGAAGTGGATGCCGCATTACAACGTGATGGGCGTGGCGAAGGCGGCGCTGGAGGCCAGCGTGCGCTATCTCGCCGCCGACCTCGGCGAGAAGAACATCCGCGTCAACGCGATCTCGGCCGGTCCGATCAAGACGCTCGCCGCCTCCGGCATCGGCGACTTCCGCTATATCCTGAAGTGGAACGAGACCAACGCGCCGATGCGGCGCAACGTGTCGACCGAGGACGTCGGCGGCAGCGCGTTGTATCTGCTCTCCGACCTCTCGCGCGGCGTCACCGGTGAGGTGCATCACGTCGATTCCGGCTATCACGTGCTGGGCATGAAGAGGCCCGATGCGCCGGATATTTCGTTCGGCGGCAAGGACTGATCTTCAGGCTGGAATGGCCGTGCCCACGATCTACTATCTCCGCCACGGCGAGACCGAGTGGAATGCGCTCGGCAGGCTTCAGGGCACCAAGGACATTCCGCTGAACGCGCGCGGGCGCAGTCAGGCCGTCCAGGCCGGCGGCATTCTCGCCGACCTGTTCAAGCGCGAGGGGCGCGACAAGGCGGCGCTGCCTTACGTGTCGAGCCCGCTCGGCCGCGCGCGCCAGACCATGGAGCTCGCGCGCTTCAAGCTCGAGCTGCCGGTCGCCGACTATGCGCTCGACGATCGGCTGCGCGAGATCGGCTACGGCGCCTGGGAAGGGCTGACGCTGGCCGAGAGCGAAGCGGCTGATCCCGACATTTACGCCAGGCGCCTCGCCGACAAATGGAGGGTGGGCCCCGCCGGCGGCGAGACCTATGCCGATGTTCAGGTCCGCGTGCGCGCCTGGTACGATCAGCTGCGGACCGACACGGTCGCGGTGGCCCATGGCGGGACCTGCCGGGCCCTGATGGTGTGCTTGGGGCTGGAGACGCCGGCCAGCGCCGCGGAACTCTATATCGAGCAGGGGGCGGTCTACGTGTTCCGCGACGGGCGGCTGGAGAAGTTCAGTTAGGCCACCTGCCGTCATTCCGGGGCGGTGCGAAGCACCGAACTCCGGTGCGCCCTGGCGCACCTGAGAATCTCGAGATTCCGGGTTCGCTCTCCGAGCGCCCCGGAATGACCGACTGTGTTTGACCAGGCTGTTCCTCCGCGTTACCACGACAAGTCAGAACTGACTTGCGAACCACCGAGCAGCGATGTCCTTCAACACCTTCGGCCACATGTTCCGCGTCACCACCTTCGGCGAGAGCCATGGGGTGGCCATCGGCTGTGTGGTCGACGGCTGTCCGCCCATGATCCCGCTCACCGAGGCCGACATCCAGGGCGACCTCGACCGCCGCCGTCCCGGCCAGTCGCGCTTCACCACCCAGCGCCAGGAGCCGGACCAGGTGAAGATCCTGTCCGGCGTGATGGCGCATCCGGAGACCGGTGTGCAGGTGACGACGGGCACGCCGATCGGGCTCCTGATCGAGAACACCGACCAGCGCTCG
Source organism: Bradyrhizobium sp. LVM 105 (assembly GCF_003957705.1). Classification (NCBI taxonomy): domain Bacteria; kingdom Pseudomonadati; phylum Pseudomonadota; class Alphaproteobacteria; order Hyphomicrobiales; family Nitrobacteraceae; genus Bradyrhizobium; species Bradyrhizobium sp. LVM 105. The sequence goes on along the minus strand of NZ_QZMV01000002.1, from coordinate 854,095 downwards.
AAGGACTATTCCGAGATCAAGGACAAATTTCGCCCCGGCCACGCCGACTTCACCTATGAGGCCAAATACGGCCTGCGCGATTATCGCGGTGGCGGCCGCTCCTCCGCGCGCGAGACCGCGACGCGGGTTGCCGCCGGCGCCATCGCGCGCAAGGTGCTGCCCGACGTCAGGGTGCGCGGCGCCCTGGTGCAGATCGGCCCGCACAAGATCGACCGCGCGAAGTGGGACTGGGACGAGGTCGCAAACAATCCGTTCTTCTGTCCGGACAAGGACAAGGCCGCGTTCTTCGAGACCTATCTCGACGGCATCCGCAAGAGCGGCTCCTCGATCGGCGCGGTGATCGAAATCGTCGCCGAGGGCGTGCCGGCCGGACTCGGCGCGCCGATCTATGCCAAGCTCGATTCCGATCTGGCGGGCGCGATGATGACCATCAACGCGGTGAAAGGCGTCGAGATCGGCGCCGGTTTTGGCGCGGCGGAATTGACCGGGGAGGAGAACGCCGACGAAATGCGCACCGGCAATGACGGCACGCGCTTCCTGTCCAACCATGCCGGCGGCGTGCTGGGCGGAATCTCCACCGGGCAGCCGGTGGTCGTGCGTTTTGCGGTGAAGCCGACTTCCTCGATCCTGCAGCCCCGCCGGACTGTCGATCGCAAGGGCGCCGAGACCGAAATCTTCACGAAAGGCCGCCACGACCCCTGCGTCGGCATCCGCGCCGTGCCTGTCGGCGAGGCCATGATGGCCTGCGTCCTGGCCGACCATTTCCTGCGTGATCGCGGACAGGTGGGGCGTTGATGTTGCCGTACTAGCCCACCGCGCGGCTTGACGGGTCCACCACTTCATCCGCAAATGAGCTATGAACAGTTCCGAGCTCCAGCGCGTCCGCAACTGGCTGATCGACGGCGTCTGGTCGGTTGAGCCGGCCGTGATGATCACCGACTTCTGCGAACGCCTGGTCGCGGCCGGCCTGCCGGTGTGGCGGTTCGGCATCTTCATCCGCACGCTGCATCCCGAAGTCTTCGGCCGCAACTTCATCTGGCGGCAGGGTGAGGAAGTCGAGATCGGCACCGTCGATTTCGACGTTCTGGACACGCCCGAATTCGCCCGCAGCCCCCTTCGCGTCGTGTTCGAGCAGGCGCTGGAGGTCAGGGGGCGCGCGAACGATCCCGACGATAAGCGCTTTCCGTTTCTCGACGACATGCGCGCTGAAGGCGCGACCGACTATATTGCGGTGCCGGTGCCGTTTCTCGATGGCTCCATTCACGCAACCAGCTGGGTGACGCGACGTCCCGGCGGCTTCAGCGACGACGACATCGCGTCGATCCGGGCCCTCATCGCGCCGCTCGCGCGCGTCAGCGAGATCATCACCCTGCGCCGCACCGCGGAGATGCTGCTCGACACTTATGTCGGTAACCGCGCCGGCGCACGCATCCTCGGCGGCCAGATCCGCCGCGGCCACAACGACACGATGCAGGCCGCGATCTGGCTCTCGGACCTGCGCGGCTTCACCGCGCTGTCGGACCGGCTGCCGCCCGAGACGGTGGTCCAGATCCTCAATCATTATTTCGACTGTCAGGTCACCGCGATCCTCGCCCATGGCGGCGAGGTCTTGAAGTTCATGGGCGACGGCCTGCTCGCCGTATTCCCGATCGACGAATATGTCGGCGATGCCGCGAATGTCTGTTCGCGCGTGCTGGAAGCCGCGCGCGAATCCCGCGCCAGCGTCGAGGCGCTGGCCTTTCCGGTCGGTGAGGCCATCGAGCGCTTCCGCTTCGGCGTCGCGTTGCACGTCGGCAACATCCTCTACGGCAATATCGGCGGCGGCAACCGCCTCGACTTCACCTGCATCGGACCGGCCGTCAACCTTGCCGCAAGGCTCGAGAAGATCACGGGCCGCCTGGGACGGACCGTCGTGGCCTCGGAAGGCTTTGCCAATATCTGCCGCCACGACTGGCGCGAGCTCGGCGAGTTTCCGATCGCGGGATTTTCCAAGGCGCAGCGCGTCTATGGGCTGGCGGATGAGACGCCGGCGCTGGTCGATTGAGCCGCTATTCCTCCGGCTCGGTCGTGAACAGCAATGGGTAGCCCTTGGCGCGGCCGGCGTCGGTGGCGCGCGTCGCCTTGGTCTCGGCGACGTCCTTGGTGAACACGGCGACCACGCAGGCGCCGAGCTTGTGCGCGGTGATCATCACCTTGTAGGCCTGATCCTCCGTCATGCGGAATTCGGACTTCAGCACCATGGTGACGAATTCGCGCGGCGTGTAGTCGTCGTTGATCAGGATGACCTTGTGCAGCTTCGGCCGCTCGACCTTGGTCTTGGTCCTGGTTTTCGGCTTGGTGACGGTCTTCTCGTTCATTCCGCCTCCTGGAATCGGCGGGCTCGGTTCCCAGCCGCGGCGATCAGCCTGCGACCTTCGCACCATATTGCAGGACCTGCACCTTCTCCAAGGTGATCAGCCCGCTCGACATCATGCCGTCCAGGATGGGCAGGAATGCGTTGATGTTGTCCTCGCTGTCGACGATCTCGATCAGCAGCGGCAGGTCTTCCGACAGCCGCAGGATCTTCGAGGTGTGCAGCCGGCTCGATTTGCCGAACCCCATCGGTCCGCGCAGCACGGTGGCGCCCGCAAGGTGCCGCTCGCGCGCCGTCATCACGATGGCTTCATAGAGCGGTTTGCCGTCGAAATGATCGCTCTCGCCGATGAAGATCCGGAGCGAAACTGCCTGATTGGGAATTTGCATGCTCAGCTCCTTGTCAAGCGGTTGTAGCGGCTCGCCATCATATGGCCGATCCATACCGACACCAGCCAGCAGATCACGGATACGGCGATGTAGGCGAGCGCCGTGTATTTCATGCCGTCATGGAACAGGCGGAAGGTCTCCAGGCTGAAGGTCGAAAAGGTGGTGTAGCCGCCGCAGAACCCGGTCATGACGAACTGCCGGTGCTCGGGCCGCGCCAGCATGCGGCCCTCGGGGCCGGTCAGCGTCGCGTAGAAGCCGATGATCAGCGAGCCCATCGTGTTGATGAACAGCGTCGCGACGGGAAAGCCAGGTCCGGTATCGAGCGCCAGCCCGACCAGATAGCGCGTCAGGCCGCCGACGACGCTGCCCGCGGCGACCCAAGCATAGAGTATCGCAGTGCGCCAGCGCTCGGCGGAGGAGGGCGAGTTCATCACACGCTTCCTCTTGCACCTCTCCCCGCAAGCGGGGAGAGGTGAAGATGCCGCGCTGCCGATGCCTTTCCAAATTCCATCCGCTAGCCTCCCAGACCGTCCGCAAGGAGGAAGCCGCAACTGACGGCGGCAAGGCAAAGCCCGACCGAGAACACGATGTTGCCGAGCGCATGCATCGGCTCGCCGCTCCGCGCGAGCGTCAGCGTTTGCAGGCTGAACGAGGACACCGTGGTGTAGCAGCCGAGAAAGCCGGTCACCGCGAACAGCCATGGGGTGGGCGCGGCGAAGGCCGAGCCGGGATGGGTCGCCAGCGCGCCGAAGATGCCGATCACGAAGGCGCCGGTGACGTTGATGGTCAGGGTGCCCCACGGAAACGTTTCACCCAGCCGCCGCGCGATCACACCGGAAACGAAATAGCGCGCACAGCCGCCCAGGGCGCTACCGATCACGATCGCGATTGCCCCGCTCAGCATGATGGACGCTCCCCCGTCATCATTTGTCCTCCGTCGCGAGGCCATTGCCGACGGCAAGCAGCCCCAGAAGCGCAAGCAGCGCGAAGCCGAGCCCCGCAAGGAACGTTCCGGCCGGGCCATAGGCGTCCCACAGCGCGCCCGCGATCACGCTCGCGGCCAGCAAGGCAAGGCCGGTGAACAGGTTGAAATAGCCGAACGCGGTGCCGCGCAGGCTCGGCGGCGCGGCGTCGGCGACGAGCGCCGAGAGCAGGCCCTGCGTCAGTCCCATATGCAACCCCCACAGCGCGACGCCGAGTGCGAGGCCCGAAAGGTTCGGCAGCAGCGCAAGCGCGAGATCGGCACCGGCGAGGAAGACGAGCCCGAGCGCGAGCAGGCCGGTCCGGTTGATCCGGTCCGAGAGCACGCCGGCCGGATAGGCCGACAGGGCGTAGACGATGTTCATCAGCACCAGCACCGCCGGCACCCACATCGCATTGAGCCCGATATTCTGCGCGCGCAGGATCAGAAAGGCCTCGCTGAAGCGCGCGAGCGTGAACACGATTCCGACGGCCACGACACGCCAATAGACCGCTCCGAGCCGCCGCATGGCGGCGAGATTGAGCGGATTTTTTGCGGGCTCCCGGCTCGGATCCGGGTCCGGCTCGCTCACCGCGAACGCGATCAGGCCGAAGGACAGGAAGGCCGGCAGCACCGCCACCCAGAACACGGCGGTGAAATTGTCGGCGGTCCACCACATCAGGCCGATCGCGGCGAGCGGCCCGACGAAGGCGCCGATAGTGTCGAGCGATTGCCGCAGGCCAAAGCTCGCGCCGCGCAGGCCGACGGGGGCGATATCGGCGATCAGCGCATCGCGCGGCGCGCCGCGAATGCCCTTGCCGACGCGATCGACGAAGCGCGCGGCCACCAGCCATTCGACGCTGGGCGCGAGCGGGAACAGCGGCTTGGTCAGCGCGGCGAGGCCATAGCCGAGTGCGGCGAGCAGCTTGCGGCGGCCGAGCCAGTCCGACAGCGCGCCGGAAAAGATCTTCGTGATCGAGGCCGTCGCCTCCGCAATGCCCTCGATGAAGCCGACGGTCAGCGTCGAAGCGCCGAGCACGGTGACCAGATAGATCGGCAGCAGCGCGTGGATCATCTCGGAGGAGATGTCCATCAGCATCGAGACGAAGCCGAGCACCCAGATTCCTCTGGGCAGCCCGTTACGTACAGCATTCGGTGTCGTCGTCGTCACGTCTTCGCCTTCTCCCGGCCTTGCGCCAGACAACAAAAAACCCGCCACCGGCGGGTTTGTCCATGCTCCCGCCGAAGGCAGAGGCTCAAAGATTGCCCCTCCTCAAGCAGGAGTCATCAGCCCATACGGTGATCGACCGCCGGGCGGTTGTCGGGGGACTCCATCCCCATCTGTGCGGCCAACCTAGCACGGAAATCGCTTCGGACAAGTGGGCGGGGAGCTCTGTCCCCGTGCCCGTCGCTCCCGCTTCGCGCATCATGAGCCCGATGGCGCGAGCGCACGAGCGTGTTCCAGCGGCGCAAGCGCGGCAACACGGCGGCAGCATTACGCAAGGCGCGTGTACGCCTGAGCCGCGAATCCCTAACTCGAATGTGAAGCGCAAGCGATCTTCGCGCTTTGCGGCAAGGCGATTGCATGTCACCATCACGTCATACGACGGGAGAGGCTGCGATGCGGTTGCTGTTCTCGATCGGGGCTGTGCTGGTGGCCGGCATGTTTGCCGGAGGGGATGTCGCGGGCATCGCGGCACCAGGACCAAAATTTGAGCCGCCTAAAAATCAGCCGCACCGGCCTGCGGCCGACAGGGACGCGCAGACGGTCGACGTCGAGCTGGTCCTCGCGGTCGACGTGTCCTATTCCATGGACATGGACGAGCTCGCGATCCAGCGCGAGGGCTATGCGCAGGCGATCCAGTCGAAGGAGTTTCTCCAGGCGCTGAAGCTCGGCCCGAACGGCCGGATCGCGGTGACCTATTTCGAGTGGGCTGCCTCCAGCGACCAGAAGATCATCATTCCCTGGCGGCTGGTCGACGGTCCCGAGACGGCGGACGCGGTCGCCGCCGAGATCATGAAGACGCCGATCCGGCGCGCCTCGCGCACCTCGATCTCGGGCGCGATCGCTTTCGCGATGCCGCTGTTCGATGAGGATCCCTATCGCGGCCTGCGCCGCGTGATCGACATTTCCGGCGACGGCCCCAACAACAATGGCGGCCCAGTCACGGTGGCGCGCGATGCGGCGCTCGAGAAGGGCATCGTCATCAACGGCCTGCCGATCATGGTCAAGGAGCCGTCCTATTCGACCATGGATATCGACAATCTCGATTTCTACTACGAGGACTGCGTCATCGGCGGCCCCGGCTCCTTCGTCATCACGATCAAGGACCGCGACAAGTTCAAGGAGGCGATCCGCACCAAGCTGCTGATGGAGGTCGCCGGCCGCACGCCGGAGCGTCCCGTGATGCCGGTCGCCGACAGGGAGCCGCGCGTCAATTGCCTGATCGGCGAGAAGATCTGGTCGGATCGCTGGGGCCGCTGAAGCCCCCCAGCTGAGACCTTTTGCCCGCCCGGGCGATGCTCGAGCTTAACGCCTCGTTAACCGGCGCGTGGCCCTAATCGCATGGTTTCCGTTCGTTTCCAGTCGGCATCCTGACATTGCCGAAGCGAGCGAAAGCGCGGGTTTGTCAGGCCCGTCTCCGAGCAATCCAATGGCCATCGTCACATCGAGCACAAACCAGATTTCGCCGGCCAACGAGCGGCTCTATCACCAGAGTGCTCTGGTCGGTGACTGGAAGGGCAATTGGGTGGGCAACAACCAGCCCGTCGGCTTCAAGGTCGTGAACATCCGCGGCGCCCGGGCGCAGGTCGAGTACACTCATAACGGCCACACCGAGCGCGGCTTCGCCGAGGTCAAGGGCACGCTCATCACCTTCGGCGGGATTACGGTCGGCACCAAGGACGGCAAGAACATGGTGATGCTGTTCTCGTTCGGGGGCGCCGGCAAGCAGACCGCCAATCTCGAGAAGCAGGCCCCGCCGGCCTCCGACAGCCGCCTGATGGGAAGCTGGGGCGGCTATTCCAGCGCCAACGGCAAAAGCGCGAGCTTCAAGGTGCTGTCCGTCAACGGCAAGGAAGCCGAGGTCAGCGTCACCACCGACGGCGTCACCCGTAAGGGCACCGGCTACGTCTACAAGAACGTGATCATGTTCGGGCAGACGCAAATCGCAACCGATGACGGCCAGAACGGCAAGGTCATCTACCAGGTCGGGACGAAATCCTTCATGGTGCCGGTGACGAAATATCCGCCGGCCGATTCATCGTCCTCCGTGGATCGGACCGCATAACTTTCACGACCCCGGTGCACCGGGCTGCGTCAGCGCCTTCAACTGCCGGTCGATCTGGCGCAGGACTTCACAGGCGGGTGCAGGGGCGCCGTCGCCGACCAGCCGCCAGACCTCGTCGATCCGTTCCACAAGATGCGGAAGCGTCAGCGGCAAGAGGGCCGCTTCGTGCAGGGCGCCCTTTTCGTTGATGAGATAGCGTTCGTTGAGCGCGAACAGCACCTGCGCGATGCAGGCGAGCGATCTGTAGAGCGATCCCGCGATGTGGGTTCGGTCACCGCGCGCAATGGCGAGCTCGGCGTTCTCGATGCCAAACAGGATCTCCCACTGGAAGCGCTGGATCAGGGCTTCGCGCAAGGGGCGAGGATAGGGCAGGGCGATCGATTTCAGCCGTGCGATTATGCCCTGCGGATCGTGCAGTGGCTGACAATATGCGATCTCGCCCATCCAGATTGCCGAGCAGAAACCGTGGGGATGGCCGGGTTGATAATCCATCGTGACGAGTCCGCCATGGCAGGCCCTCGTCACGGCTTCGACCGCATCGGCGTTGCGATAGAGCAGATCGACCTTGCTGCCTTGCACCGACAGCCAGGCGCCGCCGACGATCCACGGTCCCCATTCACCGATTGGCGTCACGGTCGCGGCGGCAGGATCGTCGGCGATCTCCTTCGCAGCCGCAAGCAGCCGCTCGGTGTCGAGCGGGCGCGCCGCGGCGAAGTAGAGCCCGACATCATAGTCGGAGGTGAGATGCCCGCTGCCTCGCGCGCGCGAGCCGCCCAGCACGATGGCGGCGAGGCCCGGAACCTCGCGGAAAGCGGATGTCAGGCGCGTGAGCAGGGGAACGTGCGGCATCAGGTTCGGCTGTGGGGAGGCCCTTGGCTGCGACGTTGGCGCGGCCGCTCGGCTGGCATTGGGGATATCAGGGGAGTATATTCTGCAAAAGTCTTGACGGTAGTCTCAATGTCCAGCCTTGCCCCTTCACCCGTTCTTGCAGCTCTGCTCGCTATGCTTTGCGTGACGGCAGCACCGGTTCACGCCCAGGTCGCGCCGCTGAAATACTGGGTCCCCGGCGGGCCTTTCGGCCTCAGCGGTGGCGCCGACCAGAGTTCCGATATTTATGGCAATTCCACCAGCTTCAATGCCGGCGATCCGGATTGGCGCAGCCGCGCGAACGGCTTCTTCGTCGGCAGCCAGCGCGGCAACCTGAATTGGAGCGGCCTCAGTCAGACCGGACTCAGCCAGACCGGCCTTGCCGGCAATTTCAGCGCGCTCTCATATGACAGCACGCAGTTCGGCTACAACACCAAGACCATGGGCGGCATGCCCGTGACGTTCTTTGCCGGTTTCGACACGTTGAAATATGGCAACGGCATCGGCAGCTCGGTTGCGCCGCTGACATCTGGTGCGGCGCCCGGCACCAGCGCATTTGCGGGCGTCGAGTTCAAGCCGACCTCCAATCTCAGCCTGTCGTTCGGGGCTGGATTCATTCAGCGAGATTCGGTCCGCATGGACAGCGATATCAGATCGAACATGCTGCCGGGCGAGTCGCCGGCGCTGAGCGGTTTACGTCGTTAGGGCCGCATCACCTGCTCCGGTGGACGCCGCAGAGATTTCGGCAGGTCCGGGCCGGTTCCGAAACGCATCACGATGTCGGGGCGACGTTCGCCGAGTCCGAGCGAGGTTGCAAATTGCTGCCTCAGCGCCGCCGTCTCGACCGGCTGATTGACGAAGGAGTATTTGAGCCCCAGCGCGGTCGCCTGCAAACCGAAGCGCTGACAGGCGCGGCCGACCGCAATCCAGTGCGATTTGTCACTGCGCTCGGCCGCGAGCACGACGACGCCCGCAGAGCTGGCGAGCTGGTCACGGTACTTCTTGTTTTCCCCGCTCTCGGTAAAGAAGAGCTTGAGCAGCGGCCGCGCCAGCCACGACGGCAGCGAGGGGTTTCCCGAGGCCGGCGCGAACAGCCCGTCCAAGGTCGCGACCGCCTCCGCCTCGTTGAAGCGAATCCAGCTCACGAGCTCGCGCATGAAGGCCTTGTCGCGCATTTGCGCCGAGTTGCCTTCGAGCACGTAGTCGGTGACCCCGGCGATCGCGGCGCGCTCGGTCATCAGGATTGCCGTGACATCAGGTTCGCGACAGGCGCTCTCGAGCCGGCGCAAGGTCTCGGGCGCGGCGGGCCTGCCATCGAACGCCGCGCGGGTGCATTGCCTGACTGGAATCGCGGCGGCCAACGTTGATGCATCCGGCGGGGCTTGCTCGAGCGCGATCACGATCCGCTCGCCGTCGATGACCGGGTCGGCGCGCCAGCCCAGTGCGGACGCAGCGAGGATGAGGTTTTCGGCGGCACAGCCGAGACTGACGAACAAGTGATGATCGTCCGGATCCACGGCCGGACAGCGGCGCGAAAAATCCGGCGCAATCGCGATTTCGTTGCCGTGGGCGGAGAAGATCCACGGCTGGGTGTTGTGGCTGTTGGCCGCGAGGGTGGCAAAGCGCACGAGCTCGCGATCCCGCGGCACGGCCTGCAGCTGAGCCCGTGACGTCGTTACCGCCCCATCGTAGGTCATCGCCGCCGCAGCAGCGGGGAAGTCGCCGACAGCCGCTGTGGAAAAGCCCAGCGCGGCCCCGGTGAACTGTCGTCGGTCAAGCACGAACGTCCGCTCCGCATCCCATGTCGCGCCTCCTGGCGCAGACGCGCTTTTAGCACCCAACGCGTTGCCACGATTGACCGGAATCAAGACGGGCATCGAGGTTAGCGCGTGAAGCGCGCCACCAGCTCCACATGCGGCGTGTGGCGGAATTGATCGACCGGCACCACCGACTCCAGCCGATAACCGCCGTCGATCAGCAGCCGTGCGTCGCGGGCAAAGGTTGCGACGTTGCAGGACACGGCGACCACGACGGGCACCTTGCTTGCAGCGAGCTTCAGTGCCTGCGCCTGCGCGCCCTGGCGCGGCGGATCGAACACCACGGCGTCGAGGTCGCGCAGCTCGGGCGGCACCAGGGGACGGCGGAACAGGTCCCGCGGCTCGCACTTGATCGGCTTCAGGCCTGGTGTGCGCGCGGCTTTCGCCAGTGCTGCGACGGCGCCGGCGTCGCTGTCGTAAGCGGTGATTCGCGCCTTCTCGGCGAGCCGTAGCGCGAACGGGCCGACGCCGCAGAAGAGGTCGAGAACGTTCTTGGCCTTGCCGATGCGCTCGGTGACGAGCGCGGCGAGCGTTTCTTCGCCAGCCACCGTCGCCTGCAGGAACGAGCCCGGCGGCAGCGTCACCTCGGCGCGCCCCATCTTCACCGTCGGCGGCAGGCGTTGCAGTACCAGCTCGCCGTGCCGCGTCAGCCGCGCCAGGCGGTGCTGCTCGGCGACGCGCGACAGCGCCGTGACCAGCGGCGTCGGCAGCGGCCCGGAGCCGCGCACGTCGATATCGAGGCCGTTGGCGGTGGCGGTGACTTGGATGTCGAGCGGCTTGGTCACCGGCATCTTCGACGTCAGCGGTTCGGCGAGCGCCCAGGCGGCATCGAGCGCGCCGTCGAGCGCGGGATCGAGGATCGGGCAGCGGTCAATCGGGATGACGTCGTGCGAACTCGTCGCCGAGAAACCGACTTTGAGAACATCATGCGTGCCGAAGCGGCCGTGCAGCGTGATGCGCCGGCGGCCGGCGCCATGGGCGTCGACCAGCGGCGCCACCTCGCAATCGATACCGGCCTGTGCCAGCGTCTCCACCACGATGCCGCGCTTCCAGGCGTGATAGGGCTCCGCCGCCCAATGCTGGATCGCGCAGCCGCCGCAGACGCCGAAATGCGGGCAGAACGGTTCGATGCGCTCGGGGCTTGCGACATCGACCGCGAGCAGCTTGCGGCGATCGGGATGGTGGCCCACGACGTGATCGACCTCGACGGTCTCGCCGCCGAGCGTATAGGGCACGTAGACCGCGTCGCCCGCGGTGAGGCAGACGCCGTCGCCGCGATGGCCGACATGATCGATGGTCAGCCGCTCAACCACGGCGCGCGCCCAGGAAGAATTCGGCATTGCCGTCACCGCCCGCAATCGCGGAGGGAAATACCTCGATATCGGTGCAGCCGAGCGACGCCGCGAAGGCCGCGATGTCGTCGCAGATGGCCTGGTGCACGGCGGCGTCGCGGACGATGCCCTTCTTGTTGTGCTTCCTGTCAGCCTCGAATTGCGGCTTGATCAGCGCCAGCAGGCTCATCGGCGCGGCGGCGAGGGACAGTGCCACCGGCAGCACCGTCTTGAGCGAGATGAAGCTGACGTCGATGACGACGACATCGGGCCGTGCCGGCAGCCGCTTCCCCTCATAGCTGCGGATGTCGGTCTCCTCCATCGAGACGATCTTGGGATGGTCGCGCAGCGAGGGATGCAGCTGGCTGGTGCCGACATCGATCGCGAACACCAGGCTCGCGCCGTTCGCCAGCAGCACCTCGGTGAAACCGCCGGTGGACGCCCCGACGTCGAGGCAGACATGGTCCTCGATCTCGATTGGATAGCGCTCCAGCGCGCCGGCGAGCTTGACGCCGCCGCGGGAGACGTAGGGGTGCGCGGGCTCGGCCTGGATCACCGCGTCCTCGGCGATGGTCTCCGACGGTTTGGCGACCTGTTTGTCGTCGGCCCTGACGAGGCCGGCCTCGATCGCCGCGCGCGCCCGCGCCCGGCTCTCGAACAGGCCGCGCTCGACCAGCAATACATCCGCACGCTTGCGGGCAGGGGACATCGATTCTCTCAAGAGGGCGTTTTGCCGAGCATGATCTTATCGGAAAACCGCTGCACACTTTTCCGGATCATGCTCTATGTAGCGATCAATCGCGCGGCCGCCATCCGGACGCAAGCCTCGAACGCGGCCAGATCGTGCCAGACGTCGATGGGCGCCACGGCCGGCGTCACCAGCGGGCAGCCATGCAGCTCCAGCGCATGGATCATCATGAGGTTGTCGACGAGGCCGAAATCCTCGACGGTCAGGCCCTGCGCGTCGACCAGCCGCCCGTCCTCGGACGTGACGTCCATGAAGCGGCTGAGGCGGTCGGCATAGGTGGCGCCGTCATTGGCATAAGCGAGGCAGAACTTGCCGCGGCCGGCCATGTAGCCGAGCTCGTAGACGGTGCCGGGATCGGCGCCGGCGCCGCGGAACGGGGTGAGGTTGGCGATGATGGCATCGGCCTCGTCCATCATCGCCTCGTTGCCGCAGAAGATCTGCCGCGCGGCATCGGGCGCCGTGAGGTCGATGGCGTTGTCGAGGGGATAGAGGCCGGTCAGGCCGTGTGCGGCGCAGACATCGACCTTGCGACGGCCGATCTCGATGGCATCCGGCAGGAACACGTCGGGACCTGCCAGATAGATCTTCATGGAGTCAGAACCGGAAAAATTTGGGCAGGGGCGCAAGCCACAGTGGGCGGTCTGCTCCCTCCCCCGCCTGCGGGGGAGGGCTGGGGAGAGGGTTGTCTCCGCACCGGGACAATCTCCCAGAGGATAGAGCCCTCACCCGACGCTTCGCGCCGACCTCTCCCGCAAGCGGGAGAGGTGAACTCACTATCAAGCCAGCTTGACCGTCTCGGCCTTGACGTCCTTGCCGAGCGCTTCGAACACCTTGGCGACGATGCCCTTGGCGTCGAGGCCGGCGCGGGCGTACATCGCGGCGGGCGTGTCGTGATCCTGGAACACGTCGGGCAGCACCATCGAGCGGAACTTGACCATGCCGCTGTCGAGCACGCCCTGGTCGGTCAGGAATTGCGCGACATGCGAGCCGAAGCCGCCGACCGAGCCTTCCTCGATCGTGATCAGGATCTCATGGTCGCGGGCGAGCTTGAGCACCAGCTCGGTGTCGAGCGGCTTCATGAAGCGCGCGTCCGCGATCGTGGTGGACAGGCCGTGAGCGGCGAGCTCATCGGCTGCCTTCTCGCATTCGGCGAGGCGCGTGCCGAAGGAGAGCAGGGCGATCTTGCTGCCCTGGCGGATCATGCGCCCCTTGCCGATCTCGAGCGGAATGCCGACCTCGGGCATCTCGATGCCGCGGCCTTCGCCACGCGGATAGCGCAGCGAGCTCGGACGGTCGTTGATCGCCACCTGGGTCGCCACCATGTGCACGAGCTCGGCTTCGTCCGCTGCCGCCATGATCACCATGTTCGGCAAACAGCCGAGATAGGCGTTGTCGAACGAGCCGGCATGCGTCGCGCCGTCGGCGCCGACGAGACCGGCGCGGTCGATCGCGAAGCGGACGGGCAGGCTCTGGATCGCGACGTCGTGCACGATCTGGTCGTAGCCGCGCTGCAGGAAGGTCGAGTAGATCGCGCAGAACGGCTTGTAGCCTTCGGTGGCGAGGCCCGCGGCAAACGTCACCGCGTGCTGCTCGGCGATGCCGACGTCGAAGGTGCGGTCCGGGAAGGCCTTGTTGAAGATGTCGACGCCGGTGCCCGACGGCATCGCCGCGGTGATGGCGACGATCTTGTCGTCCTTCTGGGCTTCCTTGACGAGGCTCTGGCCGAACACGTTCTGATAGGCCGGCGCGTTCGGTTTTGCCTTCGCCTGGGTGCCGGTGGCGACGTCGAACTTGACGACGGCGTGGTACTTGTCGGCGGAAGCTTCCGCCGGGCCGTAGCCCTTGCCCTTCTGCGTCACGACGTGGACCAGGATCGGGCCGGTCTCCATGTCGCGGACGTTCTTCAGCACGGGCAGCAGATGGTCGAGATTGTGGCCGTCGATCGGGCCGACATAGTAGAAGCCGAGCTCCTCGAACAGCGTGCCGCCGTCCATCATGAAGCCGCGGGAATATTCCTCGACGCGGTTGGCGCGGTTGGCGATGATCTTGGGCAGGCGCTTGTTGATCTGCTTGGCCGCATCGCGCAGCGTGCGATAGGTCTTGCCGGAGTAGAGGCGCGACAGATAGGCGCTCATGGCGCCGACCGGCGGCGCAATCGACATGTCGTTGTCGTTGAGAATGACGATCAGGCGCGAGTTCATCGCACCCGCATTGTTCATGGCCTCATAGGCCATGCCGGCCGACATCGCGCCGTCACCGATGACGGCGATGACGTTGTTCTTGCCGCCGGAGAGGTCGCGCGCCACCGCCATGCCGAGGCCGGCGGAGATCGAGGTCGAGGAATGCGCGGCGCCGAACGGATCGTAGTCGCTCTCGCTGCGCTTGGTGAAGCCGGACAGCCCGCCGCCGGTGCGCAGGGTGCGGATGCGGTCGCGCCGGCCGGTGAGAATCTTGTGCGGATAGGCCTGGTGGCCGACGTCCCAGATCAGCCGGTCGCGCGGCGTGTCGAAGACGTAATGGATCGCGGTGGTGAGCTCGACCACGCCGAGGCCCGCGCCGAAGTGACCGCCGGTCACCGAGACGGCATCGATGGTCTCCTGCCGCAACTCATCGGCGACCTGGCGAACCTGCTCGACCTTGAGCTTGCGCAGGTCTTCCGGCGTCCGGATGGTGTCGAGAAGCGGCGTTTTACTGTATGCGTTCACGGCGATTTCCAATTTGTCAGCACCGGAAGGTCATTCCGGTGCGCGATGGGTTTGCACAATATCGGCGCAGCGCGAGTCCTAACCGTCGGAGCCACCTGCATGGGGCAAAGCCCCGTCTTCAAGCTTAGGTAAGCTTAAGTGCGCTCCGGTTCAGTCTCTGTGATCCCTGTCACTTAGATCGGCTTCGTCCGTCCCAAGCCAATTTCATTAGCAGTTTGAAGCTCTTGTCGTCGGTAATCGGTGCCCACGCAAGGCTTGCAAAAAGCCACACTCCGCGCAGCTTTACACCAAAGCTGGGGCCAAAGCCAACCCGGCGGACCGATTAGGGGTATGCAGATGCAACCGGCGGGCCAGAGTGGTTAACCGTGGCGCCGGACGTCGGGTTCCAGGTTTGCCTGGTCCTTGTCAGCATTTTCGAGCAGTTGGGAGCCCTTTCACCCCCGAGGGACGGTCCCGGAGCCAGACGATCCCGGCCCACCGCCATGGAACCGGGATCCGTCGGGGGCACGCCGCCGTGCGATCATGAAGACCCGGCAGGCGCTGCGCCCAGCGAAGACGTTGCACCGGAGCGCGGTCAGAAATGGATAGGGGGCCTCGGCCTATTGAACGTCGAGCGGCGCCGTGCCGGTGGCCTGGCCGGTGGCATCGGTGGTGATCTTGTCGACGCGCGCCTCGGCCTGGCGCAGCAGTTCCTCGCAGCGGCGCTTCAGCGCCTCGCCGCGCTCGTAGATGGTCACGGATTCCTCGAGCGGCACCTTGCCGTCCTCGAGCCGCTTCACGATCGTTTCGAGTTCCTCGATCGCGCGTTCGAAGGTGAGCCTGGAGACGTCGACTTGGGTGTTTTCGGCCATATCCGTTTCCGATTGCCCGATTCGCTTGGCCCACAGTGAAGGCGGGTTTTGCGGGCTTAATGTGGCGAGTGTTTCAAGCGCCCATCAGGGCGCCGACATGCGCCGTAACAGATTCTTTCAGTCCTTGCAGGTCATAGCCGCCCTCGAGCACCGAGACAACACGCCCTCCGGCGGTCTTGTCGGCGAGATCCATCAGCTTGCGCGTCACCCAGGCATAATCCTCCGCGCGCAAATTCAGCGAGGCCAGCGGATCGCGGTAATGCGCGTCGAAGCCGGCGGAGATGACGAGCAGCTCGGGGCTGAATTTCTCGAGCTGCGGCAGGATCAAGTTCTCGAACGCGGAGCGGAATTCCGGCCCGCCGTCCTCGGAGGCAAGCGGCGCGTTGACGATGGTGTCATGATCGCCGCGTTCGCTCTTGGCGCCGGTGCCCGGAAACAGCGGCATCTGGTGCGTCGAGCAGTACATCACGGTCGGGTCCGACCAGAAGATGTCCTGCGTGCCGTTGCCGTGATGCACGTCGAAATCGACGATGGCGGCGCGCTTGATGCCGTATTTGCGCTGCGCATGGCGCGCGGCGATCGCAACGTTGTCGAAGAAACAGAAGCCCATCGGTTTGCCGATCTCGGCGTGATGTCCGGGCGGACGCACTGCGACGAAGGCGTTGCGATGCTCGCCCGCCATCACGGCGTCGGTCGCCGCAACCGCGCCGCCGACGCCGCGCATCACCGCTTCCCACGTGCCCGGCGACATCGACGTGTCGCCATCGATATAGACCTGCCCGCTGGCCGGCGCGATGTGGCGCAGCTCGGTGACGTAGTGCTCGTTGTGGCAGAGCGTGACGAGATCGAGATCGCCTTCCGGCGCCTGGTCGCGCGCCAGGAACTGGAAGCGCTCATGCGACAGCGCTTCCTCCACGGCACGCAGGCGATCGGGCCTTTCAGGATGTCCCGGCGGCGTGACATGGTCGAGGCAGGCCTTGTGGGACAGGAGAAGCGTGCTCATCAGGTCGGCCTCACAAGAAACGGGCTTTCGTCGTCGCTTGGCGCATCCGGCGCCAAAACGCAATGCAAAATCCAATCTATGCGCTTAGGCGGCAATGGCAAAGGGGCGTAGCGGGCCCAGCCGTTTGACCCGGATCAATTCACCCGCAGGATGCGGGTAGGCGGCAGCGGACCGATCGGCCCGTGCGCCCGGAAGAACGCGAACAGCGCGTCGGCGTCGTAACCGCCATATTGCGGCGACGTGCCCTGCTTGGCGACGGTAAAACCGTCGCCGCCGACGGCAAGGTAGTCATTGAGAGTGACCCGATAGCTGCTGGCAGGCTCGATCGGCCTGCCGTTGAACGTCATTGTCTCGGGGATCACGCGCTCGCCGAATGGCTTCGACGCATCCCAGGCATAGCTGAATCCGTTCGAAACCTGGAGGATCCGCGGCCGCTTCGGGTCCAGCCATTGCTGCTCGAGCATGTCCTTGAGCTGGCCGCCCGTCAGCGTGATCGTGACGAGGCGGTTGCGGAACGGCTGGCTGGCGAAGACGTCGCCGTAGGAAATCGCGCCGTTCTCCTTCGGTACGATGTCGGTGCGGATGCCGCCGGGATTGGTGAGCGCAATGACAGCGCTGCCATCCTTGGCGTCTTTGGTCGCGGCGAGCTGCGCATCCGCGATGACGTCGCCGAGTGCGCTCTCGCCGGCCTCGTTCGGCACGCGCGACAACGTCTGCGTCACCGATCCGGCCGGCCGGTTGGCGATCGGCGCTGAGAGCCTGTCGTAGGCCTCGATCAGCGCGGTCTGCTCCGCGTCCTTCGCCAGCGAGGCATTGGCGACGAGCACGTTCTCGCCCCTGGCGCTGACGATGTCGCGCGTCGCGCGATCGAGCTTCAGGTCGATCGCGGTGACCAGCGTGCCGTACTTGTCGCCGCTGGTGACGAGCCGCCCGTCGATATCGCAGACATAGGCGCGGTGAGTATGGCCGCTGACGACGACATCGACGGCGCGGTCGAACTTCTTCACGATGTCGACGATCGGCCCCGTAATGGCGGGACATTCGTTGTAGTCGCCGGCGGGCTCGCCGCCCTGGTGGATCAGCACCACGATCGCCTCGACGCCGCGCGCCTTCAACTGCGGCACCAGCGCGTTCACCGTCTCGGCCTCGTCGCGGAATTCGAGCCCGGCTATGCCCGCAGGCGAGACGATGCCTGCGGTCTCCTTCAAGGTCAGCCCGATGAAGGCGATTGGGATGCCGTCGAATTCCCTGATCTCGTAGGGCGGCAGCACGCTGTTGCCCGTCGCGGTCTCGATGGTGGATGCCGCGAGATAGCGGAATTTGGCGCCCGTGAACGGATGCGGCCCCTGGCAGCCGTCGACCGGATGGCAGCCGCCGTTCTGCATCCTGAGCAGCTCGGTCGTGCCCTCGTCGAATTCGTGATTGCCGACGGAGCTGATCGCCAGCCCCATCATCGAGAGCGATTCGATCGAGGGCTCGTCGTGAAACATCGCCGACAGGAACGGGCTCGCGCCGATCAGATCGCCGGCGGCGACGAAGATCGTGTTCTTGTGTCCTTCGCGCAGCTGCTTGACCAGCGTCGCCATGTATTCGGCGCCGCCGGCCGCCACCGTCACCTTCTTGCTTTTGTCCTCGGGATCTCCGATGCGGATGCCGCCCGGCGGCGGCCGCAAATTGCCGTGGAAATCGTTGATCGCGAGGACGCGCAGCTCGACGGGGGCTGCGGTCTGCGCGGAGGCGGGGAGGGCGCAGGTGAGGGCGAGTGCGGCGAAGATGGATTTGTATCGCATGGAACCAGATTAATCGTTCGGCGCGAAGATTTCACGAACGTTTCTCGCCGCCATTCCCGAGGCTCGACGTCGTCGAGAAGAGAGGCGGTGGCGGCCTCGTAACTTGAGCCGGGGCCCATGTCGCCGCGATCTCTTCCTGCCATGGGTCCCGGCTCTGCGCAGCAACTCTACGCGTTGCGGCGCGTCCGGGACATAGGAAGCAACCTACCCCAGCAGCACCGCATCCGCCGCCGCGACCGATTCCGCGCTCTCCGTCACCGTGCGCTCGAGCGCGCCGGCCTGCACGGTGATGTTCTCGGCGAAGAAGCGCGCGAGCGAGACGTAGCGCGCGGCGTCGCTGTTGCCGTCGGCCTTGGCGGCGAGCGCCTCGGAAGCAAGCAGGCAGCCGCCGAGCGTAGCGCCGAACTGCTGCAGATAGGGCGTCGCGCCGGCCAGCGCCTCGTTCGGTGCGGACGTGACGCGTTCCAGCAGCCACTTGCTGGTGCGCGTCAGCGCCTCGATCGCCTCGCGCAGCTTCGCTCCCGTGGTGCCGAAGGTGGGGTCGTTGGAGGCCTCGACCTTCTTGACGGTTGCCGAGAGTTCGTCGAGCAGCGCCCATACCGAGGCGCCGCCATTGGCCGCGAGCTTGCGCGTGACGAGGTCGATCGCCTGGATGCCGTTGGTGCCCTCGTAGATCGCGGTGATGCGGGCGTCGCGATAGTGCTGCGCCGCGCCGGTCTCCTCGATGAAGCCCATGCCGCCATGGACCTGCACGCCGAGATAGGCGACCTCGTTGCCGATGTCGGTGGAATAGGCCTTGGCCATCGGCGTCAGCAGCGCCGCGCGCGCGGCGGCTTCAGTGCGCACCTTCGGGTCCTTGGCGCGTGTCGAGACGTCGATCGCGACCGCTGTCGCATAGCAGATGGTGCGCGCGGCGGCCGTCTGCGCCCGCATCCGCATCAGCATGCGCTTGACGTCGGGATGAACGAAGATCGCATCCGAGCCGTCGGTCTTGCTGCCGACGGCGCGACCCTGCTTGCGCTCCTGGGCGTACGACAAGGCCTGCTGATAGGCGCGGTCGGCGACGCCGACGCCCTCGAGGCCAACGCCGAGGCGAGCCTGGTTCATCATCGTGAACATGCAGCGCATGCCCTGGTTCTCTTCGCCGATCAGAAAGCCGATGGCGCCGCCGTGATCGCCCATCGTCATGGTGCAGGTGGGGGAGGCATGCATGCCGAGCTTGTGCTCGACGCCGCTGGCAAAGATGTCGTTGCGTGCGCCGAGCGAGCCGTCGGCATTGACCATGAATTTGGGCACCAGGAACAGAGAGATGCCCTTGGTGCCGGCGGGCGCATCGGGCAGGCGGGCCAGCACGAAATGCACGATGTTGTCGGTCATGTCGTGCTCGCCATAGGTGATGAAGATCTTCGTCCCCTTGATCCGATAGGTGCCGTCGGCCTGCTTCTCGGCGCGGGTGCGCAGCGCGCCGACGTCGGAGCCGGCCTGCGGCTCGGTCAGCTGCATCGTGCCGGTCCATTCGCCGGAGACGAGCTTCTCCAGATAGATCTTCTTCAGCTCGTCGCTGCCATGCGCGTCCAGAGCTTCGATCGCCGAGGCGGTGAGCAGCGGGCAGAGGCCAAAGGCGACGTTGGCCGCACTCCAGATCTCGGTGCAGGCGGCGTTGATCGCGATCGGCAGGCCCTGGCCGCCGAAATCTTCGGGGCCGGACACCGCGTTCCAGCCGCCTTCGGTCCAGCGCTTGTAGGCGTCCGGCCAACCGGGCGCGGTCGTGACCTTGCCGCCGTCGAGCTTGATGCCGTGCTCGTCGCCCACCTTGTTGAGCGGCGCCAGCACGTCGGTTGCGAACTTGCCGGCCTCCTCAAGCACGGCCGCGACGATGTCCAGGTCGAACTCGCCGTAATGACCGGCCTCCACGGCAGCCTTGAGGCCGGCGCCATGGTTGAGGGACAGCAGCATGTCATTGATCGGCGCGCGGTAGGTCATGGCTCACTCCCGTGGACAAATATTGGCGCCGTATTCTCACGAAACGGGGGCGGTCTCAATGGCCGGAAGGCCGGGCGGGCGCCCGCCGGATCCTCCGGGTTCTCCATAATGGAGTGAGGTGTGGCGGATCGGCAGATCGGTGTGGTATTTTGACCCTCCAGGCGGTTGAAATACCGCGCCTCTCCCTATAGACCGGCTGCGACCGAAGGGAATCTGCGGGGGCCGGTTCTTCCGTCGTTCCTCGGTCGCCTGATGGGGCGTAGCCAAGCGGTAAGGCAGCGGATTTTGATTCCGCCATTCGGAGGTTCGATCCCTCCCGCCCCAGCCAGAAGCTCCGCGTCCCCTGAAATTGCTCACGAAACCGGCCTGACTGGGGCGCTGTTGCACAGCGCTGCGACGCACCCCTGCGGCACAAGTGTCGCTCGAAAATGGCTCCCCACATCCTTCGCCGCCGAGCCGTCCGCTATTGGCGGCATACGCCTCCCGCGCTCGCCAAATAAGCATACTGGGCTACGCGCTGCTGAACGCCCCGGGGTGTCACCGCGGGACACAAGCTGCTCTTCCCGGACCTTTTTTCTCTCGGCAGCCATTCGCCCTTGGGTGATCGTTTCTGCAAGGAGTTCAGGCCGATCCTCACGGCCGACATTGCGGAGGAAGGGCTCTCGGCGTTCACGCCGTGCGCCATCTTTTCGGAGCGCAACTGAAAAGGAAGCTGCTGACCAACGAGGATCGTGCGGGCTTGGGCATGATAGCGAGAGCGAAACCACTGAACACGATTGTGAGCCGCACGAGTTCGAAACGCTGTTCGAATTCATCATGAAGCTCGTTGCTCGAGGCCGAGCGACGCCGACCGCGAAGCCGCGGGCGCAAACATCGGCGATGACCGCCTGATCGATTCGCGGCGTGACGATGACGCACCCAGGATCCGGTCAGTGCAACCGCCAGCAGTCTGCGGGCTGGACGATCGATCGACGGATCAATAACGTGATCCGGCATGTATTGATTTGGATCGAAAAGTCTTCTCCCCGAACGAAAGTGTTGATTGTGACTGCGATTGCTGTTGTCGGGATTGGCTGCAGACTTCCAGGACATATCGACTCCCCGGACGCCTTGTGGGGCGCGCTCCTGGCAGGCACCGACCTCGTTGGGGAGATTCCGCCGCAGCGCTGGAATGCCGACGATTATTACGAACCCGTAGCAGGCGTGGCGGGCCGCTCGGTTTCGCGCTGGGGCGCGTTCCTGGACGACCCGTCGGGCTTTGATCATCGCTTTTTCGGCATCGGCGAACCCGAGGCCGTCGCCATGGACCCACAGCACCGGCTGTTGCTCGAGGTCACTTGGGAGGCCGCCGAACATTCCGGTCGCGATCCGCGCCGCCTGTTTGGGACCGATGCCGGTGTGTTCTTCGGCCTCTCGCATCAGGACTACATGCAGGTCACGCGCGACGCAGGTGCAATGGGCCTCGCCTACGCTTTCACGGGAACGCCCTTCAGCATGGCGTCAGGACGGGTCGCCCATGCGATGGGGCTCACGGGTCCTGCCATCACCTTGGACACGGCCTGCTCGTCCAGTCTCGTCGCCGTGCATGCGGCTCGGCGAAGCCTGCTCGCGCGCGAGTGCCACGTTGCGTTTGCCGGCGGGGCCATGTTGATGTTCTCGCCCACGACATTCGCCTCGGCGTCAGGGCTCGGCATGCTGTCGCCGACCGGGCGGTGTCATGCGTTTGACGAGCGCGCCGATGGCTTCGTGCGCGCCGAAGGCTGTGGGGTGGTGATGCTCAAGCTACTGAGCGACGCCCTGCGCGATAGCGATCGCGTGCTCGCGGTCATCCGCGGGAGCGCCGTCAACCAGGACGGACGCACGCACAACATTTTGGCGCCTTCCCGCGCGGCCCAGATCGCGGTGATCGATCGTGCGCTTGCCGAGGCGCAGGTTGATCCGTCATCCGTCGGCATGATCGAGGCGCACGGCACCGGTACACCGGTGGGCGATACCGAGGAGTTCCAAAGTCTCTCAACACGGTATGGACGACATTCGCCCTGCGCCCTCGGCTCGCTCAAGAGCAACCTTGGCCACGCGGAATCGGCGGCGGGCGTCCTGGGCCTGATCAAAGCGACGCTCGCGCTGGCACATGGCGTCGTACCGCGATCCGTTCACTTCCATCAGCTGCCTGCGCATCTCCAGCCGATCGAGACGCGGCTCTTCGTCCCGACGGAAACTGCGCCCTGGCCCTCGACCGGCGCTGACGGACTCCGCCGCGCGCGGCCGTATCGTCCTACGGAATGTCCGGCACGAATGCCCACGTCGTGCTCGAACAAGCCCCTCACGCGCCAGCTTCATCTTGTTCGCCGCAAGCCGCCGGAACACACGATCAGCCGTGGTTGTTTCCGATTTCTTCGACCTCGCCGGAGGCGCTTCGCGTTTCGGCCGGGCGACTTGCCGCTTGGCTGGACGCGAGCGCCGGCCGTCATCGCCCCAGTGACGTCGCGCGGACCCTCGCCTGCAGGCGCGGGCACCGGCCCGTCCGGCACGCGCTCATTGCGACAACGCTCGACGATCTGACAGCGCAATTGCGCGGGCTCGCGGCCGATCAGTCCATCGATGCAAATTGGGCCGACCAGGATAGAAGCGGTCCCGTCTTCGTATTCTCAGGACAGGGCTCGCAATGGGAGTCGATGGGCGCGGCGCTGATCGACATCGATCCGGTCTTCGCCGGGATGGTTGGCGCCATTGAACCTCTGATTCAGACCCACTGCGGTTTCTCTGTGACCGATGCCCTGCGTCGACCGGCGCAACTCGACGGCATCGAACGGATCCAACCCGCCATTTTTACGATCCAGGTCGCGTTGGCGGCGTCCTTGAAGGCCAAGGGTGTGGTGCCGTCGGCAGTGATCGGCCATTCCATGGGCGAAGCGTCGGCGGCAGTCGTGGCCGGCGCACTCTCGCTCGAAGATGGCGTGCGGGTGATCTGTCATCGCGCCATGCTGTGCCAAACGCTCGCTGGATCCGGTGCAATGGCGGTCGTCGGGATGACGCCGGCGGCGGTTCGCGAAGATCTTGCGCGCCGACGGATTGACGACGTCGAGATCGCCGTACTGGCTGCTCCGGCCTCGACGGTGGTGGGGGGCGCTGCCGTGGCCGTGCAGCGCCTTGTCGCTGCCTGGCAGGCTGAAGGCCGCTCCGCCCGCGAGGTCGCGGTCGATGTGGCCTCGCACACGTCGCAAGTGGAGCCGATCCTCGCGCAGTTGTCGGAGCGCCTTGCGGGAGTGACTGCGCACAGTCCGCACACACCGATGTATAGCACCGTGCTGCTTGATCCGCGCGAATCCCCCGTTTGCGATGGCGCTTACTGGATCGACAACCTTCGGCAAGCGGTCCGCTTCCGTCCGGCTGTTCAGGCGGCGCTCGAAGACGGACACCGCGTATTCGTCGAGCTTTCGCCACATCCCATCGTGTCCCACGCGGTGTTGGAGAATGCTTCCGCAACGGACTTCGCCGTCCGCGCGCTTGCGTCGATGACTCGCGGCGAGCCCATGCACAACGGGCTTCTGGACCTGGTCGGCGCCATCTATGTCGCCGGCGCGGCGATCGACTTCAATGTCCTTTATCCGGATGGCCAGCCGCTTGACCTCCCGTTGCCGGCCTGGACGCACTATCCCCTGTTCCTTGCGCCGGCGACGCCGGCCGCAGGTCCGCATCAGGTGCCGTCGACGCATCCGCTGTTGAACGTCCACCGCGTCCTGCACGAAGAGCCGGAACGCCACGTCTGGGCTTGTGAGGTTGGTCTCGATGCCCACCCCTGGCTTGCGGATCACCGGGTGAACGGAACGCCGCTGTTTCCGGGCGCTGGCTTCTGCGAAATGGCGCTCGCCGCCGCGCGCACAGCCCTTGGTACATCGCTCGTCGAAGTGCAGACGATCACGTTCGACCACGCGTTGCGGTTGGAACCATCGATGCCGATCGTCTGCACGGCAGTGCCGGACCGACCGGCTGAGCTGAATTTCAGGCTCGAGAGTCAGGCGAAGAGCGAAGCGCGGGTTCATGCAAGCGCCCGGCTTTCTGGCGCTACCTCTGCAAAGCCGCCGGCCGCGCACGACGTAGCCGCGCTGCGCGCCGCTCACGCGACGCCCGTCGCCGCGGACGAGGTGTGGCGGTGGTTCGACTCGCAGGGCATCCAGTACGGCCCGTCCTTTCGCGCACTGGGCCCGGGCTTGGCGTTGTCCGCGGACGGCGCTTCGCTCTTTGCGGATCTTCGGCTCCCGACCTCGTTCCGAACGACCGCGCGGGGCTATACGGTGCATCCCGTGCTGCTTGACGCGTGCTTTCAGTCCGTCGGGGCGTTCGCCCGGGTCGTTTCGGAGACAAACGGGCGCTTGCTGCTGCCGCTCTCGGTGCGAAGCCTCCGGCTCCACCGCACGGACGCCGACGCCGCCCACTGCATCACCCGCCTGGTCGCGATCGACGCCCTGCACGTCGAGGTGGACATCGATCTGCTCGACGCCTCCGGTCGCGTGCTGCTCAGTGTCGATGGATTGGCAATGGGGAGCGGCGCGGCCGAACAGCATGCCGATGCCGTCGCCTGCAACTCGCGCCTGCTCGACATAACCTGGCAGTCATGGGACATCCCGCGTGCCACGGTCAGGCCGGACGACGGCACCTGGCTGCTGCTCGATGCCGATGATGCGGGACACCGCTTGATGTTGGACTTGGAACGAGACTTGCGCGTTCAAGGGTTCAAGTCCCGCATCCTCAGCAGCGCCGGAGCGGGGAAGGGGGGCGCATGGGGCGGGCAGATCGAAGACGCTCTGCATCAGCATCGCCCTGGAGCCGTGGTGGTGGTCTTGCCACGCGGCAATGAGCCGGCGAGTCCCGACGTATCTCGGGCGAACATAAGCAGCCTGCTCCACGTGACCAACGCACTGAAGCGATGCGAGCGGCGGCCCCGCCTCTTCGTCGTCACATGTATGGCTCAACGCGTACTGCCAGACGACACCGTTCAGCTCGCGCACGCCGGTGTGCGCGGGTGGCTGCGAGCTATCGGCGCCGAGCTTCCCGCACTCCATCCGACCCAGATCGACGTGAACCCGCAGGCGAACGTGTCATTGCTTCGGTCTCAGTTGCTGAGCGGCTCGGACGAAGACGAAACGGCGCTGCGCGGAGCGAGCGCGTATGTCGCACGGCTGCAGCGAAGCTCCCTTGGTCACACTGACCGCCGCATGGTGGACCGCGACGCGACCCGCGATGGTCTTCGCCTGGAAATCCGCGTGCCCGGTGACCTGCAGAGCCTGGAGATGGCGGCCTTCGAGAGGCGTGCGCCGGGCGGCGGCGAGGTGGAGGTCGTCGTCCATGCCACAAGTGTCAATTTCGCGGATGTGCTCGTCGCCCTTGGCCGCTATCCCTCACTTGATGGCCGTGCGCAGGCGCTTGGCCTGGACTTCGCCGGCATCGTCACTGCCGTTGGACCTGGCGTCTCAGCGTTTCGCGTTGGCGACCGCGTGGCCGGGCTCTGCTGTGGGGGCGCCTGGGGCACGTACTTGACTTGCGATGCACGTCTGCTTGTCGCGATACCGCGCAGGCTCACGGATGCCGAAGCGGCCGCCATTCTCACGACGACTGCCACGGCCATGTACGGCCTCGAGGATCTGGCCCGGATCGGGCCTGGCGACAAGGTGCTCATTCACTCGGCGACCGGCGGTGTCGGGCAGGCGGCTGTGGCCATTGCCCGCGCGGCTGGCGCAGAGATATTTGCAACAGCGGGCTCCGAGGCGCGGCGAGAGCTGCTGCGCGCCGACGGCATCCGCCACGTGTACGATTCTCGAACCGCGGCATTCGCCGAGCAGATCCGGCAGGACACGGCAGGTTACGGCGTGGACGTGGTTCTCAACTCGCTCACGGGCGCGGCCCAGCGCGCCGGCCTGGGGCTCCTTGCGGCGGGCGGGCGGTTCGTCGAGATAGGCAAGAAGGACATCTATGGCGGCACGTGGCTGGAACTGGCTCCGTTCAAGCGGAACCTCTCGTTCTTTGCCGTCGACCTTGCGCAGATGTGCACGACTGCTCCGGCTCGCGTGCAGGCACTGCTCTCGCGAGTCTTGCGTCTTGTCGGGGAGGGGCGGCTGCCCCTGCCGGACATCGCGACCTATCCTCTCGCCGACGCGGCTGACGCCATTCGCGTTGTGAGCGGCGCCGGTCACACCGGAAAGCTCGTGCTCACCGTTTCAATGACCGGCCGTTTCCGGGTGCCGGCGGCGCCGGAACGCTTCACGCCGTTCAGGCGCGATGGTGCGTACATTGTCACCGGCGGCCTTGGCGGGCTCGGCCTGTTCCTCGCTGATGCGATGTCTGCCGCCGGGGCCGGTCGCATCATCCTCAACGCGCGCTCCGAGCCCACCGATGCGGCGACGAGCGTGCTGAGCGCGATGAAAGCACGAGGCACCGAAGTTCAGGTGATAAGTGCTGATATCGCGGAGCCGTCGACCGCGCGGCGCGTTGTCGGAGCTGCCACGGCGACCGGCCTGCCGCTGCGAGGTGTCCTGCACGGTGCAGCCGTCGTCGAGGACGGCATCCTCGCCTCCGTCACGGAGGAGAGGCTGCATCGAAACTGGGCCCCCAAGGCGGAAGGCGCCTGGCATTTGCATGCGGCGACGCTGAAGCAGCAACTCGACTGGTTTTGCTGTTTCTCTTCGGTTGCGGCGCTGTTCGGTTCGCCTGGGCAGTCCGCGTACGCCGCCGCCAACGGCTGGCTCGACACATTCACGCAATGGCGGCGCGCCCAGGGGCTGCCGTCCTCGGCGATCGCCTGGGCGGCGTGGGCGGATATTGGCGCCGGTGCGCATCTCTCGGCCCGCGGCGATGCGCGGATGATCGAGCCACGGGACGGTGCTTACGCATTCGAGACGCTGCTGCGGCACGACCGCGGGTATGCCGCGTATGTCCATCTCGACGGGGCCCCATGGCTGACGTCGCTCGCCGCGCGCAGCCCGTTCGGGGCGGCGATGTCGCCGGCCGCAGAGCTCGCGGGCGAACCGGCGCGCCGCCTGCGCGTGGAGTTGAGACGCGCGCCGCCCGACGAGCGGCCGGCCCTGCTGCGGCGTCTGATCATCGAGCATCTCGGTGTCATCTTGCGCCGCCCGGTGAATCCAGACCGCTCGTTTTTCGACTATGGCCTCGACTCACTCGGGACGCTCCAGCTGCTGATTGCGCTCGAGGCCGACACAGGCATCCGGCTCCGTTCCGTGAACGTGACGACCGTGCGTGCACTCGCCGACTCTCTGAGTGGCGCCATGCAGGAATTGCAGCCCGCTGGAGCAGATGCAAGTGACTGATCTGCGTCCGCTGCACGATTGGTCAGGGCCTTCGGCGGTGCTGACGCTGTGGCGTCCGTCTGCTGCGTCGATGGAGAGTGCGAAACGCGCACCAGTGTCTCCCGTATTGCCGAGCTACGAGCAGGAGCAGCATCTGCGCGCCTTCCGTGCCTGTGAGCAGCGGCACGAGGCGATGGCGCGGCTGCTCGTCGTCGTGTGGGAAGAACCTGGGCGGTGTGACCTCAGAGCCATGACCCATGTGGTGACCGAACATCTGCGCAGGCACGACACCTATCACAGCTGGTTCGAAGAGCGCGGCGGAGCAATCGTAAGGCACGTCCTCACAGAACCCGCGGCCATCCAGATGGAGCCTTCGACACTGGGCGAGATATGCGCGGAGGATTGGCAGAAGCATGTCATGGCAACTCCAGCACCGTTTGCATGGGATTGCTTTCGATTTGGCATTCTCCAGCGCGCGAGCGGGTTCACTTGCTTCGCAAGCATTGACCATTTGCACGCCGATGCGACCATCATAGCGTTCCTGATGACAGAGATCCGCTCAGCGTATCGCGCGGTGCTCGACGGCGAGAGGCCGCTTCAGCTCGGATCGCCAGGAAGCTATCTGGATTACTGCAGCAGTCAGCGCCAGCGGGCAGCCGCGACGACGCTGGCGGATCCTGAGGTGAACCGATGGATCGCGTTCCTGCACCGCAACGGCGGGCGGATGCCGTCTTTCGCGCTGCCGCTCGGTGTGCTGGAGGATCGCTATCACGCGGAGTACGTGCATGTGGACATCCTCGAAGAGGCCGTCATGGACGCATTCGAGTCCGCGTGCCATGCTGCCGGCGCGCGGGTGATCGGCGGTCTGTTGGCGTGCGCAGCGCTGACCGAACGGGAATTGGCCGGTCGCTCCCGCTACAGTGTCGTCACGCCGACGACGACGCGAAGATCGCCAAAGGCTTTCAGGACCAGCGGCTGGTGCGTGGGAGTGGTGCCGATCGACTTCGACGTGCAGCAACGAAGGTTTCCTGAACTTGCCTTCACGGCCCAGCGCAACTTTGACGAACGGATGAGCTTGGCAGAGACGCCGATCGAGCTCGTGCTCGAACTGGCGGCCGGACTGCCGACGGTCGGGTCCGTTGCCACAGGCGGCGTCATGCTGTCCTATATGGATGTGAACGTTCCTCCGCTCAGCGCCCAGATCGCCCGCGAATGGCACCAGGCGAATGGGAGGGTCTATATCAACCAGGGCATTGCCGCGCAGGTTGCGATCTGGTTGTTTCGTACGCAACGCGGGCTCTCGCTTACGGCGGCTTATCCGGCAAACGAGACAGCCCGCGCATCGATGCACCGCTATGTCAAGGCGTTTGCGGACGCATGCCGCCGGGCCGCCGACGCATTGACGCCGACGTACTCCGATGTCGGTCGCGAACGATGACGCACGCGATGGCGCACCCGGCGAACGTATCGAGCATGTCGCCGGCATTCTTGTCCTTCGCAGATCAGGCGATTTATCTCGCGCATGACTCGCTCGGGCAGCACGCGGTCATTCAGTTGCTGTGGCGCTACCTGCGGCCTGTAGACGTGGACGCCTTGACGAGGTTTCGTGACAATCTCGCGCATGGTCATCTGGCGCGGCTGATCCGGCCGGCGCTGCTTCCGTTCGGACGGCACCAATGGGTCAGCGCGCCGCCGCCGTCGGCTGCTATAGCGGCTGCGGCGGCGCCGCTTGACCCCGAGGCGATGCAGGCGTGGGCCGACGCGCAGGTGGAGCTTGCATTGGACCCCGTGCGCGGACCAGCATGGACCTTGACCTCCCAGGACTTCACCGATGGCTCCACGGTGGTCTCGCTCGTCGTGTCGCACTGCATCGCAGATGGGCTGACGGTCGCAATGGCCGTGAGCGAGGCGGCGCGCGGAGAGCGGCGCGTTCCAATGTATCCGGGAGCCTGGACGGCGCGGCGCGCTGCGTCAGCACTGGGTGCCGAACTCCAGCGCATCGTGCGTGACACGCCAGCGACATTTCGGGCGCTCGGCCAGCTCGCCCGTACGGCATACACCTCGCTCGGCACGTCCAACACACCCGCCGCATCGCCGGTGGTGGCAACCGAAGATGACCGGACAGTTGTGTATCCGTCGGCCTTCCTACGCGTGCCCACGTCGGTCTGGGACGCCAGAGCACGGAGCCGCGGTGCGAGCCGCCTCGCGTTCCTGGCGGCGATAACCGCGGGGTTCGCCGAGGTGCTCGGTCGCATCCGTGATGATGATGTGACCCTGTTGTTTCCCGTGAACCAGCGCAAAGGTCTGTCGCACACCGGCGGGAACGACGTCGCCCTCGCCACATTCAAGGTGCGTGTCGACGAACCGCGCGGGAGCCTGCATGCGTTGCAGCGGCGTCTGCGGGCTACGCTGCTGCGGACGAGACGGGAGCCCAATCGACTTGCCGCGCTGCTGCCCTTGGTGCCCTTTGTGCCGCGACGCGCATTTTCGGCAGCCAGCCATCTGGCGCTTGGCGCGCTCGCCGACCTGCCGGTCTCGTGCTCGAACCTGGGCGACTTGCCCAAGGACATGCTCCGGATCGATGGCAATGCGGCCGATCGCATGTGCTTTCGCGGCATCGACCGCTCGGTCGCGCGCCGCGCGATCGAGGCGCGTCAAGGCGTGGCGACGCTCTTCGCCGGCGTCATACCTGGATATATCGCCCTGAGCTTCGTTGCCTATCAGCCTGGCGTGGTAACGGAGCCTCGGCATCTTCGTGCGCTCGTGGAAGGTCTCTTGGCTGACTACGAACTCGCTGGCGAGTTTTTTGATGCTTGAGACGAGCACGGCCGGCGCCCCTGCACACACGCGGCACCGCCTCGCCTGGCTGGATCAGCTTGCCTACGAATTGTTCCGAGTCACCGGCCGGAGCCAGCTGATGCAATGCCTCTGGCTCTATGATCGCGACGTGAACCGCGCCGCGCTGGTGCAAACATATGAACGGCTCACGGCGTTGTCCTTCAATCGGCTCATTGAGTCGTCACCTCTACCCTGGGGCAGGCCACGTTGGGTGAAGCCGGCCGCAGGGTCCATTCCGTTCGAGCAGAGTTCGGACCTGCTGCCACGATCGCAGCTGCTGCAATGGGCGAACCAGCAAGCGCGCGCGCCGATGGACCCAGTCATCGGTCCCGCCGGGCGAATGGCCATCCAGAAATTCGACGATGGCAGCACAGCCGTGAGCATCGTCGGATCGCATCTGCTGCTCGATGGGATGGGAGCCTTGCGCGTCATCGCGTCTGCCGTGAACGGCACAGGGGTCCCGAATCCGTACTTGCCCAAAGGCGCCCGCGGGCGGCTGTCCGGGTGCCTGTCGGACGCCTGGCAGATCCTCGCCGACGCTCCGCAGACGGTTGCCGCACTCGCTCGGATCGCACACGCGAACTGGTACAGACGCGCCGCCCCCGTAAAGGGTCCGGCCCTTGCAGCCGTCGAGGCGGGTCACGACCCCTCGACGATCGTGGAGCTTCCAGCCGTTGCGGTGACTGTTGAATCGCGTGCCTGGTTTGCGTGCGAGCAGCGGCTTGGTGGTGGCATGAGCACGCTGCTGCCGGGCTTCGTGGCGTCCTTGGCATCGAGTCTGGGCCGCCGCCGTTGCTCGGATGGCGCCGTCAGCCTGCTCGTCCCAAGAAGCCGAAGGCGTGGGCTGGCCGACGAACGCGCGCTGGCGATCGAATTTCATATGATGAACGTCGCGCCTGAAGGGCTGACCAAGAGTCTGGAGCCCGTGAATGCAGCGAGGGCTCTGCTTCGTGGCGCGAGGAAAAGTCAGACCGATGTGCTGACTTCGTTGCTCCCTGCCATCGCTTGGATGCCCCGCACTGCGGCAAAGACGCTGGTGAACGGGTTGTTTGATTATTCTGATGAGCTGCCGGTAAGCTGCTCCGACCTTGGAATGCTGCCGGAAGGGCTCGCGCGCATCGACGGCGCGCCGTGTCGGCACTTGCTGACACGAGCCGTCGATGTCAACGTCTCACGCCAGGACCTGGAGCGTTCCCATGGTCATCTCGTCGTCGTGGCCTCCCGCTACGACCAGAAGGTTTCTCTGTGCATCGAGGCCTGCCAGTTGCACCCCACACCAACCACGGCCGACGAACTCCGCCTGCTGGTCGCTCGAACGCTGGACGATTTTAGACTTGAGGCGGTCATAGACGCCTGAGGTCGGCGGTTATTGCATCTGGATTCGGAATCAAACGGAGATAGGACTTTGACGGGCGGCGGTCGCCTCGTGCAGCAAGAGGCCAGGGGACCTGAGGGTTGAGCCTTTCTCCTGCCAACAAACGGCGCGGACGGCGCGGCGGGGCGCGCGATGCCCGGGCGGACGACGTCCTGTGCTATATGGACCAGGCCTCATTCGTCGGATTGCGGGCGCTCGGACGCGGGCCGGCGCTGCAAGTCACCTGGCTATATCCGCACGCGATCGATGAGGCCGCCGTGGCGCAGTTCAGCGAGCGGCTCGCACGGGGGTTGCTGGGACGCCTGCTGCAGCGTTCACCCTTGCCCTGGGGGCGGCACCGTTGGGTGGCGAACCCTGCGCCGGGCCCGGTGGCGTGGTTTCGTGATCCGCTCCCTCACGAGTTTCTCCACAAGTTGCGACGTAAGCTGCTCGATCTGCCGGTGGATCCCGAGCGCGGACCTGGCTGGCGCCTGGCAGTCCAGGCGCTGGAGGGCGATGGCTGCGCGCTGACAATGCTGGTGTCGCATACGATCGCCGACATGCAGGCCACCAGCCAGGCCATTGCCGACGCGGTGGCTGGCCGACGTATCGAGCACGGGTTCCCCGCCCCATCCTGGCGATGGTCTCCGGCGAGGCTGGCGCGCGACAGCGTCGAGAGCCTGCGCGCCCTGCCTGGTGTTTCGCGCGCCGTGGTGGCTCTCGCGCGGCGGTCGCGCAAGGGGAGGGCGCGCTCGAACTCCGGCCCGCGAAGCCGGGACGGCTTGGAGCCGGCAGTGGACGTGCCGCTCGTGCAGGCGCTCATCGACGCAGGCGCGTGCCAACAGCGTGCGTCGGATCTGGGCGTTGCCAGCAACACGCTGATCATGGCGTTCGTGGCACGGCTCGCTTTCCGGATGGGCCGCGTGGACCCGTCAGGACGCGTGAAGCTGGTGCTGCCGGTCAGCGACCGTCATTCGGGTGACCGCCGCGGCAACGCGCTGCGGTCGATCACCGTGATGGCGGACCCCGATACTTGCCGCAACGATCCGCGCGCCTTGCAGCGGGATCTCAAGGCTGCACTGGCCTCGCTGATCCGGAACGGCGATGACTTGTCACCGCTATTCCCGCTGATTCCCTATGTGCCGCTGTGGCTGGCGCGCGGTCTGGAGCGGGAGGCGCTCGGGGCGGACCTCCCCGTTGGATGCAGCCTCGTCGGCGAATTGCCGCTCGACGTGAACCGCCCCTGCGGCGAGGCGCTGCTTCTGCAGCTTTCGCTTCTGGAGCGCTATACGGAACTGGAGCTCGAACGGCTCGGTGGCCTCCTCTTCATCGGGTGCTACCGCGTCGGCAAACAGCTGTCTTGTACCGTGTCCGGTTACGTGCCAGGCCGTGTAACGACTCGGGCCGAGCTAATGCCATTCGTGCGCGATGCCCTCGCGGACATGGACTTGCGCGGGACGATCAGCTGACGACCACTGATCAAGAGGCAGATGGAAGCGGAGCTTGATCGAAGACTCCGGCGGAGATGCCGCGGATGGCGGCCAAAGCGGTTGCCGAGCACTCAGGCGACGCGCAGCGCGTCGACGATCTTCATGCGGGCCGCTCGCACGGCCGGCAGGAAACCGCCGAGAAAGCCCATCACGAGAGCGAAGAGGAGCGAGCGCAGCACGATCTCGGGCGTCAGCACAAACCGAAATGCGAGCTCGGAGAGTGACGTCCAGTTCAGAGTCGAGATCTTCACCTGTGTCATGAGGGATGCGAACGAAAGTCCGACGACCCAGCCGATGAGCGAGAGCAGCAGTGCCTCGACAAGGAAGGCAACGAGGATTCGCGAGCGCCGAAATCCGAGCGCGCGCAGAACCCCCACCTCCATCATGCGGCTGGCCACGGCCGCATACATCGTTATCGTCGCGCCGATGACGGCGCCGAGCGAGAACAGCACCGAGAGCGTGAGCCCGAGAACCTGAATGAATCCGGAGAGCAGGCGCGACTGCTCTTCGTAGAAGATGCGCTCGCGCTTGGCCTCGATTGTAAGGCGGGGATCCGCTTCGAGGCGCGCCTTGAGCGTATCGAAGCCGGAGCGATCGGCGAGCCTTACCGTGATCGACGAGAAGAAGTCTCGTCGGAACGATTGCATGAGCTGCTCGCTGTCGCCCCAGATCTCGGAATCGAACCCGCTGCCGCCCGCGTCGAACCGACCTACGATCCGCCACTCCCGCTGGGCAAACCGGAGGCTCGATCCAATCTCGATGTCTTCGAAGCGCCCCGCGAGGGCTCGGCCGATTACGATCTCGTTTGATCCCGGACGAAACATGCGCCCCTCGGCTATTTGCACGTGCGGGCGCACGGCGAGGGCGGCCGGACCGACGCCGCGGATCAACAGGTTGCTCGCCTGCCTGGTCTTGCGCCTTGGCTGCGCGATCAAGACCGCCACTTCCTTCGATACAAGCGGCGCTCCTTCGGCCCCGATGACGATTTCGGGCTGGCTTTCGATGATCCTGGCCTGCCGGCGGTCGATCAGGCTCTGGATCTCGACTTCCGCAGAGCGGCGTACGAAGATGACGTTCGTGTCTTCGCCGGTCGCGACCAGCGTCTGCTTGAGCCCGGAATCAAGCATGAGCACGGCAGCGTAGACGAAGACCACGAGAGCCATGCCCGTCGCGGTGAGAAAATTGGTGAGCTTGCGCTCCTGCAGGTTACGCAAGCTGTAGGAGAGCAGCAGCGGCATGATCAGCCCAACGCCCGAAGACCGTCGACGATTCTGACGCGGGCTGCCCTGCGCATCGGCAATATTGCGGCGAGAATCCCGACCACCAGCGCTGCGAGCGCCTGCAACATGACGGTGTTGACGCTCACGATCAGAGTTGGGAAGAGCGTGGCGGAAAGTTCGGCAAGGCGCGCGGCGATCGGGGGCGTGAGCCCGATGCCGATCGCACCGCCGATCAACGCTATCAAGATGGATTCCCCGAGGATCAATCGCGCCACGTAGCCGGGGCTGAAGCCAATGGCCTTTAGCGTGGCGTACTCGCGGAGCCGCTCGCGGGCCGTCATCGCCATGGTGTTCGCCATCACGGCCAGGATGATGAAGATCACCACGAAGGAGACGACGCGAATGGAAATGAGGATCGCCTCGGTCTGCTTCACGAAACCGATCTGGAAAGCGCGCTCGGTCTCGGTGAGCGTCTCGGCAAGCGAGTTTCGAAACACTTCGTCGATGGCTTGACTGACGTCTGCGACGCTATCCAGGCCGACGACGTCGACGGCGAACAAGCCCACCTGGTCGGCTTGTGCCTTGGAGCGCACACGGAGCGTTTCGTTCAGATAGTCCCAGCGGAAGAAGAGCTGCGACGTGTCCGTTTTGGGGTCGCGGCCGTCGAAGACGCCGCAGATCACAAACTCCCAATTGCCGGGGAAGATGGTCCCGCGCAGCTGGATCACGTCGCCCGGCTTGAAGCCGTAGCGTTTGGCCAGTTTGCGTCCGACGATCGCGCCGCGGCGCTCGCGCAGAAAGGCGCGCCGGACCTCGTCCGGAACCAGTATCTCGGGGTACATATCGAGATAGCTTGCGGCATCGATCGCAAACTGGGGAAAGAAGTTCTTCGAATCCTTGTAGATGCCGCCGAACCAGTTCATGTGCGTGACGCGTCGCACGCCTTCGATGGCGCCGATGCGCTTCTGATAGGATTGCGGCAGCGGCAGCGCAAACGAGATGGCGTTGCGGGTCAGCAGCCGCGAAGGAACGGCGCTATCCACCCCCGCATACCACGTCTTGACGACGGTCTGGAGCACGCCAAAGGCGAGGATCGCGACGACGAGCCCGACGAGTGTCAGGGATGTGCGGAGCCGGTGCCGCAAGACGTTGCGCGCCACGAGCGTGAGCCACTGGCTCATGATCGGCGCTCACTCAAGGCGCTGCTCCACCAGATAGGAAAGATCGCCTTTCTCCAGGTGCATGATGCGTTTCGCATGCGCGGCTGCGCGATGATCATGTGTGACCATCACGATCGTCTTGCCCATGTCGCGGTTCAGCCGCTGCATGATCTCGAGCACCTCCTTCGCCGATTGCCGGTCGAGGTCGCCGGTCGGCTCGTCGGCCACCAGCACGGTCGGGTCGGTGACGATCGCCCGCGCGATCGCCACGCGCTGCTGCTGTCCACCCGAGAGCTCGGAGGGCAGATGTTTGACGCGATCGCTGAGGCCGACCAGACTGAGCGCGAGTTGCGCGCGGTCCCGGCGGTCGCGCCGCCCCAGGCTGGTAAGCGTGAGAGGCAATTCGACGTTCTCGAGCGCCGTGAGCACGGGCATCAGGTTGTAGAACTGGAAGATGAAGCCTACGTTCGCGGCGCGCCAGTCGGCGAGTTCGGCTTCCGGAAGGAGCGTGATGTCCTCGCCCCCCACCGTGATCGAGCCATGATCCGGACTGTCGATGCCGGCGATCAGGTTGAGCATTGTCGATTTGCCCGACCCCGACGGACCCATCAGGGCGAGGAACTCCTTGCGACGGATGTCGAACGTCAGTCTGGAAAGAACCGGGACGATCTGCGCGCCGCGGCGGTAGCTCTTGCTTACGTCGCTCAGCGCGATCAGCACGTCCGCTCCGGTCGGCCGGTCGGAGATGGAAAGCACGGTCACTTCGTGGCCTGCTTCACTGCGCGTCCGTCGACGAGATCTTCCAGCGGCCGGACCACGACGCGCGTGCCGGCCTTGAGGTCGCGAACCTCGATCTGGTCGCCTATCTTTTCGCCGAGATCCACGTTCCGCAGACGGGCCTTGCCATCCTCGACGACATAGAGATGCTGGCGCCCATCGACCTCGAAGACGGCGGCCGCCGGCACCGCGAGAACAGGCTTGCGCTCCTTCTCCGATACTTCACGCTCGAGGAAAGCCACCTTTGCGCTCATCTCCGGAAGCATCCTCGGGTCGCGCTGCACGAACCGGATTTTCACGAGGGTCGACGCCTTGGCGCGATCCACGGTCGGCACCATCCGGCTGACCACGCCCTCGAAACGCTCGCCGGGGATCGCGTCCAGCTGGATCTCGACCGGTTGCCCCACGTGGATGCTCAGGTACGACGACTCCGCCACGTCGGCTTCCACCTCCAGCGAGTCCATGTCGGCAATGGTGACGACCGCGCCCTTGGTGTCGACCGCCTGCGAGAACGGGGTGATGGTGTCGCCTACGTTGGCGTGCCGCGTGAGGACGACGCCGTCGAAGGGCGCTCGGATCTGGGTCTGTCCGACGGCAACTTCGGAGGCGCGGAGATTGGCCTGCGCCGCGGCGATGGCGGCCCCGTATCCGTTAAACGCAGCGCGCGCCTTGGCGAGGCGTGCCTCGGCGCTTTCGCGCGTCGAATCGCTGATGATGTTCTTCTCGCCGAGGGCCTCGGAGCGCTTGAACGCGATTTCCGCCTGCGTCAGCTCCGCCCGCCCTTGGGCCAGGTTGGCTTCCGCAACCTGCACGTTGGCGGCTGCCTGGTCGCGCACCGCCACAGTGTCGCTGCTCTCGAGCCGGGCGATCACCTCGCCCTCGTGCACCTTGCTGCCTTCGAGCACGCCGAGCCACTCGAGACGGCCTGTCGCCTTCGAGGCGACGGACGCCTTGCGTTGCGCAACGACGTAGCCGGTCGCGTTCAGCAGCGTCAGCGCCTGTGACGGATAGACGGAGTAGACGACCGCCGTCTCGACGACGATCTGCGCATGGCTGCGCCACACCCACGTCGCGCCCCCGATGCCGACGAGCAGGGCGAGGAGCAGCACGCGCCCCAGGATGCGGCGCAACTGCCTGCGGCGCCGGGAGCCGGCGCTACGGTCGATTGCAAGCGCGGAAAGA
Source organism: Bradyrhizobium sp. LVM 105 (assembly GCF_003957705.1). Lineage (NCBI taxonomy): Bacteria > Pseudomonadati > Pseudomonadota > Alphaproteobacteria > Hyphomicrobiales > Nitrobacteraceae > Bradyrhizobium > Bradyrhizobium sp. LVM 105. Next base: position 816,685 of record NZ_QZMV01000002.1, on the reverse strand, counting down.
TCGGAGGCGTCGGCTGCGCCGTCGCTTAGTAGGGCCTGGGGCAAAGTCATGGTTTGATCATGGATTTCCGAACAAAACAGCGCAGACTTTGAAGAAATATCCCGTTGAGAAAGCCGTAAGCCATGCGCTTGACCGGTGTCATTAGCATGAAGGGTCGCGCTTGACATCCATGATTTCGTATTCTCCAAATCTTCTCATGGCTTGAAACATAGCCGATGGCGCCCGCACCGACGCGATCGCCATGACTCGACACTTCGCAGACCGGAGCGGGACCATCAAGTTTGCCATCGCAGTCCATGGGACACGAGGAGACATCGAGCCTGCGGCTGCGGTTGCACGTGAGCTGCAGCGCCGCGGTCACGAGGTCAGGATGGCCGTGCCTCCCAATCTCGTCGGGTTCGCCGAGTCGGCCGGTCTTTGTTCGGTGAATTCCTACGGTCCCGATTCCCAACGCCAGCTCGAGGCGGAGGTTTTCCGCGACTGGTTCAAGTTGCGCAATCCCGTCAAGGTGCTGCGCCAGGCGCGCGAGTACCTCGCCGACGGCTGGGCGGACATGAGCGCGACCCTGACCGGGTTGACTGCCGGCGCCGATGTGATCCTGAGCGGTACGACCTATCAGGAGCTGGCCGCCAACGTTGCCGAGGCCCAGGGGGTGCCGCTTGCCGCCCTGCATTACTTTCCCGTCAGGGCGAACAATCACATCCTGCCGATTCGATTGCCCCCGACATTGGTCGATACCTTGTGGTCATTCGCCGAATGGTCGCACTGGCGTCTGTTGCGGCCGGCCTATGATGACCAGCGCCGTGCCCTGGGGCTTCCGCACTCCGGAATTCGGGCCGCGCGTCATATCGTCGAATCCGGCGCGCTGGAGATTCAAGCCTATGACAAGGTGTTCTTTCCCGGGCTCGAGGCGGAATGGGGCCGGAAGAGACCCTTAGTGGGCACGATGACCCTGCAATCCGCGACCGAGTTCGACGATTCCGTGAATTCCTGGATCGCCGCCGGCGACCGCCCTCTTTACTTCGGGTTCGGCAGCATGCCAGTCGATAGACCGGCGGAGACCGTTGCCATGATCACAGATGCGTGCCGGGACCTCGGCGAGCGTGCGCTGATCTGTTCGGGAGTCCTGCCGCTTGAAGGCACGGCTCCCACACAGGACGTCATGATCGTGCCTTCGGTCAACCACGCCGACGTCCTGCCGCGCTGCCGGGCCATCGTTCACCATGGCGGCGCCGGCACCACGGCCGCCAGCATGCGCTCCGGCGTCCCGACTCTTGTGCTGTGGATAGGCGCCGACCAGCCCGTATGGGCGACACAAATCAAACGCCTCGGCGTCGGCACCTCGCGTCGTCTCGCCACAACGACCCGGGACACCCTTCGACATGACCTGCGGACCGTTCTGGAGTCAGGCTGCGCCGCCCGGGCGCGCGAGGTGGCCGATCAGATGACACCGCCGAGCCGGAGCCTGACGACCACCGTCGCCCTTCTCGAAGGGCTGGCCGGCACGCGCGCGTGATGTCGAGACCACTCAGAGGACGGAAGCCGAAAGGGTTGGTCGAGGCGCTCGGGGGCCCTCGACTGCCCTACGCGAGCGTTCGGAGAAAACGTTGCAACCGGGGATGCGCGGAGCTGTTGATCAGGTCCGCCGGTCTGCCCCGCTCGACCACCGCCCCGCGTTCCATGAACCACACCTCGTCGGCCACTTCGCGGGCGAAGCCCATTTCATGAGTCACGCAGATCATGGTCATGCCATTGGTCGCAAGCTGCTTGATCGCGGCCAGCACCTCGCCGACCATTTCAGGATCGAGCGCCGAGGTCGGCTCGTCGAACAGCATCACCTCGGGGTCCATGGCGAGCGAGCGGGCGATGGCGACGCGCTGGCGCTGACCGCCGGACAGCTTGCCCGGCATCTCCTCGGCCTTCGCGGCGAGGCCGACGCGGGCGAGCTCGGCCAACGCCCGCTCGCGGGCTTCCGCCTTTCCCATCTTGCGCAGCTTGGTCAGGCCGAGGGTGATGTTGCCGATCGCCGACAAGTGCGGAAACAAATTGTAGGCTTGGAACACGAAGCCGACCCGCTGGCGCAGCCGGTTGATGTTGACGCCGCGCGCGCCGACGTCCACGCCGTCGACCAGCACGCGGCCGCCCTGGATCGCCTCGAGCCGGGTCACGGTGCGGATCAGGGTCGACTTGCCGCAACCCGACGGCCCGACCAGCACCTTGACCTCGCCGCGGCGGACCTCGCCGGAGACGCCGGCCAGAGCCTGCATCGCTCCGTACCATTTATCGACGCTCTCGAACCGGATCATGGCCGCCTCACACTGCCACCGCAACGGCCGGTGTCGCGACGGCGACGCGCCCGGCAGAAATTCGCCGCTCGATATATCGGGCCAGCGAAGTCAGCGCGAAGCACAGCACGAAATAGGTCAGCGCCAGGATGGCGTAGACCTCGAACGGCTGGGTCAGCAGCACGTTGTTGACCTGGCTCGCGGCGAAGGTCATTTCGTGCGCCGAGATGACATAGCCCAGCGACGTCTCCTTGATCGTCGAGACGAACTGGCTGACCATGCTCGGCAGCATGTTGTGCAGCGCCTGCGGCAGCACGATCTTCCAGGTTGTGGTCCAGTAGCCGAGGCCCAGCGCGGAGGCTGCCTCGAACTGGCCCTTGGGCAGGCCCTGGATGCCGGCGCGGATGATCTCCGATAGATAGGCCGCCTCATAGACCACCAGCGCGATGATCAGCGTTTCGACGCCGCCGACCGCGCGGCCGATGATCAGCGGCGAGAAGAAATAGGTCCAGAAAATGAACATGATCAGCGGCAGGCCGCGGACCGTGTGCACGATCGCGGTCGCAGACAGGCGCAGCCAGCGATAGGGGCTGAGCCGCGCCAGCGCCAGGCAAATGGCGAACGGGAAGCACAAAGCGAGCGCCGTCAACGCCATGAACAGCGTCATGGCCAGTCCGCCGATCGGTCCGTGCGGGTATTGCCCGACGAGGAACAGCAACCAGTTGTTCTGCAGGATCTCCAGCATCAGGCGTTCTCGAGCTTGAGGCGGCGACCGGCATAGGCGCCGCAGGCCATGATGCCGAACGAGATGGCGAGATAGATCGCGGTGGCGACTGCAAAGGCTTCGAAGGTCTTGAAGGTGTAGCTTTCGACCTCGCGCGTGCGGTAGGTCAGTTCGCCGACGCCGATCGCCATCGCGAGGCTGGTGTTCTTGAACAGCAAAAGCGTCTGGTTGATCAGAGGCGGGACCGCGATCCGGATCGCCTGCGGCAGCACCACGTAGCCCATCGCCCCGAGATAGCCGAAGCCGATCGAGCGTGCCGCCTCGTTCTGCGCCTTGGGAATCGAGCGGATGCCACTTCGGATGTCCTCGGCGACGTAAGCGGCCGCCGCCAGCCCAAGCGCGATAGTGGCCAGCAAGAACTCGCCGTGATGGCCGTTGATCCACTGCCGGGCCGGGCGGGGCAGCAGTGAGGGGACGCCAAAGTACCAGACGAAGATCTGCACCAGCAGCGGCACGTTGCGGTGGTACTCGACATACAGCGCGACAAACCACTCGAAGGGCCGGAACGGGATCATTCTGATCAGCGTCAAGATGATACCCATCGTCATGGCAAGGCACCACGCGGCGCAGGTCAGTGCGATCGTGACGGCAAGCCCGATCATGAACCAGTCGAAATACTGGCCTGAGAGGACCCCGCGGAGATCAAAGATATATCCCATCGCGCCGGTCGATATCGGTTGCGAACTCAGCCCTTGATCTCTTCGACCGGGAAATCGCGCTTGATGTTGAATGCGGTGCCTTCGCCGAGCCATTTGCCGAAGACCCTGTCGATATCGCCGGAACTTGCGAGCTTGGCGAGCACGGCGTTGACATGATCCTTGAGCGCGGCCTCGTTCTTGCGCAGGCCAAGGCCCCAGGGCTCGACGAACAGCGATTTCTCGATCACCAGCATCGGCGTCTTGGCCTGGCTCTGCTGGCGCAGTTTTACCAGGATCAGCTCGGAGGCGCAGAAGGCGTCGACCTTGTCCTGCACCAGCGCGAGGTAAGCCGACGACGTGTCCTGGAAGGTCACTGTCTCCGCCGTTGGAATCAGGCGACGCACGCCCTGCTCGGAGGACGAGCCCTTGAGCGCCGTGACCTTCTTGCCGGCGAGTTGGTCGAGTGCCGTGATGCCGGATTCCTTGGTCACCATCAGCTTCTGCTGGCTGACGAAATACGAATAGGAGAAGTCGATTTGCTTGGCGCGTTCGGGGGTGTAGCCAAGATTGGCGGCGAGAATATCGACGCGGCCCTGGATCAGCTCGGGGATGCGCGCCTCTACCGCGATCGGCTTCAGCTCGAGCGTAACGCGGAGCGATTCGGCGACCTTCTGGCAGATGTCCACGTCATAGCCGACGATCTCGCGGGTCTGCGGGTGCTGGAACGAGAACGGCTCGGCGGTGCCTAGCGTGCCGCAGATCAGTTTGCCCCGCGCCTTGATGTCGGCGAGCTGGTCGGCGTTGGCGGCGGTCGCCGCGCCGGCGGCGAGAAGGGTGGCCAATCCAAGGATCGAAATCAGTCGCATCGTACGTTCCCCTGCTATCATGGTCGGTGCAGCGCCTCGCAGGCGCGCTTCAGGCGCGCCCCGGCATCCTCGAGCGCATCAAGAGACGTCGCGATCGACAGGCGCAGATAGGGCGACAGCCCATAGGCCGAGCCGTCGAGCACGGCAACGCCCGCGTCCTCGAGGAAATACATCGCCACGTCGAGATCAGTCTCCAGCAAGCTGCCGTCGGGCCGCCTGCGGCCGATCAGGCCGGCACAGGACGGATAAATGTAGAAGGCGCCGTCGGGCGTCGCGCAGCTGATGCCGTCGATCGCGTTCATCAGTTCGACGGCCCGGTCGCGCCGTGCCTTGTAGGCGGCCCGCGCCGTGCCAACAAAACTTTGGTCGCCTTCGAGCGCGGCAGCGGCGGCGGCCATGCTCATGGCGGCTGCAGCCGACGTGGTCTGCGACTGGATCACGTTCATCGCGGCCAGCAGCGGCTTCGGGCCGGCGCCATAGCCGATCCGAAAGCCCGTCATCGCATAGGTCTTGGAAACGCCGTTGACCAGGAGCGTGCGTTCCCGCAACGCCGGCGCGATGGCCACCGGGCACACCGGCGCGCCGCCGTCGAAACGGATCTGCTCATAGATGTCGTCGGTCATCAGCGCGACGTGCGGATGGCGCAGGAGGACGCCGGTCAGCGCAGCCATTTCAGCGGCATCGTAAAACGCGCCGGTCGGGTTCGACGGCGTATTCAGGATCAGCCAGCGGGTGCGCGGCGTGATCGCATGTTCGAGCCCCTCGGCCGTCAGCTTGAACCCGGTATTCTCTCCACAGGGGACGATGACGGGCTTGCCGTCGCAGGCCAGCACCATGTCGGGATAGGACACCCAATAGGGCGCCGGCACGATCACCTCGTCGCCTTCGTTCAAGGTCGCGGCCAGCGCGTTGAAGATCACTTGCTTGGCGCCGCTGCCGACCGTGATCTCGTCGATCGCGTAAGTGACCCCATTCTCGCGCGCGAACTTGGCTGATATCGCCTTGCGCAGCCGCGGCGTGCCGTTGACCGGGGCGTAGCGCGTCTGGCCGGCGGCCATGGCAGCGGTGGCCGCCGCCTGGATATGGGCGGGGGTATCGAAATCGGGCTCGCCGGTGGTGAGATCGATGATATCGCGGCCTTGCGCCTTCAACTGCTGCGCGCGCATGCGCGCCATCATGCTGGGCGAGGGTTTGATCCGCTGGACGCGGGCCGAAAGCGGAATGGCCATCGTGTTCAGGGTGCCTTCGCCACGCCGATATAGGCATTGTCGAGCCGGCCTTCCGCGATTGCTTTCAGCGCATCGGCCTCCCGGGCCTCCTGCTTGCGCACCAGCGCCAGCAATTCGGCGGCATCGGCACGGTCGAACGTCACGACGCCGTCGGCGTCGCCGATCACCACGTCGCCCGGCATCACGACCATGCCGTCGACCGAGACCGGCACGTTGATCTCGCCAGGACCGCTCTTGTAGGGACCGCGATGGGTGACGCCCCGCGCGTAGCAGGGGAAGTCGGCCTTCACGAACGCATCTACGTCGCGGATCGCGCCGTCGATGACAAAACCGGCAACGCCGATCGCCTTGGCCCGGCTCATCATGATCTCGCCGACCAGGGCCTGGGCGAGGTCGCCGCTGCCGTCCACCACCAGCACGTCGCCGGCGCGGAGGATTTCATAGGCCTTGTGCAGGGTCTGGTTATCGCCGGGCCGGGTCTTCACCGTCACCGCCGTGCCGATCAGGCGGCCGGAGCGATGATAGGGCCTGAGACTCTTGCTGCCGTGCAGCCGGTTCATGTTGTCGGAAATGACGGCGACCGCGGCATCGCGAAAATCGTCGAGGATAGCGGCCGGGACGGGAGGGGCGCTGGGATTGATGCGATGGCCGATGGGGGACATGCGTTGATCTTGCTTTGGGAAAGGGCGTTGACGACGATCATGTGACTTGGCTTCAATGATGGAAAGTGAATAATATTCGCAGACATGATCGCTTTTTTTCATAGCTCGTTCGGCCGCTGGCGACCGAGGATTTGCCGATGCCGGTCAGCCTGAAGCAGATCGAGGCCTTCTACTGGACGGCGAAGCTGGGCGGCTTCACCGAGGCAGCTGAGCGGCTCCATCTGGCCCAATCGACGATCTCGAAGCGGATCCTGGAGCTTGAGGACGTCATCAAGGAGCCGCTGTTCGACCGGGCAAGCTACGCGTTGCGACTGACCCGGGCGGGTGCGGCGAGCCTGCCGATCGCGGCCGAGATGCTGACGCTGGAAACGCGCTTTCGCGAAGTCGCCGGCGGCTCGGGGACGTTCTCCGGTCCATTCCGTTTCGGCGTGACCGAGCTCGTGGCGTTGACCTGGCTGCCGAAGTTGATCGTCGCGATGAAACGGGAATATCCGAACCTGATCCCAGAGCCGGAGGTTGCGGCCAGCATCGACCTGTATGGAAAGCTCGCTGCCAACGAGATCGATCTCGTGATCGGGCTCGATCCGCCGCAAACTCCAAACCTGTTGTTGGTGCCGCTCGGGGCGGTGCAGCTCGAATGGGTCGCCGCGCCAGGCTTCGGACCGGCCGAAGACTGCATTCCGCTGCATGAGATGGCGAAATATCCCATCCTGAGCCAGACCCAGGGCTCGGGCCTGCAGCGTCTGGTGCTGGACTGGGCGGTCGCGAATGGCCTGCGGATCAATCGCGTGGTCCAGTGCAACAGCTTGAACGTGCTGGCCGGGCTCGCTGCATCCGGCCTTGGCGTCACCTTCCTGACCGCGAGCTATTTCGCCGACGAGATCAGGCGCGGGCGTCTGCGCGTGATCCGGACCGAGCCTGCGATTCCGCCGATCCGCTATTTCGCTGTGCGTCGCGCCGAGGATCTGTCGCCGCTTGCCGGCCGCATCGCAGACATTGCCCAGGTAAGCTGTGACTTCTCGGCCCGCAGCCTGCCGGGCCGGTGAAGCGGCTCCCGTCCGGCTGCGAGTCTGGCTTGCGCCGATCCCGACGCAAACCTCTTGACAGCGGCCAAAATACTTAACATGTTAAGTATGTGGGGCCAGCTACGCGACTTCGTGCGTCGAAGCGCGCATTGTTCGCTGCCGTCGCCCAAACAAAGAGCTGCCGGTCGCAACGGCTCGAACCAGGGAAGGACCCGTGATGTCCAAGCTTGCGGAAAACATCGCCAAGGCGGAACGCTACCTTGCCCGGTTCGCGGAGCATGGGGTGCTCAACCGCATCGGCGGCGAGGACGTCCCGGCTGCGGACAGCGCGACGTTCGAAACGATTTCTCCCGTCGATCTGAAGCCGCTCGCCAAGGTGGCGCACGGCAAGGCCGCAGACATCGATCGGGCCGCGAAGGCCGCGCACGCAGCCTTTCCGCAATGGGCCGAGACATCCGGGGAGGCCCGGAAAGCGCTCTTGCACCGGGTTGCCGATGCCATCGTCGCCCGCGCCGAAGAAATCGCCTTCGTCGAATGCATGGATACCGGGCAGTCCCTCAAATTCATGGCCAAGGCGGCGCTGAGGGGCGCAGAGAATTTCCGCTTCTTTGCCGACCGCGCGCCCGAGGCGCGCGATGGCAAGTCACTTCGGACCGACGGCCAGGTGAACATGACCACCCGCGTGCCGATCGGTCCGGTGGGCATCATCACGCCGTGGAATACGCCCTTCATGCTGTCGACGTGGAAGATCGCGCCGGCGCTTGCGGCCGGCTGCACCATCGTTCACAAGCCGGCCGAATTCTCGCCGCTGACCGCGCGCCTGCTGATCGAGATCGCGGAAGAGGCCGGTCTGCCCAAGGGCGTCTGGAATCTCGTCAACGGCTTTGGCGAGGACGCCGGCAAGGCGCTGACCGAGCATCCGCTGGTCAAGGCGATCGGATTCGTCGGGGAAAGCCGCACCGGCTCGATGATCATGAAACAGGGCGCCGATACGCTGAAGCGCGTTCATTTCGAACTGGGCGGCAAAAACCCGGTGATCGTGTTCGCCGATGCCGACCTCGACCGCGCCGCGGATGCGGCGGTATTCATGATCTATTCTCTCAACGGCGAGCGCTGCACCTCCTCCTCGCGTCTGCTCGTCGAGGCGAGCGTCTACGACCAATTCACCGCGACGGTCGCCGAGAAGGCCGGCCGGATAAAGGTGGGACATCCGCTCGATCCCGAGACCGTCATCGGTCCGTTGATTCATCCGGTTCACGAGAAGAAGGTGCTCGACTACGTCGAGATCGGCAAATCGGAGGGCGCGACGATTGCCACCGGCGGCCGCAAGGTCGATGGTCCTGGCGGCGGCTGCTACGTCGCCCCGACGCTTTTTACCGGCGCCAACAACCGAATGCGTATCGCACAGGAGGAAATCTTCGGGCCGGTGCTGACGGCGATCCCGTTCAAGGACGAGGCGGAGGCGCTCGCGCTCGCCAACGACGTCCAGTACGGCCTCACCGGCTATCTCTGGACGGCCGACGTCACGCGTGCCTTCCGCTTCACCGACCGGCTGCAGGCCGGAATGATCTGGGTCAATTCGGAGAATGTCCGCCACCTGCCGACGCCCTTTGGCGGTGTGAAGAGCTCCGGCATCGGCCGCGACGGCGGAGATTGGTCGTTCGATTTCTACATGGAGACGAAGAACGTCGCGTTCGCCACCACCGCGCATAAGATCCAAAAACTAGGCGGTTAAGCGGTCCGCAGCAGACCAAGGAGGACATCATGGCATTGCCTACGCCCAACCTTTATCCGCCATTCAACATCGTACGTCTCAGCCATGTCGAATTTGGCGTGAGCGACCTTGCCAAGTCCCGCGCGTTCTATGTCGACACGCTCGGTCTGCAGGTGACGGACGAAAGCTCCGATGCGATCTATCTTCGGGCGATGGAAGAGCGCGGCCACCATTGCATCGTGCTGAGGAAGTCCGACAAGATCGAGGCCCGCGATCTCGGCTTCAAGGTTTTCGGCGAAGAGGACCTCGACAAGGCGGTCCAGTTCTTCGAGAGCAAGGATCTACCGGTCGAGTGGGTGGAGCGTCCCTATCAGTCGCGCACGTTCCGCACCCGCGATCCGCACGGCATACCGCTCGAGTTCTATTCGAAGATGGATCGGTTGCCGCCGATTCATCAGAAATACGCCCTCTACAAAGGTGTGAAGCCGCTCCGCATCGACCATTTCAATTGCTTCTCGCCGAACGTCGACCAATCCGTCGCTTTCTACAACGAGATCGGATTCCGCGTGACGGAGTACACCGAGGACGCGGAAACCGGACGTCTATGGGCGGCCTGGACCCACCGCAAAGGCGGTGTTCACGACCTGGCGTTCACCAATGGCCGCGGCCCGCGCCTGCACCACACGGCGTTCTGGGTGCCGACCCCGCTCAACATCATCGATCTCCTCGACCTCATGGCGACCACCGGATGGGTGTCCAACATCGAACGCGGTCCGGGCCGCCACGGCATCTCGAATGCCTTCTTCCTCTACATCCTCGATCCCGATGGCCACCGCATCGAAATCTACTGCTCGGATTACCAGACCGTCGATCCCGATCTCGAACCGATCAAATGGGACCTGAAGGACCCGCAGCGTCAGACACTGTGGGGGGCGCCCGCGCCGAGATCCTGGTTCGAGCACGGCAGCCTCTTCGCCGGGATTGCGCCGCGCGACGCCGAGCTGGCGGCCCAGCCGATCATCGCCCCCTGATCGGAGAACACGTTCAACAAGGAAGGCCGCGCATGTCTCGTCCAAGGTTCATCAGCTTCACCCGCAACGGTGCGCTCGGCTACGGCCTGCTCGTGGACCATGGCGTGGTCGATCTGTCCGGACGTCACGGCAAGCGCTGGCCCAGCTTGCGTGAAGTGATCGGGGACGCTGCGCTGCTGTCTCTGGCCGAGGAGAGCGCCGCGCTGTCGGCGGATCTTCCGGTCGAAGACATCCGCTATGAGATTCCAGTGCCGGCACCGGAAAAGATCATCTGCGTCGGCGTCAACTTTCCCGACCGCAACGAGGAATACAAGGACGGGCAGGCGGCCCCCTCAAATCCCTCTCTCTTCATCCGCTTTGCGCGCTCGTTCACGGGCCATGGACAGGCTTTGCTGCGTCCCCCGGAGAGCCCGCAGCTCGATTACGAGGGCGAGATCGTCATCGTGATCGGCAAGGGCGGCCGCAGGATTGCGCAGAGCGAGGCGCTCGAGCATATCGCCGCGCTATCGCTGTGCAACGAAGGCACGATCCGTGATTGGGTCCGGCACGCCAAGTTCAACGTGACACAGGGCAAGAACTTCGATCGGACCGGTTCGATCGGACCCTGGCTCATCCCCTATACCGATGAAAGCCAGCTTGCCGACATCAAGCTCGAAACGCGGGTCAATGGCGACGTCCGCCAGCAGGACCGCACGAGCCGGATGATCTTCTCCTTCCGCAAGATCATCAACTACATCTCGACGTTCACGACCCTGGTCCCGGGCGATGTCATCGTAACAGGTACGCCGACGGGGGCCGGCGCACGCTTCGACCCGCCGATCTGGCTGAAGCCCGGCGACGTCGTCGAGGTCGAGGCGGAAGGCATCGGCGTGCTTCGCAACACGATCGCAGATGAGGTGTGATCTGTTGTCGCCGCCACGGCCCGCCGATAGTCGCGCTTGATCAGGCCGCTGATGCGGCCTGCACGCGAATTCGGCCCTGGTCGTCCACGGCGATCGGAATGGCATCGAGAGCGCAATTCAGGCCCAGTCCTTCGACCCCGACGCCGTCCCGAACACGGAATCCGGCGCTGTGATTGGTGCACCGAAGAACGGTTCCATCCGCGCTCAGCAAATTGTCACCGCGATAATCGAGCGGCAGGTACTGGTGCGGACACGCATTGACATAGGCTGCCAGAGTGCCCGCCGATCTGACGATCAGGATCGGAAAATCCGCCGCGCCGGATTTGATCGATTTGAAGCTCCCTTCGCCGACGTCATTGGCGTCGCACAGGATGGTTCCCTCGGCCGGCGCGCCGCGATAGCTCCTCCACGCGTCTTGTATCGCGACCCTCCCTCAGGATGCCTTCAGCACGCCGCGCTGAATCTGATCGGCCTCGATGCTCTCGAACAGGGCCTTGAAGTTGCCCTCGCCGAAACCGTCATCGCCCTTTCTCTGGATGAACTCGAAGAAGATCGGGCCGATCACGGTCTTGGAGAAGATCTGAAGCAGGATGCGCGTCAGCCCGCCGTTGACGACACCCTCGCCGTCGATCAGGATTCCGTGCTTGCGCATGCGATCGAGCGGTTCGGTGTGGCCCTTCACGCGGTCAAATGATTTGTCATAGTAGATCGAGGGCGGGCCCGGCATGAACTGGAGCCCGCGCGCGGCGATGGCGTCGGTCGCCGAATAGATGTCGTCGGTGCCGACGGCAATGTGCTGGATGCCTTCGCCCTTGTACTGGCGCAGATATTCTTCGATCTGGCTCTTGTCGTCGGCGCTCTCGTTGATCGGGATTCGAATCTTGCCGCAGGGGGACGTCAGGGCGCGCGAGGTCAGGCCGGTCAGCTTGCCCGAAATGTCGAAGTAGCGGATCTCGCGGAAATTGAACGTCTGGCTGTAGAACTTGTACCAGGTGTCCATGTTGCCGCGCATGACGTTATGCGTGAGGTGATCGAGATAGTAGAACCCGACGCCTTTCGGGGTTGGGTCGACTTCGCCGGTCCAGTCATACTCGGCCGAATAGGGCGAGCCCTTCGCGCCATAGGTCTCGACCAGGTACAGCAGGGATCCGCCGATGCCGACCACGGCCGGCACGTCGAGCGACTTGTCGTTGCCGGTATATTCCGTCCCGCCGAGCTCCAGGACGCGCTTCAGGGCGTGTTTGGCATCGACGACGCGCCAGGCCATCGCCGGCGCGCAAGGTCCGTGTTCTCCGACGAAGCGCGCCGCATGGGAGTTCGGCTCCCGGTTCAGGACGTAATTGATCTTTCCCTGGCGCCAAAGGGAGATGTCCTTGGTCTTGTGCCGCGCGACCTCCGTGTAGCCCATCTGCTCGAACAGCTTGGCGAGCTGCTGCGGATCCGGATGGGCGAACTCGACAAACTCGAAGCCATCGGTGCCGGCCGGATTGACTGCCGAAATCGTGGCCGGTGGGGCATCGTGAGGGAAGGGGCCCAATGTCGCACTCCTGGAAAGGTATCTGTTCCGACAGGAAATATACTGCCGGCGGCCTGCACGATCTCCGCAAAATCCGCTCGACAAAGCCAGGATATGCGTGAAACATGCATATCTACGCGTTAACGTGCAAGGATAACGCATGGATCAATTCGACGTCAAATTGCTGCAGGCGCTTCAATCCAACGGGCGTCTGTCGAATTTCGAACTGGCCGACGTCGTCGGTCTGTCGGCATCGCAATGCTCGCGCCGTCGCGCGGCCCTCGAGGATACCGGCGCGATTGCGAGCTACCACGCGCATCTCGATCGCGAATTGCTCGGACTCGGCATTGTCGTCTTCGTGCAGGTGACGCTTGCGACACACTCGCCGGACAATTCGCGGCGCTTCCTCAAGCTGATCGAGAGCCTGGAGGAAGTGCAGGAGGCGTATGCGCTCACCGGCGAAGCCGATTACCTCATCAAGGTGACGATCACCGACTTGAAGGCGCTCTCGCGGCTTCTCAACGAGGTGTTTCTGCCGCACGACAGCGTCGCGCATGTGCGCTCGTCCATCGTTCTCGATCGCTTGAAGCAAACCTCGCAATTGCCGCTTGGGCACCTCGTCCCGGCCGAGGCGCGTACTGCGGAGAGATCCGGGGCGCGACGCCGCCAAGGAAAAGCCGCAGCAGGGCGAGATCATCGGCGTAGGGCCGCGCGGCCGTAGCGAGCAGGGTCAGCTCGTGCCGCTCGACGTCAAGGCCGGCGCCGGGTGCTGCTCGAGATGCTCAGATCGCCCGCAATCCGTCCTTGGGCATTTCCTGGATCAGCGCATCGATATCGCTCTGCTCCAGGGTTTCCTTCTCCAGGAGTTTCTTCGCCGCGCGGTCCAGGATCGGCCGCCGCATCTTCAGGATGCCCTGGGTGCGCTGGAAGACCTGGTCGACGATGGCTTTCACCTCGCGGTCGACCGCGGCCGCGGTCTCTTCCGCATAGTCGCGGTCGCGACCCGGGTAGGGGCGGTCCGCGCCTGCAAGGAAATTGCCGGGATCACGCTCATAGGCGACACTGCCGAGTCTCTCGGACATGCCGTAACGCGTCACCATGCTGCGCGCGATGTCGGTCACCCGGCGCAGATCGTCGGCCGCACCCGTGGACAAATGCCCGAACACGATCAGCTCGGCCGCGCGGCCGCCGAGCAGCACCGCCATCTTGTTCTCCAGCTCCTCCTTCGTCATCAGGAAACGGTCTTCGATCGGTCTCTGGATAGTGTAGCCGAGCGCCCCCACGCCGCGCGGAATGATCGAGACCTTGTGCACGGGGTCGGTCCCCGGCAGCGTGAGCGCGACCAAAGCGTGTCCCATCTCGTGATAGGCGACGATCTCGCGCTCCTTGGCATTGAGCAGGCGGTTGCGCTTCTCGAGGCCTGCGACCATGCGCTCGACCGCATTGTTGAAGTCGATCATGCTTACCGCGTCGGCCCCGCGGCGGGTCGCCAGAAGCGCGGCTTCGTTGACGAGGTTGGCAAGGTCCGCGCCGGTGAAGCCCGGCGTCAGGGCTGCGACCGTCTCCGCCTCGACCTGCTCGGCGAGGCGCACCTTCTTCATGTGGACCTTGAGGATCTCGATGCGGCCCTTCTTGTCGGGACGGTCGACCAGCACCTGCCGGTCGAAGCGGCCGGCGCGGAGCAGGGCGGGGTCGAGGATTTCCGGCCTGTTGGTGGCCGCAAGGATGACGAGTCCGGAGCGGGAATCGAAGCCGTCGAGCTCGACCAGCAGCTGGTTGAGCGTCTGCTCCTTCTCGTCGTGGCCGCCGGCGAAGGGGCCGATGCCGCGGGCGCGGCCAAGCGCGTCGAGCTCGTCGATGAAGATGATGGCCGGCGCCTTTTCGTGCGCCTGCTTGAACAGGTCCCGCACCCGCGCCGCGCCGACGCCCACGAACATCTCGACGAATTCCGAACCGGAGATCGAGAAGAACGGCACTCTGGCTTCGCCCGCGACGGCCTTGGCCAGCAGGGTTTTGCCTGTGCCCGGCGGGCCCACCAGCAGCACGCCCTTCGGCATGCGGCCGCCAAGTCGGCCATAATCGGTGGGATTCTTCAGGAAATCGACCACCTCGCGAAGCTCGTCCTTGGCTTCGTCGACCCCTGCGACGTCGGCAAAGGTGACGCCGGTGTTGGACTCGACATAGACCTTGGCCTTGCTCTTGCCGATCGCCATCAGTCCGCCGCCGATGCCGCCGCCTTCCGCCATGCGGCGGCCGATGTACCACCACAGACCGAAGAACAGCAGCACAGGCATGACCCACGACAGGAGGTCACGCAGAAACGTGCTCTCGATCTGTCCGGTGAAGCGGACGTTGTATTTCTCCAGCTCCTGCGCGACGTCCTGGTCGACCCGCGTGGTGACGAATTGCTTCTGTCCGCCGGCGAGCGGCTCCTTGAGCGTGCCTTGCAGGGTCCGATCGGAAATGCCGACGGCGTCGACCTTCCCCTGGCGCAGCAATTGCTGGTATTCGCTGTAGGGGATCACGGCGATTTGGCTGGCCGTGGAGATGAGATGCTGGATCAAGAACACCGCGAAGATTGCGGCTACGGCATATCCGAGATTGAAGCGGACATTCTTGTTCATGCGGGAGCAGATCCGATGTTATTGCGCCGCCGGGTCGCGTCGAGGCGCATGTTGCGCGCGCGATCAGGGCCCGGGACGCGTCCGGACCTGCGTCGTATCGACAGAACTTTTCCTCCTGCCTTCCGTTCCCGATGATCCCCGCGGCGAGGACACGGGCTGACTAGGCCCGGCCGGGGCCGGGCCCTGTCCAGTCACCAGGGGTACCAATAGGGGTAGGCGGGTGGATAGCGGACAGTCCGATAGTACCGGGGTCCATAATAATACCCCGGCGGTCCGTAGACCGGCGCGTAGTAGACCGGCGGGGCGGTGGCCGCGGCCAATGCGCCCGTGAACAGGCCGAGCGCCACGGCTGGACCAATACCCGGGCCACCCCAATGATGATGACCTCGCCAGTGAGCCGAAGCCGGCGCAACCGTTCCGATGAGGAGCGTTGCTGCCGCGGCGATTGCAAGAGCAAGCTTTCTCATGTGACTTCCCTCGAATGCGCGCCCGCGAGCGCGGGCTCTTCTATCCTCTGTATGAGTTTCGTTTCGCCGAACACGCGGCCCGGCAGATTCTGAACTAGGATTGGCGGCGAGGACTTCAAGCCTCATTTTGAGTCTTCCGAGTTTGACTCAACGCCAGCACAGTTAGGCAAATGCCCGCAGCACGCTGCAGCTGGTTGCCAGTCCGTTAACTCAGTCGCGCTCACGTTGCATCAAAGGCACAATGCGTGTTTTTGCTTCGAAGAGCGCGCTCCGTCGTTGTCGAGCTCACCTGCGTCATCTACCGTAACAATCGATAACACTTCGCAATCCGCGTGGAACCGCGGTCTCCGACTTGTGGAGCGGCAATCGTCGAGAGGCTGAGGTACGATGCGCGAATGCATTGGGGCTGTGCTGGTTCGAACTCAATCGGACCAGATGAAGAGAATCAGTCCGCGTGGAACTCGGCGATCGGCCAAGCCCATCTACCGTCTGCTGCTGATGAGCGTCTCGGTGGCCATGCTATCGGCGCTGCTGCCGCGATCTGTGGCAGCGCAGGGCTGGAACGGCAGCACGAGTTCCGACTGGACCGTCGCAGCCAACTGGACAGGCGGAATTCTGCCCAGTGCCGGTGCCGCGGCCGGCATCAATACATTGTCCCCCAATCCGACCATCCTCGGCGTCAGCGGTGCTGCGTCGGCTGCGGTGGGCAGCTTCGGCGTCGCTCAGTCATCTGCAACGTCCGGCAGCCTCACAATTCAGAACGGCAGCACGCTGACGAGCGGCGGCACCCTGTCTTCGGTCGGTTCGGGCACGGCAGGCACCGGCATCGTGACGGTGACCGGCACCGGATCGCGGTGGATCGTATCCAGTACGACGTTCATCATCGGCAATGCCGGCAACGGCACACTCAACATTACGGACGGAGCGACCGTCGTCGCCCAGAACGGGATGAGGCTCGGAAACCTTGCCGCAGGTTTCGGCACGCTCAACATCAGCGGCGGTGGCGTCCTGGAGACAACCGGTCTGGTTGCGGGCGCCGGAGCGCGGCAGATGAACTTTGATAGCGCCATTGTCCGGGCATTGGCCAACAGCGCCGTTTTTTTTGGTGGGAGCATCAACCAGATCAATATTGCCGCCGGCGGACTGACGTTCGATACCAATGGGTTCAACGTCAAAACGCTTGGATTCAGCGGCGTCGGTGGCTTGACCAAGATCGGCGCCGGGACCTTCACGCTGGGCGCCGCCAGTACGTATACCGGCGAAACGGTGATCCAGCAGGGCACGCTTGCGCTGGCGGGCCCTGCCGGCTCTGCCACTGATGCCCTCGCCAACTCGAGCCGCGTGGTCGCGAACGCAACATTCGATATTTCGGCGATAATAGGTGCCGGCTCGCATATTCAGAGTCTGGCCGGCACCGGCACCGTCAACCTGGGCGCCAAAGACCTGATCGTCACCAATGCGAACGATACGTTCGCCGGAGCCATCAACGGCAGCGGCGGACTGACGCTCACGAGCGGCACGCAGACGCTGGCGGGGGGCAACACCTACACCGGCGCGACCACGTTGAGCGGGGGCACGCTACGAGCCGGCGCTGCGGGCGCTTTCAGTGCCGCTTCCGCCACCGTCGCAAACGCTGGCACGACATTAGACCTGAACGGCTTCAATCAGACGGTGGCCTCGCTTGATAACGCCGGCACCTTGCGGTTCGGCAGCGCGCCGGGGACTACACTGACGGTGACCGGGAACTATGTCGGCAACGGCGGCACGCTTCTCCTCAACACTGCGCTCGGCGGCGACAACTCGGCCACGGATCGCCTGGTGGTGCAGGGAAACACGTCTGGCTCCTCCACGCTGCGAATCACCAATGTGGGCGGCGCTGGAGCGCAGACGGTCGAAGGCATCAAGGTGATCGACGTCGCCGGTGCCTCGAATGGGAGTTTCGTCTTGCAGGGCGATTACGTGCTGCAAGACCAGCAGGCCGTCGTCGGGGGTGCCTACGCCTATACGCTGCAGAAGAACGGCCTCGGCACGCCGACGGATGGCGACTGGTATCTGCGTTCAAGTCTCATTAATTCGCCGACGTCGCCACCTGCCGGACCGCTCTACCAGCCCGGCGTTCCGCTCTATGAGAACTATGGACAGGTGCTGCTCGGCATGAACCAGGCGCCGAGCTTGCAGCAGCGCGTCGGCAACCGCTATTGGAACGGCAGCGAGGCGATGGCGCGCGCTGGCATCAACACGGCGCCGACGGCGGATAGTTCGTGGACGCAATCGGCATTCTGGGGCCGCGTTGAGGGCGGTCAGGCCGAGTTGCGGCCGTCGAACACCACCGGTTCGACTTACAATGCCGACGAGATGAAGGCCCAAGTGGGTCTCGACGGCGTTGCGCTCGACAACGACCGCGGCCGGTTGATCTTAGGACTCACCGCGCAATATGGCCTGACGACGGCCAATATCAATTCGTTCTTCGGCAACGGCCGCATCCGTGCCGAGGGGACGGGGGTGGGAGCGACTGCGACCTGGTATGGCCATGACGGCTTCTATGTCGATGGCCAGGCTCAGACCATGTTCTACCGCAGCGACCTCTCGTCGGCGCTCGTCGGCAGCATGACGCATGGCAATGAAGGCTTCGGCTACACGTTCAGCGTCGAGACCGGCAAGCGGATTGCGGTCGGCAACGGCTTTTCGCTGACGCCGCAGGCGCAGCTTTCCTATGCAAAAGTCGGTTTCGATGCCTTCGCCGATCGCTTCGGCGCGCTGGTCTCAATGCAGGATGCCGAGAGCCTGCTCGGCCGCGTCGGGCTGTCGCTCAATCATCAAAATGTCTGGAACGACGGCTCGGGCATTATCCGCTCCGACGTCTATGCGATCGGCAATCTGCAATACGAGTTCCTCAATGGCACCAGGATTGACGTCGCCGGCACCGGCTTCGCGAGTGCCGGCGACCGCCTGTGGGGCAATATCGGCGGTGGAGGCACCTATAGCTGGGCCAACGGACGCTATGCTGTGTTCGGCGAAATCACCTATCGCGCGAGCCTCGAAAGCGTTGACGAGAACCACAGCTACAGAGGCACCGGCGGCTTCCGCGTCACCTGGTGAATATCGGCCTCTGCGCGCTTCTCGTTCTTGGCCCTGACGCCCAAAGTCCGGAATAGGCCCATAGCGTCGTTTGGTCCGATGCAGCGGTCTGTCTGGAGTTGGCGGAAAAGTTGACCGGCCGGCCGAGCGCTCCGACTTCTCGGTTTGCCCGTTCAGCGACGTCTGGAGATGTCCGCTTTTCCGCCGCTATTGGAGGCATTGCGCGGCCAGCCGCGCAATGAGTACGCGGCCTAGCTCAACGCGGCCGAGAGCTTGTGCATCACCCGGTCGAGCACCTTCACCTCCTCGGCGGTCAGCACGCCGAGCAGCTCGGTCTCCCGCGCCAGCGCGAAAGGCACGATCTTGCGATAGAGCGCGCGGCCGGCCGGGGTCAGCGCAACGATCAGCTCGCGCCGATCTTCTGGATGATGCTTGCGACTCGCGATGCCGCGCGACTGAAGTCCTTGGACGGCGCGGCTGACCTGCATCTTGTCGAGCGTCGTCAGAGGGCCGATCTCCTTGGTCGCGATTTGCGGGCGTACGCCGAGGATCGCAAGCACGCGCCATTCCTGCCGCGTCAGTGCAAAGCGCTCGGAATAGACCTCGGCAACCGCCAGCGACACCTGTTCGGCGAGCCGCGCCAGCCGGTACGGAAAATATCGCTGCAGGTCGAGCTCGCCCCCATCCTGCGGCGTCATGCGCTTGGTCGCTTCCCGGTCTCGCGCCTCCCCCGAACGTCCCATCACACCATGTCCGCGCCGTAGGTCCACCTGGCGGATTCTTCCGAGCCAGTTGATCCAGATCAAATCCAGGGAATAGTAACATCTGATACCAATTTCGCAACGGCAAATCCAGGGAGCGAGACATCATGAAAATCGAGAAGATCCATCACGTCGCCTATCGCTGCGTCGACGCCAAGGCCACCGTCGAGTTCTACAAGAAGGTCATGAACATGGATCTTCTCGGCGCCATCGCCGAGGACCGGGTGCCGTCGACCAAGGCACCGGATCCCTACATGCACATCTTCCTCGATGCCGGGAACGGCAACATCCTCGCCTTCTTCGAGCTGCCGAACTCGCCGCCGATGGGACGCGATCCCAACACGCCGGACTGGACCCAGCACATCGCCTTCCAGGTCAAGGATCTCGCCGAGCTCGATGAGGCCAAGGCGCGCGCAGAGGCCGCCGGCCTCGAGGTCGTCGGCGTCACCGACCACGCCATCTTCAAGTCGATCTATTTCCGCGACCCCAGCGGTCATCGCCTGGAGGTCGCGGCCTGGACCGCGACACCCGAGCAGATCGATCGCATGAAGTCGGTCGCCCACGAGATGGTCGAGGAATGGTCGCGCACCAAGCGTCCGCCGCGCCACACCGCCTGGATGCACGAGAAGGAATTCGCGGACGCGCATTGATCTCTGGCCGTGCATCAGGAAGCGAACATGACGAGCTACATCTATCCGAAGTTCGGTTATCGGCGCTGCCAGGAGCAGGCCGAGGGAATTGTGAAGCGGCACCCGATCGTGGTGATCGGCGCAGGTCCCATCGGCTTGACCGCGGCGCTCGATTGCGCGGCACGCGGCCAGCCGGTCGTGGTGCTCGACGACAACGACACCGTCTCGATTGGCTCGCGCGCGGTCTGCTACGCCAAGCGTCCGCTCGAAATATGGGACCGCCTCGGCTGCGCGGCGCCCATGGTCGGGCGCGGCGTCAGCTGGAATGTCGGGAAGGTGTTCTTTCGGGACGAGCTGTCCTACCAGTTCGATCTGCTGCCGGAGGCCGACCACCAATGGCCGGCCATGATCAACCTGCAGCAATATCATCTGGAGGAGATGCTGGTCGCCCAATGCAGGGGCAATCCACTGATCGAGCTGCGCTGGAAGCACCGTCTCATCAGCCTCAAGCAGGCCGCCGACCATGCGACCTTGGCGGTGGAAACGCCCGACGGCATCTTCACCATGGAGGCGCAATGGGTGATCGCCTGTGACGGCGCCAATTCCGACGTGCGCAAGATGGTGGGCGCCGAGTTCACCGGACAGTTCTTCCAGGACCGCTTCCTGATCGCCGACGTCGCCATGAAGGCGGATTTCCCGACCGAGCGCTGGTTCTGGTTCGACCCGCCGTTCCACCCCGGCCAGTCCGTGCTGCTGCACCGGCAGGCGGACAATATCTGGCGCATCGACTTCCAGCTCGGCTGGGAGGCCAATCCCGATGAGGAAAAGCGGCCCGAGCGGGTGATCCCGCGCATCCGCGCCATGCTCGGCGAGGACACCGAGTTCGCGCTCGAATGGGTTTCGATCTATCAGTTCGCCTGCCGGCGCATCGACAATTTCCGGCAAGGTAGGGTGCTGTTCGCCGGCGACGCCGCGCATCAGGTCTCGCCGTTCGGCGCACGCGGCGCCAATACCGGCGTGCAGGACATCGACAATCTCGCCTGGAAGCTCGCGATGGTGCTGCGCGGCGAAGCCTCGGAAGCGCTGCTCGACAGCTATCACGAGGAGCGTGCCTATGCCGCGGACGACAACATCCTGAACTCGACGCGGGCCACCGACTTCATCACCCCGAAGACCAAACCGAGCCGCTATTTCCGTGACGCGGTGCTGGAGCTCGCCCGGCATCACGGCTTTGCCCGACCGCTGGTCAACAGCGGCCGGCTCTCGACCCCGACCCCTTACCTGACGTCGGCGCTCAACACGCCCGACCAGGACGCGGTGCCGGGAGGCATGCGGCCCGGCACGAATGCGGCGGATGCGCCGATCGCGGTGGACGGCAAGCCGGCCTGGTTCCTGCATTGTCTCGGTGACGGCTTCACGGTCGTGGCCTTCGGCAAGGGGAGCGACAAGACCGAGATTGCGGTGGGGCCGTTCACGGCGAAGCTCATTCTCGTCGGTCGCGACATCGAAGATCCCACAGGTCTTCTTGCCGAGCGCTACGGCGCTGCGCCCGGGACCACCTATTTGTTCCGCCCCGATCAATATGTCGCCGCGCGCTGGAGCGGATTCGACGAGGCCAAGATCACCCAGGCGGTGCTGCGCGCCGCCGGCCACGACACCGCCGACCGGACGGAGCTTGCGGCATGATGCTCAATCTGTCACCGAACATCGCTGACCCCGACGATTTCTACGCCGAACTGATCAACAGTCAGCGTGACCTCGACGAGGAGCAGGCGCTGCGCATGAACGCCCGGCTGATCCTGTTGCTCGCCAATCACATCGGCGACCGCAAGGTGCTGACCGAGGCGATCGGTTGCGCCCGCAGGGGCGGCGGTTAGGTCGCGGACGCCGGCCGCATCGAGGCTCGTACGAAGCCGCCGGCGGCGCCGGGTTCCTGTCGCGCGATCTCGCCGGCTGAATGCGGCGCCGGGGTCGCTCGCGTCGAAAAGCCACGGGGGCGCCTCTTCTTGACTTGGCTCAAGGTGAGCTCGGCGAAGTTCGCCATCCTCTCAGGCCACACCAAGGTCGGAGGAAGCCCCATGGTAGGCCGAACCGTTGCCGCAGCGTTGCTGTTCGCCGTCCTGAGCCAGCCAGCTCTGGCTCAATCGCCAGCGGACCATCAGAGCCATCATCCAGGACAGGACCAGGCGCCGGCGTCGCCGCAGTCGAGTTCTCCCGCAAACCCGTCCGCCGAGCGGCAAGGCTCGACGCGCGGCGGAGAAATGATGGGAATGATGGGGCGCGGAATGATGGGACAAGGAATGAAGGGGCACGGCTCGACAGGCGGCGATGCCGGGCACTCGCCGGTCGTCTTCCGCATCATCTTCGCGCTGATGGATGCCGATGGCGACGGGAACGTCTCGTTGCCGGAGTTTCAGGTCGCCCACGAGCGAATTTTCAAGGCAATGGACCGCGACAAGGACGGAAAGCTCACGTTTGAGGAGATGATGGCGTTCATGCACAGGAACAAGAGCCACGTCGCGCCACAGCAGTGAGCCGAACCGAAGGGCAGGCGCGCCAGACCATGTCGTTTGATCGGGTCCTGCGCTGGGCTCTGGTTGCGATCGCAATCGCCGGGTTGACTGCCGGCATTCTCGCGCGGGCCGCGGGCCGACCCGATCTGGCCGAGGTCGCGTGGTCGCTCGGCACCGCGCCCGTGATTGCCGGATTGGCGGTCTCGATCATCCAGGATCTGCTGAGAGGCCGCGTCGGAGTGGACGCGATCGCTCTGCTCTCGATGAGCGCGGCGTTGGCGCTCGGGCAGCCGCTCGCAGGGGCTGTGGTCGCGCTGATGTACTCCGGTGGCAACGTGCTGGAGGAGATCGCGATCGCACGGGCGGAGCATGATCTGCGATCCCTGGTTGATCGGGCGCCGCGGCAGGTCCATCGCAAATCCTGCGACCGGATAGAGGATGTTCCGATCGAGGACGTCGCGGTCGGCGAAGAGCTTCTGGTGCAGGCCGGCGAGGTCGTGCCGGTCGACGGTGTCGTTGCGTCGGCTTTTGCCACGATCGACGAGTCTGCGGTTACCGGCGAACCGATTCCGGTGGAGAAGACACGCGGAAGCGCCGTTCTCTCCGGCTCTCTGAATGCGGGTGAGACCTTCCAGCTGACCGCGACCGCGCCGGCCAGCGAGAGTACCTACGCGGGCATCGTGCGCATGGTGACTGCGGCGCAAACGGCGAGAGCGCCCTTTGTGCGGTTGGCCGATCGGTATGCGCTGATCTTTCTGCCGGTGACACTCGTCATCGCCTTTGTGGCATGGTACGTCTCCGGCGACGTGACCCGCAGCCTTGCCGTGCTGGTGGCGGCGACGCCTTGCCCCTTGATTCTGGCCGCACCCGTGGCCTTTATCGCCGGGGTGGCGCAGGCGGCCCGCCGCGGCATCCTGGTCAAGGGCGGGAGGGCGCTGGAGGCGTTGGCCCGTGCGCACACGGTGCTATTCGACAAGACCGGGACGCTGACCGTAGGCGGGGCGCGGTTATTGTCCGTCGAAGTCGCGCCGGGCGAGGATCCGGATGAGGTGCTCGCGCTCGGGGCGTCGCTAGAGCAGGCTTCGCATCACGTGCTTGCGAAGGCCGTCGTCGCTGCGGCCCTCGCCCGAGGGCTCAAGCTGAAGCCGCCGGATCATGTCAAGGAGACCATGGGTTCCGGCCTTAGCGGCCAGATCGACGGACGCCAGGTTATGGCGGGCTCGCGAGAGATGGTTCTCTCGCGTGCCGAGCTATCGCCATGGGAGTTGCGGGCAATTCGTCGTGCCTCGTGGCGCTCGGCGCTGATCGTCTTTGTCGCGGTGGACGGCCGTCTCATCGGCGCGTTGCTGCTGGCCGACGAATTGCGAGCCGATACACCACGAGCGATCAGGCTGCTGCGCGATGCCGGCATCGTGCGCATGGTGATGGTCACGGGTGATCGCGCCGCCGCGGCGCAGGCTATCGGGGCCGCGCTCGACCTCGATGCCGTGCTGGCCGATCGCGTTCCCTCGGACAAGGTCGAGGCTGTGCGTAGCGAACAGCGGCTGCATCCGACCATCATGGTCGGCGACGGCATCAATGACGCCCCGGCGCTGGCCGTGGCCGACACCGGGGTCGCGCTCGGCGCACGCGGTGCAAGCGCCTGCTCCGAAGCGGCAGACGTGGTGATTCTCACGGATCGGCTGGATCGGGTCGGCGAAGCGATCGTCATCGCGCAGCGGTCGCGGCGCATCGCCCTTCAGAGCATCTTCGTCGGAATGGGATTGTCGTTGGCGGCAATGGTCGCTGCCAGCCTCGGCTGGCTCGATCCCGTACCCGC
The DNA here is from genome assembly GCF_003957705.1 of Bradyrhizobium sp. LVM 105. Taxonomy (NCBI): domain Bacteria; kingdom Pseudomonadati; phylum Pseudomonadota; class Alphaproteobacteria; order Hyphomicrobiales; family Nitrobacteraceae; genus Bradyrhizobium; species Bradyrhizobium sp. LVM 105. Next base: position 792,142 of record NZ_QZMV01000002.1, on the reverse strand, counting down.
CGCGATCGTCCAGGAGGTGATCGATGTTGCCGTCATTCTGAACGCGCTGCGAGCGCTCAATCCGCCCCTGGTCAGGACTGGTCCGCGCCTCAGCGCGGAGCAGGGGCTGACATTGCATCACGATCATCAGGCCCTGCTCAGGGATCTCGACCGCTTGCGTCAGATCGTCGATGCCCTGGATGATGCGGCCCCCGAATCCGTCGCTGCCTTGATCGGCGAGGCCCACCGCCTGGTCCAGGGCAGCGTCGTGCTGCACGAACGCGAGGATGAAGACAGCGTCTATCCGAAGCTCACGGAGGTGCTGCGCGACCGTCACGGGCTCTCTGCCATGAGCCGTGCGCATCGCGAGATACTGCATCTCGCGCGGCTACTGGCCCGGATCGCGGAGGATCTGCCGTCGGAGAAGATCGACCGCTACCTTGTTCGAGACGCTCAGCGCGTGATCGAGGCGATCGAAACGCTGGTGCGCATGCACACGGCCCAGGAGGAGGATATCTACGAGGCCGTGGCGGCATAGGCGATCGCCGTGCCGCACGCTGACGGGCATCAGGAGCTGTTCGCGATGCGATGATGAAAGCCGCATGTGCATTCCGCTTCGAAACTTGCCCTCGCAGCCTTTCCCTGTAATCTGCAACAAGCAACAGGGAAGGGATCGATGGCAGGAGTCTTGGAGGGCGTGCGTGTGCTCGATTTCGGGCGCTATATCGCGGGACCCTATTGCGCGACGCTGCTCGCCGAATTCGGCGCCGAGGTCATTCGCGTCGAGAAGCGCGACGGCAGCGAGGATCGCTTCGTGGCGCCGGTCGGCGAGAATGGCGAAGGCGCGCTGTTTCTCCAGGTCAACCGCAACAAGAAGTGCATCACGCTCGACCCGATGAAGCCGGAAGGGCAGGAGGTGATGCGCCGCCTGGTGGCGAGAGCGGACGTCGTCGTCGCCAATCTGCCGCCGCAGACCCTGCGCGCGATGAAGCTCGACTACGAGTCCCTGAAGGCGATCAAGCCCGACATCATCCTGACCACGGCGACCGCGTTCGGCGGACCGGGCCCGTGGTCCGACCGCGTCGGCTTCGACGGTGTCGGGCAGGTGATGTCGGGGTCGGTGTACATGACGGGCGCAGGCGATCCGCCGTACCGCGCCGCGGTGAACTGGGTCGATTTCGGCACCGCGCTGCATTGCGCGTTCGGCACGCTCGCCGCCCTGATCGAGCGCGGCAAGTCCGGGCGCGGGCAGATCGTGGAGGGCGCGCTGCTCGCAACCGCCTTGTCCTTCACCAACGCCACGCTGATCGAGCAGGCCGTCATCAACGTCAATCGCGTGCCGACCGGCAATCTCGGCCAGACCGCGGCTCCCGCCGACATCTACCGCACCAGGGACGGCTGGGTGCTGTGCCAGGTCACGGGACATCCGCTGTTCAAGCGCTGGGCGCGGCTGATGGGCGAGGAGGACGTATGGCTGAACGATCCCCGCTTTGCCGACGACATCAGCCGCGGCAACAACGGCGCCGTCATCAGCGAGCGGATGGCGCGCTGGTGCGCCGAGCGCACCACGCAGGAGGCCGTCGATACGCTGGGCCAGGCCATGATTCCGACCGGCCCGGTGCTCTCGCCGCAACAGGCGCTGGATCATCCGCATATCCGTGCGGCCGGGTTCATGCAGGACGTCGACTATCCCGGCCTGCCGAAGCCGGCACCGGTGACACGGGCCGCGGTCCGGCTCTCGGAAACGCCCGGTGAAATCGCAAGCCGCCCGCCGACGCTCGGCGAGCACACCGATCTCGTCCTCAAAGAGCTCGGCTATGACGAGGCCGCGATCGCCGCGCTTCGGCAAGGCGGCATCGTCTAGGCTCACAGCAATTGCTTCAACGCCAGCGCGTCGGCGGGGGCGGCGCTCTTCTGGTCATTGTCGAAATAGACATAGACGTCGCAGCCCTGCCGCTTCCAGGACTTGATGCGCTTGGCCCATTGCGCCAGCGCGGCCTTGGTATAGTGCCCGTGATAGCGCCCGCTCGGCCCGTGCCCGCGCACATAGACGAAATCTGCCGTGCGCTTCCACGGCGCCGGCGCATCGTGATGGTCGGACAGGCAGAGCGAGATGTTCTCGTCGGCCAGCATGCGCAGGATGCGCGGCTGATACCAGCTCGGATGACGGAATTCGAAGCTGTAACGCCGTTTCCGCGACAGCAGCTTGAAGAAGGATGCAAGCCGATCGGGGTTCGCCTCGAATTGCGGCGGCAGCTGGAACAGGATCGGGCCGGCCTTGCCGCCGAGCCGCGAGATGCGGTCTTCCAGCAGCTCGAGGCTGTTGACGGAGCGCTCCGACAGGCGCTTCCAATGCGTGATGAATTTCGATGCCTTCCAGGCGAAGATGAAATCGCGCCCGGTCTGCTCGCGCCAGCCCGTCACCGCTTCGGGCGTCGGCGTGCGGTAGAACACGCCGTTCAGCTCCGTGGTGTCGAACTGTCCGGCGTAGTAGCGCAGCTGCTGCTTCAGCGTCACGCCCTCGGGAAAGAACGGGCCGCGCCAGGAATCGTAATGCCAGCCCGAAGTTCCGATCAGAACGCGCGCCATCGATCTGCCATCCCTTGGGCGCGGCGGGAAGCCGCGCCTTGCTGGAGGCAAACGTTCGTGCGCGAGATATGTTGCTGTCGGCGTGGCGGGCGCGCGTGGATCAGTTCGACGCCAGCGCCGCCTTGGCCACCTCGGCCATCCAGCTTGACGCCACGGGTAGGATCGCGTCGTTGAAATCGTAGCGCGGGCCGTGCAGCTCGGCGCCGTCGCGCAACTCGCCGTTGCCGATCCAGACGAAGGCGCCCGGCCGCTGCTGGAGATAATGGGCAAAATCCTCGCCGGCCATGCTGGGCGCGAGGTCGCGCCGCACCGGCGCCCGCACCTTTTCCGCAGCAATGCGCGCGAGGTCGGCCTCATCAGGCGTGTTGACCACCACGCCCACACCCCAGACGATCTCCGGCGTGACCTTGACGCCGAAGCTCGTCGCGATCCCGGCGCAGGTGCGTTCGATGCCGTCAAGGATGACGTCCTTGACCGCCTCGCGGTGGTAGCGCAGCGTGCCGCGGATGGTGACGCGTCCCGCGATCTGGTTCGGCGCGGTGCCGCCTTCGATGGTGCAGAGCGACAGCACGGCGGTGTCGAGCGGATCGACGCCGCGCGCCACGATCGATTGCAGCGCCACGATCAGATGGCCGGCCGCCATTACCGGATCGCGCGTCAAATGCGGCATGCCGGCGTGGCCCGCATGGCCCTCGATGGTGATGGTGATGCGTCCGCCGGAGGCCATGACGACGCCGTCATGCACGGCGATGGTGCCGGCGGCAAGGCCCGGCCAATTGTGAAAGCCGAACACCCGCTGCATCGGAAAGCGGTCGAACAGCCCGGCGGCGACCATCGCGCGCGAGCCGCCAAAGCCTTCCTCGGCCGGCTGGAAGATGAAATCGACCGTGCCGCTCCAGCTGGTGTCAGTGGCAAGCAGCGCGGCGGCGCCGAGCAGCGAGGCGGTGTGGCCGTCATGGCCGCAGGCATGCATCACGCCGGGAGTCTTTGAAGCATAGGGCAGGCCGGTGTCCTCGGTGATCGGCAGCGCGTCCATGTCGGCACGCAAGCCGACGCGGCTCTGCGCATGCCCGCGCGTCAGGGTCGCGACGATGCCGTGGCCGCCGATGCCAGCCTCGAACGGAATGCCGAGCTCGGTGAGCCTGTCCTGCACGAAGGCGGCGGTGGCGCTTTCCTGGAGCGAGAGTTCCGGGTGGGCATGCAGATGCCGGCGCCACGCGGTCAGTTTCTGGTGCAGCTCGGGTGTCAAGGCAACGATCTCTCGCAAAATGTAGGTTGCCGGCACAATAGCGGATTATCCGCGCCATGCATCAAGCGCCTTGGAATGGCTCGCGTGCAGCAATGAGATCGGCGATGGCTGGGGCACCAACCGTGCCGTGCGCTCCACTTCACCTCTCCCGCTTGCGGGAGAGGCCGGGAGAGGGCTGGATCGTCATTGGGAGTCTCACTGCGGAGACACCCTCTCCCCAACCCTCTCCCGCAAGCGGGAGAGGGGGCGCGCCTCACTTGTTGTCGCATCTCTCTACGCCGGCAGCTTCGCCAGCCCCGCCCAGTCGAAGCTGATCCCATGCCCGGGCCGGGCCGGCGCCAGCGCTTTGCCGTCCTCGAGCACCAGCGGATGCTCGATGTACTTGTCGAGCCCGAATCCGTGCGCCTCCAGATAGGTGCGGTTCGGGCAGGCCGCGAGCAGATGCACGGTGATGTCGTGGGCGCCGTGGCTGGTGACGGGCAGGTTGAACGCTTCCGCCAGCCGCGCGATCTTCATGAAGGCGGAAACGCCGCCGCAATTGGTGACGTCGGGCTCGGGATAGGACACCGCGCCACTGGCGATGTAGCTCTTGAACTCCCACAGCGAGCGCAAATTCTCGCCCGCCGCGATCGGCACGCCGCCGGCCTGCATGATGCGCACGTGCCCCGCGACGTCGTCGGGGATGATCGGCTCCTCGAGCCAGGTGAGGTCATAGGGAACGAACGCGCGCGCGGCGCGGATCGCCTCCTCCACCGTCCACTTCATGTTGGCATCCGCCATCAGCGGAAAGCCGTCGCCGAGATGCTGTCGCATCGCGGAGACCTTGGCGACGTCGGCTTTCAGGTCGGGCCGGCCGACCTTCATCTTGATGGCGCGGAATCCCTTGGCGAGATTGCCGTCGGTCTGCTTGAGCAGTGCATCGACGGAGAGATCGAGATCGATGCCGCCGGCATAGCACGGCACACGTGCATCAAAGCCGCCGAGCAATTGATACAGCGGCAGCTTGGCGCGCCGCGCCTTCAGGTCCCACAGCGCGATGTCGAGCGCGGAGAGCGCCAGCACCACCGGCCCGCCGCGCCCGCCATAGTGCAGCGCCCACCAGACCTGCTGCCAGATTGCCTCGGTATCGTCGGCCTCGCGGCCCTCGACCAGCGCGGGGATCTCGCGCCTGAGAATGTCGGCGACAGCGCCGCCATTACGGCCCACGGTGTAGGTGTAGCCGACGCCTTCGGCGCCGTCGGCATCGCGGATGCGGCAGGTGATCAGCTCGAACGCCGCGATCTCGCCATGGGTGGAGTCGGACAGCGTGACGGGGAGGGGAATCCGGTAGAGTCCGGTCTCGATGTTTGCGATAAGCGGCATGCGACCTCCCTTTTTCTTTTTATTTCGTAGGGTGGGTTAGCGAGCGGCTGAGCGAAGCGCAGTCCGCTCGCGTAACCCACCTCTTTAATCTCCGCGGCGGCAGAAATGGTGGGTTACGCCGCGCGAACTGCGCTTCGCGCAGTCGCGGGGCTAACCCACCCTACAAATCTATCTCACCGCATCGTTGCGAGTTGCACCGCCAGCGCGCAGGCGCGGTCATATTCGTCGAGATTGATCCATTCGTCGACCGTGTGTGCCTCGTTCTGGCCGGCGCCGAAGGTCACGGTCGGAATGCCGTGACGGACCATCCAGTTGGCGTCGAGGCCGCCATTGGCGGTGCGGACGTTCGGAGTTCCGCCGACGGCGGTCACGGCCTCGACCGCGCGCTTGATGACGGGCTGGCTGTCCTTCATGCGGAATGGATAATAGTCGGTCTCGGCCTTGAACTTGACCTTGCCGGACTTGCCCTGCGCATTCGTCACCTTCTTGGCCGCTTTCTCGAACGCGGCCTTGTAGGCCTTGGTGATCTCCTTGAAGAATTTGCCGTCATGGCTGCGGCTCTCGCCGCGCACATGGACGTAATCGGTGACGACGTTGGTGGCATCGCCCGCGGGGCGGCCCTCGCCGCCGGTGACCGGGCCGACATTGCTGGTGCCTTGCCGCTTGCCCTTCACCACCTTGCCGAACCAGCCGCCCGCCTTCACGTCGGCGAGCGCCAGCGCCATGATCATGGTCGAGGAGATGCCGCGTTCCGGCGCGACGCCGGCATGCGAGGCCCGGCCGAAGATCTCGACGGTCCAGCGGTCGGCACCGACCGCGCCGATGACGACGTTGGAGGCCGAGCCGCCGTCATAGTTGAAGGCCATCACCGGCGAGCCGAGCTCGTCCAGCTTGACGTGGCGCGCGCCGTAGAGCCCGCTCTCCTCGCGGACGCAGAACAACAGCGTGATCGGGGGATGATCGAGCTTCTGCCTGGCGAGCTCGGCGGCCAAGGTCACCAGCACGCCGCAGCCGCAGCGGTTGTCGCCGCCGAGCGCGGTCCTTGCTTCGTTGACGATCTTGCGCCCGGATTTCTTCGGCTTGGCGCCGGCGCAGAGCGGCACGGTGTCCATGTGGGTCATGAACATGATGCGCGGCTGGTTGTGCAGCGCGCCGCGGCCGGGCAGGTCGACGATGAGATTGCCGGTCTCGGTCGGCACGGGAATGCGGGTGTTGGCGTCGTCGAGCCGGATCGCCTTTGCCGGCACGTCGGCTTCCTTCAGCGCGGCTGTGAGCTCACGCCCGATCGCCGCCTCCTGTCCGGTCACGCCCTCGACGGCGAGGAAACGCATGAGGCGATCGGTGGCGGCTTTGGTATCGACGGGCATGATTCTTCCTTTGGCAAACCGGCCCCGCACCTTATGAATGCGACGAGGTGTAAGTCAAAAAGATCAGCACGCCGAGTGCCAGCATGGCAGCCATGAATAGCAGCACGGCCGGTAATCCCGCGAACGCTGCCACCGCGCCCGTCACCGACTGCATCAAGGCCGCGCCGAGGAAGAAAGCGAGGTTGATCGCCGCCAGCGCCTTTCCCGCCACTTGCGCATCGACGAGCTGGCGGGACATGCCGAACAGCAGCGGCTGGGCGGAGGTCGCAAGCCCGATCAGCACGAACAGCACGAGGTCGTATTGCGGCGGCATCACGGGAACGCCGAACAGGACGGAGACCGCATAATATGGTGCCCCGAGCGCCATCAGCGCGAGCAGCACCGCCCCGGCCATATGCGAGCCCGCCACCAGATCGCGGCGGCGGCCGAGCCTGCGGTCGATCATGCCGATGCACAGGGGACCCGCGATCATCGCCAGCGTGAACGCGCCGAGCTGGTTGCCGGCCTCGACCCGCGAGAGTCCCTTGACGTCCATCAGCCACGGCCCGCCCCACAGGCCGCGCAGCACCAGCGAGGTCGCCAGCGACACCAGCGCCAGCGCGATCAGCCCGCGCAAGGGACGCGAGAGGCCGAGCCTGAGCACCTCGATCATTTGCGTCAGCGGCGAGGACTCGTCCTTGTGCTCGGCCGGCTGGTGTGGGACCAGCGCGAACACCGCAAGCGCCACCGCGATTCCGCCGATCGCGGACATCCAGAATCCGGCGCGCCAGCCGTAAGCGTCCACCACGAAAGCGAGCGGGCTCGACGACAGCAGCATGCCGATATTGCCGATCGAGAGGATCGCGCCCGACCACAGCCCGAAGCGGGCCGCCGACAATTGCTTGGCCGCCAGCGTCATCGGGCACATCAGCATGCCCGAGGTGGCAACGCCCAGCATGAACTGACCGACGGCAAAGCTCGCAGGGCCGGTGGCAAATCCCGATGCGACGGCGCCGAACACGGTCCCCGCGAGCAGGCTCAGCGACACCGGCCGCACGCCGAAGCGATCCATTGCCGCCCCGACCGGGATCTGCGCCGCCGCAAAGGCGAAAGGATAGATCGAGGTGAGGCTGGCGAGGGCCTGCGGCTCGAGATGGAAATCCGCCGCCATCAGATCGAGGCTCACGGCCGGAATGGTGCGCAGCAAGGTCGAGAGCATGTGGCCGCAAGCGAGCGCAAGCAGCGCAAAGATCAGCGCGCGAGTGCCATCTCCCGCCTCGTTCGTGGCAGCCGTCGTCATGAGCGTTCGTCCCGGCAAGCTTTGTGCTGCGGTTACACGATCGCAAGTCCGCTGCCAATGGCGGGCCGGGCAGCCCCCTCATTCCGGATTGCGTGGCGCTGATCGTCGGCCGGGGAGCCGTGTTAGATCCGTACAAACGTATCGACGTTCGTTGTCACGGCGCGCCACCCAAATTGCCGACCCGGGCGACATCGTGTCCCATGTCGGTTCTCCTATGCCCGCGCATCCGGTACAATACGCAGCCGGCGCAAGCGATGCAGTTCCTTCGCCGCAACCTGCATCAGACCATCGGCTGCCTTGCGCTCCTGACCGACGATGACGCCCGAGGCAAAGGCCTGGGCGCGGCGATGCGCAGGCGGCGCCGTCAGCGCGGCCTCCGTCGCCAGCTCGCGGTGCGCCATGAAGTCGTTCAACGATCCCAGCGCGGATTGGATCTGCTTGAGGCGGTCGGAAAGCTCTGCAAGCTCCTTCTGCTGGCTATCGCTGTAGAGGCTTTCGAAGAATTCGACGGCATAGCGAATCTTCTTGATCCTGATCCGCAGCTTGTGGCGCTGCATCGGTTCGAGATCGCTCAGCCGCTTGCCCTGCTTGCGCGCCTTCCGGATGCGCCGATCGAGCAGCTCCGCGGCGTAGGCGGCGATCGTGCGTTCGTCATTCCGACCGTCATGGACGCGAGGCCGTCCTTCAATCCATTCGATCACGTCGATCAGCAGGCGGCGGTAACGCGCCGACATGACCGCCGCGCGTGCGCGCTCGAATGCCGCCATCCGTTGCCGGGAGAACCGCTTGCGGATCGCGCGGGCGCCGCGTCGCGGCACGCCCTGCTCGGTGATCGGCCGAATGCTCTCGTTCAGGAACACGTCGATCTCACGCGCTGGCGCCAGCTCGCCCGTGAGCCATTTCAGCTCGGTCTTGATCCGTGCGGTGCTCGCGCGCGGCAGAAGATCGGCGAACAGCGAGATGGCCGCACGCAGGCGTCGCAGGCCGACGCGCATCTGATGGACCCCCTCGGCGTTCCTGTCGCGTACCGGATCGGCGTTGGACGTGATCTGACGTAGCGTCGAATGCGCGATGAGGCGGAACGCCTCGCGCGGTGACAGCCCCGCCTTCAGCGCGATCGATTCGGCGCCTTGGGCGCCGCCGCCGCTTCCCGAGACCAGCAGATATCCTTGCTCGGCCTTGGAGCGCAGATCGAGCTCGGCCCCCGCTTTGCGCTCGAGCTCGCGGGCAAGGCGGAACAGGTCTGCAACGTGTCCGGACTTCAGTTCCAGCTCCAGCTCGGCAACGGGCCGCGACCGCCGCCCGGCGCTGATGCGGCCACGGTCGACCGCAAGCTCGATCTGGCTCCTGCGTACGCGCCGCGCTTGCGCCACGCGATGAATGTCGGTCTGGAACACAGGGGCAAGCTTGTGGCGAAGCTTTCGCGTGGCAAGCTCCTGGAGCGGCGTATCCTTCGCCTTCTCGAGATCGGGGATTGCACCGGAAACCTCGCGCTCCCATTCGCCCCGCGTCACGCCGCCCGTGCCGCCCGCTTTCACGGTCTGCACATAACGATCCTCGATCTTGCGGACGCGCAGCGTCAGGCCATGACGTCTGAGCCTATGCTTGTTCGTATCGTAATAGGTCGACACGAGCGTTTGCTCGGTCTGGTCGCCGCGCCGTCCGGTCAAGCCACTCTTCCGCAGCAATGACGACAATTTTCCTGGCGCAATGCGGAATTTCAGTTCCGTTTCAGTGCTCATCGCGAACGCGTCCGTTTAGCCAGTTCAAAGTGGGTTACCGCGGGAAGTTCCGGCGCCCCGAGCATTTCAATGGGAACGCGCGCGCGAGATTTGCAAGGTCATGGAAATTTCACGGAACCCGGCGTGCGTGCGACTGATTGAGGAGCAGCATCCGTGAGCTGAAGGAGGCTTCGTTGAGCCGCATGAACGCAGTCGCGATCCTCGTCATCGCGCTCGTCCTCGCTGTCGGCTCCGCCGCGCTCTATCGCCTGGATACCGGCGAGGGCGGCCGCACCAGCCGGGCGGATTCGGCGAGGATGGCGTCGGATTGAGCGGGGTTTAGGGAGGACGCAGGAGGAAGTCTTGAGGTCAAGCAGCGTTGGGAAAGGAGAGCTAATGAGAAAGCCCGCAATCCATCCGGACGAATTCCCGGTTGAAGCCGCCGAGACCGCTGTCAAGACCACAGCGCGAGGCCGACGCCCTCATCGGTGAAACGCTCGAATGCTACGATGACGGCGCTATCGAGCAAGACGAACTCGCGGCATTTGCTCTGGTGCTCGGGCTGTTGAGCAATGCCATCGCGGACCGACGAGCCGCGTTGCAGCGCGCCAATTTCGAAACCGTTCGAGGCGCGGCGACGGCGCCGCGAGGATGAGGCGACCATCCGAAACTGCCGCGGTCGATCTCCGCGCGCAAATGTCCCGCAATGCAAAGACCGAGGGCACAGTCGGGAGGATCAACTTCTGCTTGCGGGCACCCAGCTTCCGACGCGGCCGGTGTGACGGTGACCGTCGCTGTTTCGCTCATTCGTGATTCAGGGCCGCGCGGCCCGGGAATAATCGGAACAAAAGCGACGTTGTCGCTCTTAGCTTGGTCAGGAGACCTTCTCATGCTGCGCTCAAGACCGCCACGGGTCATTCGCACAACGCTTGATCTTGCGAATGCGAAGCAGGTCAAGTCCGTTCGCAAGCGCCTCAAGATCTCCGATGCCGATCTGGTCAGGATCGTCGATAAGATCGGTAACTCTCTGGCGGCCATCGAGAAGGAAGTTCAGCTCGAAAAGCTCGAGCTCGTTGAGCAGTGCAGCACCAAGGGCGGACACATGATCCCCGGATAGACTCAATCATCCCGTCGAAAAGGAGAACTGAGATGAACGGCCTGATTTACCTCATAGGACTCATAGTCGTGATCGCGGCCATTCTGTCGTTTTTTGGCTTGCGTTGATCGTTCTCATGCGGGCCGACGCGCCACCCATCTGGGTGAAGCAGTTGGCGACTTCGTGTGTATCAAATGGATGATTTGCACCAGGTGAATACCATCATCGCCACGACCATTTGCGCGTTCTTCAAAGGACATCCCGACGCCCAGATCGGGACCGAAGAGGCCAAGCTGCTGGCGAAGCAGATTACCCAGGCGCTGGAGGAGGCAGGGCTGCAGATTTCTGCTGCCAATCCAACGAACGCGCCGCCCTAGTCTTTCGGCGGCCAGCCGATGGCGTGACCAAGCCTCGATTGCATTGTTTCGTGAGGGCGAACGCGTCCCGGAATTGGTGACGGCAAGAACGTTGCGGCACCGTCCTACATCTCTTTGCGAAACAAAACGGGTGCCTGAACGCTTCCGCTCTGGCCCTGCTTTCCGTTAACTCGAGTCCAACTCCCCTAGAAGCTTCCCCGCCTCTTCGAGTAGCTTCCGGATCGCCCGTCGCTCCGCGATCCGCTCCTGCGTGAAGGCGCCGTGCTTGTACGCGTTGCGATTGCCCCATGGCGCGCCCGATCCCGGGGCGCCACCGTGCATGCGGCAGCGCGGCTTGCCGCGCACGGCCGGCGCGCGGCAGGCGAGGCCGCCGCGCGTGCTGGCGCCGCAGCGCGGGCTCGCCGCCATCGCGCGCGTGTTGCGGATACGATCGGCGCTCACGCGGTGGTGCCCTGTAACACTTCGGCCAGGTTGGGCTCGGGGTCGCCGGCGTCGCGAGACGGGACCAGTCCCGCGTCTGTCGCGCTGCCCGGCTCGCCGACCGTCAGGTGCGCATGCTGCGCGACATTCCCCACGATTGCCCTGCCGCCATCCTGCACCGACAGATTCTGCACCGTGATCGGACGTTCGCCGTTGCCGCGGTGGCGGTTGAGGGCCTCGATCTGGGCGGCGAAGGTGCGGGCCAGCCGGGTCATCGTGCGCGCGACGCCTTCCTGCTGCGCGAGGTCCTCGGTGAAGGCGAGGCGGCAGGCCGAGCGCATGGTGGCGACGTGAACCGACACCATCTGCGCCGTCAGCATGGCCTCGAGCGAATCCCTGGGCGCGATGCTCTTCATCATCGAGACCATGAAGGCGAGATTGGCCTCGTCGGGCTTCTGCAGGATCACGCTGGCTTTCATCAATTGCTTGAGGATGCCGTGCAGCGCGTCGCGGTCGACGGCGCCGAGCGCCTCGCCCAACAGCCGTTCGCCGGCCTCGGCGTCGGGATGCTGAATCACGATGTGCTCTGGGGTGAGCTTGATCCGTGGGCTCGGCCTGCCGCGGTCATGCTTGGTGACGGGCGTGGTGCCGTTGCGTGTCAGGGCTGTCGTCATGTCGATATCTCCTTGGGCCCACGGCAGGCGCGCGGGGAGGCTCGCTGGCGCGAGGCCGACCCGCGCAGCTGCCGTGCGGCGGTTTTCGATTTTCAGATGTCGATGAAAGGCTTATGCGCGATTGAAACCGGCACCCATAGCCGGGCAGGCCGGGTTGCTCACGGTCATCGCGATGATGCCATTATGCCCCTGTTTTGCCCGACGAGTCAAAATCGATTTCGTCACATCCGAAGATGGGTGCCCCGCGCAAGCCCTTGTTTCGACTGGGGCCGTCTACTGTGCATGGGGTTGTTTTCGCATTTTTTGTTTGGAGGAGGTGCGTACCTGCCGTGCTGCGGAATGAAGACGCCCGAACGCGATTGCGAAATCCGGCACGACCGCTATTCATGATCCTCCAATGCGTCGCACCAACAAGCCTGCACAAGCGGCGCTGGTGAGGTCTGGGGAGAGAACCAATGCAACGAACCGTCCGCCTGCTCGCCGCCATCGCGGGATTGTGCGCTGCTGTGCTGTCGACCGAAGCCATGGCGCAGAAATATCCGGTGCGGCCGGTCAAGGTCATGGTCGGCTTCAGCGCGGGCGGACCGGTCGATGTCGTCGCGCGCATCGTCGGCGATCGCCTCGGCAGCAAGCTCGGACAGCCCTTCGTGGTCGAGAACCGCGCCGGCGCCAACGGCATGATCGCGGCCGAAGGCGTCGCGCGTGCCGAGGCGGACGGCTACACCATGCTCGCCTGCAACTCCTCCACCATCACGCTCAACAAGACGCTGTTCAAGGACATCCGCTACGATCCGGAAAAGGACTTCGCGCCGCTCACCACCGTCGTGTCGGCGCCGCTCGTGCTGGTGGTCAATCCGGAGAATCCCAAGACGGCCGATATCAAGACCGTGGCCGATCTCGTTGCCGCGGCGAGGGCCGCGCCCGGTGCGCTGGCCTACGGCTCGGGCGGCAACGGCAACCTCGCCCATCTCGCCATGGAGCTGCTCAGCCAGAAGGCCGGCATCAAGCTGATCCACGTGCCCTATCGCGGCGGCTCGGCCGCCGAGGTCGGGATTCTCGCACAGGAGGTGCTGGCGGTGTTCGATCCGCTCTCCGCCGTGCCGCTGGTCAAGGCCGGCAAGCTGCGCGCGCTCGCGGTGTCGTCGGCCGAGCGGCTGCCGTCGCTGCCTGACGTGCCGACCGTTGCGGAAGCGGGCTATCCCGGCTTCGACATCTCGTTCTGGGTCGGCTTCTTCATGCCGAAATCGACGCCGGCGCCGATCCTCGAGACGCTGCACCGGGAAATCGTCGCGGCGGCCAAGGATCCGGCGATCGCGGAGAAGCTCGGCTCCCAAGGCGTCGTCAGCGTGCTCAGCCCGGCCGACTACGCCACCAAGATCGCGAAGGAGACGAAGGACCTTGCCGAGGTCGTGGCCGCGGCGAACATCAAGGCGGAGTGAGAAGGCCGCTTGCTTGAATTGATCATGATTGCGGTCATCTCTATGCGTCGCCGGCCAGCTGCGCCAGCCGGTCGAGCAGCGGGCGTTGGCCTGCGTTGATCTTCTCCCGCGCCGCTTCGAGCGTGAACCATTCGGCACGATCGACCTCCGGGAAGGTTTGCCGTTGGCCGCTTCGTGGCGGCCATTCCATCTCGAACGTGTTGCTGCGAACGCTGCGCACGTCGAGATCGAGCTCGGCAGCGAAGGCGGTGACGAGCTTGCCGCCGCGCTGCTTGACCTGACCAACCGCCGTCAGCGGCCCGGACAGCTCGAGCCCAAGCTCCTCGGCGAATTCGCGCCGCGCGGCGATATCAGCATCTTCTTCGTCCGCATATTCCCCCTTGGGGATCGACCATGCGCCGAGATCCTTGTTGCGCCAGAACGGCCCCCCGGGATGAACGAGGAGAACCTCGAGCTTCCGGCGCCTGCGATAGGCGATGATCCCGGCACTCTTCGATGGCATCGCGGGTTCCGTGCAGAAGGGTCCACCTTTCGTTCGGGAAAAAGTGGAACAGGCGGTTTTAGCGCAGGTTAGTAGCCAACGTTCATTTGATAAAAGGGAGTGACCCATGATCCGCCTGTTGGCAACCACGGCCTTGGGGCTGGTGCTGGCGAACGCCGCCTTTGCGCAATCGCCCAGCACGACCACGAAGTCCGAGCAGACCCCGCAATCCCAGACAAATTCCACAGCGCCGTCCAGCACATCCGGCGCCGCTGATACGCAGCGCACCACATCGCAGCCGCAGCAATCACCGGCGACTGGAACGTCGGCACAGAATACGCAGAGCCCCGCGTCGTCTGGGGCTGCAAATCCCGGCACGACCAACAATGCGGCGAACAGCACGGATACCTCGCGGCCACAGAGCGGCACCGCGACCTCGAACACGGCCGGCAACCAGCCCGCGCCCCAGCAGAGCGCCAACCCGCCACCGGCCAACAGCAACCAGGCGCAGGATCGGTCCAATCCGCCTCCGACCAACAGCAATCAGGCCCAGCAGGCCCCTGCGGCGTCCGGAACCAACCAGGCCCAGCAGGCGCCGAATGCGCCCGCCAGCAATCAGGCGCAGGGCGAGCGGGCCGGAACCGGCTCGCAGGCGGCCGCGCAGACCGACGTCAATCGCAACCGGCAGCAGGAGACAAGGATCAGCACGTCGATCTCGCGCCTGAACGTTCGGCCTTTGACCAGCGTCAATTTCTCGCTGAACGTCGGCACGGTGGTGCCGCGCGACGTGCATCTCTCGACGCTGCCGCCGGACGTCGTCGAGATCGTGCCGCAATATCGCGGCTACAGCTTCGCGCTGGTCAAGGATCAGATCGTGGTGGTCGATCCGGCGACGTACAAGATCGTGACGGTGTTGCCGTATTCGGGGCAATCCACCGCGACAACGACGACCACGCGCGAGCGCAGCGCCAGCAAGTTCTCCGATCGCGATCGTGAGGTGATCCGCAAGCATGCGAAGATCCGCCCCGAAGGGCGAAGCGAGGCGCGGACCACCGGCAGCACGGCGCGAACGGAGATCCGCGTCGGCGATCGCGTGCCGGACAGTATCGAAGTGGAGGAATTCCCGAGCACGGTCTATCGAGATGCGCCGGGTCTGCGGGAATACCGCTACATCCATCGCGACGCCCGGACCTACGTCATCGAGCCCCGCGAACGGCGCGTGATCGAGGAGATCGACTAGCTGTGAATGTCGGAGCCACTCTCGCGGGTGGCTCCGAGCACTAAAGCGCGATGCGATTAGGATGAATCGTCATCGCGCTTTAGGTTGTTGTTTGAGCATGATCTTTTCGGAAAACCGCTGCGCACTTTTCCGGATCATGCTTTAGCCCGAGGGCCGTTCGCGTGATGCGAAGCGAACGGCGCGGGTCTTCGCGCTCTTTCCGGCCGCGCGCGCTGCAATCATGCTGCGCGCCTTGCCGTGAGCGGACGCATTCTTGCGCAGCAGGGTCGCGAATCGCTTGCGGGCACGATTCTCCGTCAGCCGCGCAGCCAGCTGTTCGGCCTTGCGGATGAAAGCGATCGCGGAAGACGTCAGGTTGACTGGAACCCAGGCCACGTCCCTGGCCTTCGACAGGCTGCCGACACCTTCGCAAGGCG
Source organism: Bradyrhizobium sp. LVM 105 (assembly GCF_003957705.1). Classification (NCBI taxonomy): domain Bacteria; kingdom Pseudomonadati; phylum Pseudomonadota; class Alphaproteobacteria; order Hyphomicrobiales; family Nitrobacteraceae; genus Bradyrhizobium; species Bradyrhizobium sp. LVM 105. The sequence continues at coordinate 776,453 of NZ_QZMV01000002.1, read as the reverse complement.
CCTCGCGCGGCAGGTCGATCCGGATCGCAATGGCCTCCGAACGCTCGGTCCAGTCCTCGGCCTTGGTGCCAGTGATGATGCGGACATAGTCGCGCGTCTCGCGTGGCAGCTCACTCTGTTTGGCAAGCCACCTTTGAATGCGGCCCGGGCCTGCATTGTAGGCGGCTGCGGCGAGACCGAGATTGCCGAAATCATCGCGCAGCTTGCGCAGAAACTTTGCCGATGCCGGCAGCGCCTTCATGGGGTCGAAGGGATCGTCGAGCCCGACTTCTGCGGCCGTCTCCGGCATGAACTGCGCCACGCCCTGCGCGCCGGCATGGCTGACCTCGTTGGACTTGAAGCGACTCTCCTGCCAGAGCAGGCGGGCAAAGAACGGCACGGGAATGCCGCTGGCCTCGGCGGCTTCGCGAAGCGCATGGCAGAATTTATCGGTCGGCGAAACCGACCCCTCGGTGACGGGCTCGCTCGCGCGCAGTGGCTCGATCGTTTCCTCATGCGCCGCGCGCGCGTTGGCCAGCTCGATGGCCTGCACGCTGGCGAGGAAGAGTTCGACCATCGGAACCAGTGGCGAGGCATGATTGTTCTGAAGAATGGCGGTGTTGAAGGTTGATGTCTTCCGGGACGCCGACGGATCGAGGTCGCACATCAGAATCAGGAACGCGGCGCAAGCCGCGACGACAAATCGCATTTGCTGGGACAACCTCGAACTGTGGGAATGAACGGCCAGCGATGCGCCGGCGCTAGGAAGTCCTTAACCTTCCGATTGCGGCAAAGCTGCGATCTCGTCGGTTCCTTCGGTGCTACTACGGTGTTCCCAAAAAGAAACTGCCCGCGATTTTGCGGATCATTGTTTTTCAAATGGGACGAGCGATCATGATGCGATGGATGCTTGGCGTGGTGATGTCGCTGTGGCTCGTCTGCCCGGCGCTAGCGGGCAATCTCGATGCGAAGGCAGTGAACGATGCAGCGCGTCCGGAAAAGCAGCCAGCTGCGGACAAGATCAGCGCGCCGGTGACGAAGCTTCAGATTCTGCTCGATCGTGCGCAATTCTCTCCGGGCCAGATCGACGGCAAGCTCGGCGAGAACGCGCAGAAGGCGCTGAAGGCGTTCGCCGAGCAGAACGGACTTGGCTTCGACAAGACCATCGCCGCTGAACTCTGGGACAAGCTGAACGCTGCCAGCGAAGGCCCTGTTCTCGTCGACTACAAGATCACCGACGCGGATGCGAAGGGGCCATTCCTCAAGAAGCTGCCAACCAAGCTCGATGAGATGAAGTCGCTGGAGGCGCTGAGCTACACCAGCCCGCTCGAAGGGCTCGCTGAAAAATTCCACATGAGCGAAGAGCTGTTGAAGGCGCTCAATCCGGGAAAGGCGTTCGACAAGATCGGCGAGACGATTGCCGTGGCCAACGTACCGGCGCGTCGGGAGCTTCCGCGCATCGTTCGGATCGAAATCGACAAGGCGCGCGCGACGCTGAAGGCTTACGAGGGCTCTGGTCGTCTGGTCGCGTTCTATCCGGCGTCAATCGGCAGTCCGGATCGCCCGACGCCGACGGGGACGCTGAAAGTCACCGGCACCCATGAGCTGCCGACCTATCACTACAATCCGGAATACAGGTTCAAGAGCGTGAAATCCAAAAGGCCCTTCGAGATCAAGCCGGGTCCCAACAACCCGGTCGGATCGTACTGGATCGGGCTCTCGGCGCAGGGCTATGGCATCCACGGGACGGCGGAGCCGGACAGGGTCAGCAAGTCCGCCTCTCACGGCTGCATCAGGCTCACCAACTGGGACGCGCGCGTGCTCGGCGAGAATGCCAAGCGCGGCATCCCCGTCGTCTTCCTCGATGCGCCGACGGAATCCTCCTCGCAGCAGCGGGACACGGCGGCCGGCAAACGGGCGGCGAACTCGTCGAACTAGTCCTTGGGGAAGTCCTTGCGCATCGCGATCTCGGCGGCATCGCCGGGCGACAGCACGGTCTGGTCGAAGGCGGCCTGCGGCTTCGTCATGATGTCGTAGAGCGAGATGCCTTTGATGGGCTTGCCCATCAGCTCGCGGACGCAGTCGGCGAGCGTGCCGTTGTAGACGAGATAGGGCGGACCTCGGTCCTTCTGCCTCTCGCCCTTCAGCGACGGCCACTTCTTCAATTCGGCCGGCGCGTCATAGGCGATCGGCGATCCCTCTTTGAACATGCGTTCGGCCCCGGTGGCTAGGATTGCCTGGAATCCTAGAGCCGCCGGGTAAACACACGTTAAAGAATTAGTTCAAATCAATCGGCGATGAAGGCGAGCAGGGTGCCGTTGGCCTTGGCCGGCGGCACGCAGACCGCAGGCCCACTGCGCACGGCAGCCGACCCCAGTGCCTTCTCCGTCGTCGCGAGATCGCCGCTGACGAGCACGAGCGCTGCGCCGCCGCGCTCGGCGAGGCCGGCGAGTGGCACGCCGGGATAGCGCTTTCCGAGCTGCTCCAGCGTGAGATATACGAAGTCGGCGCGATCGCCGCCGGAGGGCACGGTCACGGCGCCGTCGGATTCCGCCTTCGGCTCGCGGTCGATCAGCCGGCCGAGATGTGCGGCGTCCTGCGCCGGCTCGGGCGTTGCGATCAGAATCTGCTTGATCCGCTTCGCCGCGTTGGCGTGCTTCATCAACTCGGGAATCCACACGGTCTCGCGCGTCTTGTGCTGGCAGGCGAAGATGCGAACGCCGCCGGGCGCTTCGGCGGTCGGCCACATGAAGGTGCGGAATTTCGCGGCGGAGACCGTGCCATCAGGCAGCGTCACCGGCCGCTCGAAATCGGTCGGGCCGATCGGCGTCAGGCCGCGGGCGCGGATCTCCTCGGCGCCGGCGGTTGAATCGACCGCGGTAAAGGCGATGCGCTCGATGCCTTCGCCGCGCTTGTCGAGGAAGGCGCGCGCCGGCGCGTTCTGGTCGGTCGCGGCGAGCACGCCGAGCAGCTCCATATAATCGGGATCGAACATGATGGTGTAATTGCCGGTGCCCATATGCGCGCTATGGGTGCCGCGCGGAGAGACGGTGAAGCCGAGCCGCCGGTAGTTCTCGGCGGCCTGGTCGAGATCCTTCACCATGATGACGGCGTGGTCGATACCGATGACGTTCTTGAGAGCCACTGTTCTTTTCCCGCGAATGCAAACCGACATGGACCGCCGCGCCGGCGGCCGCTGATCCTGTCTACGCCGGATAGGCGGCCAAGTCATTTTCAAATCGGCGCGAGATGCGGAATTTCATTTCGCGAAATGCGGCGCCGTTGGATGACCAGGGTCAGCGGGCCTGCGCGAGATAGGCGGCGAGGATCGCGCGCTCCTCGCCGGTCATCTCGGTGATGTTGCCCGGCGGCATCGCGCCGGACCAGGCCGCGACACGGCCGATCAAGCGGATGTTGCGATGGATGTGCTCGGGCGTATCGAGCAGGATGCCCTTCGGCGCGGTCACGATCCCGGCCCAGACCGGCTCGGCCGCGTGGCACATGCTGCACCGGGACATCACGATCTCCTCGACAGCGTTGCGCGTGGGTTGTGCTGACAGCGCGCTCGTCCTCACCTCGCGTGGGCCGGCTGCGGAGAGGAACAGGATCGCGATCACGCCGATTGCCGCCACGCCCCAGACCCACCATGGCGATTTGCGCCCGGCGTGCCGCTCGTTGAAGAAATGGCGGATCACCGGGCCAAGCGCCAGGATGATCGCGACGATGATCCAGTTGAAGCGTGTGGCGTAGAGCAGGGGATAGTGGTTGCTGATCATCAACACGACGACGGGGAGCGTCAGATAATTGTTGTGGACCGAGCGCTCCTTGCTGGCCTTGCCGAGCTTCGGATCGGGCGACTGCCCCGCGATCAGCGCCGCCACGATCTTCTTCTGGTTCGGGATGATCAGCGCGAAGACGTTGGCGACCATGATGGTGCCGATGATCGCCCCGATCTGGTTGAAGGCGCCGCGCCCGCTGAGCACATGGGTGAAGGCATAGGTCAGCGCGACCAGGAACAAATAGCCGCCGACGGCAAAGGGCAATTCGCGCTGCGCGAGCCCGGTGCGACAAGCGGCCTCATAGAGCAGCCATGCCAGCGCGAGGCTCGCGAAGCTGAACAGGCCGGCCTGGAACGGGCTGAGGTCGAGGATCGACTTGTCGACCAGGAACAGGTCGGCCTCGAGATAATACACCACCACCATCAGCGCAAAGCCGGACAGCCAGGTCGTGTAGGCCTCCCATTTGAACCAGGTCAGCTCGTCTGGCATCTGGCTGGGGGCGACCAGATATTTAATGATCCGGTAGAAGCCGCCGCCATGGACCTGCCAGGCCTCACCCTGCACGCCATCGGGCAGGTCGCGTCCCGGCCTGAGGCTGAGATCGAGAGCGATAAAGTAGAAGGAACTGCCGATCCAGGCGATCGCCGCCACCACGTGCAGCCAGCGGAGCAGCAGGCTCGCCCATTCCGATATGATGGATCCCCACATGATGCCCCCAACAATCGTGGCGGCGATGCCGCGGCACTGCTGACCGCGACGTGCAGCCGCGCCCTCACATCTGTCGCATCGATCGGCCGCATTTTCCAGTACGATGGAATGCGGCTGATGCACATCGTGCGAGCACGGGCTGACGTGGAATTCGGCGGCGTGTAACCTGCCGCAGACCATTTGCGGGCGATCGACGTTACGTTCGCGACGGGCAGGCCGGGAGGATGACGACGTGAAGAACAGGATTTCGACCGCGGTGCTGGCTGCGGGGATGATCGTATCGGCGACCAGTGCGGAGGCCGAGCCGGTGTTGCAGGGCAAGGACGCTTATGGCGATTGGCAGGCCGACAAGCCCGGCACGACCAGGCTGATCCGGCCGCAGGATCTGGTCAGGCCCGGCGCCACGCGCTCGGTTGCGAGCTCGTCGCGCGTGGTGCCGCGTCCGCCGGAGGCCGCGCTCCGGGTGCCGGCGGGCTTCAAGATCGAGCTGTTCGCCGAAGGCCTGCGCGCGCCGCGCATCGTGCGGGTGGCGCCGAACGGCGATGTCTTCGTCGCGGAGACGCGGGCCGGCACTATCCGCGTGCTGCGCGCCGGCGAGGGCGGCAAGGTTGCGAGCAACGAGGTGTTTGCCAGCGGCCTGCGCCAGCCCTTCGGCATCGCCTTCTTCCCGAGCGGCGACAATCCGCAATGGGTCTATGTCGCCAACACCGACAGCGTCGTCCGCTTTCCCTATCAGGCCGGCGATCTCAAGGCGCGCGGCAAGGCCGAGACAATCGTGCCAAGCCTGCCGCATGACGGCGGCCACTCCACCCGCGACATCGTCTTCGCGCCGGACAACAAGCGCATGCTGGTCTCGGTCGGCTCGCTCAGCAATGTCGCGGAAGGTCTGGGCACGCCGCCGGGCGGATTGGAGGCCTGGGCGAAAGCGCAGCCGCTCGGCGCGGCCTGGGCCAGCGAGACGGAGCGCGCCACCGTGCTCGCCTTCACGCCTGATGGCAGGGAGCGCAAGATCTACGCCACCGGCATCCGCAATTGCGTCGGCCTTGCGATCCAGCCACAGACCGGTCTGCCCTGGTGCTCGACCAACGAGCGCGACGGCCTCGGCGACGATCTCGTGCCCGACTACGTCACCAGCGTGAAGGAGGGCGCCTTCTATGGCTGGCCGTGGTTTTATATCGGCAGCAATGAAGATCCGCGCCATTCCGGCGCGCGGCCGGACCTCAAGGACAAGGTGACGGTGCCCGATGTGCTGATTCAGCCGCATTCGGCCTCGCTCGGCATGACGTTCTACCAGGGCACGCAGTTTCCGCAGGAGTACCAGGGCGATGCCTTTGCTGCCGAGCACGGCTCGTGGAACAGGTCGAAGCGCACCGGCTACAAGGTGATCCGCATCAGGATGAAGGACGGCAAACCAACCGGGGAGTATGAGGATTTCGTCACGGGATTCGTGGTGAGCGACACGGAAGTTTGGGGAAGGCCGGTGGGAGTGGCGGTGGCAAAGGACGGATCGCTGCTGGTGTCGGAGGATGGCAACGGCACGATCTGGCGGGTGACGCATTCGCGGTGAGCGAACATGCTTCGCCTCTCCCCGCAAGGGCAGGGCAATCGCATATGGCATCACACGCGAGCTGAGCGCGCGCCTCGTCCTTCGAGACGACCGCTTCGCGGTCTCCTCAGGATGAGGCTAAGTGGCATCGGTGCTCGCTGAAACTGCTGCCGCGCACTCCGTCCTCATCCTGAGGGCCCGCCAAAGGCGGGCGTCTCGAAGGATGGCCGCAGGGAAAAGCTCTCATATGCGATAGCCCTGCCGCGGGGGGAGGGAGAAGTAGGACCTACCCCCGTCTCACGCTCGCCCCGCCGTCCACCGGCAGGGTCACGCCGGTGATGAAGTTCGCCTCGTCTGACGCCAAAAACAGCGCGGCGTTGGCGACGTCCCACCCCGTTCCCATCTTCTTGCGCAGCGGCACCTTGCTGTCGCGCTCGGCTTCGACCTCGGCGCGGGTCTTGTGCCATTCGCGGGCGCGGGTGTCGACGGCCATCGGCGTGTTCATCAGGCCGGGCAGGATGACATTGGCGCGGATGCCGTATTCGGCGTTCTGGTAGGCAAGTTGTTCGGTGAAGGCGATCATCGCCGATTTCGTCGCCTTGTAGGCGACGTAAGGATAGGTCGTGATCGCCGCCATCGAGGAGATGTTGATGATGGCGCCGCTCTTCTGCGCGCGCATGATCGGGATCACTTCCTTGGCGGCGAGAATGCAGCTCTTCAGATTGATGGCGACGACGCGGTCGAACGCCTCCTCGGTCAGTTGCAGCAGCTCGGCGTCGCCGCCGGACAAGCTGACGCCGACATTGTTATGCAGCACGTCGATCCGGCCCCAGCGCGCCTGCGCGTCTACAACCATCGCCTTGATGTCGGCCGACTTCGTCACGTCGGCCTTGAAGGCCGCGGCGGTGCCGCCCTTCGCGGCGATCATCGCAACGGTTTCTTGCGCGGATTCCAGATGATGGTCGACGCACAGGACCTTCGCGCCTTCGCGCGCGAAGGTGAGCGCGGTGGCGCGGCCGTTGCCCATGCCTTCGCCGGGACTTTGCCCGGCCCCGACGACGATCGCGACCTTGTCCTTCAACCGCATCTCAGTTCACTCCCCGGCACGGGCATCATTCGTCCCATTATTTTCGTGCAGATTAGCAATCGTCCCGACCGGAGAGAAGAGCGTGGCTCCTGCGTACATGTCATTGACATCACATGGAATTGCATGTTGCGGCCGGCCTGTCGCGCATGACTGAGCCTTGCAGCGCAGGGAACCGTTCTGAGGTCGCAGCGTTTGCTGCCGGAGCCTTTCCCGCGCTAGGTTCTCTCCCGGGGGACCTCCCAACCGCCAGTGGCTTGCCGATGAATCTGCTCGATCCGCAAGGGCCCGTGGCTGCGGCCAACAGAACCATTCTGGTCGATTCCGTCTTCATCATGCTCGTGATCGTGGTGCCGACCATTGTCGCGATCCTGGCCTTTGCGTTCTGGTTTCGCGCCTCCAACACCAAGGCGCGCTACCAGCCCGACTTCGTCTATTCCGGCCGCGTCGAGATGGTGGTGTGGTCGATTCCGGCGCTCACCGTCATCCTGCTCGGCGGCGTCGCCTGGATCGGCTCGCACCAGCTCGATCCTGCGGCGCCGGTTCCTGGGACCGGCAGTCCGGTGCGGATCCAGGCCGTCTCGCTCGACTGGAAATGGCTGTTCATCTATCCGGACCAGCGCATCGCTACCGTCAATACGTTGACGGTGCCGGCCGGCGCCGAGCTGAATTTCCAGCTGACGTCGTCGAGCGTGATGAACACGTTCTTCATCCCGCAGCTCGGCAGCATGATCTATACCATGAACGGCATGGTGACGAAGCTGAACCTGCGCGCCGACAATGAAGGCAAGCTGCAAGGCCTGTCGGCGCACTTTTCCGGCGACGGCTTTCCCGACATGATGTTCGACGTCAACGTGATCTCGCCGCTCGCCTTTCCCGATTGGGTGGCGAATACGGCGAAGACCGACGCGGTGCTGAACGAGGCCAGCTACAAGAAGCTGATGCAGCAGGGCATCGAGAGGGGCAGGCCGTCCTATCGTCTCGAAGACCCGCGCCTGTTCGACCTGATCGCGAACCAGCACATTCCGCCGGGGCCGGGCCCGGAGCTGATCTCCGAGGCCGGCGGTCCGCACAGTGGAGGCCATGATGCTCGGTAAGCTCGACTGGTCCGCCATTCCGTTCGATCAGCCGATTCCGCTTGTCGCCGGCGCGGTGGTGCTGGTTGCGATCCTCGCGGTGCTGGCCTGGGTCGTGGCGAAGGGACATCTGCCCTACCTCTGGCACGAATGGATCACCAGCGTCGATCACAAGCGGATCGGCGTGATGTACATCCTGCTCGCTTCGGTGATGCTGCTGCGCGGCGGCAGCGACGCCATCATGATGCGGATCCAGCAGGCGGTCGCCTACCAGTCGCAAGGTTATCTGACGCCCGAGCATTACAACCAGATCTTCTCGGCACACGGCACCATCATGATTTTCTTCGTGGCGATGCCGTTCGTGATCGGGCTGATGAACCTCATCGTGCCGCTTCAGCTCGGCGTGCGCGACGTCGCGTTCCCGACCCTCAATTCGGTCGGTTTCTGGCTGACGGCGACCGGCGCATTGCTGGTCAATATCTCGCTGGTCGTCGGCGAGTTCGCGCGCACCGGCTGGCTCGCCTTTCCGCCGCTGTCGGAATTGTCCTATTCGCCGGGCGTCGGCGTCGACTATTACGCATGGTCGCTGCAGATCTCCGGCGTCGGCACGCTGGTCGCCGGCATCAATCTCGTCACCACGGTGCTGAAGCTGCGCACCAGGGGCATGAACTATCTGCGCATGCCGATGTTCTGCTGGACCACGCTGGCCTCGAACCTGCTCATCGTCGCGGCCTTTCCGATCCTGACCGCCACGCTCGCGATGCTGCTGCTCGACCGCTACCTGGGCTTCCATTTCTTCACGAACGAGGCCGGCGGCAACGTCATGATGTTCATGAACCTGATCTGGGCCTGGGGGCATCCCGAGGTCTATATCCTGGTGCTGCCGGCCTTCGGCATCTTCTCGGAGGTGGTCTCGACCTTCTCCGGCAAGGCGCTGTTCGGCTATCGTTCCATGGTGCTTGCGACGATGGCGATCTGCGTCATCTCCTTCATGGTCTGGCTGCATCATTTCTTCACGATGGGGGCGGGCCCCGACGTCAACGCCATCTTCGGCATCGCCAGCATGATCATCGCGGTGCCCACGGGCGTGAAGATCTACAATTGGCTGTTCACGATGTATGGCGGCCGAATCCGTTTCGCGACGCCGATGCTGTGGGCGGTCGGCTTCATGGTCACCTTCATCATCGGCGGATTGACCGGCGTCCTGCTCGCGGTGCCGCCGGCCGACTTCATCCTTCACAACAGCATGTTCCTGGTGGCGCACTTCCACAACGTCATCATCGGCGGCGTGCTGTTCGGCGCCTTCGCCGGCTTCGAATACTGGTTTCCCAAGGCGTTCGGTTTCCGCCTCGACGAACGCTGGGGCAAGGCTGCGTTCTGGTTCACCTTCCTCGGCTTCTACGTCACGTTCATGCCGCTCTACGTCGCCGGCATGCTCGGCATGACCCGCCGCATGCAGCACTATGATGTCGCGGCCTGGCGACCCTGGATGATCGTCGCGGCGGCCGGCATGGCGGTGCTCACGGTCGGCGTGATCTGCCAGATCGCGCAGCTCGTGGTCAGTATCCGCAACCGGGAGGCGCTGCGCGACCGCACCGGCGATCCCTGGGACGGCCGTTCTCTGGAATGGGCGACCTCGTCGCCGCCGCCGGTGTTCAATTTCGCCTTCAATCCCGACGTGCGCGGCGAGGACGCCTATTGGGACATGAAGGTCCATGCCCGGCAGCAATCGCTCGATCATGACCGACCGGACTATCAGGACATCGAGATGCCCCGGAATTCCCCGACCGGCTTCGTCTGCGCGTTCTTCGCCACCATCATGGGCTTTGCACTGATCTGGCACATCTGGTGGATGGTGGTTCTGGGTGGCCTCGGCGCCTGGGCGACCTTCGTCGTGTTCGCCTGGCGCGACCATGACGAATACGTCATCCTGGCCGAGGACGTCGCAGCGATAGACCGTATCAATCGCGAGGAACGCCGCGGCCTCGTCAGCATGGCGGGGACAGTCTGATGGCGATGACCGCAACCGCCGGCCACGCGCACGCCGATCCGCATCACATCGGCGTCGTCATCGAGCATCCCGGCCCGGCGCCGAAGCGGATCGTGACCGCCTACGGCTTCTGGATCTTCCTGCTCTCCGACATCGTGATGTTCTCCTGCTTCTTTGCAGCCTATGCGGTGCTATCAGGCCAGACCGCCGATGGCCCCAAGGGCTCGGAGATCTTCGAGCAGAGGAACGTCGCGATCGAGACCGTCTGCCTGCTGCTGTCGAGCTTTACCTGCGGCATGGCCAGCATCGCGGCCGATGTGCGCAACCGGTTCTGGTTCCATCTCGCCATGGCCGTGACCTGCGTGCTCGGGCTGATCTTCCTCGTGCTCGAGTTCCGCGAATTTGCCGACCTCGTCGCGCGCGGCTATGGCCCGTCGCGCAGCGCCTTCCTGTCCGCATTCTTCTCGCTGGTCGGCTGCCACGGCCTGCACGTCTCCGCCGGCGTGTTGTGGCTGCTCACCATGATGGCCCAGGTGTTCGCAAAGGGCTTTCGCGCCGATATCTTGCGCCGGATGACGTGCTTTGCCTTGTTCTGGCACGCGCTCGACATCATCTGGGTCGCGGTGTTCTCCGTCGTTTATTTGCTCGGGAGTGGCGCATGAGCGATCAGACCCACGCGCGGACCGACCATGACCTCGCGCCGGGCGAGGAAGAGCAGCATAGTGTCGGCGCCCGCATTCTCGGTTACGTCGTCGGGCTCGCGCTCGCGCTGCTGCTCACGGCGACATCATTCTTCATTGCAGGCACCGATCTGGTTTGGCAGCCCTCCATTCCCGTCGCGCTGATCGTGCTGGCGATCGCGCAGATGGGCGTGCATCTGGTGTTCTTCCTCCACATCACGACCGGCCCCGACAACACCAACAACGTGCTGGCGCTGGCCTTCGGCCTGCTGGTGGTGTTCCTCGTGGTCGGCGGCACAGTCTGGATCATGGCGCATCTGAATGCGAACATGCCGCCGATGGACCAGATCATGCGTATGCAGTGATAGCGCGTGGTTGCGCGATCGGATTGGACTTGGTCGGTTCGGATTCACCTGTCCCCAGCACCGCACAAAAAAGAAGAGCCGCTTGTGATGACAAGCGGCCCAAGTCTAGGGAGGAAACGCCCGAGCAAGGACAATCCGATGAGGATCGTCTGCCAAGGAAACGCTCGCGCAAGCGCTTGCGTACGCATACAAATGCAGCAAGTCCCGGCTTAGCTCAATTCCGGATCAATACGGTGCCGGACTACTACTCACGGCTGCGTGAAGCACTTTGTTCACTTCGGGCGGCGGCAATTATAGGCTTTGCGGAAGCCGGCCGCCTGGGCGTCGTCCTCCGAGCAGAACCAGCGGTCCGGCTTGGTGGTCGCCGGGTAGCTCGGGCAGCCCCGCAAATGATAGATGCCGATATTGCCGGTGACGCGCGCGCGCACCGCAAGCTTGCCCTTGATGCTGCAGCTCGGCGGCATCGTCAGCTCCTCCGGAAACAGCACGGCGCGAATTTCCTTGTCGCGGTCCTGGCGGCAGGCCGAGCCCAGGAGTGCGCCGTCCCTCTTGCCGGCGCGGAAGTCTTGCGGTGCAACAAAGCAGCCCTTCCAGATTCCGGCCGACGCCGTCTTGGCTTCGGACGCCGCCGGCTTGACGTTCGCCTTGATCGGCTCCCTCGCGACGGCAAAGCCAAGCTTGATCAACTGCTCGTTCAGGCTGGCCTTGTCGCCCTCGGCCGTGCAGATCGCCCGATGCCGCTTGCCGAAGCTCTTCTCCGGCCCGACATCGTCGCAGCGCACGGTCCGCTTGTTGATCAGCTTGGCCAACTGGTCGCGCGCCTCGATGCCGCAGGTCCAGGGATCGGCGTGATCGTCGATGCAGACCTGGTCCAGCTCCGGCGCGTCGACGCCGTCGAGCCGGTAGGTGACGTCGCCGAGCTGGATGGAATTGCCGTCGCGGGCCGTCGCGGCGGCGGTCAGCGCGGAGGCTGGCTGGGACGACGCCAGCAAGCCGGGCAAGGCGCAAAACCAAACAAGCGCGAAAGCGCGGGCGGCGGCAAAGACATTTCGGAAGGACATGTGGTCTCGCTATCGATTGCTAGTCTGCCCGTTCCTAGCATCCGGATATGGCGATACCAATGGTCTGCACCCCGCGAAGTGTGACATTCCGGCCTCGCGGCTTTACTCCCCGGCCGCTCTGACCCTATCGTTCACGGGCCTTGCGAACCGTGCAGGCCGAATCGCCCGGAAAGCGGCGAAGGCGGGAGGAACAGGTTGCGATGAAAGACCCCGTGGACGTCCTGATCATCGGCGCCGGCGCTTCGGGCGCGGCGGTGGCGTGGTCGCTGGCCGAGACCAAGATGCACATTCTTTGCCTCGAGCAGGGCGGCTGGATGAACCCGGCGGAATATCCCAGCACGGGCCGGGACTGGGAGGCCAAATTCTACGGCGAGTGGTCGTCGAGCCCGAACGTGCGCGGCCGGCCCGAGGACTATCCGATTAACGACGACAATTCGCCGATCAAGGTCGTCAACTACAATGCGGTCGGTGGCTCGACGGTGATGTACACCGCGCATTGGCCGCGGCTGCATCCCTCCGATTTCAAGGTGAAGACGCTGGACGGCGTCGCCGACGACTGGCCGATCGACTACGACGCGCTGACCCCATTCTTCGAGGAGAACGACCGCATGATGGGCACGTCGGGCCTCTCAGGCGATCCGCTCTCGCCGCTGACGCATCCGCCGATGCCGCAGCAGCCGCTCGGCCTGTCCGGCGCCATCATCGGCAAGGCCATGAACGAGCTCGGCTGGCACTGGTGGCCGTCGGACACCACGGTCGCGACCATGGACTATGAGGGGCGGGCGCGCTGCATCAATCTCGGCCATTGCACGCCGGCCTGTGCGCAAGGCGCAAAGTCCTCCACCGACATCACCTATTGGCCGCATGCGATCCGCGCCGGCGTCGAGCTGCGCACCCATTGCCGGGTACGCGAGATCACCACCGACGAGAACGGCATGGCCTCGGGCGTGGTCTATTACGACAAGGACGGTGTCGAGCAGTTCCAGCCCGCGCATGTCGTCATCATCGCCTGCAACGGCGTCGGCACGCCGCGGCTGCTCTTGAACTCGGCGTCCAGCCGCTTCCCGAACGGGCTTACCAATTCATCGGGCCTCGTCGGCAAGAATTTGATGTTCCACCCCTATGCGCAGATCTACGGCTATGTGAAGGAGCCGACCGACAGCAACCGCGCGCCGCCGACCTGCCTGTGGAGCAAGCAGTGGTATGACACGGACCTGTCGCGCGGCTTCGTGCGCGGCTATGGCGTGCAGTTCGTGCGCGGCGCGGGCCCGGTGTTCGAGGCCGTCGTCAGCGAGCAGAAGGGCATTTTGCCCTGGGGCGAGGATCATCACCGTATCTTCCGCAAGCTCAATGGCCATCGCCTGGGTTTCTCCGCGATCTGTGAGGATCTGCCGGAGGAGCACAACCAGGTCACGCTCGATCCCGTGCTCAAGGACAGCCACGGCATTCCCGCGCCGAAGATCGACTACACGATCAGCGAGAACAGCCGGAAGATGATGGAGCATGCACTCGCCCGCGGCCGGGAGGTTCTGGAGACGGCAGGCGCGACCGACATCTGCATCAACTCGCCGATCCCCTGGGGCGGCTGGCATCTGCTCGGCACCGCGCGGATGGGCACGGACCCGGCGCGCTCCGTCGTCAACGAATGGGGCCGCACCCACGACGTCAAGAATCTTTTCATCGTCGACGGCAGCATCTTCGTCACCTCGGGCGGCGTGAACCCGACCTCCACCATCCAGGCCCTCGCGCTCTACATCGCCGACCAGATGAAGCAGCGCCTCGCCAATTTGTTCGATTGATCATGATGTGGACCGAAGCGAGCCGCGAGGTCAGTGCACCTCTCCCGCTTGCGGGAGAGGTCGGCGCGCAGCGCCGGGTGAGGGTTCTCTCCGCTGGGGGAGTCTCTCTGCGGAAGCACCCTCTCCCCAACCCTCCCAGCGCGAGCGAAGCTCGTCGCGCCCCGCAAGCGGGGGAGGGAGCGCACCTTCATTTTGGTCTCAAAGTTTCCACGAGAGGACGACATGGCTGAAGAGCTCACCCTCACGCCGCGGCAGCGCCAGGACCTGCGCACCATCGCCGCGATGATCATTCCCGCCAGTGACGAGTATGGGGTCCCCGGCGCCGACGACCCCGCAATCCAGGCCGACATCCTGGCAACGCTCGGCCGGGACACCAGGCCCGTGGTCGCTGCGCTCGATCACCTGGCGCAGCTCGCGGGAGGGTCGCTCGCGGGGCTCGATGCCGAGAGGCGCGATGCCGTGGCGCCAGTGTTCCGCAAGCACGGCGGCGTGCCCGCGGCAACGCTCGTGCGCGTCGTGCTGCAATGTTATTACCGCGACGACCGCGTGCTGCGCTCGCTTGGGCTCGAGCTGCGCGCGCCGTTCCCTAAGGGCCACGTGCTGCCGGACGGCGACTGGTCGCTGCTCGATCCGGTCAAGGCGAGAGGCGGTTCGCTCAGGCGGGCGCCCTAGCCATCTGGGCAGTCCAGCCCTGCGCGCCAGGCGGGCACCTTGCGCGGCAGCGAACAGGCCACCATCTGTGTGAGCCTTCAAGGACTCTTGCCATGCTGGATTTCACTTCAGACATCGTCGATGACACGCCGTCATCGCGAACGACCCCCTCTGCCCCGGTCGATGACCGGGCGTTGCTGGACGCCTATTCCAATGCCGTGATCGACGTCACCGACCGGGTCGGCCCCGCGGTCGTGCGGGTCGAGACCGGGCCGAAGGTGCCGAACGGCCGCGAACGCGGCGGGCTCGGCTCGGGCATCGTGATCTCGCCGGACGGGCTCGTCCTCACCAACAGCCACGTGGTCGGCACCTCGAAGGAGATCCGGCTGCGCGATGTCGAGGGTCATGTCGGCGACGCCCAGGTGCTCGGTGTCGATCCCGATACCGACCTCGCTTTGCTGCGCGCCAACGGCGTGCGCCATTTGCCCTATGCCGCGCTCGGCAATTCCAAGACGTTGCGTCGCGGCCAGCTCGTGATCGCGATCGGCAATCCGCTCGGCTTCGAATCGACCGTGACGGCCGGCGTGGTCTCGGCGCTCGGCCGCTCGATCCGCTCCGTGAGCGGGCGCACCATCGAAGACGTGATCCAGACCGATGCCGCGCTCAACCCGGGGAATTCCGGCGGGCCGCTGGTGTCGTCGCATGCCGAGGTGATCGGCATCAACACCGCCATCATCAACGGTGCGCAGGGCATCTGCTTCGCGGTCGCCAGCAACACCGCGCAATTCGTGCTGTCGGAGATCATCCGCCACGGCTATGTCCGCCGCGCCTATATCGGCGTTGCCGGGCAGACCGCGCCGGTGCCGCGGCGGCACGCGGTGCTGGCCGGCATCGAGAACAAGATGGGCGCGCTGCTCGCGCAGATCGAGCCTGACGGCCCTGCGGCAAGGGCGGGCCTGCTGCCCGGCGACGTCGTGATCAGGCTCGATGGCGTCGAGATCAACGGCGTCGACGATCTGATCCGCGTGCTCGATCGCGACCGCATCGGCCGGCGGCTCGCCATGGATGTGCTGCGGCTCGGCCGCCTGCGGGCGATCGACATCGACCCGATCGAGCGCAAGCCGCAGCGCTAGCTGCGGGCTCACGGCCGAGGTATGACAATGTCATGCCTCGTCCCGGGAACACCGCCGCATGATGCCGGCGCATGAGACCTACGATGTCATCGTCATCGGTGCCGGTGCCGGTGGCATGACGGCGGCGGCCGTGGCCGCTGCCGAAGGCCTGCGCGTGCTCGTAATCGAGAAGACCGCGTTCGTCGGCGGCACCACGGCCTGGTCCGGCGGCATGGTCTGGATCCCTGCCAATGCGAAAATGAAGGAGGCCGGGCTCTCCGACAGTGTCGCCGATGCCGTCCAATATCTGTCGAGCACGGTGCCCGAGCCCGCCAATGCCGGCCTGCGCGCCGCCTTCCTCACGCGCGGGCCCGAGGCGGTCGCCTATCTCGAAGCCAACACGGAAGTTCGTCTCCAACCGGTGAAGGCCTCTCCGGATTATTATCCGGAACGACTGGGCGCAACATCAGGCGGCCGCGTGCTGGAGCCGGTTGCTTTCGACGGCAGGCGGCTGGGCGAGGGCTTTGCGCGCCTGCGGCCACCGCTGCCGGAGGTCACGCTGTTCGGCGGGATGATGGTCAATCGTCTCGACATTGCGCATTTGCGCAGAGTTGGAAAATCGCTGCGCTCGACCATGCGCGCGGCGCGGCTGGTTTCGGCCTATGCGTTGCAACGGCTGCGAAGCCTGCGTGGCACGACGCTGCATCTCGGCAACGCGCTTGCCGCGCGGCTGTACGCCTCGCTGCTGGCGCGGCAGGTTGAAGTTTTCTTCAGCGCCGAGGTCGAAGACCTCTCGATGCAGGGCGATCGCGTCAACGGCGTGGTGATCCGCCATGGCTCCCGCGACCGGCCGATCGCAGCGCGCCGCGGCGTGGTGCTGGCAACCGGCGGCTTTTCGCACGACGCCGTGTTGCGCAAGCGTCTCTTTCCCGCGGCGGCCGGATTTGTCTCGGCGGCCAACATCTCCAGCAGCGGCGACGGGCTGCGGCTCGCGGCAGCGACAGGTGCCGCGCTCAACACAGACGCGACCAGCCCGGCCTATTGGGCGCCGGCCTCGCTATTCGCCAGGGCCGACGGCAGCCGCGGCGTATTCCCGCACATGGTGACCGACCGCGCCAAGCCGGGCGTGATCGCCGTCAATCCGGCGGGCCGGCGCTTCGTCAACGAGGCGCTGTCCTACCACGACTTCGTGCTGGCCATGCTGCGCGACGGCAACGGCGAGCCGGACCGGCCGTTCTACTTGATCTGCGACCGCCGCTTCCTGTGGGCTTACGGTCTTGGCCGCATCAGGCCGTTCACGCGCCTCTATCGGCGTTTTGTGGCGAGCGGCGAGTTGATCGAGGCACCCGATGTCGCGCAGCTCGCCGCCAGGATCGGCGTCAAGCCGTCCACCCTCACGGCGACGATCGTGAACTACAATGCCGATGCCGAGGAGGGCCGCGACCCCGAGTTCGGCCGCGGCAGCACCATCTATCAGCGCCATCTCGGCGACATCAGCCACAAGCCCAACCCTTGCGTGGCCCCGATCAGGCGGGCGCCGTTCTTCGCGATGCGCATTCATCCGGCCGATCTCGGCACCGCGATCGGCATGAAGGTCGACGCGCAGGCCCGCGTGCTGCGCGCGGATGGCGCTCCGATCGCCGGCCTCTATGCCTGCGGCAACGACATGGGCTCGATCATGAACGGGCATTATCCGGGGCCGGGCATCATGTTAGGACCGGCGCTGACGTTCGGCTATATCGCGGGACGGCATCTGGCGGAGGGGGCGGTGACACGTGAGACCGCTGCCGGGCGCGTTGGCGTCGGTCCAGCCATCCCCACCGCTGTCATGCTCCGCGAAAGCGGGGCTTCCAGTACGCCGCGGCCCATCGAAGAATCACAGCTGCCTCTGAGTACTGGATCGCCCGGTCAAGCCGGGCGATGACACTGAGTGTGTGCGAGACTCTGGATTGCTTCGTCGCAAGGGCTCCTCGCAATGACGTGGAGAGAGCTGGCCCCAGTCTTTATTCCGCCGCCGCGGCAAAACGGCTGTTCTCAAGCTCCGCTTCCAGCCGCGCCGTCTCGGCTGCCGCGAGCTTGACGTTGGCTTCCTTGACGTGGCCAAAGCCGCGGATCGTCTCGGGCACGCGGGCGAGCCTTGCCAGCAACGGAATCTGCTCCGCCTTCAGCCCGGCGATCCGCTGGTTGATCATCGCCAGATAATCCGCAACTAGCTTGCGCTCGGTCCGGCGCTCCTCGGTGCGGCCGAACGGATCGAACGCGCTGCCGCGCAGGAATTTCAGCCTGGCGAGCACGCGGAAGGCATGGATCATCCAGCCGCCGAACTCCTGCTTCTGGAGTCGACCCGTCGTCTTGTCGCGCTTGGCGAAGATCGGCGGCGCCAGCTGGTACTTCAGCGTGAATTCGCCGTCGAATTTCTCAGACACCTTCTTGGCAAAGCTGCCATCCGTGTAAAGCCGCGCGACCTCGTACTCGTCCTTGTAGGACATCAGCTTGAACAGGTTCTTCGCGACCGTCTCGGTCAGCTCCGTAGACGTGGGCGAGGCGGCATTCTCCGCCTTGCGCACCTTGGCGACGGCCGCGAGATAGCGATCGGCATAGGCCTTGTCCTGATAGGAGGTCAGGAATTCGGCGCGTGTTGCGATGATGTCGTCGAGCGACTTGGTCGGCGCGGACGCACGGTTCTTGAACTGCAGCACGCTGCGCACCCGCGACATGTCGTGGGCAGCGAGGCGGCCCCAGGTGAAGGCGAGCTTGTTCATCTCGATCGCGGCGCCGTTGATCTCGATGGCGCGGAGCAAAGCCTCCAGCGACAGCGGGATCGCGCCCTTCTGGAAGGCGAAGCCGAGCATGAAGGGATTGGTCGCGATGCTGTCGCCCATCAGCGCGGCGGCAATGCCCGTCGCGTCGATAATGTCCAGATTCTGGTCGCCGATCGCATCACGCAGCACGGTCTGCATCGTGCCCATCTCGAAGTCGAGATCTGGATTTTGCACGAAGCTCGCAGTCGGTTGCAGATCGGCGTTGATGTAGGCTTTCGTCACCCCGCGCTCGGTGCGGCTGAGGGCGGCGGGGCCGGCCGAGACGATCATGTCGCAGCCGAGAATGACGTCGGCACCGCCCGTGGTGATGCGGACCGCGGAGATATCTTCCGGCTTCGGCGCGATCCGCACATGGCTCATCACCGCGCCGTTCTTCTGCGACAGGCCGGTGAAATCGAGCGCCGAGCAGCCGCGGCCGTCGACATGGGCGGCCATGCCGAGCAGCGCGCCGATGGTGATGACGCCGGTGCCGCCGATCCCGGTGACGAGGATGTTGTAGGGACCGTCCAGCTCACGCGCCGGCGGCAGCGGCAGGTCGGCGAACAGCTGGCCGGTATCCACCGCCGAGGTCTTCATGCGCTTCAGCGTGCCGCCGTGCACAGTCACAAAACTCGGGCAGAAGCCCTCGACGCAGGAAAAATCCTTGTTGCAGTTGGACTGGTCGATCTGGCGCTTGCGGCCGAACTCGGTCTCCAGCGGCTGCACCGAGACGCAGTTGGACGCCTGCGAGCAATCGCCGCAGCCTTCGCAGACCAGCTCGTTGATGAAGGCGCGCTTGGCGGGATCGGGATAGAGCCCGCGCTTGCGGCGGCGGCGCTTTTCGGCGGCGCAGGTCTGGTCGTAGATGATGACGGTGAGGCCCTTGATGTCGCGCAGCTCGCGCTGCACGGCATCGAGCTCGCGGCGGTGATGGATGGTCGCGCCTTGCGGGAAGTAGTTGCCTTGGGGATACTTGCCCGGATCGTCCGAGACGATCGCAAGCCGCTTGACGCCCTCGGCCCAGACCTGGTGCGCGATCTGCGCGACGTTGAAGGCGCCCTCGGCCGGCTGGCCGCCGGTCATCGCGACCGCGTCGTTGTAGAGGATCTTGTAGGTGATGTTGATGCCGGCGGCGGAAGCGGCGCGGAGCGCCAGAAGACCGGAATGGGTATAGGTTCCGTCGCCGAGATTCTGGAAAATGTGCTGCTCGGTGGTGAAGGGCGATTGGCCGATCCAGTTCACGCCCTCGGCGCCCATATGCGAGATCAGGTCGGTCCGGCGGGTCGGCATGCTCAGGGCCATGCCGTGGCAGCCGATGCCGGCCATGGCGCGGCTCCCCTCCGGTACGCGCGTGGAGGTGTTGTGCGGGCAGCCCGAGCAGAAGAACGGCGTGCGCGCGAGCTTGATCTGCGTGTTGGTGGTGACGGGTTGGTCGAACGCCTCGAGCCGGGCGAGGCGCTGCTCCAGCACCGGGCTATGATGGCCGAGCTTGCGCAGGCGCGCCACCAGCGCGGATGCCACGATGGTCGGCGTCAGCTCGCCCTCGCTCGGCAGCAGCGGCGCGCCGCTTTCGTCGCGCTTGCCGGTGACGGTCGGGCGCTTTGAGGCATCGATGTTGTAGAGGATGCGCATCAGTTGGTCTTCGATGAAGCCGCGCTTCTCCTCGACCACGAGCACGTCCTGCAGACCTTCCGCAAAGCGCTTCGCGCCGCTTTCCTCCAGCGGCCAGGTCAGCGCGACCTTGTAGATGCGAAGGCCGAGATCCTGCGCGTCCTTGTCGGTGATGCCGAGGTCGGCCAGCGCCTGCCGCAGATCGAGATAGGCCTTGCCGGTCGCAACGATGCCGAGCCGCGCGGGCTTGGAATCGAGCACGATGCGATCGAGCTGGTTGGCGCGGGCAAAGGCCTGCACCGCGGCCATCTTCGGCCCGAACAGGCGCTTCTCCGCCTCCAGCGGCGGATCGGGCCAGCGGATGTTGAGGCCGCCGGGCGGCATCTCGAAATCGTCGGGGAGCACGATCTTGACGCGTTCAGGGTCGCTATAGATCGAGGCCGAGCTCTCGACGGTCTCGCTGATCGCCTTGAAGCCGACCCAGCAGCCGGAGAAGCGCGACAGCGCGAAGCCGTAGAGGCCGAGATCGAGATAGTCCTGGAGCGTCGCGGGGTTGATCACGGGGATAAGGGCGGCGGCGAACACCTGCTCGCTCTGATGCGCCAGCGTTGAGGACTGGCAACCATGGTCGTCACCGGCGAGCGCGAGCACGCCGCCGTTGAGTGCGGTGCCGGCCGCATTGGCGTGCTTGAGCGCGTCGACCGAGCGATCGACGCCGGGGCCCTTGCCGTACCAGATGCCGAACACGCCATCGACCTTGGCGCCGGGAAACAGGCCGACCTGCTGGCTGCCCCACACGGCGGTTGCCGCGAGGTCCTCGTTCAGGCCGGGCACGAAGGCGATGTCGTGCTGCTGGAGGTGCGACTTCGCGCGCCACAGCGCGTGGTCGTACATGCCGAGCGGGGAACCGCGATAGCCGGAGATGAAGCCGCCGGTGTTGAGCCCCTGAAGCCGGTCGCGTTCGCGCTGCAGCATGGGCAGGCGGACCAGGGCCTGTGTGCCGGACAGGAAGATCCGCTTCGATTCGAGCCGGTATTTGTCGTCCAGCTCGACCTGCATCAGCGTCATTTCAAGAGTCCTTGGTGGCCTGGTTCGGCGGGAATATTGCGCTGCGGGAGGAGTCGCAGCTTGTGAGGCGGGGTGAGCGCAGTCAAAGGCATGGGCCGGCGAAGTCAATACGGCTAGCCGCATCCGTGGCGCTCCTGCTAGTCATGGCTTGCGAGCGGAGAACGTCATGACTGCAAACGCATTCGACACCGAAATCACAGAGACAACCGAGACCCTGATTGGGCCGTGGCGCCAGCCGCGTCAGATGCTGCAGGCACAAACTTACGACGCACATGCCTCGATCCACGACGACGCCACCGCGCAGAAGCTCGGTTTCAAGGGCGGCACCATCGAAGGCCCGACGCATTTCAGTCAGTTCGCCCCGCTCGGCGCGCGATTGTGGGGACAGGCCTGGTTCGAGACCGGATGTCTGTCCGCGCACTATCGCAGCGTCTGCTATGAGGGCGAGGAGGTGCAGGCGATCCTGTCGAAGCCATTGCCCGGCACCAGCCAGTGCCAGATCCAGATGGTCAAGCGCGACGGCACCGAGGTGCTGCGCGGTACGGCTTCGGTCGGTGAACCGCACGCGGCGACGGCGCTGGAGGCCCGCCTTGCCGAGCTCAAGCCGCTGGCCGATCCCGTGATCCTGCGCGATGTGAAGGTCGCTCAGACCGGCAAGCGCCAGACGGTGCGGATGGCGTTCGACCAGATCATGGGTGATCTCTATCCCTTCTCGCTGCGCCAGAAGCTGGCCGTCATCACGGAGAGCTCGCCGTATTACTCGGGCGCCGACAATCCGTGGCGCAGGCCGATCATCCCGATGGAGATGCTGAGCGTCCTGTTCCAGTACCGCTCCAAGGACGATCCGCTGCCGGCCAAGGGCCCGGCCGTCGGCCTGTTCGCCGATCAGGAGATCCGCCTGGTGAAAGGCCCGCTCTTCGTCGACGAGGACTACGAGGTCGAGCGCGAGGTGATCGCGCTCTCCGGCAGCCGCCGCACCGAAAGCGCCTGGGCCAAGACGCGCGTGTTCGACAAGGCCGGTGCGGTGGTGGCGACCATGCTGCTCAACATGGCGACGCTGAAGGATTCCTATGCGCCCTATGAGGAAGAGCATCGGCGGCTGTATGGGGCGGGGCGGTAGTTTCTCCTCGTCATTCCGGGGCGCGCGTAGCGCGAACCCGGAATCCATTTCACCTCATATATTGCCGCCCGATGGATTCCGGGTTCGCGACTTCGTCGCGCCCCGGAATGATGGCCAAGGCCGCTTATCCTTTAAGCAAATGCACGTCGCAAAGCCGTCGCACAGGGAATGAGCAGGCGCCGATCGCTCGCGTAACCTTCTGAGCACGCAGCAAATTCTTTCGCGGCCTGCGCGCCGTCGCGATTGTACACAATGGCACGCCGCTTGCAGAACTCCTGGCGCAGTTCTCGCAAGGGGCGGGCGTCATGCTGGACTTGAGCAAGCCGACATTGGGCGTCATCAGCGCCGAGCCCGAGCCGATCAGACTCGACTGGTCCGCCACCGCACTTCTGATCATCGACATGCAGCGCGACTTCATGGAGCCCGGCGGCTTCGGTGAGACGCTCGGCAACGACGTCAGCCAGCTTGCGCGCGCGGTGAAGCCGATCGGCGCGGTGCTGAATGCGGCGCGTGACACCGGCATGCTGGTGATCCACACCCGCGAGGGCCATCTGCCCGATCTCTCCGACGCGCCCCCGGCGAAGGTCGAGCGCGGCGCGCCGTCCTTGCGCATCGGCGATCCCGGCCCGATGGGCCGCATCCTCATTCGCGGCGAGGCCGGTCACGACATCATCTCCGCGCTCTATCCGCTCGACAGCGAGGTCGTGATCGACAAGCCCGGCAAGGGCGCGTTCTACGCCACCGAGCTCAATGACGTGCTGGAGAGATACGGCATCGAAAACCTGCTGGTCTGCGGCGTCACCACTGAAGTGTGCGTCAACACCACGGTGCGCGAGGCCAATGACCGCGGCTACCGCTGCGTCGTCATCTCCGACGGCTGCGCGTCCTACTTCCCCGAGTTTCACGAGATGGGCCTGAAGATGATCAAGGCCCAGGGCGGCATCTTCGGCTGGGTCGCAACCTCAGCCGCAGTCTTGGAGGCAATGAGAATTTCGACCACTTGAGGGGGTGACATCATGAGCACATTGACGGGGACGGCCGGCAAGTCTGAGATCGATACGTCCGGGTTCAAGCCGGCATTATGGACGTCGGGCGACTGGAATGCGTTTTTCGGCTTCGGCACCAACATCCTCGTCAACATGCTGGTGCTCACGGGCCTGTTGCGCTTCGTCCTGAAGATGCCGGACAGTCTGGTGTTCGGCCGCATCCTGCCCGCGCTCGGGCTGATGATGTGCCTCTCGACCTTCTACTACGCCTACCTTGCCTACCGTCTGGCGCAGAAGACCGGCCGCAACGATGTCTGTGCGCTGCCCTCGGGCGTCAGCGTGCCGCACATGTTCATCGTCACCTTCGTAATCATGCTGCCGATCACCCTGAAGACCGGTGATCCGCTCAAGGGCTGGTCCGCGGGCCTGGTCTGGGTGTTCTTCCAGAGCTTCATTCTGATGATCGGCGGCTTCATTGCGCCGTTTATTCGCAAGATCACGCCGCGCGCGGCGCTGCTCGGCACGCTTGCCGGCGTCTCCGTCACCTTCATCTCGATGCGGCCGGCGCTGGAAATGTACATGACGCCGCAGATCGGTCTGGTCTGCTTCGCCATCATCCTGGTGAGCTGGTTCGGCGGTGTGAAATACTGGCGCGGCATTCCCGCAGGCCTGGTCGCCATTGCCGTCGGCATGGTCATCGCCTGGGGCTCGAACCTGTTCGGGCTCGGCCTCGGCGGCTTGAGCATCGCCGGCGTTGGCGCTGCCTTCGCCAATTTCGGCTTCTCGGTGCCGATACCGGCGCTGGGCTACGTCTTCTCCGGCTTCGAATTCCTCGGCATCATTCTGGTCACCGCCATTCCATTCGGCATCTATGACCTCGTCGAGGCCATGGACAATGTCGAGAGCGCGGAAGCGGCCGGCGACGAATATCCGACCACGCGGGTGCTCACGGCCGACGGCGTCGTCAGCCTGATCGGCTGCCTGATGGGCAATCCCTTCATCAACGCCGTCTATATCGGCCATCCCGGCTGGAAGGCGATGGGCGGCCGCATCGGTTACTCCGCCGCGACCGGCATCATGGTGGTCGTGCTGTCCTGGTTCGGCATCATCTCGGTGCTGCTGGCACTCGTGCCCGTTGTCGCGATCTCACCGATCCTGCTCTATATCGGCATGCTGATCGGCGCGCAGGCGTTCCAGACCACGCCGGTCAAGCACGCGCCCGCGATCGTGCTGGCGCTGACGCCGCATCTGGCCGCCTGGGCCAAGCTCCAGATCGACACGATGCTCGGCTCGACCATGAATGCGGCGGCGACCGTCGGCGGCATGGCCGCCGACAAGGCCGACGCGGTCAAGGCGGCCGCGATCGCCGCGCTGCCGCAGCAGGGCGTGTTCTATCACGGTCTTGAGGTGATGGGTGGCGGCTCCATCCTCGGCGGCCTGGTCCTCGGCGCGATCGGCGTCTTCATCATCGAGCGGGATTTCGAGAAGGCTTCGGCGTTTGCTCTGGTCGGTGCCGTGCTCACCTATTTCGGCTTCATGCACGGTGAGGCCGTCGGCATTGGCGGCGGCCTTGGCGTCACGCCGGCGGTCGCGCTGGCTTACGCTGCGATGGCCGCCGGCCTGTTCGCGGCCAGCAAGCTCGGCACCAGCGAACACTATGCCGCGCATCCGGAGATGTCGGCGGCGCCGGCGGAATAGGCAACGGCGCGAGCTTGTTCGAAGCGGCCGGCGGATGCCGGCCGCTTTCACTTCAGGGCCGCACCGCCGGCGTCTCCATCGGCAGGCCGCGCGCGCGCGACATCAGATAGAGCTCGAGCGCGACCAGTTCAGGCGAGCCGTAATCATAGGCCTGGGCGCGCACGCCGCTCATGCAGCTGCGCAAGCGCCGCTCCAGCGAACCCAGCGTCTGCCATTCCAGGCGGTAGAGCGGATAGCCGGTCGGCTGTCCCTGCGTGATCGGCGCGCCTGCGAGGCGCTTGTCGAAATTGTCGTCGTGGCAATTGGTGCAGGCGAGATTGAGTTGGCCCTCGCGCTGCATGAAGAGTTCGCGGCCTTGCTGCACGAAGGGTTTTGCCTGCGGATCGTCTCCGGCGGTGATTGCGCCGCCGCGCGATTGATGGGCGACGAAAGCGGAGAGCGCAAGGAGGTCGCGGCTCTCGTAGGGCAGCGGCGTTGCCTGCTGATGATTGGCGCGGCAGAGATTGATGCGCTGCTCGAGGGTGACGGGGCGGTGAAGCGTTTTGTCGATGGCGGGATAGCGCGCCGCGACGCCCTTCATGCTGCCGCGCGCGTCGCCATGGCAGTCCACGCAGGCCTTCTCCGCGCTGCCGGTTTTCTTGCCCCATAGCTGTTCGCCATCGAGCACGAACAGCATGCCGGGATTGGAAGTGTCGTCATCCTGCATCGCGCGGGTGTCGGGACCCATGAACGAATAGCCGGACCGGCGCGCATCGGGCGGAATCTCACCGGCGAGCAAGGCAGGGGCCGCAGCGACCAGTGCCGCCGCTGCTATCGCGCGCCAGGCGCTCATTCGACCGTGATCGATGCCGAGGCGGTGGACGAATAGCCGTTGTCGCCGATCCATTCGAATTCGAGCTTGCCGCTCTCCTTGGCGACGGTGAAGAACGACAAATACGGATTGGCCGCGATCGCCGGAAAGAGATCGGCGCGAAAGATCTCGGCGCCGTTGTAGCGGCAGGTGAAGCTCGTGATGATGTCGCGCGGCACCAGCTTGCCGTCCACGGTGTGGCGAAAGCCGGTCTCCATGATGTGCGAGGTCAGCGCGCGGATCTCGATGACATCGCCGCGCCTGGCCTTGGCGGGAACGTTGATGAGTGCGGCCATCAGTTCATCTCCTCGGTGCAGGCGGCCAGCGTCACGACCACGTCGGCGGCGACCTGCCAGAACGTGTCGTCGGACAGGCGCGCGATCGCCACCACTTTCTGGGTGTCGGCGAGGCGGATCCGGGTCGAGACCTGGGCCCGGCCGGAGGAGGGGCCGAGATAGAAATTGCCGATGTTCGGCTGCGGGTTCTTCTCGTTGAAGACGTGGATGCTCTTGACGTGGTCATCTGCCGTCATCGGGCTTGCGACGCTCACGGTCATCGGCACCACGTTGCCGTTCTCGACCAGCGGCGGAATGTCGAGCTTCACCCTGCCGGTGCGAAGCGGCGCCTCGCCGACGATATTGCGGATCGCGTGATTGAGCATCGCGGGTGTTGCTTGAAGCGGATGCAGGGTGACGACCGGGATCGTCCCGGCGGCCGTGACGCCTCCGGCGAGGCTCAGGAATTGTCGTCGCGTGGTTGGCATGAACAGTCCTAATCGCGAAGCGTTGCAAGAAAGGCCACGATGTCCTCGACCTCGGCGGCCGACAATATCGGCTTGCCGGCGAAGTTGCGTCCGACACGGACGAGGCCGTCGGCGCGATAATAGGATGGCATGATGGTCTCCGGGTTGAAGCGCGAGGCATCGACCAGTCGAAGCCGCAACTGGCTCACCGTCCATCGGTTCCCGGCGCCCGCAAGGTCGGGCGCGAGGTCGCCTTGGAACCGTGTTTCCGGGAACGGGCCGGAATGGCAGAGGATGCAGGTCGTGGTGCGCGCCAGCACCAGAGCGCGTCCGCGCGCGGCATCGCCGGGGGAGCCTGTGAGCGAGGCGGGAATGCCGTCGTTGACGATTGTGTAGGGCAAGAGTTCGTCTGTTTCGGCAGGCGAGGCGAAGGAGAGGCTCGCTACGATGATTGCCGCAGTTGCAGATATCGGATGGGGTGCATGATGTCGTCGCGAACTCCACTTACCTCTCCCGCTTGCGGGAGAGGTCGGCGCGCAGCGGCGGGTGAGGGCTCTTTCCTCTTGGAGGCTCTCGATTGTGGAGACACCCTCTCCCCAGCCCTCCCCCGCAGGCGGGGGAGGGGGCGCACCTTGTTCGTGGCGATTGCTTCGTCTCGTCATATCCTAGCCAAAACAATCCGTCGTGATGGCCTGAAACCAGCGCTCGGCTTCAGTCGCCTCGCGCGCGCGCAATTCGCGCGGCGCTTCGACCGGACTGGTGGCGCCGCCCTCGACCTCGGCGAAGATGTCGCCTTTTGGCTGGTAATTGCCGGCAAGGGAGAAGCCGTAGCCGGGTGCGACAATGTTGTAGCAGATGCCGGTCAGCCGTGGCGGCTCCGGCGTGCGGCCCGCGAGCAAAGCGACGATGGCGGCGGCGCAGGCCTTGCCTTGTCCGCTTGCGGCCGATGCCGATTTGGGAATGCCGCCGCCAAGGCAGGCATCGCCGATGACGTGGATGTTCGGGGCGAGTTTCGACTCGAAGCTCACGGGATCGATCGGGCACCAGCCGGTCGCATCTGCAGCGCCCGCAATCTCGGCAACGCGCCCCGCACGTTGCGGCGGGATGACGTTGGCGACATCGGGCGTGTAGTTGCCGAACTCGGTGACGATGGTCCTGGTCGCCGGATCGACCGAGGTCACGCGGCCGCCTTGCGACAGCGCGATGCGCTCGATCATGTCGCCGTAGAGCTCCTTCCAAGCCTTCTCGAACAGCCGCTGCTGGGAGAAATTGTCCTTGGCATCGAGGATCAGAACCTTGGAGCGCGGCTTGTTCGTCTTCAGATAATGCGCGATCAGGCTGGCGCGCTCGTATGGCGCAGGCGGACAGCGCGAGGGATTGGCCGGGACTGCAATGGCGACCGTGCCGCCATCTTCCATCGCTTCCAGCTGCTTGCGCAGCAGCAGCGTCTGCGCGCCGGCCTTCCAGGCATGCGGCATCTTCTCCGATTCCGCCTCGTCGTAGCCGGGCAGGGCTTCGACATGGAAGTCGATGCCGGGCGACAGCACGAGACGATCATAGGCAAACGCGGTGCCATCGGCTGTGGTCACGCTACGCTTTTGCGTGTCGATGGTCGTCGCGGCCTGAGCGACGACGGCGATGCCCTCGGCAGCGAGCTTGCCATAGCCGAAATGTTGCCTCTCCATCTTGCGCAGTCCGGCGATCACCTCGTTGCTGAACGGGCAGGAGGCAAAGACCTTGTTCGGCTCGATCAGGGTGACCTGCAGGTCCGCGCCGGCGCGCTTGAGCGCACGCGCGCAGGCCGCGCCGCCGAAGCCGCCGCCGACCACGACGATGCGGCCTGCCGATTGCGCACGCAGGATCGAAGGTGTGGCGAGCGATGCGGCCGCAGCGGTGATGCCGAGGACGGCATTCCGCCGTGTCACCGGCACATTCATGGGACTTGTCCGGAACAGCGGGCGGCGGCGGCCGTCGTGGCCGCCGCCGTGTGTCTCAGGCGAAGGTGATGTTCTGGTCGCGCAGCGGCACCGCGCGGATGCGTTTGCCGGTCGCGGCGAAATACGCGTTGAGCACCGCCGGCGCCGCGACGCCGATGGTCGGCTCGCCGACACCGCCCCAGAACCCGCCACTCGGCACCATCACCGTCTCCACCTTCGGCATCTCGTTGATGCGCATCGAATTGTAGGTGTCGAAGTTGGTCTGCTCGATCTTGCCGTCCTTGACGGTGCAGCCGCCATAGAACAGCGCGGAGAGGCCATAGACGAAGGAGCCCGCGACCTGTCGCTCCACCTGCGCCGGATTGACGACGTAGCCGGGATCGGTGGAGGCGACGATGCGATGCACCTTGATCTTGCTGCCCTCGGTCACCGAAATCTCGGCGGCGCCGGCGACATAGCTGCCATAGCCCATCACTTGCGCGATGCCGCGATAGACGCCCTGCGGCGCCGGCTTGTCCCAGCCGATCTTCTCGGCGACCGCATTGAGCACCGCAAGGTGCTTGGGGTGATTGCCCATCAACTTGCGGCGGAATTCGAGCGGGTCCTGGCCTGCGGCCTGGGCCAGCTCGTCCATGAAGCATTCCATGTAGATCGCGTTGTGATTGACGTTGACGCCGCGCCAGAAGCCGGGCGGGACGTGCGGGTTGCGCATCGCGTGCTCGATCAACAGATTGGGCACCGAATAGCCGAACGCGGCCTCGCCGGATTGGGCGACGCCCTGGAAGGCGGCCGGATCCATGCCGTTCTGCAGCGCTTCGGGACGCAGCGAGAACAGGATCGATTGCCCGGACAGGCGATAGTGCAGCGCGACCAGATTGTTGTTGGCATCGAACGCGCCGGTCATCTTGCACTGGGTGATCGGGTGATACCTGCCGTGCGCCATATCCTCTTCGCGCGACCACAACAGCTTGACCGGCGTGCCCGGCATCTGCTTGGCGATCATCACGGCCTGACGGACATAATCGGTCTGGCCGCGCCGGCCGAAGCCGCCCCCGAGCATCACCTTGTGGACGTCGCACTTCTCCGCCGGCAGGCCGGAGGCCTCCAGCACCGCTGCGAACGCCGCTTCGCCGTTCTGCGTCCCGCACCAGACCTCGCATTTATCCGCGGTGTAGAGCGCGGTGGCGTTCATCGGCTCCATGGTGGCGTGGTTCTGGTAGGGATAGGAGTAAACGGCCTCGATCTTCTTGGCCGCGCTGGCAATCGCCCCCTTGGCATCGCCGTTCTTGTTGCCGACATAGGCCGGCTGCGCATCGTCGAGGCCCTCGGCCAGCCATTTCGCAATCGACTCGCTGGAGACCTTGGCGTTGTCACCCTCGTCCCAGACGATCGGCAGCGCCTCCAGCGCAGTCTTGGCGTGCCACCAGGTGTCGGCGACAACGGCGACCGCGGTGTCGCCGACCTTGACCACCTTCTTGACGCCTTTCATGCTGGCGATCTTGGCTTCGTCGAAGCTCTTCAGCTTGCCGCCGAACACCGGGCAGTCCTTGATCGCGGCGTTCAGCATGCCCGGCAGCTTGACGTCGGCGCCGTAGATCATGGCGCCGGTGGTCTTGTCGAGGGTGTCGAGCCGCTTCACGCCCTTGCCGATCAGCTTCCAGTCCTTGGGATCCTTCAGCTTGACATCGGCCGGCGGCGTCAGCTTCGCGGCGGCTTCGGCGACCTTGCCGTAGGTCGTGGTTCTGCCCGACGGCTTATGGGTGATGACGCTGTTTTCGGCCGTGCATTCGGAGGCCGGCACTTTCCATCCGTCGGCGGCGGCCTGGATCAGCATCACGCGCGCGGTGGCGCCGCCCTTGCGGACATAGTCCTGCGAGGAGCGGATGCCGCGGCTGCCGCCGGTCGAGAAATCGCCCCAGACGCGTTTGCGGGCGACGCTCGTGCCGGGTGTCGGGTATTCGGTCGTGACCTTGGTCCAGTCGCACTCGAGCTCCTCGGCGACGAGCTGGGCGAGGCCGGTCAGCGAACCCTGGCCCATTTCGGAGCGGGCGATGCGGATCACCACGGTGTCGTCCGGCCTGACCACGACCCAGGCGCCGATCTCGGGCGAGCCGTCGGCGGCGCGGACCACGGCGGGGCCGCCGAAGGGGATGTCGAGACCGATGGCGAGGCCGGCACCGACCGCGGCCGTGCCGATGACGAAGGCGCGGCGGTTGAGCCGCGGCGAGACATGCTTGTTCATGTGGGGATTTCCTTACGCGCTGGCGATCGTGTGGATCGCTTCGCGCACCTGCTGGAAGGTGCCGCAGCGGCAGATGTTGGTGATGGCCTCATCGATATCGGCGTCGGTCGGTTTCGGCTTCTCGTTCAGCAGTGCGGCCACCGCCATGATCATGCCGCTCTGGCAATAGCCGCATTGCGGCACGTCCTGGGCGATCCAGGCTTCCTGCACCTTGTGCAGCGTGTCGCCCGAGGCGAGCCCCTCGATCGTGGTGATCTTCTTGCCTTCGGCCTCGCTGACCGAGACCCCGCAGGAGCGGGTGGCAACGCCTTCGATGTGAACCGTGCAGGCGCCGCATTGTGCGATGCCGCAACCGTATTTGGTGCCGGTCAGGCCGGCATTCTCGCGGATCGCCCACAGCAGTGGCGTATCCGGCTCGACGTCGAGGGTGAAGGTTTTTCCGTTGATTGTTAGGTTAGCCATCGCAGTCCCCTGATTGGCCCAATCCACCGATTGAACTCAGGCGCGCAATGTGTCCGGCAAACTGGAACGGTTCAAATCAACAGTCCGAGGGGTGGCGGCCCGAGAATCTGGTCGCCGCGTGAAGAACAGGGATCAAGCCGGTTTTTGCCTTGCCCGGCTGCCGCAAGACCTCTCTTCAGGCGCCAGTTGCCGGGCCTGAGGCGACCTCCGCGGTTCCAGCGCATGGGGCCGAGCGACAGTTTGTCCGTTTTGCCGGGATGCAAGACGACCGCGCTTTGCTACACTGCGTCGACGCAAAAGGAGTTCCATCGACGTGCCAAGCCCCTGCAACGTGCTGCTGCTCTACCCGCTGTTCTCGGCAGAGTCCTTCTGGAGCTTTGGCGAATCCTGCAAAGTGATGGGCGTCAAGCGCCCTGCCGCCCCCTTGGGCCTGATCACCGTTGCCGCGATGTTGCCCGAGAGCTGGACGGTCCGACTGATCGACTGCAACACGGCGCCGCTCGGCGACGACGATCTCGCCTGGGCCGATGTCGTCTTCACCGGCGGCATGTTGCCGCAGCAGGCGGATACGTTGCGCCTGATCGACATGTGTCGCGCGGCGGGCAAGCCGGTTGTCGTCGGCGGTCCCGATCCGACTTCGAGCCCGCACATCTACGACAAGGCCGACTTCCGGGTGCTCGGCGAGGCCGAGAGCGTCATCGACGACTTCATCGCGGCCTGGGAGAGCGGGGCACGCTCCGGCGTCTTTACCGCGCCGAAGTTCCAGGCCGACGTCACCAAAACGCCGGTGCCGCGTTTCGACCTGCTCAAGTTCGAGGACTATCTCTATCTCGGAGTGCAATATTCCCGCGGCTGCCCGTTCACCTGCGAATTCTGCGACATTATCGAGCTCTACGGCCGCGTGCCGCGGACCAAGACGGTCGAGCAGATGTTCGTCGAGCTCGAGACGCTCTACAAGATGGGCTACCGCGGCCATCTCGACTTCGTCGACGACAATTTCATCGGCAACAAGAAGTCGCTGCGGCAATTCCTGCCAAGGCTCGCCGAATGGCAGCGCACGCACGGCTATCCCTTCGAATTCTCCACGGAAGCCTCGGTCAACCTCGCCGACGATGCGGAGCTCCTGGAGCTGATGGGTGCGGCCAATTTCTTCGGCATCTTCGTCGGCATCGAAAGTCCGGACCCGGCGACGCTGGTCGCGATGCGGAAGAAACAGAACACGCGGCGCAACATCGCCGAGAGCATCCACAAGATCTACGCCGCCGGCATGCTCGTCACCGCGGGCTTCATCGTCGGCTTCGACAACGAGAAGGTCTCGATGGCGGAGGCGATGATCGAATTCATCGAGGAGGCCGCGATTCCCGTCGCCATGGTCGGCCTGCTCTATGCGTTGCCGAACACGCAGCTCACGCGCCGCCTCGAGCGCGAAGGCCGGCTGCATCCGGGCCACGATGTGGCGCCGACCATCGGTGCCGATCAATGCACAGCCGGCATCAACTTCGATCCGGTCCGGCCGCTGCGCGACATTCTGACGGACTACAAGCGGGTGCTGGAGCACACCTATAGCCCCGCAGCCTATGCAGGGCGCGTCGACCGCCTGATGACGCTGCTCGACCGATCCAGGCAGCGTCCCGAGCTCGCCGAAGGAGATATCCGCGCCAGGCTCGGGGCGATGGAGACGGTGCACAAGGTGGTCACCGCCCTTCCCGAGGCACGGGGGCCGCTCTGGCAGACCTTCATGAATTGCGCCAAGCGTGACACCTCGTCCGCACGTATCGCCGTGCAGATGATCGCGGCCTATGCCCATCTCGGACCGTTCTCGCGCAAGGTGATCGCTGCTATCGATGAGCGTCTGGCCGCGCTGGACGATGAGACCGTCATTCCGGCGAATGTCGGCGTGACGGCGGCCTGACGGCTTACTTCACCGCCAGCCGCAGGAAGCTCATGACGCTGCCGAGGGCGGCAAAGCCGGCACCGAGCGCCAGTGCCAGCGTTGCGCCCTCGTGGCCGGCGAGCGCAAAGCAGGCGGCGGCAAGCGCGGCGCCGGTCGTCTGTCCCGTCAGGCGTGCGGTGGCGACGATGCCCGAGGCGCTGCCGCTGCGATGTGGCGGTGCGCTCGACATCACCGCCTTCATGTTCGGCGCCTGGAAGAAGCCGAATCCCATCCCACAGATCACCATCCGCCAGATGATGTCGGCAATGGCGGGGTTGGCGGGAAGCGTCGCGAGCAGCGCCATGCCGAGGCCGAGCAGCACGAGGCCGATGCCGCCGAGCAGGCCGACGGCATAGCGGTCGGAGAGGCGTCCGGCGATCGGCGCCATGATGCCGACCACCAGCGGCCATGGCGTCATGAAGAACCCGGTCTCGACCTGCGAGCGGCCGAGCACGTCCTCGAAATAGAACGGCAGCGAGACGAAGGCGAGGCCCTGGACTGCGAAGGAGCACACGGCCGTCGCCGCCGACAGCGCGAACATCGGCCGGGCGAACAGGTCGATCGGCAGCATCGGCGCCGGGTGATCGGCATGCCGGCGCGTCAGGATCAAGCCGAGCGCGAGCGCCGCGACCAGCTCGATGCCCACGAGTACCGGCGACAGATTGTGCGCGGCGCTGCCGATGCCGGTGATGAACAGGCCGAGGCAAGCCGACGCCAGGATCGCGCCGAGGAAATCAAAGCCGTGATCGGCGCGCGGCGTCTTCGGCAGCATCGCAAAGCCGATGCCGATCGCGACGAGGCCGAAGGGGATATTGACGGCGAACAGCCAGGGCCACGGGCCGAACGCCAGGATGGCCGACGCAATCGACGGCCCGAAGGTGAACGCCGTCGCGACCACCAGCGCGTTGTGGCCGAAGCCGCGACCGAGCATCCGTCCGGGATAGACGAAGCGCACCAGCGCCGTGTTGACGCTCATGATACCGCTGGCGCCCAGACCTTGCAGCGTCCGCGCGACCAGGAGGCTGTCCAGCGACCACGCCACCGCGCAGAACAACGAGGCGATGGTGAACAGGATCAAGCCGCCGAGATAGATGCGCTGGTGCCCGACGATCTCGCCGAGCGCTCCGAGCGGCAGCAGCGTTGCCACCAGCGCGATCTGGTAGACGTTGACGACCCAGACCGACTGCTCCGGGCTGACGTGCAGATCGGCGGCAATGGCGGGCAGGGCGATGTTGGCGATCGCGGTGTCGAGCGAGGCCATCGCCAGCGCGGTGAAGATCGCGGCGATCGCCCAGCGCCGCCGCGCGGTCGGCAGGCCGTCGGAAGCGGGGTGATCGGGCTCGCGCGCGGCAGCGGGTAACGTGATTGTCATTGCGTTCGCGCGTCGCTCCGGTGGGCTAAGCGCCGTGTACTACGGCTTGGCGGCCGGCCACAGGCTCATGCGTGCATGCTGTGTATGCGCCGATGCCGGATGCGCCGTGGAAAGGGAAGGGCGACCGAGCCGGGTCGCCCGCACCAGGTCCTTTCACGTCGCTCGAACAAAAAGTCGAAAAACAACCCCATGCACAGTAGAAGGCCCTTTGATCGACAAGGCATTTCCGGCCGTGTCGCAAACGGGCGGTCGCAGCCGCGATGAAGTTGACCCGTCGGGCAAAACACTGGCAGAATTCCAACGTGCCAGCGATCGAACCGAGAGCAGGCCGCGTGCGCGTCCTGCACGCGCCATCTCCACCAGGCCGACGTTGAGGCAGATCAACACTCGGCTTGTGCGGCCGCCCAACCTTTCCATCAGCGCATCGATGGAAGGGCGGCCACATGCAGACCCTGCTCAGGGAAATCCGGAAAACTCCTTTGCTCTGGACGCTGGCCTTCGTGCCCATCGTGCTGGTGGCCGAGGCGGTGGCGCCGCATTCCCACACGCTGCTGTTCGTGCTCGCGGTGCTGGCCATCGTTCCGCTGGCGGCGCTGCTCAGCCACGCCACCGAGGCGGTGGCCGCGAAGACCGGCGATGCCGTGGGCGGATTGCTCAACGCAACGCTCGGCAATCTGACCGAGCTGATCATTGCCATCACGGCACTGCGCGCCGGCCAGTACATGCTGGTGAAGGCCTCGATCGCGGGCGCGATCGTCACCAACGCCGTGTTCATGCTGGGTGCGTGCTTGCTGCTGGGCGGCCTGCGCTATCATGTGCAGGAGTACAACCGGGCCAGTGCGCGGCTTTCGTCCGGCCTGTTGCTGATGGCGACCGTCGCCCTGCTTGCGCCTTCGGCGGTCGCCGATCTCGAACATCTGCCGCAGGGTGGAGGCATCCTGAACAAGCTCAGCCTCGGCATTTCGGTCCTGCTCATCCTCGCTTACGGGCTCGGCCTGTTGTTCTCGCTGCGAACGCACAAGGAATTGTTCGCAAGCGCCGGTCACGGCGACGACGACAAGGAGGCGCACTGGCCGATCGGAACAGCCGTCGGCACGCTGCTGGTCGTCACCGTGCTGGTGGCACTGGTCAGCGAGATCTTCGTCGAATCGGTGCAGAAGGCGGCGGAAACGTTCGGGATGAGCCCGGCCTTCGTCGGCTTCATCGTCGTCTCGCTGGTCGGTGCCGCCGCCGAATTTGCGGTGGCCTTCGCCGCGGCACGCAAGGACCGGCTCGACATGGCCGTCAGCATCGCGCTCGGCAGCGCCTCGCAGATCGCGCTGTTCGTGGCACCCGCGCTGGTGCTGCTCAGCTATGTCGTGGGGCCGAAGCCGATGGACCTGCAGTTCTGGCCGGGCGCCGTCACCATGATGATGATCGCGACGGTGACGTCGGCCTTCATCACCGCCAGCGGGCGCTCGGCCTGGTTCGTCGGCGCGCTGATGATCTTCATCTATGCGGTGTTCGCGCTGACGCTGTACGTGGTTCCGCCGGCGGGCCAGGGGTGAGGTTCGGTGCCCTTCGATCTTGCGCCGGCAGCGCCAGTGGCCGCGCGGGATCATGCCAATCCCAGGCCGCCATCGATGGCGATCACCTGACCGGTTACCCACGCCGAGGCGGGCCCGGCGAGTTGGACGATCCATTCAGCGATATCGTCCGGCGCGCCGCGGCGACCGAGCGGTATGCTGACGCGCTCCTGTTCCTCGACCGCGACGGCCTGCTCCGCCGACAATCCCATCATGCCCGTCAGCGCGCCCGTCTCTGTTGGGCCCGGTGCAACGGCGTTCACCCTGATCCCGAACGGGGCCAGCTCCAGGGCCCAGCATCGCGTCAAATGCTCCACGGCGGCTTTGCTGGCTGCGTAGTGAGATAGGCCCGCGGCCGCTTTGTGCCCGAAGGTGCTAGAGACGTTGACGATCGTGCCGCGCGCGGCCTTGAGATGAGGAAGCGCCGCGGACGCGAGCAGACTGGGGCCGAGCACATTGACGGCGGAGATATCTGTGATGCGATCGACAGTGACATCGGCGAGTGACAAGATTGCGCCGGCGCCGGCATTGTTGACCAGCGCATCGAGGCGGCCCCACTTGTCGAGTGCCTTTGCAACGGTTCGCTTGGCATCTTCGGGGGACGCCGCATCCGCCGTCATTCCCGCGATACTCGGGTGTTGCAGCATTGTCTCCTCGATCAGGCTCGCCCGGCGGCCGGTGATGAGCACCCGGTAGCCCTGCTTTGCGAAGCGCAGCGCCGCTGCCCGTCCGATACCCGATGTGCCGCCCGTGACGACAACGACTTTTTGATCTTGCATGTTCTGGTCTCTCGCGCGGTGGACCGCATCGATTGGTTGGATTGAAGACGAGTTTGCAGGCCACGGCGGTCGATTTCTCGGTGTCCCGGCCGCCGTGAGGGCTTTCATCCGGAGCGGGAGCTCAGTCATCCGTGAGGGCTCCAGTTCGGCCTGTTCGATAGCGGTCAGTAGTCCCAGAAGACCGGTACCCAGCGGAAGGCATCGCCGGCGGCCGCGACATGACCGACCGATGGGAACGGCATGTGCGTGGCCACCAGCAGCTCGCCGCTCTGCGCGATCTCCCGCAACAGCCGGATGCGAACGCGCGCCGCCTCCTCAGGGTCGTGCTCGAAACCGTTGTGCCATTCGGGTTGGTCGAACCCGACCGCAAACACGGCATCGCCGGCAAAGGTCAGCGCCTCGCCGCCGGACGCCACGCGGACCACGCTGTGTCCTGGCGTGTGACCGCCGGTGCGGCGTACGACGACACCGGGTGCAACCTCGTGCTGCTCCTCGAACGGCCGGATCTGGCTGCCATACATCTTCACGAACTGCTTGGCGGCGGCCCGAAGCGCATCGGGAAATCCCTGCGGCATGTTGGTATGGGTGAAATCGGGCGACTCCCAGAACTTGACCTCGGCAGCGGCCACGTGGATCCGCAGGTCCTTGCGCAGCCGCTCCTTCACGCCGTCGACCAGCAAGCCACCGACGTGATCCATGTGCATGTGGGTCAACACGAGATCGGTCACGGACGAGAGGTCGATTCCGGCGGCCTCCAGGCGCTTGATCAACTGTCCGGCGCGCGGCAGATGCAGATCGGGATCGGACCCAAGTCCGGCGTCGATGAGAATGGTCTTGTCGCCACTTCGCACCATCACCGCATTCAGTGCCCAGTCGAACGCATCCTGAGGCAGGAACATCTCGCTCAACCAGTTGGCCCGCACGGCCGGGTCTGCGTTGTGCGCCAGCATGGTGGTCGGGAGCGGCAGCACGCCGTCGCTGACCACCAGCACCTCGATGTCGCCGATGCGCACCGCGTAGCGCGACGGCACGAGCTCTTCGGGTTTCGCGGCAATGGAAGCGTTGTGCAGATTCATGTTGGTCTCCTTTTCAAAGTTGGGGGGTAGTTGCTATAGCGCTGTGACGCGCTCGGGATCGGCGGAGGCGAGCGCTGCGGCACGCTCGGCCTTGGGTGGATAGATCCAGACCGTGTTGATCTCCTGCTTGGTCTTCTTGGCGACGTCGCCGACCATCTCGACCGTGCGCTCCCAGCCGCGGGTGAACAGCGCGCCGGCTTCGCCGAGGT
The DNA here is from genome assembly GCF_003957705.1 of Bradyrhizobium sp. LVM 105. Classification (NCBI taxonomy): domain Bacteria; kingdom Pseudomonadati; phylum Pseudomonadota; class Alphaproteobacteria; order Hyphomicrobiales; family Nitrobacteraceae; genus Bradyrhizobium; species Bradyrhizobium sp. LVM 105. The sequence goes on along the minus strand of NZ_QZMV01000002.1, from coordinate 738,172 downwards.
CAAGGCAGGTGACGTAGGCTTTCTGGTGATAGGGTCTGGTCGGAACGCCCAGCAGCTCGGCAGCGGCGTTGTTGCCGGCGAAGGCGCCCATCCGGGTCGCGTGCTGACATGACATCAGCGCGTAATTGCCGACATCGTCACACGCAGCCCGCGCGGCATCGCCAGTAGCGAAGACGCCGCTTGCCGATGGCACGCGTAGCTCGCGGTCGACGAGCAACCGGCCAAACTGGTCGCGTTCGGCAGGGATCTGCGCCGTCAACGGCGCTGCGCGCATGCCGGCGGCCCAGATCACCGTCTCGCACTCGATCTGCTCGCCGTTGGAAAGCGTGACGCCGGACTTGTCGAGCGAGGCCACGCCGACGCCGAGCCTGGTCTCAATGCCGAGCTTGCGCAGCGCCTCCTCGATGATGGGACGTGAGCCTGCGCCCATGTCCGGGGCGATCGTCTCATTGCGGTCGACGATGACGACGCGCAGCTGGGCGTCCTTGCCGAGAATCTTGCGCAAGCGTGACGGCAGCTCGGTCGCCGCTTCGATGCCGGTGAACCCGCCGCCTGCGACGACGACGGTATTGCGCGCCTTAGAGGCAGGGCGGTTCAACAGTCCATGCAGGTGACGATCGAGCGCGATCGCATCATCGAGTTGGTCGACGCTGAAGCCGTGCTCCGCAAGGCCGGGAACGTTCGGGCGAAACAGCCGGCTACCGGTGGCGACCACCAACCGGTCGTAGGATAGCATCTTCCGCGTGCCCTCCGCGGCAGCGACCTCGACGATTCTGGACTTGGTATCGATCGTCTCGGCATGGCCCCTGATATAGACGACGTCGATCGCCTCGAGAACGTCCTGCAGCGGTGCCGTCAGGGTCTCGGGGTTCGGTTCGTAGAGCCGCGGCCGAACTACCAGCGTCGGCTCGGGCGCGACAAGCGCGATCTCGAGCTCGTCGGGCGGAGCGCCCTGGATGTCGCGCAGGCGGGCGGCTGAAAGGGCGGCATACATGCCGGCGAAGCCGGCGCCAATGATGACGATGCGCATGTTGACTGGTCCTTGAATTGATTGCGATGAAGACGAGGCTACGCCGTCACGAACCTGAGCAAGTCGCCGTTGACGATGTCGGGGTGGGTCGTGCAGACCCCGTGCGGCAGCAGGTCGTAGATTTTCAGGGTGCTGTGCTTCAGAAGCCGGGCCGACAGCGGTGCGGAGTCTGCGACGGGGACGATCTGGTCGTCGCTGCCATGCAGGACGAGCGTCGGGACAGCGATGCTCTTTAGGTCTTCGCTGAAGGCGGTCTCGGAGAAGGCCTTGATGCCGTCGTAGTGGGCCTTGGCGCTGCCCATCATGCCTTGGCGCCACCAGTTCCAGATTGTCGCCTGCGAAGGCTCGGCGCCCGGACGATTGTATCCGTAGAAGGGGCCGCTCGCGAATTCAAAATAGAACTGCGGCCTATTTGCAGCGAGCCGCCCGCGCAAGCCGTCGAAGACCTTAAGAGGCAATCCGCCGGGATTGGACTCGGTCTTGAGCATCAGGGGTGGCACAGCGCCGATGAGTACCAGCTTGGCCACGCGATCCCGGCCGTGACGTGCGACGTAGCGCGCTGCCTCGCCGCCGCCTGTCGAGTGGCCGATGTGGATGGCGTTGCGAAGATCGAGTTGCTGCACGAGGGCAGCGACGTCGGCCGCATAGTGGTCCATATCGTGCCCGTCGTTGACTTGGCTCGAGCGGCCGTGGCCGCGGCGGTCATGGGCGATCACGCGAAAGCCCTTGCCGAGGAAGAACAGCATCTGAGCATCCCAGTCATCGGAGCTGAGCGGCCAACCGTGATGGAAGACGATCGGCTGTGCGGACTTCGGTCCCCAGTCCTTGTAGAAGATCCTTACGCCGTCGCTGGTGGTGACAGAGCTCGTGCCGTCGTTCCTGCCGGTCAAGAGGGACGCGGTCTCCACGTCGCTGCCTACTGCCGAGGTGGAGCGGACGGTCAACGACGCCGCGTACAAGAGAGTTGTTGCGAGAATGTTTCGCCGCGAGGTGCTCGCGAGCCGACTGACAGAGCTGATCAAGGTCATTTGCCATTTCCGTTTCAGGTGTGGGGCACCATGATTCCTAGCGAAACGCATGCGCCGATGCCCCAGCGCGATTGACGCGATTGCAGCGCGATTGCTGCTAACGTGCGCGCCGCCGCCAATCGCTCGGCGATTCCCCGGTGAGCTTTCGAAACGCGGCGGCAAAGGCAGTCTGCGAGGAGTAACCGAGCGTGGCCGCAATCGAGACGACGGGCGCGTCGGTGTCGCGCAACATATTCATGGCTTGCTCGAGCCGGTGCTGGCGCAGCCAGGCATGGGGAGACAGTCCGGTGCTGTCCTTGAATGCACGGCAGAAATGAAAGCGCGACAAGCCGGCATCGGCCGCAAGAGCTGCGAGTGAGACGTCGGCATCACTGTCCGAGCGCAACCGCTCGATTGCGCGGAGCAGTGTCTTCGGCGACAACCCGCCCCTGGTCGGCAAGATCGCGCTCGGCGAACCGGTGTGCGCAGCCAGAAGACGCGTCGTTAGCAAATCCATGAGTTGTTGCCTGAAGAGCGTATCCAGCGCTTCGTGCCCTTCCAGCACATCCGCGGCACTCAGCAACAGTCGGGAAGTCACGGGATCGGGATGCGCGGTGCGCTCCAGGAGTTCGGCCGGCGATCCGGTTGCGGCTTCGTCCGCCACGCGCTTCAGCGTTGTCTGCGGCAGGTAGAGCTGAACGACGTCGACGGGCTTCGGGATGTCCCATCGGGAGGTCGATCCCTCCGGAATGATGATGACGACGCCGGGACGAAACGTCCCGATCGCGATCGACCGTCCGGACCGCCGCTCCATGCGCTGTACCGTGCCGTTATAAGCCATGATGACGTGGTGACTCATGGGCTCGACGACGTCGTGCAATGGGTCGTGCTTCCAGTGAGCAATCCCGGCGCCGGAGGCGTCCAACGCCATGCGAAAGGGAGCCGTCCTGAGCACGCGAGCCATCTCCACACCCGCAGCGGACCGGTCGCCTCCGAGGGCAACGTCGCGCTGCCCCCGAGGCGCGGCGGGGATTTCATTCGCGGATTCGCGCAAGACAACTTTGCTCATGGACTCTCGCTCGTGTGCGCGCGTCGCTGACGCGCGACCTCTTGATCATGGTCTTTGCCGCAGCAAAGCGGGCCGAACGGCCGATGCCGTGATCTTCGCTCGCCGGATGGATTGGGGTCCAAAGCGATCCGTCGAGTTTCGATGCAGTAGATTTGCGGGTTCTAGGCGGGGCGGAAATCTGTGTCTTTCCTATTGCTGCCGTGCCTTGCCTGATCCTGCTCTGCGGCAACAGGAGCGCGCGGCCCCCCGTGCGTTTGTGAAAAATCGTGATGTCCGCGCCTCTGTCGTCGGGCATCTAAGGCATCAGGCACGAACCGCATCGCTTTGAAGCAATTAACAAATTCTGGCGTGGCTCGGTCGAGGCGAAGGACCGAGCCGCCCCCGGTGCGACGTCGCCGGTCGTGGACAGCAATGGGTGGATAGCCGATATATCGCTCTGGAAATGGCAGCTTGCTGCGGCCTGCTCCCTCGACGTGACGGAAAAGACATAGGATGACCAGGACAGGCGCTTACGGTGAACGGGTTGCAGAATTCCTTCGCCTCGAGGAAGCCCCTCCCACTCTGACGACAGGGTCGCTGCGCAGCACCAAGATTGCGGTCACTGAAGCGCGCAACGACAATCCCGTGCCGGGCCTTTCCGGTTCGTTTGCCGCGGAAGATGCCTATCTCGTCAGTCTGAAGCTGCGCGACTATCCGGAGTGCGAGATCTGGGAGCAGGGGCGTCACATCAAGAAGGCGGATGTCCACGCCGGCACGACGTATCTCTATGATCTCAGGGTCGACCCGCGCTACTTGATCAACAAGCCATTCCACTCTCTGCACTTCTACGTGCCGCGTTCCGCGCTCGATGGTCTCGCTGATCAGTCGGGGGCGCGGCGCATCGATACGCTCGACTGCAGTCCTGTTGGGCACGATGATGCCATCGTCCGTCATATCGGTGCCTCCTTGCGCGAGGGACTGCGGCGGCCGGACGAGGCAAACCAGCTCTTCGTCGACCACACAATGCTGGCCCTCACCGCCCACGTCGCTCAGGCCTATGGGGGCTTTCGGCACAAGATCGAGGGCAGCCGCGGCGCGCTTGCGCCATGGCAGCTCGCGCGCGCCTGCGACAAACTCGAAGCGGATCTCAGCGGGAAGCTGCCATTGGAGGCGATCGCTGCGGAGTTAGGCCTCTCCGCCAGCCATTTCTCACGTGCGTTTCGCGCGGCCACCGGCCTGCCGCCTCATCGCTGGCTTCTGCATCATCGCGTGAGGACCGCAAAGCGTCTGATGAGCGAGCCCGGCCCATCATTGTCCGAGGTTGCGATCTCGGCCGGCTTTGCCAACCAGAGCCACTTCACGCGGGTCTTCTCGGCAATTGCCGGCGTCAGCCCGGGTGCATGGCGGCATGATGTGCTGGGAGCAGCAGCAAGCCGCGAGCGGTAATCTGCCCTTGTCTGAGACTGACACTGCAGGTCGTGCGAACATGTTCACGACCTTATAGCAGAAGGGTCGTGAGTGCGTAGATGACCACGGCGGCGCCGAGGCAGCGCCGCCAAGGGTTCACGCCGCGGACGATCTCGTCGACGCCCCAGATGATGAGGCCGCCTTTCAACACGATCGTCAAACCGATGCTGGCTTTGCCTGCGGAAGGCCAGATCCAAAGCAGAACGCCCGCAACGATCACGATCCACAAAAGGAGATTGGGCCACTGCGCGACGGTGATGGCACCGGTCTCGCGGTTCCGGAAGAACCATTGAGGGGCACTCGGCATGGCGTCCCGCGGCGGGCCAGGGATGAAGGGCTGTCGCCCGTCGGCATGAGGCTTCCAATTTCACCCGGGATGGCGGCCTGCGGCAAGCCGCGGGCGGCGGAGCCGTAGGCTGGATAATGACATTGCTCCATGACGCGCCGTCAAACCTGGCCTCGGCGGCCGACGAATCCCTCCCGGCACTGATTATTTAATTGACTTGTCATGCAGTTAAATTATATAGAGTTTTATATATTTAATAAATTTAAATAATGGCGGCGTGCCGCCTCAACGTTACGTCGATCTACCGTGTTCTGATCGAGCACTGAGCCAGGCGAACAGGCCGAGCCATCCGCTCCATTGGAGTTGCCGTCGAGGGAGGCGTGAGGCATGCGCCGACTAATTGATACAGCACCGAGGAGCGGAGAAGACATCTGGGTAGAGGATGCGACCGGGACTGCTGAGCTCGGCCACTGGTCACCTGGGGCGGATCAATGGGTCTGGCGGGACGGCTCTGCAATCAATCCTGCGCCCACCCATTGGCATCCCGCAACGGAGGATGTCGATCCGGAAGACGAAAAATCGGGCGGCTGGCTCGTGGCGGCTGCAGTTCTGGTCCCCTTCATCTGCCTCGGAGCTTCACTGCTCGGCGTGTTCACACCATTCACCGCGCAATCGGACATGACGCGCATCGGCGGCGAGAGCGGCATTAGCCTTGATCAGCGGCTGGAGATCACGACCGGTTCGCTGGCGCTCCTTCAGCGCGAAGCGACCGAAGCCCTGATGCAGGCGGAGCCGGCAAGCGTGGTGCAACCAAGCCCGCGGCTGGACGAGGAGGCGCCGCGCATCGAAGCGCCGGCCAACGAGCTGGCCGAGGCGCGCAGGGAGCTCGACGAGGCAGTCCAGCGCACGCACACGGCGGAAATCGCCGCGGACGAGCTGCGGAAATCGCTTCAACAGGAGCAAGCCCACAACGCCGAGCTCGCGAACGAACTTGCCGGAGCGCGCCGCGAGATCGACGCCGGTAACGCGCGATCCCGCAACGCGGACGATGCGGCCGCGCAGCAGAGAGATGCGGCGGCGCGGGAAATCGAGGAACTGCAGCTGACCCTGCAGCAGGAACGGCAAAGAAGTGGCTTCCTCGTGAAGCAGGCGAACGCCGCGCAGGCGGCAGCGGCGAGCGCTCAGCAAGAGCGCCACGAGGCGCAGTCGCGTGCCGCCGCGCTCGCGAGCGAGCTTGCCGGAATACCCCGCGCATCGCTCATGGCGGAAGCTGCGGCTACGGAACAAGAGGCAGAGGTTGCGGAGCTGCGGCAGTCTTTGCAGGACGAGCGGCAGAAGAACGCCGACCTCGTGGCCCAGGCCAAAGCCGCGCAAGCGGTAATGGCCAATGCCGAACCACAACGCCGCGCTCTCGAAGACGCTCAGGCGCATGCGGCCGCGCTGACGAGGGAACTTGCCGAAACGCGCCGTGAAATCGAAACCCGGAACGTGCAATTGCGCCAGGCGAATGATGCGGCCTCGCAGCAGAGACAGGTAGCGAACCGGGAGATTGCCGAACTGCGGCAGTCGCTGCACCAGGAGCGGAGCGGGACCGAAGCCAGGCAAAAAGACCGTGCATCGGCATCGGCTCCCATCGATGCCCGCCTCGAGGTGGCGAAAAAAGATGAAGGCCCGATCGTGCCGGCGACGCGGAGCGTGGAAGCGGCCCTCGGGGAGCCTCTGACAGCCGCAAACCAAAGCCAAAACGAGGCGGAGGCCCGATTGATCCCGCGCGCCAGGGCGTTGCTCGATCAGGGAAATATCGGCGCAGCGCGGATCGTACTCGAGCTCGCGGCTGAGAAGGACATTGCGCAGGCAAGCTTCATGCTCGCGGAGACATACGATCCGGCAGTTCTGTCCGCCTGGGGCACCTATGGAACGCGCGGCGAAGCGGCCAAGGCGCGAGAGCTCTACGCGAAGGCACACCGGGGCGGTATTCGCGAAGCGAAGGAACGGCTGGATGCGCTGCAGCGGTGAGAGTGCACTTGTTGCAGCCCTGCGGGACCAGAGATTGCGGTGGCGAATTCGGAAGGGAAACGACATGAACAGAGCGCCAAAGTCACTCTCGTTGCTCCTGCTCACCTGGTTGGTGCCGGTCGCGATGATGCTTCAGACGTCCTGCTTGGAAGCGCAAACGGCCAGAAATACCAAGGCCGATGCTCAGCCCGTCCGAAGGTCGCTGCCCCAGGAGAATGAAAAGGACCGGATGAACGCCTGGACGGTCGGGCTCGCCGGCGGTCTGCTCGAGGGCGCACCGATCCGCCTCGCCGCAGAAATGGCGCGTGTCGTGGACGACGGAGCAGACCTGCATCTCCTGCCGATCGTCACGCGGGGAGCCACCGATAATCTGAATGCGCTGCTGTATCTGCGTGGCGTCGACACCGCCATCATCAATTCCGATGCGCTCGAAGAGTACAAGGTCCAGGCACCGCAGATCCGAAGCCGCATCACGTATCTGCTCAATCTCTTCCCATCCGAGCTGCATGTCTTTGTGCGGCCTGAAATCACAAGCCTGCAGGATCTCGCCGGCAAGAAGGTGAACTTCAACACCCTGGGCACCGCAGCCGCCTATTCAGGGCCACTGATCTTCAGCCGTCTGGGCATCGATATCGACAAGACGTTCATTCCGCATCAGGTGGCCCTCGAACAGATGCGCAAAGGCGAGATGTCTGCCGTCGTGTTCATTACCTCGAAACCCGTCGACGCCTTCGTAAAGGGCCGTTGGGAGGCTGGATTCAAGTTCCTGCCGGTCAACTACGACAGCAAGTTCGAGGACTATTATCTGCCCGCGACTCTGGATGCCAGCGAGTATCCCAATCTGATCAGGCAAGGCGAGCGGATCTCGACCATCGCGGTGCCGACAGCGCTCGTTGCGTTCAACTGGCCACAACATTCGAATCGCTACAAGCGCGTGGCGCGCCTTGTCGAGTATCTGTTCTCGCGAGTCGACCGGCTGCAGGCGCCAGGCTTCGATCCGAAATGGCGGTCGATCAATCTCGCGGCGACCGTGCCAGGACTCACCCGCTTCCAGGCCGCGCAGGATTGGCTGGATCGCAAGGCGCGCAGTGCACAGGCGCGGCCATGAAGCGTGCGGCTGCTCCGCTCGCCGTCGCTTTCAATGTGGCTTGCGGAATCGCATACGCGCAAAACACGAGTGATCCCATAGCAATACTTCGGTCTTGTTCGGCGATGGAGGGGCAAGCTCGGCTGGAATGTCTGCAAGATCTGTCACGCAAGATTCCACCGCCCGGGCGGCGGGCCTCAGACGATAGCTGGCTGATCAGCGAGACCACTTCGCCAGTCGACTATTCACCAATCGTCACCGCCACGACCTCTTCCGTCGGCGGCTCGGATGGTGCCGCGATGCTACTCGCAATCCACTGCCGCAAAGGCCGTACGGAAGTCGTAGTCGCAGGACCGACGGTGGCACGCAGTGCCAGTGAATATGTCGTGTCCCTTCAGCTCAACGCGGAGCAGCCAATGCAACTCACGGCGGCCTTGCCGCTGTTCGGTTCCGGCGTCGCTTTCGGCGGCGACGTCGTGCAGTTGCTGAAGTCGCTACCCGACGACGGGCACATCATCGTGCGTCTCACCATCCGCACCGGCGCGGTGCAAGAGGGAAAATTCTCGCTCAGCGGATTCAAGAACGTGCGCGAAAGAGTGGGGACGGCATGCAAATGGCCGCATGCCGTTGCCAGACCAGGACGGTGACCATCAGGTAACGGGAGAAACGAGATGATCAATCCAAAGTTGGCGACGGCAATCATCAGCGCCTTGGCGATGCTGCTTCTGGCCGGACCAAACGCGCGGGCGCAGCAGGACAACCCGTGGGCCCCGCAGACGAGCGCGAAGAGCAAAGCGAGCAATCCGAAGCAGTCAAGCACACATAAACAAGCGGGCAAGCCGGGGCAGAATCACACAGGCAAGCGGAACCCTGCGAACGAGGGAGCGCTGGCTCAGATGATCAAACCGGAGGTCGCCCGCAAGCCCCATCGGTTGATCTTGCAGGTCAACTCCAACGAACCTGCGATGATGAACCTCGCCCTCAACAATGCGACCAACGTCGCGCAATATTACCGCGATGTTGGTGAGCCGGTGTCGATCGAGGTCGTCACCTTTGGTCCCGGGCTTCACATGCTGCGTGAAGACACTTCGCCGGTAAAGCCGCGCATCGAGGTTCTCGCGATGAGCCATCCCGAAATCTCCTTCAAGGCTTGCGGCAACACGCAGGAAAACATGCATAAGGCGGAGAACAAGGACATAAGCCTGATTCCGCAGGCCTCGGTCGTCAAATCCGGTGTCGTCCGCGTCATGGAGCTGCAGGAACAGGGCTGGAGTTACGTCAAACCGTGAGATCAGTCGGCAAATCGGGCACGGCAGGTCTCCGCGAGCCGCGCCAGGGGCACTCGCTGCCCGTCCTTGCGGGCTTCCAAGGCATGCGAAGATTGCCTCGCGGTTCGCAGCCCCTAGAACTGATACCGCCGCAAGCCCCCGTCCACCGGGATCACCGTCCCCGTGATGTACCGCGCCACGGGTGAGGCCAGGAAGACCGCGAGCGCCGCCAGATCCTCCGGCTCGCCCCAATAGCCGACGGGGATTTCCTCTTCGGCAAAGCGCTCGCGATAGTCGGGTGCGTAATTGCGGCGGATCTGCTCGCTCATGATGCGGCCGGGCGGGATGCAATTGATGGTGATGCCGTGCTCGCCGATCTCGCGCGACAGGCCCTTGGCCCAGGCGTGCACCGCGGCCTTGGCGGCGAACGCGGCGTTGAGGCCTTCCGGCTCGGACTTGCCGGTGATGTTGACGATGCGGCCCCATTTGCGTTCGATCATCTGCGGCAGCAGCGCATGCGCGATGCGGCGGTAGCTGGTGAAGTTCAGCGCGATCGCCTCGTCCCATTTGCTGTCGGGCGCGTCGACCGGCAGCGGGCGGCTGCCGCCGGCATTGTTGACGAGGATGTCGACATGGCCAAGCTCCTTCAACGCGAAGGCCGCGATCCGCTCCGCCGCGTCCTTGGCCATGACGTCCTGCTCGAACGGCGTGATCAGCCCGCCGCCGACTTCCTTCACGAGCTCTGCGAGCAAGTCGCCGCGCCGCGCCACGCCGACGACGCGCACGCCCTCGGCCGCAAGGCCCTTGGCAATGGCGCGTCCGATGCCGATGCTCGCGCCGGTGACAACAGCGGCTTTCGATTTGAGCCCGAGGTCCATGGTCACACGCTCTCTTGGTTGTCTTCTTGCTTGTTGCTGATCGTTTCCTGTCCCGTCCCGCCTTGCGAATTGCCTGAGCGGGACGAGCAGTGGTAACCAAGGGCGACGTTGAAGGAAACACGAAAAAGAAAAAGGCGTTGAGCGATGGTCTGGGATCCGCAGCAATATCTGAAATTCTCCGGCCATCGGCTCCGGCCCGCCGTCGACCTCTTGATGCGGATTCCGGATTTCGGCCCGCGCGAGATTGCCGATCTCGGCGCGGGCGCCGGCAACGTCACGAAACTGATTAGGGAGCGTTGGCCGGACGCGATGGTGACGGCTGTCGAGGGTTCGGCCGAGATGGTCGCCGCCGGCCGCGAGGCAGCACCGGATGTGGAATGGTCGCATGAAGATCTCAGCCATTGGCATCCGGCCAGGCAATACGACCTGATCTATTCCAATGCCGCACTGCACTGGCTACCCCATCATGCGGCACTGTTTCCGTCGGTGATGGAGAGGGTGAAGCCCAGCGGCATGCTTGCGGTGCAGATGCCGCGCAACTTTCTGGCACCGTCGCATGTGTTGATCGGCGAGACCGCGCTCGATGGTCCGTGGCGGTCCAAGGTCGAGCATCTCGTCACGCCGCCGCCGGTCGAGGGGCTGGCCTACTACCATGATCTTCTCGCGCCGATGTCGGCCAACATCGACATCTGGGAGACCGAATATCTGCAAGTCCTCGAAGGCGAGAACCCGGTCAAGGAATGGACCAAGGGGACCTGGTTGACGCGCTATCTCGACGTGCTTGCTGGCGACGAGAAGATCGCGTTCGAGGCCGCCTATGGCGCGCGCGTTGCGAAAGCCTATCCGAAGAATGCGGCGGGACAGACCCTGTTCGCGTTCCGCCGTCTCTTCATTGTCGCGCAGCGTAAGGGCTGATGCATTGCCGCAATGCGACATAAGCGCTCGTCGCCACGGACGGCCGCGCGTGCCGGGTTGCGCAGACGGCCTCCGTCAAGATAGCTTGGCTGCGGCAAATTGGGCTTAGGTCTGGTTGTTCGGCTTGCGGGTTGCTGCGAGTACTGACCGCAAAACAAAAAGAACCCGGTTTCGAGGTTGTTGGGGAGGTTCTTCATGCGCAAACTGCTTCTTGCGGTCGCGGCGGTCGCATTAGGTCTGGCCCCTGCCGCTGCGCCGGCCCAAGCTCCGATCGCCATCAAGTTCAGCCACGTCGTCGCCAACGACACCCCGAAAGGGAAGGGCGCGCTGAAGTTCAAGGAGCTGGCCGAGAAGTACACCGACGGCAAGGTCAAGGTCGAAGTCTACCCGAACTCCACGCTCTACAAGGACAAGGAGGAGATCGAGGCGCTGCAGCTCGGCTCGGTGCACATGCTTGCGCCCTCGACGGCGAAATTCGCGCCGCTCGGCATCAAGGAGTTCGAGGCGCTCGACCTGCCCTGGCTGTTCCGGGACGATGCGACCTATGCCAGCGCGATGAAGGGCACGATCGGCAAATGGCTGTTCCAGAAGCTCGAGGCCAAGGGCATCACCGGGCTCGCCTATTGGGACAACGGCTTCCACATGCTGTCCGCCAACCGTCCCTTGCTGAAGCCGACAGATTTTCAGGGGCTGAAATTCCGCATCTCCGGATCGAAGGTCGCCGACCAGTATCTCCGCATCATGGGCTCGATCCCGCAGATCATGGCGTTCTCGGAAGTTTACCAGGCCTTGCAGACCGGCGTGGTTGACGGCTGCGAGAACACGGCGTCAAACTACCTCACGCAGAAGTTCTACGAGGTGCAGAAGGACATCACCGTGTCCTATCATGCCCATCTGCAATATGCCGTGATCGTCAATTCGAAGTTCTGGTCGGGCCTGCCGCCCGACATCCGCACCCAGCTTGACAAGGCGATGGCGGAGGCGACTGACTACACCAACTCGATCGCGCGCCAGGAGAACGAGGACGCGCTGGCCGAGATCAAGAAGACGGGTAAGACCAATCTGCATTATCTCACCGACGCCGACCGCAAGGCCTGGCAGGAGGCGATGCAGCCGACGTATAAATGGGCAAAGGGGCGGGTCGGGCAGGAGGTGCTCGATCTCCTTGCCAAGGAACTCGACGTCAAGATGAACTGACGGCCGCGGCCCAATAAGAACAATACCAACGGTCGGGGGTGATCGCACTCCCGGCCGTTTCACTCTTGAATGGACGAGCCAATGCTGGGGGGACGAAGTTGCTGCGTGGGCTGAATCGCTTTCTCAATCATCTCGAGGAATGGCTGATCGCGACGATGATCGCGGCTGCGACGTCGCTGATCTTCGTCGCCGTGCTGCATCGTTACGGTGCCGGGCTGTCGATCGACATCGCCAAATGGGCGGAAGCCCGCAATCTGGCCTTCCTGGCCGTCCCGGCCCGCGCGGCGTTCGTCTGGCTTGCCGCGCTCGACCTGTCCTGGGCGCAGGAGCTCTGCATCTACATGTTCATCTGGATGGCGAAGTTCGGCGCCGCTTACGGCGTGCGGACCGGCATCCATGTCGGCGTCGACGTGCTGGTCAACATCCTGCCCGGCGGGTCGCGCCGGCGCGTGATCACCTTCGGCCTTCTGTGCGGCGCTCTTTTCACCGCCATCGTCGGCTATTTCGGGGCCGCCTTCGTCACCCACATGTGGCAGAGCGGCCAGCAGTCCAACGATCTCGAAGCGCCGATGTGGATGGTCTATCTCACCATCCCGCTCGGCTCCGGCCTGATGTGCTTCCGCTTCCTGCAGGTCGCCTGGTCGTTCTACCGCACCGGCGAGCTGCCGCACCACGACGTGGCGGGCGTCGAAGGCGTCGAAAGCGTCGAGATGGACCCGGTGCATCCGGCCCCGGTCACGCACACTCAGGTGGTCCGGGACGAGCGCAGCCCGCTCGGCTGGATCCTGATGCTGCTGCCGGTCCTGATCGTCGCCATCTGCTTCGCCCATGCGGGCCACCTCATCACGCTGCCGCAGGGCGTGCGCGTCGCCATCGTGTTCGCGCTGCTGCTCTCGCTGATGCTGACGGGCATGCCGATCTCGATCGCGCTGGGTCTCACCGTGCTCAGCTTCATGTTCACGCTGACCGACGTGCGAACCGAATCGGTGGCGCTGAAGCTGTTCACCGGCATCGAGAATTTCGAGATCATGGCGATCCCGTTCTTCATCCTCGCCGGTAACTTCCTGACCCATGGCGGGGTGGCGCGGCGGATGATCGCCTTTGCAACTTCCCTGGTCGGCCATTGGTACGGCGGTCTCGCCTTGTCGGGCGTCGTGGCCTGCGCGCTGTTCGCCGCGATCTCCGGCTCGTCGCCGGCGACCGTGGTGGCGATCGGCTCGGTGATCTTGCCGGCGATGGTCGCGCAAGGCTTCCCGAAGCGGTTCGGCGCCGGCGTGATCACGACCTCGGGTTCGCTCGGCATCCTGATTCCGCCGTCGATCCCGATGGTGCTCTACGCCGTCTCCACCAACAGCTCGGTGGGCAAGCTCTTCATCGCCGGCATCGTGCCGGGATTGGTGCTGGCCTCCTTGCTCGGCGCAACGACGTTCTATCGGGCCTGGCGCAACGACTATCCGCGGATGCCGAAGGCCACCTTCCTCGAGCGCCTCGATGCGTTCCGCAAGTCGATCTGGGGCATCCTGCTGATCGTGATCGTGATCGGCGGCATCTACAGCGGCCTGTTCACGCCGACCGAAGCTGCTGCCGTCAGCGCGGTCTACGCCTTTATCGTGGCCGTGTTCATCTACAAGGACCTGAGGCTGCGCGACGTTCCGCGCGTTCTGCTGTCATCGGCGAACCTCTCGGCGATGCTGCTCTACATCATCACCAACGCCGTGCTGTTCTCGTTCCTGATGACCTACGAGAACGTGCCGCAGGCGCTGGCGCAATGGATGATCGACCAGGGCCTGGGGTGGATCGGCTTCCTGCTGCTCGTCAACCTGCTGCTGCTGATTGCGGGCAACGTGATGGAGCCGTCCTCCATCATCCTGATCATGGCGCCGATCCTGTTTCCGGTCGCGATCAAGCTCGGCATCGATCCGATTCATTTCGGCATCCTGATGACAGTCAACATGGAGGTCGGGCTGTGCCATCCGCCCGTCGGCCTCAACCTCTACGTCGCCTCAGGCATCGCCAAGATGGGCATCACCGAGCTCACGGTCGCGGTGTGGCCATGGCTGCTCACGATGCTGGGCTTCCTCGTGGTGGTGACGTACTGGCCCGGCCTGTCGCTGTGGCTACCGCGGCTGCTGGGAATGTAGCGGCGCGGGGCGGAGCGGAGACAATGAGCTTGCGTCTCCGCCCGTCCTGGCGAGACATGGCTAATGCACGGTAAATCCGCACGCTCAAATGCGATCGTTGAGTAGCGAACGCAATCTTTACGGGTCTGCGCTAGATGCCAGCGGATGGGAGCTGGCATGTTTTTCAACAGAATGGAGTCCGGACCGGCGTCGATTTCGGACGCCGTCCATTTGGAAGTCATCACGGGTCTTCACGGCACGATGATGCCCACCATTCTCGCGGCCGCCTGCCAGGCGATGGTCGGCGCCATCACGACCTACGAGACCGGTGATATGATGACGGCCGGCCTGACGGTCGCCGGCGTGGTGGTGGCGATTGTTCGTCTCGTCGAGATATTTGCATTCCGCCGCCGCCTCGCGGCTCCGCCACTTCTCGGCCGGGCCGAGGCCGTGCACTGGGAACGGCGCTACATTGCCGGCACCGTGGTAACGGCCCTCGTGCTCGGCGTGTTCGCCGCGCGCAGCATCGTGCTGGGCGATGCGCTCTGCTGCGTGATGGCGGTCGGCATCGGTTTCGGCTTCGGCGCCGGCGTGGTGGCGCGGCTGGCGCTGCGTCCCGCTGCGGCGCTGCTCGATCTCGCCGCGATCGCCGCGCCCGCCGCGATCGTGAGCTTCATGCAGCCCGATCTCCGCCATGTCGGGCTCGGTCTCCTCATTCTGATGTACGTGGTCGCGAGCTTCGAGATGGTTCGGCTCAGCTTCAACGCCTCGATCAGCCAGATCACGCTCAAGCGCCAGTTCGAACAGCTCGCGCGCTCCGACCCGATGACCGGCGTGTCCAATCGTTCGGTGCTGGCAAGGGATATGCCCGTGATGCTGTCGGCCGGGATGGTTGCCGTCCATACGCTGGATCTCGACCGCTTCAAGGAAGCGAACGATCGGTTCGGCCACCCCGCCGGCGATGCGCTGCTGAAGCAGGTCGCCGGACGGCTCAAGGCGCTGGCCGCGCCTGACGACCTCGTGATCCGCATGGGCGGCGACGAGTTCGTCCTGGTGCAGCGCGCCGCGTCCGACGCGGAGGCGATGGCACGGCGGATCGTGCAATCGATCGGCACGCCATACGAGGTTGACGGACAGGTGATCGATCTCGGTGCGAGCGTCGGCGTTGCCGTCGCGCCGGACGACGGCCGAACCGCAGAGGCGCTGTTGTCGCGCTCGGACAAGGCGCTTTACCGGGCCAAGCAGAATCGTGGCGGCTACGTGCTGGCCAGCGAACTGCGGATGGCGGACAACGCCACGGCATCGCGCCAAGCCGTTGAAGGCGTAGCTGCCTAGCCCATGCACCCTCTCCTCGGGGGAGGGGAGAAGGGAAGACGGCATCCATTTCCTTCGTCTCCTCCAATGGCAATCGACCGCAAGATGCGGTTAGATGCCGTGCATCAGGCGGGGGGACACACATGACCGAACTCAGCAATGAGCCGAAGGACGCAACGCCCTCCGTCATCGCGCAGCAAGCGGCGATGCTGAACGCGTTGCCGTTTTCCGACACGCGGGATTTCGACGATGCCGCGCGCGGCTTCCTCGGCACCATCGAGAACGCGGAGATCACGAACCCGCAGGGGCGGACGGTCTGGAGTCTTCAGCCTTACGGTTTCCTGTCCACCGAAGAGGCGCCGCCCACGGTCAATCCGAGCCTGTGGCGGCAATCGCGTCTCAACATGCAGCACGGCCTGTTCGAGGTCGTACCCGGCGTCTACCAGGTGCGCGGGCTCGACATCGCCAACATGACGCTGATCGAGGGCGACAGCGGCGTCATCGTCGTGGACACCCTGACCTCGATCGAAGGGGCCCGCGCCGCGCTCGATCTCTACTTCAAGCATCGCGGCACGCGACCGGTCGCGGCGATCATCTTCACCCATACCCACACCGACCATTGGGGCGGCGCCCGCGGCGTGCTGGAGGACGATGCGCTCGCGACCGGCCGCGTGCCCATCATCGCGCCGAACCTGTTCATGGAGCACGCCGTCTCCGAGAACATCATCGCAGGACCGGCGATGCTGCGCCGGGCGCAGTACCAGTTCGGGCCGCTGCTCGCCAAGGGCGCGCGCGGACAGGTCGATTGCGGTCTCGGCAAATCGATGGCGGCGGGATCGGTTGCGCTGTTGCGCCCCACGGACCTGATCATGGCGACCGGCGATACGCGCGTGATCGACGGCGTCGCGTTCGAATTCCAGATGGCGCCGAACAGCGAAGCGCCGGCGGAGATGCACTTCTTCGTCCCGCGCTACAGGCTGCTGAACCTCGCCGAGAACTGCACGCACAATTTTCACAATCTGCTGCCGTTCCGCGGCGCCGACGTGCGCGACGCGCTGGCCTGGTCGAAATATCTGGGCGAGGCCTTGCGGCTCTGGGACGGCAAGGCCGAGGCGATGTGCGGCCAGCACCATTGGCCGGTGTGGGGACGTGAGCGCATCGGCACGATGATCCGCCAGCAGCGCGACCTCTATAAATTCGCGCATGATCAGACCATCCGCCTGATGAATCACGGCCTCACCGCGGCCGAGATCGCCGAGACGATCCGCTTGCCGAAGAGCCTGGAGGGCGCCTGGCACGGCCGCGGCTATTACGGCCACATCCGCCACAACGTGAAAGCGATCTACCAGAAATATCTCGGCTGGTACGACGCCAATCCGGTCAATCTCGATCCGCTGCCGCCGGTCGAATCCGGCAAGAAATATGTCGAGTACATGGGCGGGGCGGACGCGATCCTGGCGCGGGCGCGCACCGATTTCGACAAGGGTGAATTCCGCTTCGTCGCGCAAGTGCTCGGCCATCTCGTCTTCGCCGAGCCTGACAATGCGGCAGCACGCGGTCTCCTGGCTGATACGCTGGAGCAGCTCGGCTACGCCGCCGAAAGCGCGACCTGGCGCAACGCCTATCTGTTCGGCGCCCAGGAGCTGCGCCAGGGCATGCCGAAGGTGCCGGCACGCCCGCCGATGCCGCGCGAGACGCTGGCCGCGCTGCGCACCTCGCAGCTCTGGGATGTGCTCGGCATCCGCCTCAACGGTCCCAAGGCGGAGGGCAAGCACATCGTCTTGAACTGGAGCTTTTCCGACACCGGCGAGACCTTCGTGCTCAATCTGGAGAACTGCGCGCTCACCTACACCGAGGGGGTGCAGGCGGAAGGCGCCGATGCCAGCTTCACGCTGGCGCGCGCCACGCTCGACGAGGTGATCGCCAAGCTGACCAGCTTTCCGGAGGCGGTTGCCGCCGGCAAGGTCAAGCTCGCCGGCAACCCGATGAAGCTGGCCGAGCTGATGGGCCTGATGGACGAATTCCCGAGGATGTTCGAGATCGTCGAGCCGAAGCGGGCGGTGGTGAGATAGAGGCTTTGCTGTTTGCCACGCATGTGTCGCCACGCATGTGCGGTGATCTGTCCACCGCATATTCGCTGTCATCGCCCGGCTTGACCGGGCGATCCAGTATTCCAGAGAACGTAGTGCCTGAGCCGATATGTCGCGGCGTACTGGATGCCCCGGTCAAGCCGGGGCATGACAGTGTGCCCTTGGTGAATGGTGGCTGCCCTACTCCGCGCTGCTCACCAGCTTGATCCGCGGCGCCTTTTCTTCGGCGAGGCTGCGGTAGGCCGCGAGATAGTCCAGCGCCATGCGCCTCGCCGTGAAGCGCGTCTCGAATTGCTTGCGGATCGCGGCGCGGTCGAGTTGCGGCAGGCGGTTCACCACGCCCGCCGCGCTGATCACGTCCTCGACGATGAAGCCGGTCAGGCCTTCGTCGATGATCTCCGGCACCGAGCCGCGGTTGAAGGCGACGACCGGCGTTCCGCAGGCCATGGCTTCGATCATCACGAGGCCGAACGGCTCCGGCCAGTCGATCGGCAGCAGCAGGCCGAGCGCGCCGCTGAGGAAATCCGACTTCTCATGATCGCCGATCTCGCCGATGAACTCCACCAGCGGGTTGTTCTCGATCATCGGCCGGATCAGCTCGTCGTAGTAATCCTGATCGGCACGATCGACCTTGGCCGCGATCTTCAGCGGAATGCCGCAATGGGTCGCGATCTTGATGGCGCGGTCGACGCCCTTCTCGGGCGCGATGCGGCCGAGCACGGCGAGATATTCCTGCCGCATGGGCTTCGGCGTCAGCAGGTTCTCCGGAAGACCGTGGTGGATCGTCGTCACCCAATTGGCCTGCGGCACCGGCCGCCGCTGCGCGTTGGAGATCGAGATGACGGGCATCTTGGAGAAGGTGTTGAAGACCGGCTGATGCTCCGGCAGGTCGAGCCGGCCGTGCAGCGTGGTCAGGAACGGCGTCGGCTGCCGGTGGAACAGCGACCAGGGATAATAGTCGAGATGGAAATGGAGGAAGTCGAATTCCTCGTCATCACATTTCTGCCGCACACGCTCCAGCAGCACCATGTGCAGCGCATTGGGATCGCGCACGGAACCGTCGAGGCGAAGCGCCTTCGGCCAGAGGGCATCGAGCTTGGCCGAGGTGTGCGAGTCGCCGCTGGCGAACAGCGTCACGTCGTGTCCAAGGGCCACCAGCTCCTCCGTCAACCAATGCACCACCCGCTCGGTGCCGCCATACAGCTTGGGTGGAACAGCCTCCGTCAACGGAGCTACCTGCGCGATGCGCATCTCACCATCTCCTCTGCGATCATGATTGTCGAAACCCCCGCCAGTACGGCACCGGCATGCCAGATAGGGGAACGTTCCCGCAGTTGCGAAGTTCCTTCTCCCGAATGTTACTTCTTCGACACGTTGGAGCGCGCCGCGATCCTGCCACCACATCTTCGCAGATCGTCCGCATCCGCATGTCGTGATCGTCAAGCCCGGGAACCCGGGCGAAGAGATCGATGTTCAAGTCGGTCGGTCACCAACGAAAAACCAGCATAATGGGGCGATAACCATATGGATCAGCTTTCTGGATACGCGCGCAGGCCATTTGCCTTTGTCTTGCGCTATCTCCGGCGTCGTCTCGCGTCGCATTTGGTGATCCTGACCGCGGTCGTTGCCGCGGTTGCCTGCTCGGTAGGCACCCAGTACGGGGTCAAATCCCTGGTCGACAGCCTGTCGGCCGGGCCGTCGCATGGAGGCAGCGTATGGCTGGCATTCATTTTACTCATGTCGCTGATCGCTGCCGACAACTTCCTGTGGCGGATCGCGAGCTGGACGGCGAGCTTCACTTTCGTTCGTGTCACCGGTGATTTGCGCCGTGACATCTTTCGTCATCTGACCGGGCACGCGCCGAGCTATTTCTCCGACCGCATGCCGGGCATGCTGACGAGCCGCATCACGGCGACCTCGAACGCGGTGTTCACGGTCGAGAACATGTTCGTCTGGAACGTGCTGCCGCCCTGCATCGCCACAATTGCGGCAATTGCCCTGATTGGAACCGTCAGCCCTTATATGGCGCTCGGTCTGACCGTGATCGCCGGCGGCATGGTGGTCGCCATGTTCCACCTGGCCGCCGCCGGCAAGCCCCTGCACGACGATTTCGCCGACAAGGCGGCGGTCGTGGACGGCGAGATGATCGACGTCATCAGCAACATGCCGCTGGTGCGGGCCTTTTGCGGCATCGGCCACGAACATGAGCGGTTCGACGCGACGGTGAATCGGGAACTCACCGCGCGAAGCCGCAGCCTGCGTTATCTGGAGAAGCTGCGGCTGTTGCATGCCGCCGTGACCGTGCTCCTGACGGTGGCGCTGATGGCCTGGGCAGTCACGCTCTGGCAGAAGGGGGAAGCGACCACCGGCGACGTCGTGCTGGTCTGCACGCTCGGCATCTCCATCCTGAGCGCCACGCGCGATCTCGCGGTGGCACTGGTCGACGTCACCCAGCACGTCGCCCGTCTGACCGAGGCGATCGCCACGCTGCTGGTGCCGCACGAGCTGCGCGACCACCCCGAGGCGGAGCCGCTGGTCAAGAGCGGCGCCTCGATCTCGTTCAACAACGTCACCTTCGGCTATCCCGGCGGGGAGAAGATCTTCGAGCGGTTCAGCCTTCGCCTGCAACCCGGCCAGCGCGTCGGCCTGGTCGGCCAGTCCGGCGGCGGCAAGTCGACGCTGTTCACGCTGCTGCAGCGCTTCTACGACGTCGACGACGGCAGCATCACCATCGACGGGCAGGACATCTCGAAGGTCACGCAGCTGAGCCTGCGCGAGGCGATCTCCGTCGTGCCGCAGGACATTTCCCTGTTTCATCGCTCGATCCGCGAGAACATCCGCTACGGCCGCCCGAACGCGACCGACGACGAGGTGCTGCGCGCCGCGATCGCGGCACGCTGCGATTTCGTCGAGAACCTGCCGGATGGTCTCGACACCATGGTCGGCGACCGCGGCGTCAAGATGTCGGGCGGCCAGCGCCAGCGCATTGCCATCGCGCGCGCCTTCCTGAAGGACGCGCCGATCCTGCTGCTGGACGAGGCCACCGCCGCGCTCGACAGCGAATCCGAGGAGGCGATCCGCGAGGCACTGTCGCGCCTGATGCGCGGCCGTACCGTGATCGCGATCGCGCATCGGCTGGCAACGCTGCGTAATTTCGATCGCGTGGTGGTGCTGAGAAATGGTAAGATCATCGAAGACGGGTCGCCCGAGCGCCTGATGCAGGGTCACGGACCCTATCGTGAACTGGTCACGCAGGAAATGAGTAGGCTGGCGCAAGCCGCCGCGTAAGCCAACAATCGCGTTCTCGAGTCGGTCGCGTTTCAAACAAGCGCAGGGGAGCTGCTCATGTCGGCCGAAGCCGTAACCCAACTCGTCTCCGTGACACGGACCTCCGAACAGGTCGCGGAGCAACCTTTCTATATTCCGATGACCGGGCCCTCGGCGCGGCCGCGGCGGTCCCTCAAGCACGACGACATGTTCATCGTGCTCGACAGCCATGGCGACATCGGCGCCTCGGCAGGCGGGCCGGATGGCCTGTTCCATCACGATACGCGCTACCTCGCGCGGCTCGAGCTCGTGCTCGACGATCTCCAGCCGCTGCTGCTCGGCTCCAACCTGCGCGACGACAATTCGGCGCTGACCGTCGATCTGACCAATCCGGACATCTACCGACGGGAAAGCCTCGTCCTGCAGAAGGATCTGCTGCACATCGTGCGCACGATCTTCCTGTGGCGGGGCACCGCCTATCAGCGCATCGGCGTGCAGAACCATGGCGAGCAGCGCACCAGCTTCGAGCTGACGCTGCTGTTCGACAACGATTTTGCCGATCTGTTCGAGGTGCGCGGCGAGCGCCGCCCGCACCGCGGCACCGGCACGAGCAGACTGCTCGGGCCGACCGACGTGCTGTTCGAATATCGCGGTCTCGATGACATCGAGCGCACCACGGGGCTGCATTTCGACCCGCGTCCGACGCGGCTGTCGGTGAACGCGGCGACCTGGCAGATCGAGCTGGACCCGCACGAATCGACATCGCTGTTCGTGGCCGTGTCCTGCAACCGGCCGATGGCGGAGAGGCCGGCGCGGTTCTTCCGGGGACTGCTCGCTCACCGCCGCGAGATGCGCCATTCCACCATGGGCGCCGCCAGCATCGAGACCTCCAACAACATCTTCAACGAGGTGCTGTGCCAGGCCATGGCCGACCTCAACATGCTGATGACGGAGACGCCGCAGGGGCGTTATCCCTATGCCGGCATTCCCTGGTACTCGACGACGTTCGGCCGCGACGGCCTGATCACCGCGCTCCAAATGCTGTGGGTCGATCCGCGCATCGCCAAGGGCGTCTTGCGCCGGCTCGCGCATTTCCAGGCCAAGGCGGTCGATCCGCTTGCCGATGCCGCGCCCGGCAAGATCCTGCATGAGATGCGCGGCGGAGAGATGGCGGCGCTGCGGGAGGTGCCGTTCGCGCAATATTACGGCAGCGTCGATTCCACCGCGCTGTTCGTCCTGCTCGCCGGCAGCTATTTCGAACGGACCGGCGACGAGAAGACCTTGCTCGAGCTATGGCCGGCGATCGAGGCGGGGCTGGCCTGGATCGACGGTCCCGGCGATCCCGACCAGGACGGCTTCGTCGAATATCAGCGCGCGACCGAGAAGGGGCTGGCCAACCAGGGCTGGAAGGATTCCTACGACGCGATCTTCCACGCCGACGGCCAGCTCGCGGAAGGCAATATCGCGCTCGCCGAAGTCCAGGGCTACGTCTATGCCGCCAAGCTGCTCGCCGCGCGTTGCGCCTTGCGGCTCGGCAAGCCGGATCGCAGCCGCAAGCTCGAGGCCGAGGCGAGCGCGCTGGCCGAACGCTTCGAGCAGGCGTTCTGGTGCGAGGAACTCGGCACTTATGCGGTCGCGCTCGACGGCAAGAAGCGGCCGTGCAAGGTGCGGACCTCGAACGCCGGTCAGGTGCTGTTCAGCGGCATGATCCGCGAGGACCGCGCCCGCCTCGTCGCCGCCGATCTGATGCGGCCGCACTTCTTCTCGGGCTGGGGCATCCGCACCGTCGCGCAGGGCGAAGTGCGCTACAATCCGATGTCCTACCATGACGGGTCGATCTGGCCGCACGACAACGCGCTGATCGCGCTCGGGCTCGCGCGCTACGGCCTCAAGCACTCGGTGGCGCATGTCTTCAAGGGGCTGTTCGACGCGGCGACCTACATGGACCTGCGCCGGTTGCCCGAATTGTTCTGCGGCTTCCGGCGCGAGAAGCGGCGAGGTCCGACGCTCTATCCGGTCGCCTGCGCGCCGCAGGCCTGGGCCAGCGCGACGCCGTTCACGCTGCTGGAAGCGGCGCTCGGTCTCGAATTCGACGTGGCGCGCGGTGAGATTCGCCTGCGCAACCCGCATCTGCCGGCGTTCCTCAACGAGGTGTTCTTGCGCGATCTGCGCCTCGGCGATTCCAGCGTCGACCTGCGCGTCAGCCGCCACGGCGACGACGTGGCGCTGGAGGTGATGCGCACGCGCGGCCAGATCCAGGTCTCGATCGTGCTGGCGCGCTAGCGGCGCGCAAGGAGGGCGTCATGCGTACGATCGGAGCATTGATCCTTGGTACAGCCCTCGTTGCAAGGCTGGCGGTCGCCCCCTCGCACGCCGCGGACGAGCCGCCGACAAGCCCGCATGAGGCCAATGCGCCGGCGACCCAGCCGCCGGCCTCGACCGTGCCCGTCACGCCGAAGGATGCCGCTCCGCCGCCGTCGGTGACCATCATCGGCGCCAGCGAGGCCCATGGCGTGCTCGGCCGCGACGTGCGCAGCGCCGCCGGCGAGGACATGGGCCGCATCGTCGACGTCATCGTCGATCGCACCGGCCATGTGCGCGCCGCCGCGATCGATTTCGGCGGGTTTCTCGGCGTCGGCAGCCGCAAGATCGTGGTGGACTGGAACGCGCTGCGCTTCGGCAAGATTGCCAACAAAAAGGACAGCATCACGCTGGAATTGACCAAGGCGCAGGTCGCGGCCGCGCCGGAATACAAGGAAGACACGCCGATCGTCGTGCTCGGCGCGTCCGGCAGCCTTCAACCGCTGCAAGCAATCCAGTGAGGTGCGGGGAGGGCTGACCGCCTGTGCTGTTGTCGAGGAAGCTGAACCATGCAGATCGCGACGGCCGCGTTGAACAGGACGACGTCGCCGCGCCATCGGTCAACGGCATCCCGGCGCCGTCGCGCCAGAGCCTGCGTGGCCTCGACTGGTTCATCTTCTTCCTTGCCGACGTGCAGACCGGATTCGGTCCCTTCATCGCGGTCTATCTGACCACCCAGAAATGGACCCAGGTCGAGATCGGCCTCGTGCTGTCGATCGGCGGCATCGTCGGGTTGATCGGGCAGATGCCCGGCGGGGCGATCATCGATGCCGCGAAGTCGGAGCGTCTGGTTGCCGCCCTCGCGATCGCGACCATCGGCGCTTGCGCGCTGGCCTATGCCGCGATGCCGATCTTCCCGGTCGTGGTGGCGGCGGCCACCTTGCACGCGGCGGCGAGCTGCGTGCTGGGGCCGGCGATTGCGGCGATCAGCCTTGGCCTGGTCGGTCCGCTCGCGATCGGCGAACGGCTCGGCCGCAACGCGCGCTTTGCCTCGCTCGGCAACGGGGTCGCGGCGGCGGTGATGGGCACCGCGGGCTATCTGCTGTCGAGCCGCTCGGTGTTCCTGGTCACCTCTTTGCTCGTCATTCCGACCCTGATCGCGCTCTCGCGTATCCGCGAGAACGAGGTCGATATCAGGCGCTGTCACGGCGAGATGCCGCCTGAAGCCGCCGGCCGTGCCGACACCAATATCTGGCACCTGGTCCGGCAGCGTCCGCTGATCGTCTTTGCCCTGAGCGTTCTGCTGCTGCAACTGGCGAACGCCTCGATGATGCCGCTGATGGCAAGCGCGGTGACGGCGCGGTCCGCCCAATGGGCGACGGTGCTCGTCGCCTTTTGCATCGTCGTCCCGCAGGCGATCGTGGCGCTGCTGTCGCCGACGGTCGGGCGCAAGGCGCAAGCGTGGGGCCGGCGACCGCTGCTGCTGATCGGGTTCGGCGCGCTCGCGATTCGCGGCCTGTTGTTTGCGACCGTGCGCGATCCCTATCTGCTGGTCGCAGTGCAAGTGTTCGACGGCATCACCGCCGCGGTATTCGCGGTGATGATTCCGCTGATCGTCGCCGACGTCGCCTTCGGCAGCGGCCATTTCAATCTGGCGCAAGGAATCGTCGGCACCGCAACGGGCATCGGCGCGTCGTTGAGCACCGTGCTCGGCGGCTATGTCAGCGACAAGTTCGGCAACGCAACCGCCTTCATCGGGCTGTCCGGCGTTGCCGCGACCGGGCTCTTGCTGATTCTTCTGGTGATGCCGGAGACGCGGCGCACGGCATGATCGGCGGCCAAAAGGAAAATGGCCGGCCGAAACGAGCTCGGCCGGCCAAGTTGGTAGGGAGGAGAAAGATCAGACGAAGATCAGGCGTCGAGATGTTGCAGGCGCTGACGGTTGCGCAGCACGATCTGGCGGGCGCCGGAGAAGCCGAGGATACCCTGAGTGTGCAGCTGCGACAGCGCGCGCGACACGGTTTCAAGGGTGAGGCCGAGATAGTCGCCGATGTCGCGGCGGCACATCGGCAGCGCCATCATGCCGGCAACGGCGAGGCGGCGGTCCATTTCGAGCAGGAAAGTCGCGACCCGCTCCATCGCGGTCTTGCGACCCAGCAGCAGCATGTGGTCCTCGGCATGGCGCAGCTCGGAGGCAGTCATCGCCCAGAGCTTGCGGGCGACCTGGACGTCGGTGCCGGCGGCCTTCTCGAGGCTCGCGCGCTTCACGAGGCGCACGGTGGTGTCGATGATGGCTTCGGCGGCAAGGCGGTGGGCGGGACCGGATTCGAGGCCGAACACGTCGCCGGGAAGATGGAAGGCGCCGATCTGGCGGCGGCCGTCGGAAAGCAGCTTGTAGCTGCTCACTGCCCCTGAAACGACCTGGTAGACATATTCGGCCGGCTCGTCCTCGCCATAGATCTCCTCGTCCTTGCGGTAGGAGAACTCGGTGGCGACCAGACCCACGTGGCCGGTGATGGCGCCGAACTGGTCGGTGACGGGATGGGCGGGCGCAGCCTTGCCGACAATCTGGGTGTTGATCGCCGGGGTGTTGATCGTCTGGGTCAGCATCTGCGCCATCTCCGTTGTGATGGCGCCTTGGTACGCGGTATCCGGGGCTTCGAAAATTTCGATCGATATCTTAAGGGGGGTGCCTTACGTAGAATCCCGTAGGTCAGGCGCCGGGACGGTCCTGGATGGCGTGGCGGATGCACTTGACCAGGTTTTCGTCGAGAAGCGGCTTCAAAACCACGTCTTTGATGCCCGCCGTCGCAGCCCGGGCCGAGATGTTCTCGTCGGGATAGCCGGTGATCAGGATCACGGGCACATCGCGGTCGGATTTGCGCAGGCGGCCGGCCAGCTCGATGCCGTTGATGTCTGGCATTTTGTAGTCGATGACGTAACAGTCCGGTCCAGCCGCGCCGCCGATATTGAGCAGCGCCGTGCCGCTCCTGAAGGTCCGCACGGCAAAGCCGTCGGTCTCCAGCAGGAACCGCAGGGATCCCAGGACGGCGGCGTCATCGTCGACCACAAAGACGGTGGGTCGTGCCGGGGATGACGACCGCGCAGGATGTGAGCTGACCTCGATCATGTTGTCTGGCTAGCATTGCGCCGGGAAGGTGCCTTGACCTGCCTCAATCGTTGAGCATGCCGGCGCGCATCGCCAGCCGGACCAGTTCCGAGAGGCTGTTGGCCTGCATCTTGGTCATGACATTGGCCCGGTAGACCTCGATCGTGCGCGGGCTGATGTCGTATTCGCGGGCGATCAGCTTGTTGGAGAGGCCCGCAATCAGCCCTTCCATGACCTGGCGCTCCCTGGGACTCAAGGACGCGACGCGGGCGGCGATGTCCTGCGTGACGACTTCGTTCTTGGCGGCGGGCTCGGCCTGGCGGATCGCCGACTCGATCATGGCGGTGAGACGGTCGTCATCGAACGGTTTTTCCAGGAAGTCGACCGCCCCGAGCTTCATCGCTTCGACCGCGAGTGGCACGTCGCCATGACCGGTCATGATCAGGATCGGGAACGGGCTTTGCTGCGCCTTCATCCGCTTGAGCAGCTCGATGCCGTCGAGGCCGGGCATGCGCACGTCGGAGACGACGCAGCCGAAGCCGAGGCCGGGCAGGGCTTCGAGAAAAGCGAGGGCGTCGTCGAACAGCGTGACGTCGAAGCCGGCAGAATCCAGCAGGAAATTCAACGAATCGCGCATCGCTGCATCGTCGTCGATGACGTAGACATGTCCCTTGGTCGTCATGATCAGCTTTCGTCAGTTGCCGGCAAGGTGAAGCGGAATGTCGCTCCGCCCGCTGCGTTGCTCTCGGCCCACATGCGGCCGCCGTGGGCCTCGATGATCGAGCGGCTGATGGAGAGTCCCACGCCCATGCCGGTATCTTTGGTGGTGAAGAAGGTCTGGAAGAGATTTGGAAGAACGTCGTCCCGGAAGCCGGAGCCGGTGTCGGAGACCTCCACCTCGATCATGTCGTCGGCAACGCGGGCATTGGCAACGACGAGTTCGCGGCGCGGCGACTGCGCCATGGCCTCCAGCGCGTTGCGGAACAGGTTGACCAGCACCTGCTGGATCTGCACCCGGTCGGCGAGCACGAGATCGGCGTCGGGATTGAGGCTGAAACGGAGCTGCACGTTCTGCTCGCGCGCGCCGGCAAGCCCGAGCGCGCCGGCCTCCTCGATCAGCTTGGACAGGCTCTCGACCCGCTTCTCCGACTCGCCGCGGGAGACGAAGTCGCGCAGGCGCCGGATGATTTGGCCGGCGCGCAGGGCCTGCTCGGCCGCACGATCCAGCGCGTTTTCGACCTTCGGCGTGTTGGGATCGCTGCTGCCGGCGAGAAGGCGCCGCGACCCCTTCATGTAATTGCTGATCGCCGCCAGCGGCTGGTTGAGCTCGTGGGCGAGCGCCGAGGCCATTTCACCCATCGCGGTCAGCCGCGAGACATGGACCAGCTCGGATTGCAATTCCTGGAGCCGGGCCTGGGTCTGCTGGTGCTCGGTGAGGTCGCGGACGAAGCCGGTGAAATAAGGCTCGCCCGCGCGTTGCGTCTGCCCGACCGACAGGTGCATCGGGAAAGTCGTGCCGTCGCGGCGCTTGCCCGTCACAATCCGGCCGATGCCGATAATGTGCGGATCATTCGTCCTGAGATAGCGGACGAGATAGCTGTCGTGACGCGACTGATCGGGCTCCGGCATCAGGATGCTGACGTTTCGGCCGATGGCTTCCTGCCTGCTGTAGCCGAACAGCCGCTCGGCGGCGCTACTGAAGAGCTGCATGATGCCGCGGGAATCGATGACGATCATGGCGTCGGGCACTGTCTCGAGAATCGAACGAAGATGATTCTCCTGGGAACGCAGGGCGTCCTCGAGATGCTTTTCCTCGTTGATGTCGAGGAAGATGCCGCTGAGATGACGTGGCGTTCCTGAATCGTCGCGGATCACGCCGGCCCTGGCCCGGATCCACTGACCGGTCCCGGAGGCGACGCCCAGCCTGAAGGACAGGTCAAGTCCCCCGCCGCCTTCCAAGGCGCGCCCGATCGCCTTCAGGAAGTGGTCGCGATCGCCCGGCTCCAGCAAGGAAAGAAAGAGATCGTAGCTGACGGTCTGGTCCCGCTCGAGGCCAAACAGCCGCCTGGCCATGTCCGACCATTCGAGTTCGTGCGTCTTTAGATCAAGGTCCCATGTGCCGACCCCGAATCCCTCGATGCGGACGCGGAAATGGTCGCCCCGACCGTCGTCTGCCGGTTGGGTTACGCGGGTCGGCGCCAATCTCTGCTCCTCATCTCAGCACGGTCGGTAGGATGCCGTTACCGCTAGCACAATTTCGCCCAAGGCGCGTTCCGAGGCAAGCGCGGACCTTGAATTCACTGGCGTATTCCTTTGGGCAACGGCCGGGGAGCCACAACGCTCATTTTTGATCTATCTCATCCTGCTGCACGGCAGCGGGCTTAGGCTCCAACAAAACCCGGTGATGTGGAGATACCCGATGACATACGCGACGGTGATGGTCAGCCTGGCGCTCGATCAGTCCAACGAGGCGCGTCTTCAGGTCGCCGGTGAGCTCGCCGAACGATTCGAGGCGGCCATCGTCGGGGTCGCCGCGGCGCAGTTCGCGCCGCCGCTCTATTTCACCGACGGCGCCGAGGCACAAGCGCTGATCGACGAGGGCGAAGCCTCGGTCAAGCGGCGGCTGGCCGGCCTCGAGGCGCAATTCCGGGCGGCGACCAAGAATCGCGGCGGACATGCGGAGTGGCGCAGCGCCATGGACTTCCCGGCGCGATTCGTCCTGGCGCAGGCGCGTTGCGCCGACATCATCGTCAGCGGCGGGCAGAGCCCGGCCTTCTCTGACGCGTTCGCGCTCGCAAGCCCCAAGGATCTGGTGATGCAGGCCGGCCGCCCGCTTCTCGTCGCCCCCGATCGGGTCACCTGGCTCGACCTGCGCAGCGTGCTGGTGGCGTGGAAGGACACGCCGGAGGCGCGGCGGGCGGTGGCCGACGCGTTGCCGATGCTGCGCAAGGCGAGGGACGTCACCATCGCGGCAATTCCCGAGCGCGACGGGGACCGTTCGGTCGTGATGGCCGGCGTCACCGACGTTGCCGCCTGGCTCGCCCGCCATGGCGTCACCGCGACGGCGCGCATCTGCGAAGGCGCCCGGAACGAAACTGCCGCGGCGCAGCTGGAAAAAGTCGCAGGCGACGTTGATGCCGGCCTGATCGTTGCGGGCGCTTACGGTCATTCGAGGTTTCGTGAGCTGATCCTGGGAGGCGTTACCCAGTATCTGGTCACGCAGACCGCCCGCTGCGTGCTGCTGTCGCACTGACGGCCCGGCCGGAATCGAATCGAGGAGGACGCGCCGTGTACAGATTTCTTGAACAGACCGTCGACGGCTACATGACGCGCAACGTCAAGGCGGTGCAGCGCGACCGTGACTTGTTCGAGCTCAGCGAGATGTTCGAGACCGACGATTTCAACTCCTATCCGGTCGAGGACGACGGGCAGGTGGTCGGCATCGTCACCAAGTTCGACATCCTGAAGTGCTTCGCCTTCACGCCGAGCCAGATGATGCCCCGCTATCACGACCTGATGAGCCGCAAGGTCGGCGACGTCATGACGCCGGAGTTCATCTATGTCAGCCCGGATACGCGGCTGACGCGCGTGCTCCAGATCATGGTCGAGCACCGCATCCGCAGCATCATCGTGCTCAACAGCGCGCAGAAGCTGGTTGGAATCATCGCCCGCGAGGACGTCATCGCGGCGCTCAAGGCGACGGCGCGCGACTGACGGGGCCCCTTCCTGATTGAGAAGCTCATTGTCGCCTCCGTGATCCTACGGAGGCTGTTTCCGTTTGTAAGTCACGCTGGACCGCTCCCGCGGAAAGATGACCGATCTGGCGCCAGCCCCACACTCATTTGAGTTTCCCCCATGGTCCTTGCCATCACGAAGGGACAAGGCAATTCGTTTCGCCCACGGCGGAAATGCGGGGAACCAGCGAGATCTTCGGCCGCTGCGGAGAACTTAAGTGCCGCTCTTGATTTCAATCAATTCCCGGTGAGGGTGAATGTGGTTTCTGGCGGTGTGTTCTTTCAGAGAGAATCCGCATGAGCCAGCCCTCCATTTCCAAATCCATGACTATCGGTGAAAGCGGCTTGGCTGTCGTGTTCGCAGTCACCGCCTTCCTCTGCGTGATCGCGTCGGCCAAGGCGCTCGATGCGCCCTTCGCCTTCCATGCCGCGCTCAGCGCGGCGGCGAGCCTCGCGGCGCTGTTCGTCATCGTCAACCGCTACCTCGATCGCCCGGCGGCGCTGCCGCCGGCGGAGATCAACGGTCGCCCCAACTACAATATGGGCCCGATCAAGTTCTCGGCGTTCATGGCGATGTTCTGGGGCATTGCCGGCTTCCTGGTCGGCCTCATCATCGCCTCGCAGCTGGCCTGGCCCGCGCTGAACTTCGATCTGCCCTGGATCAGCTTCGGCCGCCTGCGGCCGCTGCACACCTCCGCCGTGATCTTCGCCTTCGGCGGCAACGTGCTGATCGCGACCTCCTTCTACGTGGTGCAGAAATCCTGCCGCGCACGCCTCGCCGGCGATCTCGCGCCGTGGTTCGTCGTCCTGGGCTACAATTTCTTCATTCTGATCGCCGGCACAGGCTATCTGCTCGGCGTCACTCAGTCGAAGGAATATGCCGAGCCGGAATGGTATGCCGATTTGTGGCTGACCATCGTCTGGGTCGTCTATCTGCTGGTCTTCCTTGTCACGATCATCAAGCGCAAGGAGCCGCACATCTTCGTCGCGAACTGGTTCTATCTCGCCTTCATCGTGACGATCGCGGTGCTGCATCTCGGCAACAACCCGGCGCTTCCCGTCTCTGTGTTCGGCTCGAAGTCCTACGTCGCCTGGGGCGGCATCCAGGACGCCATGTTCCAGTGGTGGTACGGCCACAACGCGGTCGGCTTCTTCCTGACCGCCGGCTTCCTCGCCATCATGTACTACTTCATCCCCAAGCGCGCCGAGCGGCCGATCTATTCCTATCGGCTGTCGATCATCCACTTCTGGGCGCTGATCTTCCTCTACATCTGGGCAGGTCCCCACCATCTGCACTACACGGCGCTGCCTGACTGGACGCAGACGCTGGGCATGACCTTCTCGATCATGCTGTGGATGCCCTCCTGGGGCGGCATGATCAACGGCCTGATGACGCTGTCGGGTGCCTGGGACAAGCTGCGCACCGACCCCGTGCTGCGCATGCTCGTGGTCTCCGTCGCCTTCTACGGCATGTCGACCTTCGAAGGCCCGATGATGTCGATCAAGGTGGTCAACTCGCTCAGCCACTACACCGACTGGACCATCGGCCACGTGCATTCCGGCGCGCTCGGCTGGGTCGGCTTCGTCTCCTTCGGCGCGCTCTACTGCCTGGTGCCGTGGGCCTGGAATCGCAAGGGCCTGTACAGCCTGAAGCTCGTCAACTGGCACTTCTGGGTCGCGACCCTCGGCATCGTCCTCTACATCTCGGCGATGTGGGTGTCCGGCATCCTGCAGGGCCTGATGTGGCGCGCCTACACCTCGCTCGGCTTCCTCGAATATTCCTTCATCGAGACCGTCGAGGCGATGCATCCCTTCTACATCATCCGCGCCGCAGGCGGTGGCCTGTTCCTGATCGGCTCGCTGATCATGGCCTACAATCTCTGGATGACGGTTCGCGTAGGCGAGCAGGAAGTCCAGATGCCCGTCGCTCTCCAGCCGGCGGAATGAGGAGCTAAAGCAATGTCGTTCTGGACACGCCACCAAGTCTTCGAAAAGAACTCGATCATCCTGATCGTCGGTATCCTGCTGGTGATCGCGGTCGGTGGTCTCGTCGAGATCACCCCGCTGTTCTACCTCAAGAGCACGATCGAGAAGGTCGACGGCGTCAGGCCCTACACGCCGCTGGAGCTGGCGGGGCGCAACGTCTACGTCCGCGAGGGCTGCTATCTCTGCCATTCGCAGATGGTCCGCCCGCTGCGCGACGAGGTCGAGCGTTACGGCCACTTCTCGCTCGCCGCGGAGAGCATGTATGATCACCCGTTCCAGTGGGGCTCCAAGCGCACCGGTCCGGACCTTGCCCGCGTCGGCGCCAAATATTCCGACGAGTGGCACGTCACCCATCTGACCAACCCGCGCGCGATCGTGCCGCAGTCGGTAATGCCGGGCTATCCGTTCCTCGGCAAGGCCGAGATCGACCCGGATGCCATCGCCGGCGACATGCGCACCCTCAGGACCGTCGGCGTACCCTATAGCGACGAGCAGATCGCCAATGCCGCCGCCGACCTGAAGGCCCAGGCCGATCCGGACAATGCCGGGACCGACGCCTTCACCAAGCGCTACGGCAAGGCCGTCGTGCGCAATTTCGACGGCAAGACTGGTACGCCGACCGAGATGGACGCGCTCGTCGCGTACCTGCAGATGCTCGGCACGCTGGTCGACTTCAAGATCTACAACGAGAAAGCCAATCTTCGCTGAGAAGGCATGAACGATGAAAGCCATCCTTACAGTCCACAATCTTGCGTCAGATCTCGTGACGACGATCTGGACACCGGTGTTCGTCGCGATCTTTCTCGCGATCATCGCCTACGCATTTTGGCCCCGTAACAAGGCTGTGTTCGACAAAGCAGCGCACCTGCCCTTGCGGGAGGAGTAGAGAACAATGACCGATCATTCTAGCGACATCGATTCCGTCTCCGGCAAGTCCACGACCGGCCACGAATGGGACGGCATCAAGGAGCTCAACACGCCGCTGCCGCGCTGGTGGGTGATCACCTTCTACCTCACCATCATTTGGTCGATCGGCTATTGGGTCGTCTATCCGGCCTGGCCGCTGATCTCCAGCAATACCACCGGCATGTTCGGCTACTCCTCGCGCGCCGACGTCGCGGTCGAGCTCGCCAACCTCGAGAAGATCCGCGGTGACAAGATGGCGGCGCTGGGCACGGCCTCGCTCGTCGACATCGAGAAGGACCCGGCCTTGCTGGCGCTCGCCCGCGCCAAGGGCAAGACCGTGTTCGGCGACAATTGCGCGCCGTGCCACGGCACGGGCGCGACGGGGTCCAAGGGCTACCCGAACCTGAACGACGACGAATGGCTGTGGGGCGGCTCGCTCGACCAGATCATGCAGACCATCCAGTTCGGCGTGCGGTCCGGTCATGCCAAGACGCATGAAGGCCAGATGCTCGCCTTCGGCAAGGATGGCGTGCTGAAGTCGGACGAGATCGTCACGGTCGCCAATTACGTGCGCTCGCTGTCGGGCCTGTCGACCCGAAACGGATATGACGCCGCCAAGGGCCAGAAGATCTTCGCGGAAAACTGCGTCGCCTGCCACGGCGACAACGGCAAGGGCAACCTGGAGGTGGGCGCCCCGAACCTGACCGACAAGATCTCGCTTTACGGCACCGACGAAGCGAGCCTGATCGAGACCATCAGCCAGGGTCGTGCCGGCGTGATGCCGGCCTGGGAAGGGCGGCTCGATCCCGCCACGATCAAGGCGATGGCGGTCTACGTCCATTCGCTCGGCGGCGGAAAATAGCGGATCCGCGGCACAAAGACTTCAAGCGGGGGCAAACAAAAGTGCCCCCGTTTGAGCTGGATCAACTGACGCGGCGGTGTCGGGTCTAGGTTTAATCGCACCTCTTTTAGAAGTTCCAAGCGATGAACAAGACCGTCAATCCGAACGAGCTCAAGCCTGTGGACGACGTCGGGCCGCTCTATGCGGCCCGCCAGAAGGTCTACCCCCAGAGCGTCTCGGGCACGTTCCGCCGGATC
This sequence comes from Bradyrhizobium sp. LVM 105, assembly GCF_003957705.1. Classification (NCBI taxonomy): domain Bacteria; kingdom Pseudomonadati; phylum Pseudomonadota; class Alphaproteobacteria; order Hyphomicrobiales; family Nitrobacteraceae; genus Bradyrhizobium; species Bradyrhizobium sp. LVM 105. The sequence continues at coordinate 704,048 of NZ_QZMV01000002.1, read as the reverse complement.
AAGTGGAGCCTGATGGCGATCTGCCTCGGCATCTACTATTTCCTGCCGTTCGTGCGTTGGAACCGCGGCCTCGGCGCCCCCAGCCAGGCTGTGCTGATCGATCTGCCCAACAGCCGCTTCTACTTCTTCTTCATCGAGCTGTGGCCGCAGGAGGTCTACTACTTCACCGGCCTGTTGATCGTGGCCGCGGTGGCGCTGTTCCTGATGAACTCGGTCGGCGGCCGTATCTGGTGCGGCTATCTCTGTCCGCAGACGGTGTGGACCGATCTGTTCTACGCGGTCGAACGTCTGATTGAGGGCGACCGGCGCGAGCGGATGAAGAAGGCCAAATCGTCCGATCCGTTGAAGCTCGAGCGCGTCTCCGAGATCGTGCTCAAGCATTCGATCTGGCTGATGATCGCCTGGTGGACCGGCGGCGCCTGGGTGCTTTACTTCAACGACGCGCCGACCCTGGTGAAGGAGCTCGTCACATTCCAGGGGCCGATGCTCGCCTATATCTGGATCGGCATCCTCACCGCGACGACCTATGTCCTCGCCGGCTACATGCGCGAGCAGGTCTGCACCTATATGTGCCCGTGGCCGCGCATCCAGGCCGCGCTCACCGACGAATGGGCGCTCAACGTCACCTATCGCTACGACCGCGGCGAGAAGCGCACGTCGGTCAAGAAGGCCGCCGAGCTGCGCGCGCTCGGCCAGCAGGTTGGCGATTGCGTCGATTGCTACCAATGCGTCGCGGTCTGTCCGACCGGCATCGACATCCGTAACGGACCGCAGATGGAATGCATCCAGTGCGGCCTCTGCATCGATGCCTGCGACAACGTGATGGCCAAGATCGGCCGGCCGAAGCGGCTGATCGGCTACGACAACGACATCAACATCCATCGCCGCCAGGAAGGCAAGGCGCCGATCTACCGGATCGTCCGGGCCCGCACCATCGTCTACAGCGCGATCATCGCGGCGATCGGCAGCTTCATGGTCTATACGCTGGCGACCCGCAGCCTGCTCGACGTCAACGTGCTGCACGACCGCAACCCGGTCGCGGTCAAGCTCAGCGACGGCTCGATCCGCAACGCTTACACGGTGCGGCTGCTGAACAAGAGCGGCTACGATCGCGCCATCGCCATCGATGTGGAGGGGCCGATCAATCCCACGATGCATGTCGTCGGCGTCGATTCGGTGACGCCGGATCGGCCGATCATCGTGATCCCGCGCGACTCCACCAGCGAGCTGCGGCTGCTCGTCACCGCGCCGGCCGAGAACAATGCGGAGAAGTCGATTCCGGTCCGCTTCCACGTCATGGATATCGGATTGGGCGTGGCCGCGAGCGCCACCGACAATTTCGTCGCGCCGTAAGTCGAGGAAACCATCATGTCATCCAAGCCGCTGACCGGAACCAAGGTCTTCCTGATGCTGGTCGCTTTCTTCGGCCTCGTGATCGGCGTCAACGCCACCATGATGAAGCTGGCGATCGCGACGCTGCCCGGCACCGAAGTTGACAGCGCCTATGCTGCCGGCCTGACCTACGACCGCGAGATCTCGGCGGCGCAGGACCAGGCGCTGCGCAAATGGAAGGTCAATGCCCATATCGAGCGCCGCAACGACGGCGGTGCCGTGGTCCAGGTCGAGGCGCGCGATGCTGGCGGCCAGCCGATCTCGGGGCTGAAATTCGGCGGACGCCTGGAGCGGCCGACCGACAAGCGCGCCGACCTCGCCGTCGAGCTCACCGAAGCCGGTATCGGCCTCTATCGCGGCGATGCCGCATCCGTCGCGCCGGGCCAGTGGGACCTGGTGATCGAGGGCGAGGCGCGGGGAACGCGCGTGTTCCTGTCGCGCAACCGCGTGATCCTGAACTGAAGGATTTTGTCATGCACGTCACGCGGGATTTCTCGCACTACGTCCGGGCCGCGGGCGAGGGCGTCCAGCACATCGATCTCGCGGTCGAAGGCGTTCACTGCGCCGGCTGCATGGCCAAGATCGAACGCGGCCTGTCCGCCATCCCCGATGTCACGCTGGCGCGCGTCAACCTCACCGACCGCCGCGTCGCGCTGGAATGGAAGGCGGGCACGCTCGACCCCGGCCGCTTCATCGATCGGCTTGAGGAGCTCGGCTACAAGGCCTATCCGTTCGAGACCGAGAGCGCGGAGGTGGCGGAGGTCGCCGAATCGCGCTTCCTGCTGCGCTGCCTCGGCGTCGCCGCCTTCGCCACCATGAACGTGATGATGCTGTCGATCCCGGTGTGGTCGGGCAACGTCTCGGACATGCTGCCAGAGCAGCGCGACTTCTTCCACTGGCTGTCGGCGCTGATCGCATTGCCGGCTGCGGCCTATGCCGGCCAGCCGTTCTTCCGCTCGGCCTGGCGCGCGCTGTCGGCGAAGACGACCAACATGGACGTGCCGATCTCGATCGGCGTGATCCTCGCGCTCGGCATGTCCGTGGTCGAGACCATCCACCACGCCGAGCACGCCTATTTCGACGCGGCGATCATGCTGCTGACCTTCCTCCTGGTCGGCCGCTTCCTCGACCAGAACATGCGGCGGCGGACCCGCGCGGTCGCCGGCAATCTCGCTGCGCTGAAAGCGGAGACGGCCGCCAAGTTCATCGGTCCCGACGAGATATCGCAGGTGCCGGTGGCGGCCATCAATCCCGGCGACATGGTGCTGCTCAGGCCCGGCGAGCGCTGCGCGGTCGACGGCACCGTGATCGAGGGGCGTTCCGAGATCGACCAGAGCCTGATCACCGGTGAGACGCTCTATGTCACGGCCGAGCAGGGCACGCCGGTCTATGCGGGATCGATGAACATCTCCGGCACGCTGCGGGTGCGGGTCTCGGCCGCCTCCGAGGCGACGCTGCTCGCCGAGATCACGCGGCTGCTCGACAACGCGCTGCAGGCCCGTTCGCGTTACATGCGCCTCGCCGACCGCGCCTCGCGGCTGTACGCGCCCGTGGTGCATGCGACCGCGCTTCTGACCATCCTCGGCTGGGTCATGGCCGGCGCGTCCTGGCACGATGCGATCGTGACCGGCGTCGCCGTGCTGATCATCACCTGTCCCTGTGCGCTGGGGCTTGCCATTCCGACGGTGCAGACCATCGCCTCCGGCGCGATGTTCAAGTCCGGCGTGCTGCTGAATTCCGGCGACGCGATCGAGCGGCTGGCCGAGGCCGACCACGTCATCTTCGACAAGACCGGCACGCTGACGCTGCCCGATCTCGAAGTGATGAATGCCGCCGACATCCCCGCCGATATCTTCGAGCTCGCCGGCCGGCTCGCGCTGTCGAGCCATCATCCGGTCGCTGCCGCCGTCGCGCAGGCCGCCGGCGCCAAATCGCCTGTCGTCGGTGCGGTCGAAGAGGCCGGGCAGGGCGTCCGTGCGACCGTGGACGGTGTCGAGCTTCGCCTCGGTCGCCCCTCCTTCTGCGGCGCGGAGGCGCTGGTCGGCAGCGTCGATCCCGAGGCCTCCATCGTCGCGTTCAGCAAGGGCAGCGAGAGATTCGTCCTCTCGGTCCGCCAGGGCCTGCGTCCGGATGCGAAGGCCGTGATCGCCGCGCTCAAGGCGCGCAACGTCGGCATCGAGTTTCTCTCCGGCGATCGCGAGGCGGCCGTGAAGTCGGCGGCCAGTGCGCTCGAGATCCCCGAATGGCGCGCCGGCGTCACGCCGGCCGACAAGATCGCGCGGATCGAGCAATTGAAGCAGCGCGGCGTCAAGGTGCTGATGGTCGGCGACGGCATGAACGACGCGCCCTCGCTGGCGGCGGCCCATGTCTCGATGTCGCCGATCTCGGCCGCGCATCTGAGCCAGGCCACCGCCGATCTCGTCTTCCTCGGCCGGCCGCTGGCCCCGGTGGTTGCCGCGATCGACGCCTCGCGCAAGGCGCTGCATTTGATGCGGCAGAACCTCTGGCTCGCGATCGGCTACAATGTCCTCGCCGTGCCGGTCGCCATCAGCGGCGTCGTGACGCCCCTGATCGCGGCGGCTGCCATGAGCGGATCGTCGATCCTGGTCATGCTGAATTCGCTGCGCGCGCGCAACACCTCGCGGGAGATCGTGTGATGGAGATCCTGGTCATCCTGGTCCCGCTGGCGCTGATGCTCGGCGGTGCCGGTCTCGTCGCCTTCCTGTGGTCGCTGAAGAGCGGCCAGTACGATGATCTCGACGGTGCCGCCTGGCGCGCCATCACCGACGACGAGCCGGCGCCGAAAGTCCCAGCCAAGCGCTAGCGCTTCAGGGCGAAGGTGAGCAGGGCCGCGGCCGCAAGGGCCGCGCCGACGCCGACCACGCATGCGGGCCATCCGAAAGCGTCGAACATGCGCCCGAGCATGGCCGTACCGACCAGCCCGCCGCCGAAATAGCATGCAAGATACGTCCCGCTGGCAATGCCGCGGTTCTCAGTAGCCGCCTGTCCGACGAAACCCGTGGCGGCGGCCTGCGCGAAGAATGTGCCGACGCCGACCAGAACCATGCCGGTGAGCACCTCAGGCAGCCGCGCTGTCAGCATCAGCGGCAGGCCGATGCCAGCAACGGCGAGCGCCCCCCAGATCGTGGGACGCGTTCCGAGCTTTGATGCCACCCTGCCGGCCAGGAGCGTCGTGACGACCGACGGCAGGAACACGAAATAGACGAGGCCGAGGTCCATCATGCCCAGCGCCAGCGGCGGGCGCACCAGCACGAAATTGACGAAGGTAAAGGTGCCGATGAAGGCGAACAGGATGCAGAAGCCGATGCCGTAGGCGGCGCGCAATCGCGGATCGCGCCAATGCGCGATGGTGGCGGCAAGCGGCGAAGCCGTCGGCGTCAGCGCATGCATCGGTTGCACGCGCCGAATGGTGAAATAGACTAGCACCGCGCCCGCCAGATTGAGAACCGCGAACAAATAGAAATTCCAGGCGAGGCCAAGGCCATCGGCAACCGCCGCCGAGATCAGCCGGCCGACGAGGTTGCTTGCGACGTTTCCGGTGATGTAGGCCGCGAAGGCGCCGCCTGCGTCCATCGCGCTGCATTGCTCCCCGAGATGGGCGAGGGTGAGCGCGAAGGCGGACGCCATGCACAGGCCCTGCGCGACCCGCAAGACAGTGAAGACGGCAAGATTTGGCGCCGAGGCCAGCAGGCTGGTGGGGATCGCCAGCAGCGCCAGGCTGAGCAGGATGCCGGTCCGCCGATTGATGTGCGGACTGAAGAAGCCGACGACGAGGCTGGCTATGGCCATGCCGAAGGTGCCGGCGTTGACGGCAAAGCTCATCGCAGCGGGCGTGACGCCATAGTGCCGCGTCAGCGAGGGCAGGATCGCCTGCGTTGCGAAGAGATCGACGACGGTCAGGAATGCCGTAAGGCCGATCACGAGCGAGCGCAGAGCCAGGCCCGGCGAGTGCGCCTCAATTGTCATCGCGGCCGGTTTGATCGACGCGGAAAAATCGGTCATGGCGATTGTCCTGAAGGGATGCGGCGCCCGGCGGTGGGAGTCCCGGGCGCCACATCTCGTAAGAGTGCGCTGGGGCTGGGTGCACCCGTTACATGTGGTGGTCGTTGGGATCCTTGCGGACGTCGCCGACATAGAGAATGACGGTCTCCTTGCCGAGGTTCTTCCACCAATGCGAGGTGCCGTGGACCTCGGGACGGATGTCGCCGGCCTTGTGCATGATCGGATCGACGCAGTTGGAGGCGTATTCGACGATCTCGCCCTGCTGCACGAAGATCAACGCGGGACGGTCGTCATGGCTGTGCCACGGCACGATGCCGCCGGGCGCGATGGTCAGCTTGCGGAAGCGCAGCTCGCGGCCCTCGATATGGGCGGGCTGCTTGCCGAGGTCGATGGCGCCCAGCGTCACGTCGGTGACGCCGACCGGCTTGTAGTCGATCATCTGTTGTGCGTTCGGCTTGACCTTGTCGGCTGGGCATTCACCCGCGACGGCCGGCTGCGACGCGAATGTCAGCGCGCCGACGATGGCGAGGCCGGACCAGACCAGGCGCGACAATGTGGGATGCTTGGACATGGGAAGTCTCCTGTGTTGGCCGCAACCTCGCTGGTCGCCGGCTATGACGGGAGCTTGGTCGAGATCACGTCGATCCTGAAATGCCGGCTTGCTTTCGATGCGATAGCGATGCGCTATGTTGATGCGCGGCGGCTATCGATCCGATTGGGTAACGGCATTTCCGCATTCGTCCCATTCGGCGTCCGATGACAGGGCGGGCCCGATTGGCGCCCGGCTTCGCGGCCGCCCCTTGCGGCCGGCCGAACCGGGAAACTAATATTCACCGAATGCAATGCCGGAGCAGAAGATGACGTCTCTCTCGCCAGCCGATGCCGAACAGCTCAGGCTTGCCTTCCAGCGCTGCCGCGACATGGACGGCACGCTGAACGAGCAGCTCCGCGCCTATGCCGATGCCAGCCGTGCGGTCTTTCCGGCCTATGGCGAGGCAGTCGATCGCCTAGTCGCGAGATTGGGCGGGAACGGCGGCGGCGAGACAGCGCCGCGTCCGGGCGATGCGATGCCGCCGTTCATGCTGCCGGACGAGGGCGGACGTCTGGTCGCGCTGCCTGCGCTGCTGGAGCGCGGTCCGCTCGCCGTGATGTTCTTCCGCGGCCATTGGTGTCCTTATTGCAGGCTCAATGTCCGCGCCGTGGTTCAGGCACTCGATCGCATCGAGGCCATGGGGGCGCAGGTCGTCGCAATCATGCCGGAGACGCAGGAATATACCGGGCAACTGAAGGCCGAATCCGGCGCGCCGTTTCCGATCCTGACCGATCTCGACAACGGCTATGCGCTCTCGCTCAATCTCGCGATCTGGCTCGGCGCCGAGATCCAGCAGCTGTTGTCGTATCAGGACATGGCGAAATTCCACGGCAATGACGGCTGGATGCTGCCGATCCCGGCCGTGTTCGTGGTTGGCCGCGACGGGATCGTCAAAGCACGGTTCGTCGATCCCGATTTCCGCAAGCGCATGGAGATCGATGATCTGCTCGCGGCGCTGGAGAGCGCGAGCCGGGAGAACTGAGCTTCTCTTCCCTTCTCCCACAAGGGGAGAGTGAAAGCAGCAGCTAGCCCGCAATCTCCCGCCAGTCGGCGCCGCGCAGCATGCGCATCACGGCGTTGGCGACCGCCGTGCGCTGCCGGCCGGCCACGCCGTAAAGGCTGACGGTGCGGCGGGCGTCCAGTCCGGCGACGGTGGCGCGGGTCAGCGTTTCCGGCAAAGGCGAGGTGTGCGGCACCATGGCGACGCCGATGTCGGCTTCGACCAGCTCGATCAGGTCGCGCTCGCTCGAAATCTCGTGGCCATGCTCGATGCCGTGCTCGCGCAGGCTCGCGGAGATGCGGCGCGAATGCTCGCAGAAGGTCCGGCTCAGCAACTGCTCCGAGCGCAAATCGTCCAGCTCGATGCTGCTGCGGCCGGCCAGCCGATGTCCGTCGCCAACGACGAGCTCGAAGCTTTCGGTGAACAGCGGCCAGGTGTCGAGCCGGTCCCAGGCCTCGTCGATCTCGGCGGCGATGCCGAGCTCGGCTTCTCCTTTCTTGAGGAAATCGGCGACCTCGCGGCTCGTCCCGCGCAGGAAGCGCAATTCGAGCCGGTTGAACTGCCGCCTGATCTCGTTGAGGTGCGGAATCAGCAATGCCAGATCGATCGAATGCGTCAGCGCGATGCGGAGCGCGCCGACCTCACCGCTCCTAAACGAGGAGGCGAGCGAGCGCGCGCCGACCGCGGCATCATAGCACTGCTTCAGCAGCGGATGCATGCGCTGGCCGAGCTCGGTCAGTTGCGCCGCCGGTCGCTCGCGGCGAAACAAGTCGCCGCCGAGTTCGGCCTCGAGCTGCTTGATCGCGCGCGTTAGCGAAGGCTGCGTGACGTTGCACTCCTCCGCCGCGCGCGTGAAATTGAGCAACCGCGCCACCGCGAGGAAATAGCGGACCTGGTGCATTTCCATGGATCGGCTCCCAGCAAGATCGGCCGGAAATCTAGCCGATCGAAGCGGGAAATGACATCCCGCCCGCGATAGCGCGGACGTATGGAGTCGGAAGCCAGCCGGTATTTCCGTTTGGGCCGGCGATCCTCCAGGGTTCTGCGAAGGCTTGAAACCCAGTCATCGCCAACGGAGACCGTGCCATGAACATACCGCTGAAGCCGCAGACATCGCAGCCTGCACGCGCGCTGGCCGGCAGGGTCGCGCTCGTCACGGGCTCGACCAGCGGCATCGGTCTCGGTATCGCACGGGCCCTGGCCGCGGCCGGCGCCGATGTCGTGCTGAATGGTCTCGGCGTCGCCAGCGAGATCGGTCGGACACGCGAGCAGATCGCCGCCGAGTTCGGCGTCAAGACGAGCTACTCGCCGGCCGACCTGACCAAGCCGAGATCGATCGCCGAGATGATCGCGGCGACTATCGCCCAGTCCGGTCGACTCGACATCCTCGTCAACAACGCCGGCATCCAGCATGTCGCGCCGCTCGAGCAATTTCCCGTCGAGAAATGGGACCAGATCCTCGCGATCAACCTGACCTCCGCCTTCCAAACGACGCGGCTCGCGCTGCCGACGATGCGTCAGAACGGGTTTGGCCGGATCATCAACATCGCCTCCGCGCACGGGCTGGTCGGCTCGCCATTCAAGGCAGCCTATGTCGCCGCCAAGCACGGCATCGTCGGTCTGACGAAGGTCACGGCGCTGGAGACGGCGGAGGAGGGCATCACCTGCAACGCCGTCTGTCCCGGCTACGTCTATACGCCGCTGGTCGAAGCGCAGATCGACGGGCAGGCCAAGGCGCACGGAATCTCCCGCGATCAGGTCATCCGCGACGTGCTGCTGGCGCAGCAGCCGAACAAGCGCTTCGCCACGGTCGAAGAGCTCGGCGCGCTGACGGTGTTCCTGTCGACGGACGCGGCCGCTTCGATCACCGGCATCGCGCTTCCGGTCGACGGCGGCTGGACCGCGCATTGAGATGGGCCGGCGCAACAAGCCGCAGCGGCATGTGAATATTCGATCGGTGCAAGCTCACCAGGAGCAAGACATGAATGGCATGCAGGACAACACACAGAGGAAGGGCCTGGGTCTGCCCGGGCAGGTCGTGCTCGTGCTCCAGGGCGGCGGCGCGCTCGGGTCCTACCAGGCCGGCGTATATCAGGCGCTGCATGAAGCCGGGATCGAGCCGGACTGGATCATCGGCACCTCGATCGGCGCCATCAATGCCAGCCTGATCGCGGGCAACGCGCCCGGCCAGCGGCTGGCGCATTTGAAGGAGTTCTGGAAGCGGATGGAGCAGAATCCGGTCTGGAATCTGCGCACCGCGTTTCCCGGCTTCAACGAGAAGCTCACCTATTGGTCGACCGTCACCAACGGCATTCCCGGCTTCTTTCGCCCCAATCCGCTGGCGCATGCCGGTGATTCCTATCCGCTGGGAGCGGATCACGCCGGCTTCTATTCGACCGCTCCGCTGGAGAGGACGCTGCTCGAGCTGGTCCACTTCGGCCTGGTTAACCGCTGCTCGCCGCGGCTGACGGTCGGCGCGGCCCATGTCCGCAGCAGCCAGATGCGCTATTTCGACAGCCGCGACGGCGAGCTGACCGTGAAGCATGTGATGGCCTCGGGCGCGCTGCCGCCGGCGTTTCCGGCGGTGCGCATCGACGGCGAGCTCTATTGGGACGGCGGCATCCTCTCGAACACGCCGACCGAAGCCGTGTTCGACGACAATCCGCGCAGGAATTCGCTGATCTTCGCCGTGCATCTGTGGAATCCGATCGGCGCAGAGCCGACGACGATGGCGGAAGTGCTGAACCGGCACAAGGACGTGCAATATTCGAGTCGTATCGCGAGCCAGATCGCCCGCCAGCAGCAGGCCCACCGCCTGCGCCACGTCATCAACCAGCTCGCCGCGCGCCTCTCCGAGAACGAGCGCCGCGACCCCGCAGTGCGGGAATTGATCAGCTACGGCTGTCCAACCCGGATGCATGTCGTGCGGCTGCTGGCGCCGCAGCTCGATCGTGAGACCCATACCAAGGACATCGACTTCAGCCCGTCCGGCATCATGCGGCGCTGGGACGCCGGCTATGCGCATACGCGGTCTGTGCTCGAACGAAAGCCGTGGCTCGGCGAATTCGATCCGCTCGCCGGTGTGGTGCTGCACGAGCATATGGACGTGCTGCCGATGGCGGCGGAGTAGGACGGCTTTTTCATCATCGAATTGCCACAGGCCTTGCGGATCGTCTCATTCCTCGCAACCGAAGGCCGCGCAGATGGTGTCCGCGAACGATCTCGAGGCAACGCTCGATCAGGTCCGCGCCAACGCAGCGGGACCGGTGGCCGGCGTGTTCGGTCCCGACACGCTGACCTGGCGGATCGACCGCGAGGCCGTCATCTTTCTCGGCGCCGGACGCGCGCTATTGCTGCAGCTGGCCCATCCGTGGGTCGCCGCCGCCATCGCCGAGCATTCGAAGACTCTTGCCGATCCGATCGGGCGCTTCCATCGCACCTTCGACATCGTCTTTGCCATGGTGTTCGGCTCGCTCGACCGGGCGCTGCTGTCGTCGCGCCAGCTGCACCGGCGCCACAGCATGATCATCGGAGAGATGCCCGAGACTGCCGGCCCGTTTGCGGCAGGTTCGCGCTACCACGCCAACGACATCCCGTCGCTGCGCTGGGTTCATGCGACCCTGGTGGAGTCCGCGCTGATGGCGCACGACCTGGTCCTGCCAGCTCTCTCGGCGGAAGAGCGCGAGCGTTACTGGAGCGAGAGCCGGCTGTTCGGTGCCTTGTTCGGGTTGACGGCAGACGATCTGCCGGCGGACTGGTCCGGCTTTACCGCCTACACCGCGGCGATGGCGCAGTCGGAGACGTTGACCGTGAGCCCGGCGGCACGCGAGATCGCGGCGCAGATTTTTGCCGGCGCACGCCCGTGGCTGCGGCCGCCGCGCTGGTACCGCGCGCTGACGGCGCGGATGTTGCCGGAACGGCTGCGCGCCGGGTTCGCCTTTGCGCTCGACGCGAACGACGAGAGGGCGGTCGACAATGCGCTGCGATGGATCCGGCGCGTCTATCCAAGACTGCCTGACCGGCTGCGCTATGTCGGCCCTTACCAGGAAGCGCAGGCGCGGCTGCGCGGCGAGCCGCAGCCCGACTGGATGACGCGCTGCCTCAACCGCGCCTGGATCGGACGGCCGCAGATGGACGTGCGCGGGAAGGGGTGAGGGCCCGATCTCTCGTGTCCCGGACAAGCCACAACGTGCCAAGCGCGTTGCAGCGCAGAGCCGGGACCCAGAGGCCTCGAACTCCGACGCGCCATGGGCCCCGGCTCAGCAGCGCACCACGTCGCAAGTGCGCCGCGCTACGCTGCGTTCGGGGCACGACTGGAGGGTGAGGCGCGCCACGGGTCTCCGCGTCGTCATTGCGAGGAGCACTTGCGACGAAGCAATCCAGGCTGCCTCCGCGGAGACGGTCTTGATTGCTTCTCTGCGCTCGCAATGACGGAGTGTGTGGGAGCGCCGTCGCGCCTCACACCGACGCCAGCTTCCGGTACAGCGCGCTGTAGCTGCCCGCCGAGATGCTCCAGGAGAACGATCGTCCCATGGCGCTGCGGCGCATGGTGTCGAGCTGGTCCTGCGCCATGAAGGCCGAGAAGGCCCGGCGGACGCCGCCGAGGAAGGAATCGCGCGAGGGTTTCGAGAACAGGAATCCGGTCTCTCCGTCGGTGATGGTCTCGGCGAGGCCGCCGGTCTGGTGCCCGATCGGCAGCGAGCCGAAGCGCTGGGCGTACATCTGGCTGAGGCCGCACGGCTCGAAGCGCGACGGCATCAGGGTGAAATCACTGCCCGCAAAGATGCGGCGGGCCTGGGCGTCGTTGAAGCCGATCGCGACGCCGATGGCGTCGGGGCGGCGGCGATGCGCGTCGATCAAGGCCTGCTCGAGCGCCGGCTCGCCGGAGCCGGTGACCACGATCTGCCCGCCGGCATCGACGATCTCGTCGGCCGCCGACAGCACGAGGTCGATACCCTTCTGGTGCACGAGGCGCGCGACGATGCCGAATATCGGGCCGCGCGAGACCGCAAGCCCGAACTGCTTGCGGACGTAATCCGCATTGGCCCTCTTGCCGACCCAGTCGCCGGCGCCGAACTGCTGGGCGAGCTGGGCGCAGGAGCGCGGGTCCCAGCTCTCGTCGATGCCGTTGAGGATGCCGGTGAGCTCGGCGGCGTCCGAGCGCAGGCGGAGCAGGCCCTCCAGGCCGCAGCCGAACTCGGCCGTGGTGATCTCGCGCGCATAGGTGCCGCTGACCGTGGTGAGGTGCGAGGCGTAGACCAGGCCGGCCTTGAGGAAGGAGAGCTGGTCGTAGAACTCGATGCCGTCGATGTGGAACGAGCTCTCCGGTGCGCCGATCCGCCGCAGCGCGTCCTTCGGGAAGAGGCCCTGATAGGCGAGGTTGTGAATGGTCAGGATCGACGGCAGCTTGGCGCCCTGCCAGGCGAGATAGGCCGGCACCAGCGAGGCCTGCCAGTCATTGGCATGGATCAGGTCTGCTGCCCAATTCTTGTCCAGCTTGCCCATGGCCAGCTCGGCGGCGGCCGAGGCAAAGCGCGCGAAGCGGATGTCGTTGTCCGGCCAGTCGCGTCCGGACTCGTCGCCATAGGGATTGCCGGGCCGGTCGTACAGTTGCGAGCAGAGCAGCACGTAGACCGGCAGTCCGTCCTTGGTCGCGGCCCGGCCGAGCGAGCAGGCGGGCATTTCCGCGAACGCCGGGCAGCGGCCAACGATCTGAATATGCGTGAGTTGTTCGATGATGTCGCGATAGCCGGGCAGCATGACCCGGATATCGGCAAAGGAGCGAAGGGCGCGGGGCAGAGCAGCGGACACGGCGCCAAGGCCGCCGACGCGGACGAAGTCGTCCATCTCTGTCGTGACGAACAAGACCCTCAAGAACAGCTGCCCTCTTCCGATCCCGTTTGCTGCTATGCAAGAACGGGTCCAGTTGCCCACGAATTCTTAAAGCCCGCCCACGCGGCGCGTCCGTTGGGTAAAGACTTTCCTACTCAGCCGCCGCCCTCTAGGGTCGCCGCATCAACAAGAGAGAACATCGAAGGTTCCAAGGGGCTTCGGGGATGCAACTAGCAGATAAGCATGAGGGGACGACGACAAAGGCCTTCGCCGGCCTCAGGGTCCTGGATTTTTCGACCACCATCGCCGGTCCGCACTGCGCGCGGATGCTGGCCGACATGGGCGCCGAGGTCATCAAGATCGAGACCGACGGCGGCGAGACGATGCGGACCCGGCCGCCGCTGCGCAAGGGCTGCAGCACCACGTTCGGCCAGCTCAATGTCGGCAAGAAGAGCGTGGTGCTCGACCTCAAATCGGAGGACGGCAAGGAGGCGGTCCGCCGGCTGGCCGCGACATCGGACATCCTGGTCGAGAATTTTCGCCCCGGCGTGATGCACCGGCTGCGGCTCGACTACGACAGGCTGCGCATCGTCAACCCGCGGCTGATCTATTGCTCGATCTCCGGCTACGGCCAGAGCGGCCCTTCGGCCGAGCTGCCGGCCTACGCGCCGGTGATCCATGCCGCCTCCGGCTACGATATGGCGCATCTGGCCTACCAGCCCGGCCGCAATCGGCCCGATTATTGCGGCATCTATCATGCCGACGTCGTCACCGGCACCTATGGCTTCGGCGCGATCGCGTCAGCGCTCTATCAGAGGACCGTGACCGGGCTCGGCCAGCATATCGACGTGTCCATGCTGGAATCGATGCTGTCGCTGACGCTGACCGAATTGCAGAGCGCGCAATTCGCCGTGAAGCCGCCGCCGCGCCCGATGTTCGGACCGACCGAGACGGCAAACGGCTACGTCATGATCACGGTCGCCAGCGAGAAGACGTTCCAGGGATTGATGGGCGTGATCGGCCATGGCGAATGGATCACCGACCCGCGCTTCTCGACCTATGCCGCGCGTCGCGACAACTGGGCGGAGGTGATGGACGGGGTCGAGGCCTGGTCGCGGCAGCTCACGACCGATGCGTGTCTCGCTGCGCTCGGCGCCGCCGGCGTGCCGGCTTCGGCCTATCGCACCGTGGCCGAGGCGCTGGCCGATCCGCAGCTCGCGCACCGGCAGGCGCTCACGTCCGTGCAGGACGAGGGCGGCGCCTTCAAAGTGCTCAACCTGCCGTTCCGGATGTCGGGCGCCGACACCGCGCCCGCCAGGACGATGGCCGTGCTCGGCGAGCATACCGATGCGCTGCGCGAGGAGATCGGCCTCGCCGACGATGCGACAATTCCGACAGGTAAAACAGCCGCGACACGCTGAGCAACGTTGCGCCGCACATGCGGCGTGTGATCTCGCGCGCGTTCCTCTTGCGGTGGCGCGCTTTTGTCGCCACTCTCGCCTCCAGTCATTCAGCGATCCGAAACATCGGACGAGGGATCCCGGGAGGAACCATGACGAAGATTGCTGCTGCGGCGCGCCAGCACGCGCCGATATTCCTTGCCGCGGCATTTGCCCTCCTTCCGCTGACTGGACCTGCGCAGGCGCAGAAATCCGGCGGCAGCATCACCGTCGGCCAGGAGCTGGAGATTGCAGGCTTCGATCCGCTCAAGGTCGGGGTCTACGACACCTCGACCTTCACCGCTGCCGCCGCCATTTTCGACACGCTCACCACGTTGGATGAGAAGGGAGACGCCGCGCCAAAGCTCGCGGTGTCCTGGACGCATTCCGACGACTACATGACGTGGACCTTCAAGCTGCGCGAGGGCGTGAAATTCCACGACGGCACGCCGTTCAACGCGCAGGCCTTCAAGGAGAATTTCGACCGGCAGAAGGATCCCGCCAACAAGTGCCGCTGCGCCTTCTACATCACCAATATCAAGGAAGTGCTGGCGCCAGACGACTACACCCTCGTCTACAAGCTCACCGACCCCTCCGTGAACCTGCCGGCGGTGATCACGATCCAGAGCCAGAACAACGCGGTGCATTCCCCGACGGCCTGGAAGACCAAGGGCGACGACTACAATCGCAATCCCGTCGGCACCGGTCCCTACATCCTGAAGTCATGGACCGCCGGCGACCGCATGGTGCTGGAGAAGAATCCAAATTACTGGGACAAGAGCCGTCCCTATCTCGACCGCATCATCCTGAAGCCGCTGCCCGACGCGCAGTCGCGCTTCGCCTCGCTGCAATCGGGCGAGGCCGACATCATCTGGGATGACGAGAACGACGCCGACAACATCATGAAGGCGCAGAAGGACCCCAAGCTCACCGTGCACACCTATAAGGGCTCGGGTGCGGCGGTCTACGCCTTCAACACCAAGGTCGCGCCGTTCGACGACGTCCGCGTGCGCCAGGCGCTGGTGATGGCGATCGATCGCCCGAAAATGTCGCAGGCGATCACCAACGGTCTGAGCCGGCCCGCGAGCAATCCTTACGGTGACGGCTCCTGGGTCAAATGCAAGGACGACGGTGCGCTGCCGTTCGACGTCGAGAAAGCCAAGGCGCTGATCAAGGATTACGGCAAGCCGGTCGAGTTCAAGATGCTGGTGACCGCGACGCCGCGCGGGCGCATGGTCGGCCAGGTGCTGCAGCAGTTCTGGAAGCGCGTCGGCGCCAACATGGAGATCGAGCAGGTCGATCAGGCCACCATTCCCTCGCGCGCCTTCACCCGCCAGTTCCAGATGACGCCGTGGCGCATCGTCGATCTCGCCGATCCCGACCCGCAGATGTACGCGAATTTCCGCAGCGGCAGCCCGCTGGCGCTCGCCGGATACTCGAACCCCGAGCTCGACAAGCTCCTGGACCACGCGCGCGTCACGGCGGACCTCGGCCAGCGCACCGAGGATTACTGCGCCATCAGCCGCCTGATCAACAAGGAGGCGATCTGGTTCTGGACCTTCCAGAACACCTATTACGCGCTGTCGAGCGCCAAGCTGAAGGGCTTCCCGAAGATGTACAACGGCGTGATCGACGTCTCGAGGACCTGGCTGGAATGATGGCGCGATGCTGAACTTCGTCGTTCGGCGGCTGCTTGCCATGCTGCCGGTGCTGCTCGCCGTCTCGCTGCTGACGTTCCTGATCGCCTCGCTGCTGCCGGGCGATCTCGCTCTCGTGATCCTGGGCGATCAGGCGACGCCGGAGAACGTTGCGGCGCTGCGCCGCGACATGGGGCTCGACCAGCCGCTGTGGTGGCGTTATCTCAGCTGGCTCGGCCAGGTTCTGCAGGGCGATCTCGGCCGCTCGTTCCGCACCGGGCAGACGGTGTTGCAGGCGGTCGCCGAGCGTATTCCGGTCTCGCTGCAATTGATGCTGATGGCCGAGTTCCTCGGCCTCCTGATCGGCGTTCCCGTCGCGATCGCCTGTGCCGCGCGTGCCGGCGGCGCGTTCGACCGCTTCATGACCGGCAGCGCGTTCGCGATGCTGTCGATGCCGTCCTTCCTGGTGGCGATCCTGCTGATCTATCTGTTCGCGGTCGAGCTGCACTGGCTGCCGGCGACCGGCTATGTGCCGTTCACCGAGGCGCCGCTCAGCAATCTGCGCTTCTTCATGCTGCCGGCCCTGACGCTCGCCCTTGCCGAATGGCCGGGCATCATGCGGGTGCTGCGCTCCGACATGATCGCGACCCTGCAGGAGGACTATATCGCGCTCGCCAAGGCAAAAGGCCTCAAGCCCGCGCGTATATTGTTCGTACATGCGCTGAAGCCGTCATCGCTGACCCTGGTGACCGTGACCGGCATCAATATCGGCCGTCTGCTCGGCGGCACGCTGATCGTGGAATCGATCTTCGCGCTGCCCGGCATCGGCCGGCTCCTGGTCGGGGCGATCTATACCCGCGACCTCGTCATCCTCCAGGGCGTGGTGCTGCTGGTCGCCTGCGGCTTCGTCATCGTGAATTTCATCGTCGACATGCTCTACGCCGTGCTCGACCCCAGGATCCGCCATGGCCACGCTTGAGCTCTCGCTGCAGGACGAGGCGGTGCCCGTGCCGGTCGGCCGCAAGCGCAAGCTCGGCCTGCTGTTCTGGATCGCGAGCGCCTGGCTCGCGATCATCCTCGCGCTCGCGATCCTCGCGCCAGTGCTGCCGCTGCAAAATCCTGTCGACATGGACATGCTGGAGCGCCGCGCGGCGTTCTCTTCCGAGCATTGGCTCGGCACCGACGGACTCGGCCGCGACGAGCTCGCCCGCCTGATTTTCGGCGCGCGCACCTCGCTGACGGTCGGACTGATCGCACCGATGATCGGCCTTGCCATCGGCGGTGCGCTCGGCCTGCTCGCCGGCTATTTCCGCGGCCGGTTCGAGACAGTCGTGGTCGGCAGCATGGACGTGCTGCTCGCCTTTCCGCCGCTGATCTTCGCACTTGCCGTGACCGCCTATCTCGGCCAGTCCGTCCCCAACCTCACCGTGATCCTCGGCGTGCTCGGCATTCCCGCCTTCATGCGCGTGGCTCGGGCGGCGACGCTGACGCTGGCGCGGCGGGAATTCGTGATCGCGGCCGAGGCGCTCGGCGCCAGCCATGCGCGTATCCTGCTGCGCGAGCTGTTGCCGAACGTGATCCTGCCGCTGCTCGCCTTCTTCCTGCTCGGCGTCGCCGTCACCATCGTGGTCGAGGGGGCGTTGTCCTTCCTCGGCCTCGGCGTGCCGCCGCCGATGGCGAGCTGGGGCAGCATGATCGGAGAGGGGCGCGACAGCCTCGACGTCGCGCCGCGGCTGGCGTTCCTGCCGGCGGCCGGACTTTTCGTGACCGTGCTGGCCTTCAATCTGGTCGGCGACACCTTGCGGGCGCTGACCGATCCGCGGCAGGGGGCGCTGTGAGCGCCCCGCTATTGACCATCGCGGACGTCACGGTCGAGCTGCCGACGCCGCGCGGCAATTTGCGCGCGGTGGATCATGTCGACCTGTCGCTGGAGGCGGGCCGCACGCTCGGCATCGTCGGCGAATCCGGTTGCGGCAAGACCATGCTGTCGCGCGCGGTCCTTCAGCTGCTGCCGAAGAAGGCAAAGCTCACGGGCCGGGTGATGTTCGACGGCCAGGATCTGGTGCGGCTCGCGCCGGAGAGCCTGCGGCGCCTGCGCGGCCGCGATCTCGCGGTCGTGTTCCAGGATCCCATGACCTCGCTCAATCCGGTGCTTACCATCGGCACGCAGTTGATGGAGACGATCCAGGAGCATCTCGAGCTCGATGCTCCTGAGGCACGGAAGCGCAGCATCGAGCTGCTGGCCGCCGTCGGCATTCCCGCGCCGGAGCAGCGGCTCGGGCAATATCCGCATCAATGCTCCGGCGGCATGCGCCAGCGCATCGCGATTGCGATCGCGCTGTCCTGCGAGCCGAAGCTCTTGATCGCGGACGAGCCGACGACCGCGCTCGACGTGACCATCCAGGCGCAGATCCTCGATCTGCTCGCGCGCGAACAACGCCGCCGTCACATGGCGATGATCATCATCACCCACGATCTCGGCGTCGTCGCCGGCCGTGCCGACGAGGTCGCGGTGATGTATGCGGGCAGGGTGGTGGAGCGCGCGCCGACCTCGGCGTTGTTCAAGCGCATGCACATGCCCTACACGGAGGCGTTGCTGGCAGCGATTCCCAAGCTAGATGCCGCGCCGCATGCGCCGCTGCCGGCCATCTCCGGCCGTCCGCCCGATCCGACGCGGCCGCTGCGTGGCTGCTCCTTCGCGCCGCGCTGCCGTTATGCCACCAGCCGCTGTCGTGAGGCCAAGCCGGCACTGACGAGCGCCGAGATGCCTGATCATCTCTATGCGTGCTTCCACCCGATCCAGATGGCGGAGGGAGTTGGCGCATGATGCAGCTTGCCGTGCGCGCCGAGCCGCTTCTGAACGTCGACAGTCTCGTCGTCGAATATGGCTTCGGCAACAAGACGGTGCATGCCGTCTCCGGCGTCAGTTTTCAGGTCGCGCGCGGCGAGACGCTGGGGCTGGTCGGCGAATCCGGCTGCGGCAAGTCGACGCTGGGGCGGGCGGTGCTGCAATTGCGCCGGGCCAAATCCGGCCGCGTGCTGTTCGACGGCGAGGATCTCACCGCGATGGAGGGCGAGGCGCTGCGCAGGATGCGCCGCCGGGTGCAGCTGATCTTCCAGGATCCGATCGCGTCCCTCAACCCGCGCCGTCGCATCGGCGACATCGTGGCCGAGCCGCTGATCATCGCCGGCGTCAAGGATGCGGCCGAGCGCAAGCGCCGCGTCCATGAGGTGCTGTCGGCGGTCGGGCTTGATCCCGACCTCGTCGCAGGGCGATTGCCGCATGAGTTCTCCGGCGGGCAGTGCCAGCGCATCTGCATCGCACGGTCGCTCGTGCTCAATCCCGAGTTCATCGTCTGCGACGAACCGGTCTCGGCGCTCGACGTCTCCATTCGCGCGCAAATCCTCAACCTGCTCGAGGAGATGAAGGCGCGCTTCGGCCTGACGCTGCTGTTCATTGCGCATGATCTTGCGGTGGTCAAAGCGGTCAGCGACCGCGTCGCGGTGATGTATCTCGGCCGGCTTTGCGAGGTCGGCCCCTCCGAGCAATTGTTCGCGCGGCCGGCGCATCCCTATACGGAGCTGTTGTTGCAGGCGATTCCGGTGCCCGATCCGGACGTTCGTCCCGCCGAGAGTGTAGCGGGCGGCGAGCCGCCATCGCCGATTGCACCGCCGTCCGGCTGCCGCTTCCGCACCCGCTGCCCGCGGGCCGATCAGCGATGCAGCGCGGAGATACCGGAGTTGCGTCAAGTCGCACCCGGCCAGTTCGCGGCTTGCCATCATCCGCTGGCCTGAACTAAGACCGGTTTGTCTCGCCTTGCCGGCCATGGCATGGTGGCGCGGCGACAAGAAGCATGCGGGAGGACGCCGATGAAGAGTTTCAAGGTTGCCGATTTCAAGGCGCCGCTGCAGGAGTTCGACGAGGCGACGCCGCAGCCGTCGGGCACGCAGGTGCTGATCAAGGTGAAGGCCGCCGGCGTCTGCCACAGCGATCTCCACATCTGGGAGGGCGGTTACGATCTCGGCCACGGCCGCAAGCCGCTCTCGCTGAAGGACCGCGGCATCAGCCTGCCGCTGACCATGGGCCACGAGACCGTCGGTGAAATCCTGGCGTTCGGCCCCGACGTGAAGCCGACCGACCAGGGCGAGCTGAAGATCGGCGATGTCGGGCTGGTCTATCCCTGGATCGGCTGCGGCAAGTGTGCCACCTGCCTTGCCGGTGACGAGAACATGTGCCTGACGCCGCGCTCGCTCGGCGTCTATTGCGACGGCGGCTATTCCGATCACATGCTGGTGCCGCACCCGCGCTATCTGCTCAATCTGAGAGGGCTCGACCCGGCGACGACCGCGCCCTATGCCTGCTCGGGCGTCACCACCTACAGCGCGCTGAAGAAGGTCGAGCAGCATTTCGACACGCCGATCGTGATGTTCGGCGCGGGCGGTCTCGGCCTGATGGCGCTGTCCCTGTTGAAGGCGATGGGCGGCAAGGGCGCGATCATGGTCGATATCGACGCCAGGAAGCGCGAGGCGGCGGAGAAGGCCGGCGCGCTCGCCACCGTCGACCCCAAGGCACCGGATGCGCTGGAACAGCTTGCCAGGAAGGCGGGCGGGCCGATCCGCGCCGTGATCGACCTTGTCGGCAACGCAGCGACGACGCAGCTCGGCTTCGACTGCCTGACCAAGGGTGGCAAGCTCGTCATCGTCGGTCTGTTCGGCGGCGGCGCGACCTGGGCACTGCCGCTGATTCCGATCAAGGCGATCACGATCCAGGGCAGCTATGTCGGAAACTTGCGCGAGACGCAGGAGCTGCTTGAGCTCGTGCGCACCAAGAAGGTGCCGCCGATCCCCGTGACGACGGCCCCGCTCGCCAAGGCCAATGACGCGCTGCTGCAATTGCAGCAGGGCGCGGTGGTCGGGCGCACGGTGCTGACGCCGTAATCCCTCTGTCATTCCGGGGCGGTCCGTAAGGACCGAACCCGGAATCTCGAGATCCCGGGTTCGGTCCTGCGGACCGCCCCGGGATGACGCATCCCTACAGGAACCCCCATGTCCGCAAATAACGCCTTCCACATTGCCGTGCTCGCTGGGGACGGCATCGGTCCCGAAGTCATGGCGCCCGCACTCGAGGTGCTGCGCAAGGTCGGCGAGAAATCAGGCCTCGGCTTCCGTTTCACCGAGGCACCGGCAGGGGCGACCAATTATCTCGCGACCGGCAAGTCGATGCCGGATTCGACGATCAAGCTGTGCGAGGAGGCCGATGCGATCCTGCTCGGCGCCTGCGGCCTGCCGTCGGTGCGCTACCCCGACAATACCGAGATCGCGCCGCAGATCGAGCTGCGCTTCATCTTCGATCTCTATGCCGGCGTGCGGCCCGCGCGCCTCATTCCCGGCGTGCCTAGCCCGATCGTCGGTGCCGACCAGCGCGGCATCGATCTCGTCGTGATTCGCGAATCCACGGAAGGGCTGTTCGCGTCGATGGGCAAGGGCGTCGTCACCCACGAGGACGCGCGCGAGACCATGGTGATCACGCGTCGGACCTCCGAGCGTCTGTTCGAGTTTTCGTTTCGCCTGGCCGAGCGGCGCAAGGCGCGCGGCAAGCCGGGGATGCTGACCTGCGTCGACAAGGCGAACGTGTTCAAGGCGTTTGCATTCTTCCGCGGCATCTTCGACGAGATCGAGAAAAAGCATCCTGACGTGAAGACCGACCGGCTCTATGTCGATGCCTGCTCGGCGATGCTGGTGAAGCGCCCCTGGGATTTCGACGTGATGGTGATGGAGAACATGTTCGGCGACATCGTCTCCGACATCACGGCGAGCTTGATCGGCGGCCTCGGCATGGCGCCCTCGGCTGACATCGGCGACAAGTACGCCGTGTTCCAGCCGTGCCATGGCACCGCGCCCGACATCATGGGGCAGGGCAAGGCAAATCCCACCGGCATGATCCTGTCGGCGGCGATGATGCTGGACTGGCTGGCGGACAGGCACGGCGTCGAGAGCGCCGCGGAAGCGGGCGAGACGATCGAGCGGGCGGTGGACAAGATCTATGCCGGCGGCATCAAGCCGATGGAGTTTGGCGGCAGCAACGGCACGGCCGACATCACCAAGGCGGTGCTCGCGGCGCTGTAGTCTGCGCGTTTCACCTCTCTCCGCTTGCGGGGAGAGGTCGGATTGCATCGAAGATGCAAGAGCAGACCGCCGCCACTGCGGCTCGAGTTGATCGAAAGAAAAGGGGCCCGCGGGCCCGCAGCAAGCTGCACGAGGAATTTAATCTTCCTGGACAGAGGTTCGGCTATTTGCCCTGGAACTTGGGCTTGCGCTTCTCCATGAAGGCCTGCCGGCCCTCGCGGAAATCGGCGCTGTCCATGCAGGCATGGCCGATCGCCTTGATGGCGTCCATGTCGCGCTGGCTTTCGTCCTTCAGCACCTGCGCGATCGTGATCTTCGCGGCCTTGATCGCGAGCGGGGCGTTCTCGGAGATGGCCTGCGCGATCGTCATCGTCTCACCCCACAGCTCATCGATCGGGAACAAGCGCTCGACGAGGCCGATACGCAGCGCCTCCGCGGACTCGATGCGCATGCCCGTATACATCAGCAGCCGGGCCCAGGACGGGCCGACCAGCGACACCAGGTGCTTCAAGCCGTCATAACCATAGGCGATGCCGAGCCGGGCTGCGGGAATGCCGAACTGGCTGCCGTGTGCGGCGAGGCGGATATCGGCGAGCATCGCGATCTGCATGCCGCCGCCGAGACAGAAGCCCTCGATGCAGGCGATGGTCGGCTTGGGAAAGTCGGCGAGCAGGGCGCGCTGGGCCGCGCTGCGCTTGGCGTATTCCTCGGACGCCGCCGCGTTATGGCGGGTCTTCTCGAACTGGCTGATGTCGGCGCCGGAGACGAAAGCCTGGCCGCCGGCACCGCGCAGGATCACGACGCGCACCGTCTCGTCGTCGCGCAAGGCCGTCAGCGCCCCGCCAAATCCCTCCCACATCTCCAGCGACATCGCGTTGCGCTTGTCGGGATTGTTGAAGGTGATCACGCCGACGCCGTCAGTGACGTGCTTGAGGATCTTGCCGTCGGCGTAGGATTTCTCACTGGAAGTGTCGGGCATCGCGCGCTCGCTTGTCATTGACAAGATGCAATGTGCTGCGGCGGCACCGCCGCGGTCAACGGCAACAGGCGAGGCAGCTTGCATCCGCCTGTGCCGCCATTGCATGACGGCGGTGCCGCTGCGTTCGCAAGACAGGACGAGCGACAGGGAAATCGACAACAAAAAGAGGCGGTCAGGCCGCCCCGAGAAGCGAAGGCCGCACGCGGAGAGCGCGCGGGCCAAGACGGACGCAAGGACATGCGATCCGGGTCTCGTTCAATCCGGCCGCGCCCCCTGGCGCGGCGGATTGAAGATCGGCCGTAAAGGCAGATCGTCGGTCGATCTCAGCTTTCGTTCGCTGCGATCGATTCCATCAACGAGACGAGCTGACGCTGCACCGTCTGGTCCTTGATCTTGCTGTAGGCGCGCAGCAGGCGAAGGCTGAAGGCCGAATCGAGGAAGAGCAGGCTCTCGACTTCGCGCGCCTTGTTGTCGCCGTCGTAGAAGAAGGTCACCGGTACGTCGAGCGCGGAGGCGATCTGCTGAAGCCGAGCCGCGCCCACGCGATTGACGCCCTTCTCGTACTTCTGCACTTGCTGGAAGCTGACGCCGAGCTTCTCGCCGAGCTCGGCCTGCGAGATCTTCATCTCGACGCGCCGCAGGCGGATCCGCTTGCCAAGCTCGATATCCGGCTTGCCGGCACTACGCTGCTTCATCCTCTTTGCCGCTGCTTTCATGTTCGTTCTCACCTTTGTTCTTCGGTAGAAAATCCCCCGAAGAGCTGGGTCAGGGGTTCGCCCATATACGAGTCCTTGAATTCATGCGGGTGCACGAACTCTTCCTTAAACCACGGGAAACGAGCTGGACTGAAAGCTTCGATCAGCCAGTCGATCATGTGCCGCACGCGCGGAATACGGCCGCTACCGGGATGGTAGGACAGCCAGATATCCAGCGGCCGGTTCAGCTCGACCTCCAGTGGAATCAACTTCCCCCCAAGCGCAATGGCGTAGCTGGGGAAGACGCCGATGCCGGCGCCATTCGCGACCGCCCAATAGTTGGCGCTCGAGACATTGGTCTTCATGACCAGAAGGTCCCGTTCCGAAACGCCCGGGAAGAAGCTCTCGAAAGATTCCTTGGCGGCGAGCTGATCGGCGAATTGCAGCACCAGGCGATGCTTGATCAATTCCGCGGCCGTACGCGGCGCGCCATGTTTTGCGATGTATTTCTCGGAGGCCCAGAACATCAGGTGCATGCGGCCGAGCCGCACCAGCTTGATGTCGAGGGCCGAGGGACGCGACAGATGGATGGCGACGTCTGCCTCGTGGCGCGAGACATCGGCCGAGCGCATCGCGCAATGCAGGTCGACCAGGATCTTCGGATAGGCCTGCTGGAACTCAACCAGGCGCGGGGCGAGCCAGAACGTGCCGAGCCCCTCGGTGACGGCGACCCGGACCTCGCCGGACAGCGCGTTGGCCATCGAATCGCTGGCCCGCAGCACGTCGAAGGTGGCAGCCTCCATGCGCTCGACGGCGGACACCACCAGCGCGCCTTCATCGGTCAGATGGGTGCCGTGGACGTCGCGGGTGAATAGCGTGGTGCCGGTCTGGCGTTCGAAATCGTCGATGCGCCGGCGCACGGCGTTGATCGACAACGACAGGCGTTCGGCCGCCGACCGGAAGCTTCCGCATCGGACGACTTCAAGAAATATGCGGGCCGCATCCCAATCCGAGAGGCCGCTGAGATTTGTCTTTTGGCGTTCCGTCAGAGGAACGCCCCTTTCCGCCAAGGAGTGCATACAAGTCCTTTCGGACTGCTAAACTGGCAGAATCCAGCGCAAACCACAACCACTGCGGGTTGGGGATGATGAGTTTTGAACTGTCATCCTTACTATCTAGTGGGGTGGTATTTAGATGCTGGCATGGGCTGGGAATTTGGGTGGATTTGTCGCCCGCATAAGGGGTGTGGCGTGAGTTCCGTTGCAAGCCGTGAAAGGGCTGCGGGATTGCAGGCGCAGTCCGCAATGACTGTCTTTGCGCGCAAGCCGGCGTCGTTTCCTTCAGTGGATCAATTGCAGCGCGCCAAGCGTTCGCTTCCGAACTGCCTCGCGCATCGTCAACAGCGCGACGCGGCGATGGTGGCCGGAGCCGCAGTTCCGCGACAGAAACCCACCGAAATCAGGTTCAGAGGCGCGGTGGCCTCATGCTATCCTCGGTATTCCAGGGGTGCCGAGGGGGTCGTCACAATCACGTCTCGCAGGCCGAATTAACGGAAAGAACGCCGGTGTCGCATTCAGACGAACAGTTGCAGTCGGTGCTGGAAACGCTCGAGGAGTGCCGCAAGGTTCTCAATGCGTGCAACAGCCGGGAGTCGGCCGATCTGCTGTCCATAGTCATCCTCGACGTCAGGATGAAGCTCAAAGGAATAGACAGTGCCGATCTCAAGGCATTGTGCGACGAAATGCTGCGGAGCGCTGCGAGCGCGCCGCCGCCCCCTTCCAAGCAGACGCAGGACCAGCCCCGGCGTCCGCTGCTCCGCGTGGTGAAGTAGCCGCGCCGCCGAACCTCGCTTTTTGGCGAGATTTGTGCGCGTCTCGATGCCGCACCTGTGATCGCAGACGGCATCGAGAGGAGCCCTGGTTTCGTGCGCCTCTGTTGCGCATTCTCCGGCATCGGCTACACCAGAGCCGGTTCGGCTCCGGCCGGGCGCATTTCCCGCGCGCCGTACCGGTACCTGAGATGGCTCAGACGGCATCATGCAAAATGTTTCGATCCCGGCGGCGCTGATTGCCGGCCTCGTCAGCTTCCTTTCGCCTTGCGTCCTGCCGCTGGTCCCGCCCTATCTGATCTACCTCACCGGCGCCACGATCGAGCACGTCGAGAGCGACGAGCCGCCCTCGGCCTCCAAGCGCGCAATCCTGATGTCGGCGCTGCTGTTCGTGCTGGGCTTCTCCACGGTGTTCGTCGCGCTCGGCGCCAGCGCCTCGCTGATCGGCGGGCTGATCCGGGCCTGGTCGGCGGAGCTGTCGATCCTCGCCGGCATCGTCATCATCGTCATGGGCCTTCACTTCCTCGGGCTGACGCGCATCGGCCTGTTGATGCGCGAGGGACGGCTGCCGATCCCGAAGCCGGTCGGCCTGTGGGGCGCCTATATCATGGGGCTCGCGTTCGCCTTCGGCTGGACGCCCTGTATCGGCCCGATCCTCGCCGCGATTCTGTCGATCGCTGCGGCTGAAACCACGGTGACGAAGGGCGCGGGCCTGCTCGCGGTCTATTCCGCGGGCCTCGGCATTCCCTTCCTGATCGCCGCCCTGATGATCGAGCAGTTCTCGGCGCTGTTCGCGCGCATGAAGGGCCATCTCGTCAATGTCGAGCGCGCCATGGGTGTCCTGATGGTGATCACCGGCATCGGCTTTCTCACCGGCGCGGTCTCGAATGTGAGCATCTGGCTGCTGGAGACCTTTCCAGCGCTGCAGACGATCGGCTAGCTCCCATGGGAACCGGGTTTTCACGGATGGAACCGCTGAGAACCGTCAGGCATGCTGCCTGAGAGCGGCAGGCTCCCCAAACCTTTCCGATCCCGAGGCGTTGGAGCAGGGACAGCCGCATGGTGGGAGATCACGTGACCAAGACGGTGCGCCTAGAGCCCATATCGGGCAACGTGGCCCTGGTGGCCTGGCAGTTCGTGGGACAGCCCTTGCAGGAGTGGCCGAGCTGGGTTCAGTCGAGTTGCTCGCTTCAGAAGGATGCCGAGGGAAAATTCGAGCTTCGGCACGAGCGGCGTAGCGGCACCCAGATCGTCTATCTCGGCGAGTGGCTGGTGCGAGATCTAGATGGCGGCGTCGACTTCTACACCGACACCGAGATCTGGGCGCGGTTCGCCGCGAAACGCTGAAGCGCGACGAGATCGCCGCGCATCGTGCGTCGCGCCTTAGTCTCACTTGCTCGAGCTTCGGGCGATCAAAAGCCTGTGTCGTCAGTGGGGCAAATAGCCTCGCCGGTAGGACTCACCCATGAAATGCAATCTGTGGTAATATTTCCTTGTACTGCACCCTGAGGGGCAATTTTCAAAAGCCTATACTGAAACGGGAATTTCAACCCAATCGACAACTTCGTCGCCCCTCTCCCCGCAGCATTTTAAGGTAGGAGCAAGCGATGGGAACCGAGGTCAACGTTCATCCCGGTCACGGCAAGGCCGGACGTCAGCCGACACGACAATTCCTCGATACGCTTTCCGGGCACGATGACCCGGGCATGTTTGGTCGGATGTTTCCGACCCTGGAGCCGCTGGCCGTCGACGACGGTCCGCTCCATGAACTCGCCGATGCGATGAAGGACCCCAACCCGGGCGATCCCGCGGGAAACAATGCCAACGTACCGGCCGGCTTCACCTATCTCGGCCAATTCGTCGACCACGACATCACGCTCGACCTGACCTCCTTTGGCGAGAAGGAAGCCGATCCGACGGCGGTCACGAATTTTCGCACGCCCGCCCTCGACCTCGACAGCGTCTACGGTCTCGGGCCGGACGGAAGCCGCCATTTGTACGCGCGCAATTCGGCTAGCGACACCGGCAAGACTCCGGGTCCCAAGCTCCTGATCGGCAAGACCGTCAACGTCGATGACATCACCGGGGACCATCGCAACGACCTACCGCGCAATCCCGAGGGGTTTGCCCTCATCGGCGATCATCGTAACGACGAGAATTTGCTGGTCGCGCAAACCCATCTTGCGATGCTGAAGTTTCACAACAAGGTCTGCGACCAGCTCGCGGCGTCGGGCAAGCCGCAGGGCGAGATCTTCGAGGAAGCGCGCCGGATCGTGACCTGGCACTATCAGTGGATGGTTCTGCACGATTTCGTGGAGCGGATCACCGAAAAGGGGATCGTCGCGAAGATTCTCGAGCAGGGGCGGCGCTTCTACCGCTTCAAGAAGACACCCTACATGCCCGTCGAGTTTTCCGCGGCGGTCTACCGTCTCGGCCACAGCATGGTTCGCCAGGTCTATAGCCACAACCGGATCTTCACGCCGGGCGGCCTCGCTCCAGCGACGCTCGACCTGCTGTTCAGGTTTACCGGGCTCTCGGGCGGAATCATCGGCGATCTCGCGCCTAATCCGATCCAGCCACCGCTCCCGCTTCCGGTGCTCTCAAGCAACTGGATCATCGACTGGCGGCGCTTCTACCAGATCCTGCCGAACAATCCTCCGGGCGTGGGGTTCAATCCGTCGCGCAAGATCGATCCGTTCGTCGTGCCGCAGCTCCACACCTTGCCGGGCGATGGCGGCAGCCTGCCGTTCCGCAACCTCAAGCGCGGCGTGCTGTTGGGATTGCCGTCCGGACAGGACGTCGCCAAGGCCATGAAGATCAAAAATCCTCTGACCCCGGCCGAGATCTCCAAGGGGACCGACGGTGCCGTGGCGAAGAAGCATGGTTTGCACGAGCACACCCCGCTCTGGTACTACATCCTCAAGGAAGCGGAGCAGCGGGGCGGCGGCGAAAGGCTCGGACCGGTCGGGGCGACGCTGCTTGCCGAGGTCTTTGTCGGCCTCGTCCATGGCGATCACCAATCGTACCTCTGGCTCAAGGCCAAGAGCTGGAAGCCGACGCTTCCATCGCAAGTGCCGGGCGAGTTCACGATGGCCGACCTGCTGCGCTTCGTCGGTGATATCAGCCCGATCGACGGCATCTCGACCGTGTAGAACGTGATCCGGAACGCGTGAAGCGATTTCTCCGGAATGCCCGAACGATGAGCTCAAGCGCGATGACGATTTGTTTCAGTCTCATCGCGCTTGGGACGTTCGGCGATGTCCTTTCGTTCACCGTGCCTCGTCCAGCGTGCAGACCACCGTGCAGACCACGCCGCGCGGCAGGAAGTCGACGGTTGCTTCGCCGTCGAGCTGGTCGCGGGCGCTGCGCTCGATCAGGCGCGAGCCGAAGCCGCGCCGCACCGGCGCCGTCACCGGCGGTCCGCCGATCTCGGTCCAGATCAGCCGGAGCCGCGGCTTCGGCGCATCGGTGACGACCTCCCAGTCCAGCGTCACCCGCCCGGTTTCGTTGGACAGCGCTCCATACTTCGCGGCGTTGGTGGCGATCTCGTGCACGATCATCGACAGCACCACGGCAAGCCGCGGCGACAACGGCACGGCGGGACCGGCCATGCGGATGCGGTCGGGGCTGCTCAGCAGGAACGGCTGAAGCGCGCGGGCGATCACGTCGCGGAGCTCGGAGCCCGCCCATTTCTCCTGGCTCAGCAGGTTGTGCGCTTCGGCCAGCGCGCCGAGCCGGCCCTCGAACTTGATCCGCTCGTCCCGGCTGGCGCTGCGGAAGGTCTGCACCGCGATCGCCTGCATCAAGGCCAGCGTGTTCTTGACGCGATGGTTGAGCTCGTCGATCAACAGATCGTGCAGCATCTCGCCGCGTGCGATCGTGGTCGCCATCCTGACGGCGAAGGTCAGGCCGGTCAGCAGCAGGATGCCGCCGATCAGGCTGGTGATCGCGATGTTGCGCCAGAGCGGCGCGATCAGCGAGCTCTCGGCGACGCCTGCCACGACGGTCCAGCCGGTCAGGGGCGACTTGGTAAAGGCAGAGGATAGCGCCACCCCGTCGAGCGAGACGGTCGAAAGGGCGGCCTCCGAGGTGCGGGACATCGCATCGTAGAGCGCCCCGGAAGCCTGCTTGCCGACCGTCTCGCTCGGGTTCGGTGCGCGCGCGAAGACGATGCCCTTGGTGTCGAGCAGGGATACGGTCCAGAGCTGGTCGGGCCGTTGCTTTTCCACCAGCTCCTGGAAGATGCCGATCGGCGGGCTGAAGCAGAGGTCGTAGATCACCTCGCCGTCGCGGAACACCGGAACCTCGACGGTGAGCACCTGCCGCCCGTTGATCGCGCTGATGAACAGGTCGGAATATTGGGGCGACCTGTTTGTAAACACTCTCTCGATCGTCTCGAGATGGCTGCGCGGCGGCAGGCTTGCGGTGTCCTCCGTCGCGGAGGAAAACAACAGCCGGCCCTTGCGGTCGGAGATCAGCACCAGACCGCCCTTGCCATATTGCTCGACGAAACCGAGCGCGATGCGGCGGAAGGTCTGGAAATCGTCGTGGCGCAGGGAATTGGTCAACGCGAGCACCTGCAGGCCGCCGGTCATGCGCTGAACCTCGGAGTCCAGGACGAGGCGCATGCTGCGCACGTTCGCCACCACCCGGCGCGTCGCGTCGCTGCGGTCCTGCTTGTAATTATAAACGGCAATACCGACCGCAAAGACGATCAGCGGCAACATCGTTCCCGTGACCAGAAGAGCGAGCCGGACCGGCAGGGTAAGCTTTGACAAGCGCGGGCGTCCCGGTTCCAGCGCAGCGGCGCCGGATTATGATTTTGGGAGGACCATACGGGCGCGACTTGCGCGGCGCCACGATTTTCACATCCGGCGGCATTGATCTGATCGGCCATATGCACCAGGCCGCGTGCCCGCAGAGGCGCGAGTTGCAGTGCAGCAGGTCGTGGCGGGGAGCCCTGCGACGAAGGAGTACCCCCAGCGCAGGCGAAATGACTTCCGTCCCGCCGAGGTTTTTCATACGCTTCCTCTCGCAAGCCGCATACCGGCTGCACTCACGGCCCGGCGACAGGGTCGGAGCATCAAAGGGAGGGGAGACGATGAGGCGAAGGTCATTTCTCGCGGGTATCGGCGCGACCACTGCGGCGGCTACGATTGGCTTGCCGTCGATCCTCAGGGCGCAAACGCCGATCACGCTGAACGGCGCCGTGCAGTTCAACGACGACCACGCCTTCAACCGGGCTCTGCTCCGGTTCGAGGAGCTGGTGAAGAAGTATTACGGCAAGCCCGTCAATTTCACCCTGCACAGGAACTCTTCCCTCGGCCTCGAGAAGCAGTATTTCGAGTACATGTCGCAGGGCAAGGCGGTGGATTACGGCATCGTTTCGCCGGCGCACATGTCGACCTTCGCCAAGGCGGCCCCGTTCATCGACGCGCCCTTCGTGTTCAAGGGCATCGAGCACATGAACAAGGTGGTCGAAGCCAATATCCTGGCGCCGGTCGCCGACGAGGTCGCGGCGAAAGCCGAGGTCGTTCTCATCGGTTACGCTGGCGGCGGCATCCGCAACATCTTCGCCAACAAGCCGCTCAAGAACCTTGCCGACCTCAAGGGGCTCAAGGTCCGCGTGCAGGGTGCACCGATCTGGTCGAAGACCTTCGCGGCGGTCGGCATGAGCCCGACGGTGATCGCCTATAACGAGATCTACAACGCGATCCAGAACGGTGTGATCTCGGCCGGCGAAAACGAGGCGGCCGGCGTCGAGGCCATGAAGTTCTACGAAGTGGCCCCGCATCTCAACCTCACCCAGCACGCGGTGTCGATCCGGCCGATCTGCTTCTCGGTAAAGACGCTGAAGACCTTGCCGAAGGATCTGCAGGACGCGATCATGAAGGCCGGCAAGGAGGCCGGCGATTA
Source organism: Bradyrhizobium sp. LVM 105 (assembly GCF_003957705.1). Taxonomy (NCBI): domain Bacteria; kingdom Pseudomonadati; phylum Pseudomonadota; class Alphaproteobacteria; order Hyphomicrobiales; family Nitrobacteraceae; genus Bradyrhizobium; species Bradyrhizobium sp. LVM 105. Next base: position 672,589 of record NZ_QZMV01000002.1, on the reverse strand, counting down.
CGGCCGTCAGCTCGAGTCGAGCGAGGAGGTCGTCAAGCTCGACACGCTCGAGAAGGCCGGCAAGCTCAAGCGCGTCCCCTTCGAGGAGCGGGACGCCATGAAGAAACTCGCCGACCCCGTGATGGCCACCTACGCCAAGGAAATCGGCGCGGAAGGCATTTTCGAGAAGATCAACGCCGTCTGAGGTCTTTGCGTCCGCCGACAGCAGCCCCGGGCAGGCCCCGCTTCCTGCCCGGATGTGGCGGATGTTCTGCCGCTGGGAGTCCCAATGCCTGAAATGCCCGTCCCGTCCACACCGTCGCTGTGGCGCCGCGTCACGGCGGCCTATGCCAAATTGCTGGAATTCCTGCTGGCCGCCTGCGTCGGCATCCTCGTTATTCCGGTCACGCTGCAAATCATCTCACGCTACACGCCGTTCATTCCGTCCTACATCTGGACCGAGGAAATGGCGCGCTTCATGTTCATCTGGACGATCATGATCGGTGCGATGGTCGGCGTGCGCGAAGCGCAGCATTTCGAGGTTGACGTGTGGCCCGACCTGTCGCGGCGGTCGGAAGCCGCAGTGCGGATACTGGCGCGTCTCGGCATATTGGCGCTGGCGCTGGTGTTCGTAACGGCGGGCCTCGAGTTCACCCGCTTTGCCTGGAACAGAACGTCGGAGCTAGCGGATCTGCCGCTTTGGCTGATTCACGTGGCCTGGCCTGTTGCCGGCGTAACGTGGATCGTCTTCGCGGGCGAACAGATCATCGATGAAATGCGTGTTGTGGTCGGGGCAAGGCAATGAGCGGCAATGTACTCTCCGCCGGACAGGCCGCGATGGTGCTGTTCGGGGTCTTCGTCGGCCTGCTCATCGTGCGCGTGCCGGTCGCTTTCGCGCTCGGCCTTGCCTGCGTGCCGATCCTGCTGATCGAGCCGCATCTATCCTTGATGACGCTCGCGCAGGAAACCTTCAATGCCTACAATTCATTCATCCTGCTGGCGGTGCCGTTCTTCCTGCTGACGGCGAACCTGATGAGCATCGGTGGCATCACCGACCGCCTGGTGACGTTGTCGCGCTCGATGGTCGGGCACTGGCCGGGATCGCTGGCACAGATCAACGTCGTGCTGTCGGTGTTCTTTGCCGGTATATCGGGCTCCTCGACGGCCGATGCGGCGAGCCAGTCCAAGATATTCATCGATGCGCAGAACAAGGAGGGCTACGACCTTTCGTTCTCCATCGCCATCACCGCGGTCTCGGCGGTGCTTGCAGTCATCATTCCGCCGTCGATCCTCATGATCGTGTGGGGTGGGCTGATCTCGACCTCGATTGCGGCGATGTATCTGGCCGGCATCGTTCCGGGCCTGCTGATCGCTGGCGCGCAGATGGTGACGGTGCACATCTATGCCGTGCGCCGGGGCTACCCCACCTATCCGAAATCGACCTGGGTCGAGATGGGATCCGCTGTCTGGCGGTCGATACCGGCGCTGATGACGCCGTTCATCGTCGTCGGAGGTATTCTGCTCGGCTGGTTCACCGCGACCGAGTCGGCCTGCGTCGCCGTGCTCTATTCCGTGGTGCTCTCGGCGTTCTTTTACCGTGAGACGGGGATCCGCGAGTTGTACAGGGCCTTGCTCGACACCGGGAGGCTTGCCGGCGTGGCGCTGTTTTGTGTCGGCACCGCGAGTGCGTTCGGCTGGCTGCTCGCCTATTACAAGATCCCGCAGGAGCTGCTGGCCAACGTCTCGACATGGGGCATGGGCGCCGTTGCAGCCGGCTTCTTCATTTCCTTCTGCTTCCTGGTGGTGGGCTGCTTCCTCGACGCCATCCCGGCCATCATCATCGTCGGCACAGTGCTGGAGCCGCTCGCCAAGTCGGTCGATCTCCATCCGGTCCAGTTCGCGATCATTTCCATCGTGTCGCTGGCCTTCGGACTGGTGACGCCACCCTATGGCCTGTGTCTGATGATCGCCTGTTCGATCGCGGGCGTACGGCTGCGCTATGCGCTGAAGGACACAGTGATCATGCTGATCCCGATGCTGCTGGTGCTCGCGGCCGTCATCGTCTGGCCGAGCGTGTCGCTGTTCCTGCCGCGTCTGATCGTGCCGGAGATGCTCAAATGAGCCTCGGCAAATGAGCTTCCGAGAGTGCGATCCCGCGGACGACGGCCGCGGGACCTGGGCCATTGGCTACAGATTGCTCTCGGTGATGGCGGCGTAGACCATGCTGCGCAGCTCGCGCCGGATCGGATAGGCGCTCGACGGCAGCACCTGCGTCATGAAGATCGCAATCAGCTCCTCGGCCGGATCGATCCAGAACGAGGTGGTGGCGGCGCCGCCCCAATTGTATTCGCCGGGGCTGCCGGCGATCAGCGTCTCGGCCGGGCGCATCGTCACGGCAAAGCCGAGGCCAAAGCCGATGCCATTATAGGTCGCTTCGGAGAACAGCGAGCGGGATACCTCCGGCAGCGCATGGCCGCCCGGAATGTGGTTGGTCGTCATCAACGCCAGCGTCTTCGGTCCGATCAGCCTGACACCGCCGAGCTCGCCGCCGTTGAGCAGGGCGCGGCAGAAGGTGAGATAGTCGGCAACCGTCGAGCACAGCCCGCCGCCGCCGGAGATGAAGGAGGGCGGGGTGAGGAACGAGCTCGTCGCCGGATCGTCCTGGAGCGTCAGGCCCTCGCGCCGCTGGCCGGCGTGGAAGGTCATGCCGCCGCCGGGATCGGCGGAATAGCAGGCGGCAAACCGATGCGCCTTGGAGGCCGGCACATGGAAATCGGTGTCGGTCATGCCAAGCGGGTCGAGGATGCGTGATTTAAGGAACTGCTCGAAAGGCACCCCGGAGATCTTGCCGATGAGATAGCCGAGCACGTCGGTCGAGACCGAATAGTTCCAGGATTCACCGGGGGAGAATTCCAGCGGGATCTTGGCAAGGCCCTCGATCATGGTCTGCAGCGTGCCCGACTTCTCGACCTCGCCGATCTTTTCAGTGCGGTAGGCGGCATCGACATTCGAGCGCTGCTGGAAGCCGTAGGTCAGGCCGGAGGTGTGGCGCAGAAGGTCGACGATCAGCATCGGCCGGGACGGCGGCCGGGTCAGGAAGGCCGGGTAGGTGCCGGCAACGAAGACGCCGAGATCCTTCCATTCCGGAATGTACTTGGCGACGGGCTCGTCGATCGCGACGAGGCCTTGCTCGACCAGCATCATGAAGGCGACGCTGGTGAGCGGCTTGGTCATGGAATAGATGCGGTAGATGGTGTCATCCTTCACCGGCAGCTTGCGCTCGACATCGGCAAGGCCCTGGACCGAGCTGTGCGCGACCTTGCCGCGGCGGTAGACCAGAAGATGCGTGCCCGGGAAGCGGCCGGCATCGATGTACCGGCTCTTCAGATGCGCATCGATGCGGTCGAGCGCGGCCTTGGACATGCCGACGGATTCGGGCGAGGCGGGGGTGGGCGCGAGCATCAGTTTCCTCCGGGCGATTTTGTCGCTCCGTTGATAGCGAAATGACGGCTGCATTCCAAGCCGCTCGCGCTTAACGCACGGGTGCCAGCTGGTGTAGGCTGTCCCTGGAACGCCGCCAAGGAGCCCCCGGGGGCGAACGAGAAGAACACAGGGCAAGCCATCATGACCCAGTTCAACGAGACCGATCTTACCGAAGCCGTCGTCAAGAGCTTCGACAGCACCCCCAATCCCCGCGCGAAATTCCTGCTCCAGGAATTGGTGAAGTCGCTGCACGATTACGTGAGCAAGACCGGCCTGACTTTCGAGGAATGGGACTACGCCATCGATTTCCTGACCCGCACCGGGCAGAAATGCACCGACACGCGCCAGGAATTCATTCTCCTGTCTGACGTGCTCGGCGTGTCCATGCTGGTCGACGCGGTCAACCATCGCGACCGCGAGGGCGCGACACAGACCACCGTGCTCGGCCCGTTCTATGTCGGCGAGCACAAGGTGACCGCGCACGGCACCGACATCTCGCCGCACAACCAGACCGGCGAGAAGATGTTCGTGCAAAGCCGCGTTACGGATCTGAAGGGCAAGCCGCTCGCCAACGTCCCCGTCGACGTCTGGCATGCCGATGATGACGGCTTCTACGATTCACAGAAACCGAACTATGACGAAGTCGGCGCCTCGGCGCGGGCGCGCTTCATCACCGACAATGACGGCCGTTTCTTCTTCCGCACCATCCTGCCTTGCAGCTATCCGATTCCGACCGACGGCCCGGTCGGCGAGATGATCGTGCAGACGGGCCGCCATCCGATGCGCCCCGCGCATGTGCACTTCCTGGTCGATGCCAAGGGCTTTGAGCCGCTGATCACCCACGTCTTCATCGGCGGCGACAAATATCTGGATTCCGACGTGGTGTTCGGCGTGAAGGACGATCTCATCGCCAAAGTCGAGCCGCGCAACGACCCTGAAATGCCGGACGGCACGAAGGCGAGCGGGACGTGGCACCTGATGACTTACGAATTCCACCTCAAGCCCGGCGGCGGCATGGCGCCGAAGCCGCTGGGGGTGAGGGCCGAGGAGCCGGCGTGACGGCCAGCTGGAAAGCGCGGCAGCCTTGGCGCGGAGGACGGCCGCTGTGCTCTTGAAAGCGGTGCAATCACGGAGCTCGATCAATCTCCTGCCAGCGACCACACTTGGTAGGCTGATCCCGATTCACCAGCCCGAGTCTAACTGAGCCCAAGTCAACTTAAGTATGGCCACTTGATACCTGCGTGCGATGGCGCCGACCAAGTGCTTGGTGCTACCGATATATCCAGAGTGAAAAGCAACGGAACCGGCCCTGCGAGCCGGCATTTGCGGGACAAGGCCGGCGGCGTAGTGCCCGCCGGCCCTTCTTCCGATCCAGCGGCGCTTTGCCGCTCAACCAATGCTACCGCCCTGGTTGGTGCAGAGGGTACGCCATGAGAAACATCGCCGATCTTCTGATGCGGTTCTGGCAGCCGGCCCCCGCGTCCCAGACTCAGGTTGCGACTGCGGTTGCAAACCGAGATCGATCCAGTATGGCAGATTTTGTTCGGATCCTGCAGACCTACGATCAAGCCCAGTCGGGCAGGAATTAGGGGCGACCGCGTCGGTCCGTGATAACCGCCGTTCAGGGGCATTCGCGTCGACGCGACCGCATCGCTCGACAGGGCCCGTCAGGGAGAAATCTTGAAGGCTCGGATCTAGGCTGCGCAACGCACAATGCGTTGCACTATCATCGATCGCGATTGGGAACCCATTCCTCCGCGGTAACGTCCCAATGATGTGTGTCGTCGAAGTGCTTCCAGGGTGGCCGCCTTCGCTTGGTTTCATCGTCCTGTCGGTTTGCATTCGACGTGCGGAGTCTGACGACCAGCGTTCCAGCCATCATCACCCATTCGCGAGTGCTATATCGGGAGTTCCATTTGATTGCCGCGAACATTGGATGCCTCCTTCAAATAAGAAGCTTTCGCCACATTAGCCCGGCCAAGAACACAGGAATGTAAACCACTTCACAGTCAGTCGGCATCTTCGACATGGCCGCGGGCGATCTCACTGAGCGATGGCCACACTATGTTCGCACGATATTGCGGCGTCCGGCTCGGGTCACGCTGCCGCGCGATCAAAACACACGCGACGAAACGTAGCATTGTACTTGTACGCGAAGACGCGTCCTTTTGACAGAGTGCATGTCAGCGCTGGTGAGCTGTGCGCTCGATAGAGGTCAGGGCATGCTTGAGCTTTGGAACAGCTGGTACGATACGCTGGTCTCGGTGGAGGCGCTTGCCACGGTCATCGTCATTGTCCTAGTGGCTGCGGGCGCCATTACGCTGGCGGAGAGCCGGCGGCGATAAACGCGTCCGACAAAAGATTGATTTGGGAGACCCTGACCCTTCCGCCCTTAGGTCCTATCGCGCGTGCAGCAGCGCCAGCAGCACGACGACAGCGCAGGCAAGCGCGGCCGAGGTCAGCTTCCAGAACATCAGCGGGCTGCGCTCCAACAGCGGCGTGATCCGCGTGTCGAGATAGGCCGGATTGGGCGTGCGAAGCTCGAACACGAACTCGGAAAGATCCTCGTGCCGTTTGTAGGGATCGGGATGCAGAGCGCGCCGTCGACCCAGGCAGGCACGTTGCGGTCATCGTCGGCCGGGCGGTATTTGAGCCGCCGCACGTCCGCCTTGCGGCGGATCCTGGCGATCTGGGCGCCGTAGGGCAGCTTTCCCGTCAGCATCTGGTAGCAGATCACGGCCAGCGAAAACATGTCGGAGCGCGGCGAGCCGCCTTGCCCGAGAAAATACTCCGGCGCCGTGTACTGCATCGTTCCCAGGATTTCGTCGGCCTCGTCCGGCGGCGCGGCCTCGGCGACGCCGGCGACCCTGACCGATCCGAAGTCGATGATCTTTGCGGTGCCGGTCTTGTCGATCAGGATGTTGTCGGGCCTGAGGTCCTGGTGAAGCATCTCCATGCGGTGGAAGGCGCGCAGGCCCGCGGCGATCTGCTCAATGATGTCGCGCACGGTTTCGAGATCGGGGCGCGGATTGTCGGTCATCCACTGCTTCAATGTCTGCCCCTCGACGAATTCCGTCGCGACGTAGAGATAGCTGCGACGACGCGATTGCGACAGCGGCTTCAGCACATGCGGGCTGTCGATCCGGCGCGCGATCCATTCCTCCATCAGAAAGCGCTTGAGATAGGCGGCGTTGTCGCGCAGATCGACCGAGGGCAGCTTGAGCGCGACCGGCTGCTCGGTCTCGGTATCGACCGCAAGGTAGATATGGCTGCGGCTGCTGCCGTGGATCTCGCGGACGATCCGGTAGCCGTCGAAGACCGCCCGCGGCTCCGGCAGCGCGGGAAGCGGCAATTCCGCGGTCTGATTGAAGATGCCGGCCGGCTCGCGTTGCGGCACCGCATCGATGCGAATGATCTGGACGGTGATGTTGTCGTCGCTGCCGCGCCGGTAGGCTTCCTCGACGATCGCCCTGGCCGCTCCGTCGAGCTCGGCGGCATGCTCGCTCAGCGCGCTCGTGACGAAACGCGCGTCGACGAATTCGTAGGCGCCGTCGGTTGCCAGCAGGAAGGTGTCGCCGGCCTCGACCTCGAACGCCTGGTAGTCGATCTCGAGCTGCGGATTGATGCCGAGCGCACGGCCGAGATAGGTCTGCTCGGACGAGACGATGATGCGGTGATCGTCGGTCAGCTGCTCCAGCGCCTTGCCGGCGACGCGGTAGATGCGGCAATCGCCGACATGGAAGATGTGCGCGGTGGTCGCCTTGACGACCATCGCGCTGAGCGTGCAGACATAGCCCTTGTCGCGGTCATAGGCGTATTGGCTCTTGCGCGTCTGCGCGTGCAGCCAGGAATTGGTGGCATTCAGCACGCGGCGGGCGGACGTCTTCACCGTCCAGGATTCCGACGTGCAATAATAGTCCATCAGGAAGCTCTTGACCGCCGACTCGCTGGCGATCTGGCTCACGCTGCTGCTCGAGATGCCGTCGGCGAGGACCGCGGCGATGCCCTTCAGGCTGAGCAGCGGCTCCTGCGGAATCAGGACGCCGTGAAAATCCTGGTTGACGGGCTTGCGGCCCTTGTCGGAGTGCTGGCCGACCGAAATCAGGAGTCCGCGGGTCATCGTCGTCACCAGGAGAGGGGAGCCTCACCCTGATCGGGCGAGGCTTCCCTGTCGAGATGGATCTGATCAGGCCGCAACGCGGGGCTTCGCAGCCTTGGCGGCCTGGCGCTTCGGCAGGGTCATGACGTGCGTGGCATAGAGGGTCATGCCGGTGAAGGCGAGGCCGCCGACGAGGTTGCCGAGCACGGTCGGGATCTCGTTCCAGATCAGATAGTCCATGATCGAGAACTTTGCGCCGAGCAGCAGCCCGGACGGGAACAGGAACATGTTCACGACGGAATGCTCGAACACCATGTAGAAGAACACCAGGATCGGCATCCACATCGCGATGACCTTGCCGGGCACCGAGGTCGAGATCATGGCGCCGACGACGCCGGTCGAGACCATCCAGTTGCAGAGCATGCCGCGCAAGAACAGCGTCGCCATGCCTGCCGCGCCGTGCGCCGCATAGCCGAGCGTCCGGCCCTCGCCGATGTTGCCGATCGCCGCGCCGACCTTGTCGGGGCCCTGGGTGAAGCCGAACGTCGTCACGAAGGCCATCATGAAGGCCACGGTGAAGGCGCCGGCGAAGTTGCCGACGAAGACGAGACCCCAATTGCGCAGCACGCCGCCAAGCGTCACGCCCGGGCGCTTGTCGATCAGGGCGAGTGGCGAGAGCACGAACACGCCGGTCAGAAGGTCGAAGCCCAGCAGATAAAGCATGACGAAACCGACCGGAAACAGCAGCGCACCGACCAGCGGCTGCCCGGTGTTGACGTTGATCGTGACGGCGAACCACGCCGCCAGTGCCAGGATGGCGCCGGCCATGTAGGCCCGGATGATGGTATCCCGGGTGGACATGAAGATCTTGGACTCGCCGGCATCCACCATCTTGGTGACGAATTCCGAAGGCGCGAGATACGACATCAATGGTTCCTTTGCTTCGTAAGTGAGATCGACACGCCCTCTGCGAGAGCGCGGCTGAACGTCCTGGGTCGTGCGGGCGGCCGGCCGCGCACGAGGGCTATGGAAAGTTTGGAAGCCTTGGGAATCGCGTCACGAGGATTGAGCCGGCGAGGGCCGCGAAGCAGGTGAGCTTCCGGATGCAGCCGCCACAGGCTGCAGCAATGCGGCAAGCCGCAGTCTTCGTTGACGCCAATGGAAATGCAAGTTGCGTGCCGTGGGAGCGCGTCGGAAAGACGTAGCGATATCAATGCGATGGGTCTTTGCTCAGGCACCCATCGACGCGATCCCGGGCCTCTTGCATGAGCTACTGCACAAGCTTTGTGCGACGCACAAGAATTGAGCAGGCCGCAAGTTTCGCAAGCGGGACGAACCTGCGACAGACTGGCGCGGCCTTATTAATCTACTGATTATTCAATCTTTTTCGAAATGTCGGCCTTGGCATGAAGCTTGAATGGTTCCAAGCCGACGCCATTGAAGCCGTCCCGCGAGACTTCTCATCCGACTTGCCGACGCCACCAGACGGGGGTCTCCCCCGTCGCGCGTTCGCATGCGCCAAAGATGGCGCCGCCGGACGGACGGGCTGCTCGTGTGCACAGATGCCAATCAATTCTGCAACGACGCAAAGGACGACACTGCCTATGACTAAGCGCACCCGCCGGCCCGTGGAGACGGGCCTCAGCCGCCGTCAATTGTTGAAAGCCACCGGTTCCACCGCCGCACTTCTCGCCGCAGCAAAACTGAATTTCCCCGCCGGCGCCTTCGCGCAGGACGCGGGCCCCGAAGTCAAGGGGGCCAAGCTCGGCTTTATCGCGCTCTCCGATGCCGGCCCGCTCTTCGTTGCGAAGGACAAGGGCCTGTTCGCCAAATACGGCATGCCCGACACCGAGGTGCTGAAGCAGGCCTCCTGGGGCACCACGCGCGACAATCTCGTGCTGGGCTCTGAAGGCAACGGCATCGACGGCGCGCATATCCTCACCCCGATGCCGTATCTGATCTCGGCCGGCAAGGTGACGCAGAACAACCAGCCGACGCCGATGTACATCCTGGCGCGGCTCAATCTCGATGCTCAGTGCATTTCGGTCGCCAAGGAATATGCCGACCTCAAGGTCGGCGCGGATGCCTCGGCGCTCAAGGCGGCCTTCGAGAAGAAGAAGGCCGAGGGCAAGTCGGTGAAAGTCGCGATGACCTTTCCGGGCGGCACGCATGACCTCTGGATCCGCTATTGGCTCGCCGCAGGCGGGATCGATCCCGACAAGGACGTCGAGACCATCACGGTGCCGCCGCCCCAGATGGTGGCCAACATGAAGGTCGGCACCATGGACGCCTTCTGCGTCGGCGAACCATGGCCCGGGCAGCTCGTCCATCAGGGCATCGGCTACACCGCCGTCAACACCGGCGAAATCTGGAGCAAGCATCCTGAGAAGTCGCTCGGCATGCGCGCGGCCTGGGTCGACAAGAATCCCAAGGCTGCGAAAGCGATCCTCATGGCCGTGATGGAGGCTCAACAATGGGCCGACAAGATGGAGAACAAGGCAGAACTCGCCGCCATCATGGCGAAGCGCCAGTGGATCAACTGTCCGGTCGAAGACATTGCCGACCGCGCCAAAGGCAAGTTCGACTACGGCATTCCCGGCAAGGTGGTCGAGAACTCGCCGCATATCATGAAGTACTGGCGTGACCATGCCTCCTATCCGTTCCGGAGCCATGACCTCTGGTTCATGACCGAGGACATCCGCTGGGGCAAATATGAAGCCGGCTTCGACAGCAAGGCACTGATCGGCAAGGTCAATCGTGAGGACATGTGGCGCGACGCCGCCAAGACCCTCGGCGTCGCGGCTGCCGACATTCCGGCCTCAACCTCGCGCGGCAAGGAGACCTTCTTCGACGGCAAAGTGTTCGATCCGGAGAATCCGGCCGCCTATCTGAAGTCGCTCGCGATCAAGCGCGTCGAAGTCTGATGGAGCCAGCGGCCGCCCTTGGGCGGCCGCATCGTCCCTTGAAGCCGGAGAGAGATTGCGATGAACATGTCTGCCGCCAAAATCGAGATTGAAACCGCGACGCCTGCGGCCAGCTCCGCGCCGGTCGTCGCGATGACGCCGAGGCGTCCCCCGCGCGCCGAAGTTTACGCACGCATGGCACGAGAGACGGCCGTGCGCGTGATCCCGCCGCTGGTCGTGATCGCGCTGCTGACGCTGGTCTGGGAACTGATCTGCCGCCGCGCCGGCTCGGCGCTGCCGCCGCCGTCGAGAGTGTTCACGGACACAAAGGAGCTGATCCTCGATCCGTTCTTCGACCATGGCGGCATCGACAAGGGCCTGTTCTGGCATCTGTCCGCCAGCCTCCAGCGCGTCGCCTTCGGCTACTCGCTCTCCGCCATTGCCGGCATCGGGCTCGGCGTGCTGGTCGGACAGTCGGTCTGGGCGATGCGCGGCCTGGATCCGCTGTTCCAGGTGCTGCGCACGATTCCGCCGCTGGCCTGGCTTCCGCTGTCGCTCGCCGCGTTCCGCGACGGTCAGCCCTCGGCGATCTTCGTCATCTTCATCACTTCGATCTGGCCGATCATCATCAACACTGCGGTCGGCATCCGCAACATCCCGCAGGATTATCGCAACGTCGCCGCGGTGGTGCAGCTCAATCCGCTCGAGTTCTTCTCCAAGATCATGATCCCGGCGGCCGCGCCCTACATCTTCACCGGCCTTCGCATCGGCATCGGCCTGTCGTGGCTTGCGATCGTCGCGGCGGAAATGCTGATCGGCGGCGTCGGCATCGGCTTCTTCATCTGGGACGCCTGGAACTCCTCGCATATCAGCGAGATCGTCCTGGCGCTGTTCTATGTCGGCATCGTCGGCTTCGTGCTGGACCGCCTGATCGCGGGTCTCGGCAAGGTCGTCACCCGCGGCACCGCGCAGAACTGAGAGGAGAGAGGCCCATGACCGCCTATCTGAAGCTCGACCACATCGACAAGATCTTTACCCGCGGTGCCGCCACAACCGAGGTGCTGAAGGATATCAACCTCACGATCGAGAAGGGCGAATACGTCTCGATCATCGGCCATTCCGGCTGCGGCAAGTCGACCTTGCTCAACATCATCGCAGGTCTGACCGGCGCCACCACGGGTGGCGTGCTGCTGGAGAACCGCGAGGTCAACTCGCCGGGGCCCGACCGTGCCGTGGTGTTCCAGAACCACAGCCTGTTGCCGTGGCTCACCGTCTACGAGAACGTCAGGCTCGGCGTCGACAAGGTCTTCGCCAGGACCAAGTCCCGCGCCGAGCGCGCCGCCTGGGTGATGCACAATCTCAACCTGGTGCAGATGGCCCACGCCAGAGACAAGCGCCCGTCCGAGATCTCAGGCGGCATGAAACAGCGCGTCGGTATCGCCCGGGCGCTGGCGATGGAGCCGAAGGTGCTGCTGCTGGATGAGCCGTTCGGCGCGCTCGACGCGCTGACCCGCGCGCACTTGCAGGACTCGGTGATGGCGCTGCATCAGAAGCTAGGCAACACCATCCTGATGATCACCCACGACGTCGACGAGGCCGTGCTTTTATCCGACCGCATCGTGATGATGACGAACGGGCCGAGCGCGCGCATCGGCGAGGTGCTGGAGGTGCCGCTGTCGCGGCCGCGCAAGCGGCTCGAGCTTGCCACCAACGCCACCTATTTGAAGTGTCGCCAGCGCGTGCTCGAATTCCTCTACGAGCGTCATCGCTTCGTCGAGGCCGCGTAAATCAGAAGTTGGCGCGAACGATGCGCGCGCCCAATTAATCGACATCAAGCTCAATCCTTGTGCGTCGCACAAGGATTGAGCGAATCGCAAATTTAGCGTGCGAAAAAGCCTTGCGAAAGATTCGGGCAACACGAATAACGTTCTGAAATCCCTGCGTTTCCAGCGTGCGCGCAACTGGCACGGAAATTGAAACGTCTTTGCGCGACGCCAACGACGACGTCCCTCAACATCATCAATAAGCATCGTGAACTCGCCACCGGGGGTGAAGCCTCGGAGCGCGCCTCCGTGGCCGGAGGCTGAGCCTGCAACGACGCAGCGGTGAGCCTGGAAGGGATAACTCAATGACGAAGAATCCGACTTGGATTTCAGATTGGCGCCCCGAAGACGAGGCGTTCTGGAACGCGACTGGCAAGACCATCGCGCGACGCAACCTGATCTGGTCGATCGTGGCCGAGCATATCGGCTTCTCGGTCTGGCTGATCTGGAGCATCGTCACCACCAAGCTGCCGCAGGCCGGCTTCCACTACACCACCGACCAGCTGTTCCAGCTGGTCGCGGTGCCGGGCCTGATCGGCGCATTGATGCGCTTTCCCTATACATTCGCAGTGACGACGTTCGGCGGCCGCAACTGGACCATCTTCAGTGCGGCGATCCTGTTCATTCCGACCTTGTCGCTTGCCTATTTCGTGAGCCAGCCCGACACGCCGTTCTGGCTGATGCTGCTGATCGCCTCGACCGCGGGTCTCGGCGGCGGCAATTTCGCCTCCAGCATGACCAATATCTCCTTCTTCTTCCCCGATAGGATGAAGGGGTGGGCGCTCGGCCTGAATGCGGCCGGCGGCAATATCGGCGTCTCCAGCGTGCAGCTCCTGACCCCGATCCTGATGACGCTGGCGGTCTTCAACCTGTATCAGGCAACGCCCGTCGACGGCATCTTCCTCCAGAATGCCGGCCTGATGTGGGTACTGCCGATCGCGATCGCGGTGCTCGGCGCGGTGTTCTTCATGAACAACCTCACCACCGCGAAATCGTCGGTGAAGAACCAGCTCGCGATCGTCAAGCGCAAGCACACTTGGATCATGGCGTACCTCTATATCGGCACGTTCGGCTCCTTCATCGGCTATTCCGCGGCGTTTCCGCTGCTGATCAAGACGCAATTCCCGTCGATCTCGATCTCGATCGCGTTCCTCGGGCCGCTGGTCGGCTCGCTGTCGCGTCCCTTCGGCGGCTGGCTCGCCGACAAGGTCGGCGGCTCCATCATCACCTTCTGGAACTTCATCCTGATGGCGGCGGCCACCGTCGGCGTGCTCTACTTCGTCGGACAGAAGGACTTCATCGGCTTCCTGTCGATGTTCCTGATTCTGTTCGTGACGACGGGCATCGGCAACGGCTCGACCTACCGCATGATCCCTTCGATCTTCCGCGAGCAGAACCTGTTCAAGGTTCGCGGCAAGGGCGAAGCGGAGCGCGCGGCCGCCTTGAAGACGGCGAGCATCGAAAGCGGCGCGGCGGTCGGTTTCATCGGCGCGGTCGGTGCGGTCGGCGGCTATCTGATCCCCAGCGGCTTCGGCAAGTCGATCGCCTTGACCGGCGGTCCGCAGCTCGCGCTTGCGATCTATCTGGCCTTCTACGCCTCCTGCCTGGCTCTGACCTGGTGGTTCTACCTGCGTCGCAGCCCGCAGGGTGAAGGCGCGCCAAGCCTCGCCGAGGCTCGCGTGTAGCACTTGGTACAAATCTCGCTTCTCCCCGTACGCGGGGAGAAGTCCCTCTGATGACGTTTGATCCATGAACTTTTTCCGCAACGGCGCGGACGAAGGCAGACCGAAACAGACAGGAGAACATCATGACGCCAGAACAGATCGCCCTCATTCAGCAGAGCTTCGCCAAGGTCGCGCCGATATCGGAGCAGGCCGCGGTGCTGTTCTACGATCGTCTGTTCGAGGTGGCGCCGTCCGTGCGCGCGATGTTTCCCGAGGACATGACCGAGCAGCGCAAGAAGCTGATGGGCATGCTCGCCGCCGTCGTCGGCGGCCTGTCGAATCTGGACTCGATTCTTCCCGCGGCCTCTGCGCTCGCCAAGCGTCACGTCGCTTACGGTGCGGTGGCCGAGCACTATCCGGTGGTCGGCGCGACCCTGCTGTGGACCCTGGAGAAGGGTCTTGGCGAAGCCTGGACGCCCGAACTGGCAAAGGCCTGGACCGACGCCTACGGCGTGCTGTCCGGCTACATGATGTCCGAGGCCTACGGCGCGCAGCCGCAGGCCGCTGAATAGGAGATGTCTCGTGAGTGAACCGCTGGTCATCGTCGGTAACGGTATGGCGGCCGCGCGTCTGGTCGACGAGCTCGCCAAGACTTCGCTCGGCCGCTACGCGGTCGCCGTTATCGGCGAGGAGCCGCGGCTCGCTTACAATCGCGTGCTGCTCTCATCGGTGCTGGCCGGCGAGACCGGTTCGCACGAGATCGAGCTCCGGCCGGCGGACTGGTGGCGCCATCGCGGCGTCACCGTGCGCTACGGCTATCGCGTCACCGAAATCGATGTCGGCCGCCGCGAGTTGAAGATCGAGGGCGAGGAGAGCATGGAATATTCCAAGCTCGTGCTCGCCACCGGCTCGACGCCGCTTCGCCTCAATTTGCCGGGCGCTGACCTCGCCGGCGTGCACACCTTTCGCGATACGCGCGACGTCGACCTCTTGCTGACGCTGGCCGCGGCCAGGAAGCGCGTCGTCGTCGTCGGCGGCGGCCTGCTCGGACTTGAAGCAGCCTACGGCCTCGCTAAGGCGGGCGCGCCGGTGACGCTGCTGCATCTGATGGACCGGCTGATGGAGCGCCAGCTCGATGGGCCGGCCGCCGATCTGCTCAAGACGCTGGTCGAGCGCAAGGGTATCCGCATCCTGCTCAACGCCTCGACCGCCCGCATCCATGGCGATGGACATGTCGAAGCCGTCGAGCTTGCCGATGGCAGCCGTATCGAGGCCGACGCCGTGATCTTCGCTGCCGGCATCAAGCCGAACGTCGCGCTGGCAAAGGAGGCGGGGATCGCCGTCAACCGCGGCGTCGTCGTCAACGACGTGATGCAGACCTCCTCCTCCGACATTTTCGCGCTCGGCGAATGTGCCGAGCATCGCGGCACCTGCTACGGCCTGGTCGAGCCCGCCTATGAGCAGGCGCGGGTGCTGGCGCGGCACCTGGCCGGCCGGCCCGCCGCCTATCAGGGCAGCGTCGTCTCGACCAACCTCAAGGTCTCCGGCGTCAGCGTGTTCTCCGCCGGCGACTTCATGGGCGGGGAGGGCAGTGAGAGCCTGGTGCTGACCGACCGCAGGCGCGGCACCTACAAGAAGCTCGTGATCGCGGACGGCCGGCTCACCGGTGCGGTGCTGATCGGCGATAACGTCGATGCGCTCTGGTATCTCGAGCTGATCCGCAATGGCGACAAGGTGGCGGCGATCCGCACCGACATGATGTTCGGCCGCGCGCTCGCGCGTCCCTCCAAGGCAGCGTGACCGGCCAGCTTGACAAGGCAGTTCGACATGACGGCAATTGATCCCTCGCTCCGCGCCACCAAGACGACCTGTCCTTATTGCGGCGTCGGTTGCGGCGTGCTGGCGACGCCCGACGGCAAGGGTGGCGCGGCGATCGCGGGCGATCCTGATCATCCCGCCAATTTCGGCCGGCTCTGCTCCAAGGGCTCGGCGCTCGGCGAGACCGTCGGGCTGGAAAACCGGCTGCTCTATCCGATGATCCGCTGCAAGGGCGTGCTGGAGCGTGTCGCCTGGAGCGATGCGCTCGATCACGTCGCCCATCGCATGCAGCACATCGTGGCCCGCGACGGCGCCGACGCGGTCGCGTTCTATCTCTCCGGCCAACTCCTTACCGAGGACTATTACGTCGCCAACAAGCTGATGAAGGGCTTTGTCGGCACGGCGAATGTCGACACCAATTCGCGGCTCTGCATGTCCTCCTCCGTCGCCGGTCATCGCCGCGCCTTCGGCGCCGACACCGTGCCCGGCTGCTACGAGGATCTCGACCAGGCCGATCTGCTCGTCTTCGTCGGCTCGAATGCGGCCTGGTGCCATCCCGTCCTGTTTCAGCGCATGCTGAAGAACCGGCAGGAGCGCGGCGCGCGCATGGTCGTGATCGACCCGCGCCGTACCGACACCGCCGGCGATGTCGATCTCTTCCTCGGCCTCAAGCCCGGCACCGACACGGCGCTGTTCTCCGGCCTCTTCGTTCATCTTGCCGACAATGGTGCGTTGGATCGGGACTACATCGCCACCAACACGTCGGGATTCGATGACGCGCTGGCACGCGCGCGCAACATCGCCGGCAGTGTCACTGCAACGGCGCTTGCCACGGGCCTCTCCGAGCAGGACGTCGCGACCTTCTTCAAGATGTTCCGCGACACCGAGAAGGTCGTCACGCTCTATTCGCAGGGCGTCAACCAGTCGGCGCAGGGCACCGACAAGGTCAACGCGATCCTGAACTGCCATCTCGCGACGGGGCGCATCGGCAAGCCGGGCGCCTCGCCGTTCTCGCTCACCGGTCAGCCCAATGCGATGGGCGGCCGCGAGGTCGGCGGCCTCGCCAATATGCTGGCCGCCCACATGGGCTTCACGCCGCCGGACATCGATCGTGTCAGGCGGTTCTGGAAGGCGCCGCGCATCGCCACCCATGAGGGCCTGAAGGCGGTGCAGTTGTTCGAGGCCATCAATCGCGGTGAGGTCAAGGCGCTCTGGGTGATGGGCACCAATCCCGCGGTGTCGCTGCCCGATGCGGACTTCGTGCGCGAGGCGTTGAAGAAGCTCGAGTTGTTCGTGGTCTCCGAGAACGTGCTGTCCAACGACACCGTCGAGGCGGGTCCGCACGTGCTGCTGCCGGCGCTGGCCTGGGGCGAGAAGTCGGGCACGGTGACCAATTCCGAACGCCGCATCTCGCGCCAGCGCTCGTTCCTGCCCGCGCCGGGCGAGGCGCGCCCCGATTGGTGGATCCTGAGCGAGACCGCAAGGCGTCTCGGCTTCGGCGGCAGTTTCAACTACAAATCCGCCGCCGAGATTTTCCGCGAGCACGCCGCGCTCTCGGCGTTCGAGAACGACGGCAGCCGCGATTTCGACATTGGCGCGCTGACCGCGCTGTCCGACGAAGCCTTCGACGCCCTGAAGCCGGTGCAATGGCCGGTGCGCGAAGGCGGCGTGCCCGGAGAGCGCTTCTTCGCGAGCGGCGGCTTCTTCACCAATGACGGCAAGGGCCGCTTCGTTGCCCCGGAGGTGCCGTCGCTGCGCAGCGAGACCGGTCCGTCGCGCCCCCTCAGGCTCAACACCGGGCGTATCCGCGATCAGTGGCACACCATGACGCGCACCGGCCTCAGCCAGCGGCTCGGCGCGCATCTGCCCGAGCCGTTCGTCGAGATCCACCCCGATGACGCCAGCAAATATGGCATCGTCCATGACGGCTATGCCCGCCTCACCACCGACTACGGCCAATGCATCCTGAAAGTTGTTGTGAGCGATCGCCAGCAGCGCGGCGCGCTGTTCGTGCCGATCCACTGGAGCGCGATGAATGCCTCGCAGGGCCGCGTCGGAGCGCTGGTGCAGTCGTTCACCGATCCGTTCTCCGGACAGCCCGAGTCCAAGGCGACGCCGGCCGCGATCGCGCCGTATGAATTCGTCTTCCGCGGCTTTGCGCTGTCGCGACAGCAGCTCGACCTTCCCTCAAACCTGTTGTGGACCCGCGTCACGGTCGCCGGCGGCTTCGGCTATCTGTTCGCCGACAATGCGGATCTGTCGCGCTGGCCGGCCTGGCTCGATGGCGTCGCCGGCGAGGACGTCGCCGAATATCGCGATTTTGGCGGCGGCATCTATCGCGCCGCCTCCTTCGCCGGAGATCGCATCGAGACCTGCCTGTTCGTCGGCCCCGGGCACGACGCCGGCGATTGGGAGGCGGTCAGAACTGCCTTTGCGGCCGATTGCGTCACCGACGAGCAGCGCCGCATGCTGCTGTCGGGCAGATCGACGGAGGGGGCGGCCTCGACCGGGCCGATCGTCTGCGCCTGTTTCGGCGTCGGCCGCGGCACCATCTGCGACACCATCGCCGCCGGCGCGCGCACGGCGGCCGAGATCGGTACCAAGCTCAAGGCCGGCACCAATTGCGGCTCCTGCATCCCCGAGCTGAAGCGGCTGATTGCGACGACGGACGTGCCGGTGAAAGAAGCCAAGCTCGCGGGCGCGGCGGGGTAAGCGAGCTCGCTCTCGCCCCCGGACGCAGCGCAGCGTCTCGTCGACGATGCGGCTGCAGAGCCGGGGCCCATTTGACAGCGGAGTGCTTGGCTTTTCTGGGTCCGGCTCTGCGCCGCAACGCTTGCGCGTTGCAGCGCGTCCGGGACACGAGAGCGGTATGCCTCCGTCCCAATCGACGCGCCCTCGATAGTGCCCTATGCTGCCGCGCGCTCTCTCAACAGTCGCAACAACAATGATGTACCTGGAAACGCCGCCGCGGCCGATCGAAACCACGCTGTTCTCCGCCATGCCTGACAAGTTCCGCCGCAAGGGGGTGCGGAGCGATTGGGCCGATGCCAACCGGCCACATGTGCCGACCGACAGTTTCATCGAAGGGCCATCCTTCGACATGGACGGCAACCTCTACATCGTCGACATTCCCTTCGGCCGCATCTTTCGCATCGCGCCTGATGGCGAGTGGTCGCTGGTGATCGAGTACGAGGGATGGCCGAACGGGCTGAAGATCGCCGCCGACGGTCGCATTCTGGTTGCCGATTACATGCACGGCATCATGGAGCTCGATGTCAAAGCCGGCCGCATGACACCGGTCCTGACCGCACGCAATTCTGAATCGTTTCGCGGCTGCAACGATCTGCATCTGGCCTCCAACGGCGATATCTATTTCACCGATCAGGGCCAGACCGGGCTGCATGATCCGAGTGGCCGGGTCTATCGGCTGGCATCGAACGGCCGGCTCGATTGCCTGATCAACAGCGGCATCAGCCCCAACGGCCTGGTGCTCGACCCAACCGAGACCGTGCTGTTCGTGGCGATGACGCGCGACAATGCGGTGTGGCGGCTGCCGTTCATGAAGGACGGCAGCGTGTCCAAGGTCGGCCGCTTCTGCTCGCTGTTCGGCACCAGCGGTCCCGATGGCGTGACGATGGATGCGCAGGGCCGCTTGTTCGTCGGCCACGCCTCGCTCGGCCATGTCTTCGTGTTCGCGCCAAACGGCGAGTTGATCGCGCGGATCAAGTCGTGCGCGGGGCCGAACTGCACCAACGTCGCAATCGGTGGCGCCAGGAAAGACAGGCTCTATATCACGGAGTCGTCGACCGGCAGCATTCTGGTCGCCGACATCGGCGGATTGAACCTCTGAGCTTGGTAGCGGTTGGCTGAGCGGAAGGACGACAGCGGAGCGAGCATGGACACAAAACCCTTCGGCCAAACCGGCGCCAACGTCTCCGTCGTCGGGCAGGGCACCTGGTATCTCGACCACGGCGACCGCAAGCGTGCGGTTGCCGCGCTTCAGCGCGGGCTCGATCTCGGCATGACGCATATCGACACCGCCGAGATGTATGGCGATGCGGAGCTCGTCATTGCCGATGCCATCGCGGGACGTCGCGATGAGGTGTTCCTGGTCTCCAAGGTGCTGCCGAGCAATGCCTCGCGCCGCGGAACCATCACTGCCTGCGAGCGCTCGCTGAAGCGGCTCAAGACCGACCGTCTCGACTGCTACCTCCTGCACTGGCGCGGTTCCTATCCGCTGCAAGATACGGTGGCGGCGTTCGAGGAGCTGGTGAAGGCAGGCAAGATCAAGTCCTGGGGTGTCTCCAATTTCGACGCCGACGATCTCGACGAGATTCTCGATGTCTCCGGGAAGGGCCGGATCGCCTGCAATCAGGTGCTCTATCATCTGAAGGAGCGCGCGATCGAGCATGCGGTGATCCCCTGGTGCGAGAAACATGGCGTCGCGGTGGTCGCCTATTCGCCGTTCGGCCACGATGATTTTCCGGATGCGCGCAGCAAGGGCGGCGCCGTGCTGGCGCGCATCGCAGAGGCGCGACGCGCGACGCCGCGTCAGGTCGCGCTGAGCTTCCTCACCCGTGCGACTACGGTGTTCGCGATCCCGAAGGCGTCATCGCCGGAACATGCCGGCGAGAATGCGGCGGCCGGCGACCTCGTGCTGACGAAAGACGAGATTGCGGCGCTCGATGTCGCGTTTCCGCGCGGTCCGAAGCCGCGCGGCCTGCCCATGCTGTAATGCACAAACGCCCATTATTAACGGAGCATTGACGCGCGCGGCGGCCCGCGCATATCGGCATCCTGTTTTCGGAAGTTGTGAACACGGCGCAATTGGCGTTTTTTACAACGTCCCTCGATTCGCATTTTGCCCGGGTTCCTGCCGTGACACCGCCGCCTGCCGCAGCCGCAAGGCTCGACAATATTCCCATGCCTGTGCCGGAGAAGAAGCAGAAGGCCCGCCGCGCGCCCGCGCGCGTCGACCATCCCTTCAAGGGCATCGCGCTGGTGCTGTTGTCGACGGTATTCCTCGGCACTTCCGACGTCACCGCGAAATATCTCTCGACCAGCCTGCCGTCGATCGAGATTACCTGGATCCGCTTCGTCACCTTCGCCCTGATGTTCACGCCGGTGATGCTGCCCGGCTCGCCGCTCCATGCGATGCGCACCGAGCGGCTCGGCCTGCAGTTGATGCGCGGTGCCGCGCTGCTCGGCTCCTCACTGTTCTTCATCACCGGCCTGAGCTTCCTTCCGATTGCGGAGGCTTCCGCCACCGGCTTCGTCTCGCCGCTGTTCGTCACCGCACTGTCGATCATCTTCCTGAGCGAGAAGGTCGGCATGCGGCGCTGGATCGCGACCGCGATCGGCCTGACGGGCGTCTTGATCATCCTGCGGCCGGGCACGAGCGCATTTCATGCCGCCGCGTTCTTCCCGATCATCTCGGCATTCTGCTGGGCGGCCGCGCTGATCCTGACGCGCATGATGAGCGGCCGCGAGGCCGTGCTCACCACCATGGCCTATTCCGCGCTGACCGGCGTTGCCATGCTGTCCCTGATGGTGCCGTTCGTCTGGGTCACGCCGAGCTGGACGGGAATCGGCCTCGGCATCCTGATCGGAGTTGCCTCGACCGTCGGCCAGTGGATCATCGTGCTGGCCTATCGCTACGGCGATGCCTCGGTGCTGGCGCCGTTCTCCTACACGCAATTGCTCTGGGTCAGCATTTTGGGCTTCTTCATCTTCGGCGAAGTCCCGGACGTCTGGACCGTCGTCGGCGCCGCCTTCATCGTCGCCAGCGGCCTCTACATCGCCCATCGCGAGCGCGTCCGGCGGGCCCAATTGCTGGTCTTGGAAGAGCGTTCCCCGAACCCCTGACGCAAGTCACTGCGTCCCGCTTCGTGCTATCAACGGCTCCAACAACAAGGGGAGGAGCCGGATGCGCGCTGCGATTTTCAGGAACGGTGAGATTGTCGTTGGCGAGATGGCCGAGCCCAAGCCCGGCGCTGGCCAGGTGCTGGTCAAGACGCTCGCCTGCGGCATCTGCGGCTCCGACCTGCACGCGCGCGAGCACGCCCATCGCATGGTGGAGATGGCGCAGAAGACCGGCCGCAGGCCGATGGACCTCTCCCGCGACGTCGTGTTCGGCCACGAGTTCTGCTGCGAGATCGTCGACTACGGAGACGGCACCGCGCGCAAGTTCAAGCCGGGCACACGCGTCTGCTCGCTGCCGGCGCTGGTGACGCCCGGGGGGATCGAAGGCATCGGCTATTCCAACGACAATATTGGCGGCTATGCCGAGGCGATGCTGCTCAGCGAAGCGCTGCTGCTCGAAGTGCCCAATGGTCTGGCGCCGGAACACGCCGCGCTGACCGAGCCGCTTGCCGTCGGCGTCCACGCCGTGGCGAAAGCCAATATTCGTGGCGACGAGGTGCCGCTGGTGATCGGCTGCGGCCCGGTCGGGCTTGCGGTGATCGCCGCGCTGAAGCTGAGAGGACTGCATCCGATCGTCGCCGCCGATTATTCGCCGGCACGGCGCGCGCTCGCAGCCAGGCTCGGCGCCGATATCGTCGTCGATCCCAAGGCGTCGCAACCCTATGCGACCTGGGCCGAGCACGCGCAGATGTCGGACGCGGAGAAAGCGGCACGGCCGCCGTTGCAGGCGATGCTGCCGGCGCTGAAGCCCGCGATCATTTTCGAATGCGTCGGCGTGCCCGGTCTGCTGCAGCAGGTGTTCGAAGGCGCGCCGCGTGACGCACGCATTGTTGTTGTCGGCGTCTGCATGGAGAGCGACAGAAACGAGCCGATGCTCGGCATCATGAAGGAGCTGAACGTCCAATACGTGCTCGGCTACACGCCGGAGGAGTTCGCTGCGTCACTGCGCCTGATCGCCGAAGGGCAGGTGGACGCCGCCGCCATGGTGACGGCCGAGGTCGGACTCGACGGCGTCACCAAGGCGTTCGCCGACCTCGCCAATCCCGAAGCGCACACCAAGATCATCGTGCAGCCGTGGCGGTGACTCCTGCTGCGTAGTTAGTGCCGTAGGGTGGGCAAAGGCGCAAAGCGCCGTGCCCCCTTCAGACGCCGTGCTCGTCATGGTGGGCACGCTACGCTTTGCCCACCCTACGAAACGCTTCGTCAATATTTCGCCGGCACGTACATCTCCGGCGGGACTGGGCCTCTCTGATAGTCGGGGTTGCGGACGCGCGGCGGCAGCGTCACCGGAGCCCGCGCGACCTCCTGGTACGGGATCTGAGTCAATAGATGTGCGATGCAGTTGAGCCGGGCGCGCTTCTTGTCCACGGCATCGACGATCCACCATGGGCTATCCGGCAGATGCGTGTGCTCCAGCATCGTCTCCTTGGCCTTGGTGTACGCCTCCCAGCGACTGCGGGACTCGACGTCCATCGGGCTCAGCTTCCATTGCTTCAGGGGATCCTTGATGCGCATGGTGAAGCGGAACTGCTGCTCGTCGTCGGTGATCGAGAACCAGTACTTGACCAGGATGATGCCGGAGCGGATCAGCATGCGCTCGAATTCCGGCACCGACTTGAAGAACTCCTGATATTCGTCCTCCGAGCAGAAGCCCATCACGCGCTCGACGCCGGCGCGGTTGTACCAGCTACGGTCGAACAGCACGATCTCGCCGCCGGCCGGCAGGTGCGCGACGTAGCGCTGGAAGTACCATTGCGTGCGCTCGCGCTCGTTTGGCGCCGGAAGCGCCGCGACGCGGCAGATGCGGGGATTGAGGCGCTGTGTGATGCGCTTGATCACGCCGCCCTTGCCGGCGGAGTCGCGGCCCTCGAACAGCACCACGACCTTCTTCTTCTCGCTCTGCACCCAGTCCTGGAGCTTGACGAGCTCGCCCTGGAGGCGAAGCAGTTCCCGGAAATAGAGCCTGCGATCGACCGTCGGTTTCAGCGTTCCGGCCTCGTCAAGGAGCTCGTCGAGACGGGTGTCATCCAGCTCCATCTCCAGTTCCTCGTCGAGATCGTCGGCCATTTCCTGGATGATGCGCTCGCGCTTGGAGATTTGGGATTTGCGATCGGATGCGGTCATGGGTCCTTCTCTCGGCTCGGATACCAGTCACCAACGACCATCGGCGGGGTTTGTTGCGACCATGTGACAACGTGCGGTCCCGCTGACGCAAGTCACACCGGCAGCGCGATCGAATACTTCACCTGGCTCAGCGCAAAGCTCGATTCTATCGAGGCGATGCCGTCGAGCCGAGTCAGCTTGGTCTTCAGGAAAGTCTCGTAGGAGGCGAGGTCGGCGGCGACGACGCGCAGGAGGTAGTCGCGGTTGCCGGTCATCAGATAGCATTCCAGCACCTCGTCCCATTTCGAGATCGCGCGGGCGAAGCGGTTGAGGTCTTCTTCCTTCTGCCGCGCCAGCTTGATCGAGATGAACACGCTGACATGCAGGCCGAGCGCCTTCTGGTCCACGGTCGCGATGTAGCGTGAGATCACGCCGCGCTCCTCCAGCAGCTTGACCCGGCGGTGGCAGGGCGAGACCGAGAGTCCGACCTTGTCGGCGAGCTCCTGCATGGTCATTCGGCTGTCGTTCTGGAGATGGCTGAGGATCTTGCGGTCGATGGCGTCGAGTTCTGGCATTGGGATGGAACCTGGGTCAGGAGGCGTCTGATTGGTAAAATATCCCAATATCGGCCGGTATGGCGCGAGAAATTGAGAAGTTTGGCGCCGCCTGCGGGCGTATCATCGCCCCACCTGTTTCCGGGAGCATTGCCATGCCCGTTGATTCCGACCGCCTGGACACATTGACCGCCCTTAGCCGCAAGGCGCTGTGGTTGTCGTCCTGGACCATCCATCATGCCAATCACATCCGCCCCAATGCGGACGGCCTCAAGGTCGGCGGGCATCAGGCTTCCTCCGCCTCGCTCGCCACCATCATGTCGGCGCTGTACTTCCACGTGCTGCGGCCCGAGGACCGCGTCGCGGTGAAGCCGCATGCGAGCCCGGTGTTCCACGCCATCCAATATCTGTTTGGCCGGCAGAGCCGCGAGAAGCTCGAGAATTTCCGCGGCTTCAAAGGCGCGCAGTCCTATCCCTCGCGCACCAAGGACGTCGACGACGTCGATTTCTCGACCGGCTCGGTCGGTCTCGGTGTCGCGCAGACGCTGTTTGCCTCGCTGGTGCAGGACTACGTCAAGGCGCATGGCTGGATGAAGGATCGCCGCGAAGGCCGGATGATTGCCCTCGTCGGCGACGCCGAGATGGACGAGGGCAACATCTTCGAAGCGCTTGCGGAGGGCTGGAAGCATGGCCTGCGCAACACCTGGTGGGTGGTGGATTATAACCGCCAGTCGCTCGACGCGGTCGTGCGCGAGGGACTCTGGGAAAAATTCGAGACCATGTTCCGCAATTTCGGCTGGGACGTCGTCATCGTCAAATACGGCCGCCTGATGCGCGAGGCTTTCGCCGAACCCGGCGGCGAGGCGCTGAAGCGCTGGATCGACAATTGCCCGAACGCGCTCTACGCCGCCCTGTGCTTCCAGGGCGGCGCGGCCTTCCGCAAGCATCTGCATGACGAGATCGGCGATCAGGGGCCGATTACAAAACTGATCGACAAGCGCAGCGACGAGGAACTGCTGGCGCTGATGTCGAATCTCGGCGGCCACGACATGGCGAGCATGCTGGAGGCGTTCGGGTCCATCGACCACGACCGCCCGGTCTGCTTCATCGCCTACACCATCAAGGGCGTCGGCCTGCCGTTCCAGGGCCACAAGGACAACCATGCCGGCCTGATGACGGTCGCGCAGATGGAGAAATATCGCGACAGCCAGAACATCCGGCCCGGCCATGAATGGGACAAGTACGAGGGCCTGTCGCAATCCGCCGCCGAGCTTGACGCATTCCTCGCGCGCGTGCCCTTCAACCAGGACGGCCGCCGCCTGACCGCTCCTGTGATCGAGGTGCCCGCCCAGCTCGCCTTCAAGCCGTCGCCGCAGATGTCGACCCAGCAGGGCTTTGGCCTCGTGCTGAACGAGATCGCCCGCGGGGACAGCGATCTGGCCAGGCGCATCGTCACGACCTCGCCCGACGTCACCGTCTCGACCAATCTCGGCCCCTGGGTGAACCGGCGCGGGCTGTTCGCCAGCGCCGAGAAGGCCGACTTATTCCGCAGCGAGAAAATTCCGTCCACCTACAATTGGGACGCCTCGCCCAAGGGCCAGCATCTGGAGCTCGGCATCGCCGAGATGAACCTGTTCATCATGCTCTCGGCGCTCGGCCTGTCGCACCAGATCAACGGCGAGCGGCTCTTGCCGGTCGGCACGCTCTACGATCCCTTCATCGAGCGCGGCCTCGATGCGCTGAACTACGCCTGCTACCAGGATGCACGCTTCATGGTGGCGGCGACGCCGTCGGGCATCACGCTCGCGCCCGAAGGCGGCGCGCACCAGTCGATCGCGACGCCCCTGATCGGCATGGCGCAGGACGGGCTCGCCTCGTTCGAGCCGGCCTTCGTCGACGAGCTCGCCGTGATCATGGGGTGGGGTTTCCAGCACATGCAGCGCGAGCCGGGCGAGGGTGGCTCGGTCTATCTGCGCCTCTCGACGCGCAGCATCGAGCAGGCGCAGCGGATCATGACACCGGAGTTGCAGCAGGGCATCACCGACGGCGCCTACTGGCTGCGCAAGCCGGGCCCGAATGCCGAGGTCGTGATCGCCTATACCGGCGCGGTCGCCCCCGAAGCGATCGAGGCCACCGGTTTCGTCGGCGAGAGCCGCCGCGATGTCGGCCTGCTCGCGATCACCTCGGCCGACCGGCTGCACGCAGGATGGACCGCCGCGCGGAAATTGCGCCGCGACCGCCGCGGCGTGCAGCATCTCAGCCACGTCGAGAAACTGCTGGCGCCGCTGCCGCGCGACTGCGGCATCGTGACCGTGATCGATGGTCATCCGTCCGCGCTCGGCTGGCTCGGCGGCGTCCGCGGCCATCGCGTCGAGGCGCTCGGCGTCGAGCAGTTCGGTCAGACCGGCAGCATCGCGGACCTTTATCGGCACTACGGCATCGACGCCAACGCCATCATCGATGCGGCCGAGAGCCTGACCACCGGCGCGCCGGTGCTGCACCGGAAGATGGCGGTGTAGGCGGGGTAACCATCCTGTCATTCCGGGGCGATGCGAAGCATCGAACCCGGAATCCATTGGGCGTCAGGGCAGGTGGTGAAATGGATTCCGGGCTCGCGCTCCGCGCGCCCCGGAATGACGGCTGATAGAACCTTGCCACGTTCCCGCCATCGGCTCATATACCTCCGTCCGCCGCAACGCTGGCCCGCATATGGCGGGTTCAATTGCCGGCGCTTTCGTGCAAGGATGCCGGCCGAAACGCCCCCACCATGCCCCCAAGAAGAGGTTAACGATGGTCAATCGCATGCAATTCTACATCGACGGCGCCTGGGTTGATCCCGTCGTCAAGAAGTCCACCGCCGTGGTCAATCCCGCGACGGAAGAGGCGATGTACGAGGTTGCGCTAGGCTCCAAGGCCGACGTGGACAAGGCGGTTGCTGCCGCCAAGCGCGCCTTCGCGACCTTCTCCCAGACCAGCCGCGAGGAGCGCGTCGCGCTGCTCAGCAAGGTCATCGAGGTCTACAAGGGCCGCCTCAAGGAGATCGGCGCCGCCGTTTCCGACGAGATGGGCGCGCCGCTGCCGATGGCGGAGAAGCTGCAGGCCGGCGCCGGCCTTGGCCATCTCATGACCACGCTCGACGTGCTCAAGAACTATCATTTCGAGGAGCCGGTCGGCACCGCCATGGTGCTGCGCGAGCCGATCGGCGTGGTCGGCATGATCACGCCCTGGAACTGGCCGCTCAATCAGATCGCCTGCAAGGTCGCGCCCGCGCTCGCCGCCGGCTGCACCATGATCCTGAAGCCATCCGAGTTCACCCCGACCTCGGCGCTGATCTTCGCGGAAATCCTCCATGAAGCCGGCGTGCCCAAGGGCGTGTTCAACCTCGTCAACGGCCTCGGCCCCGAGGTCGGCGCCGCCATGAGCGAGCACCCCGACATCGACATGATCTCCTTCACCGGCTCGACCCGCGCCGGCATCGACGTGGCCAAGCGCGCGGCACCGACCGTGAAGCGCGTCAGCCAGGAGCTGGGCGGCAAGTCGCCGAACGTCATCCTCGAAGGCGCCGACCTCACGAAGGCGGTGACCGGCGGCGTGATGCACATGTTCAACAATTCGGGCCAGTCCTGCAACGCGCCCTCGCGCATGATCGTGCCGCTGTCGAAGATGAAGGAAGTCGCCGCGATCGCGAAGGCGGTCGCCGACAAGACCAAGGCCGGTGATCCCCGCGCCGAAGGCACCACCATCGGCCCGGTCGTCAACCGCGGCCAGTGGGACAAGATCCAAGGCCTGATCAAGAAGGGCATCGACGAGGGCGCAACCCTCGTCGCCGGCGGCCCGGGCCTGCCCGAAGGCGTCAACAAGGGCTTCTATGTCCGTCCGACCATCTTCGCCGACGTCACGCCCGACATGACGATCGCGCGCGAAGAGATCTTCGGACCGGTGCTGACCATCATCGGCGCCAAGGACGAAGCCGACGCGGTCAAGATCGCGAACGACACGCCCTATGGCCTCGCGGGTTATGTCTACGGTCCGTCGGTCGAGGACGCCAAGCGCGTCGGCCGCCAGATCCGCGCCGGCAACGTCAACCTGCAGGGCGTGCCCAACGACCGCACCGCGCCGTTCGGCGGCTACAAGCAGTCGGGCAACGGCCGCGAGTGGGGCAAGTTCGGCCTCGAGGATTTCCTCGAAGTGAAGGCCGTCGCCGGCTTCAACGCGGCGTAAGCGTTCGCGACTGACGAACATGACGCCGGAGCGGGCAACCGCTCCGGCGCTTTCTGTTTTCGTCATTGCGAGGAGCGCAAGCGACGAAGCAATCCAGACTGCCTCCGCGGAACGATTCTGGATTGCTTCGCTTCGCTCGCAATGACGGAAGACGGTCTCGTTGGGTGGGCAAAGGCGCGCTCTTCGCGCGACGTGCCCACCATCAAGAAGTGGTGGGCACGCTTGCGCTTTGCCCACCCTACGAGACCGTCGCTGGCGGAAGAACCTATCCCCCTACCGCACCCTGCGTGTTCACATACAGCGCGTAGATCGACTGGCTCGCCGCCATGAACAGGCGGTTGCGCTTGAGCCCGCCGAAGCAGACGTTGGCGCAGCGCTCGGGCAGGGCGATACGGCCGATCATGACGCCGTCGGGCGCGAACACGACAACGCCGTCGAGCTCGGGGTCGCCCATGCCCCAGCCGCACCAGAGATTGCCGTCGATATCGCAGCGCATGCCGTCGGGCGTGCCCGGGCCGGCATCGATATGGACACGCTTGTTGGAGATCATGGTGCCGTCGGCCGAGACGTCGTAGGCGAGGATCTTGCGATTCGGCACGCCGCGTGATTCCACGACGTAGAGGATTGTCTCGTCCGGCGAGAAGCACAGCCCGTTCGGCCCGAGCACGCCCTCGGCGACGATGGTCGCCTTGCCGGTCGCGGGATCGAGCCGGTAGACGTTCGGCTCGATCTCGGGCTCGGCCTTGTAGCCCTCGTAATTGCCGAGCAGGCCGAAGGTCGGATCGGTGAACCAGATTGAGCCGTCCGATTTAACAACGACATCGTTCGGCGAGTTCAACCGCTTGCCGTTGAATTGATCCATCAGCACGGTGATGCTGCCGTCATGTTCGGTGCGCACCACGCGCCGTCCGCCGTGCTCGCAGGTGACGAGCCGGCCCTGCCGGTCGCGCGTGTTGCCGTTGGCGAAATTGGAGGGTTTGCGGAACCCGCTGACTGCGCCGGTCTCCTCCTCCCATTTGATGATGCGCTGGTTCGGGATGTCGCTGCAAAGAAGATAGCGTCCGTCGCCGAACCAGACCGGCCCTTCGGCCCAGCGCAGGCCGGTCGCGATCCGCTCCACCGCCGACAGCTTCAGCCAGTATTTCTCGAAACGGGGATCGAGTGCCTTGATCGCCGGGTCGGGATAATAGGTCGCCGGCCGCCAGCCTTGACGGCCATCAGAGGAGTGGGACGATGCCTCATTCATGTCGGTTCTCTCGTTTCGTTCCCTCTGGACAAACCTGCTATCATTAGAGACATGTGACCGCAAATCGGTCACCACAGGCGAGGAACGACAATGCCGCGTATTCTGATGACGGGAGCTTCGGGCGGAATCGGCACGAGCCTGCGAAAACTGCTGCCTCCGATCTATCCGGATCTCCTGCTCTCCGACATCAAGCCGCCGGCCGATCTCGGCGCCAACGAAAAGTTCAAGGCGGCGGACCTCGCCGATCTCGCACAATGCGAGGCGATCTGCGAGGGCGTCGACGGCATCATCCATTTCGGCGGCTATTCGGTCGAAGGCACCTGGGACCAGATCCTCCAGGCCAACATCATCGGCGGCTACAATCTGTTCGAGGCCGCCTACCGCAAGGGCGTCAAGCGCGTGGTGTTCGCCTCGTCGAACCACGCCGTCGGCTTTTATCCGCGCCACCACAAGATCGGCACCGACGTCACTCCGCGTCCCGACGGGCGCTATGGCGTCAGCAAGGTGTTCGGCGAAGCCGTCGGTGCGCTCTACGCCGACAAGCATGGGCTGAAGGTGACCTGCCTGCGCATCGGCAATTTCGGCGACATGCCGCTCGACCAGCGCCGGCTCTCGATCTGGCTCAAGCCCGACGATCTCGTGCAGCTCTGCCGCATCGGGCTCGAGCATCCAGACATCCATTTCGAAATCTTCTATGGCGCCTCCCACAACGAACGCGCCTGGTGGGACAACCACCGCGCCTACGAATTCGGCTATCGCCCCACCGGCCGCGCCGAAGATTTCCGCGAGCACGCCATGGCCGAGCAGGCCAAGCTGAAGCCGGATCCGGTCGGCGATTATTTCCAGGGCGGCACGTTCTGCAGCATGGAGTTCGACGCCGATCCGGGTCGGATTATTGATTGGAATAAGCGCTAGGCAACGCGTTCGACATGGTAAGAGCGGCCGGGCTCTGCCTGGCCGCTCTCACCGTACATTCGCGTTGGATCAGAACAGGCCCGGGATCAACATCGCCACCTTCTGCCGATAGTGGCGGTATTGGTCGCCGAACAGCGCAATCAGATCGCGCTCCTCCAGCCAGATGCCGACGAAGATGTAGGCCGTCGTCACCATCGCGAACAGCATGTGCCCGAACGTCATGATCGGCGTCGACCAGAATGCGATGATGAAGCCGAGGTAGATGGGATGCCGGATCAGGCGGTAGAGGCCGGGCGTCCTGAACTTCATCGGTTCGATGAGCCGCCCCGCAAAGTGGCTGACGACTTGCGTCAGTCCGAACAACTCGAAATGGCTGATTAGGAACGTGCTGTACACCACGATGAGCCAGCCGGCGAAGCTTCCGGCGACCGCGGCGTAAGCTGCCATCGGCATCTCGATCTCCCAAACGATGGCCGTGATGGGCCGCCATTGCCAGAACAGCAGGATCAGGCTCAGGCTTGCCAGCAGCACGTAGGTGCTGCGCTCGAGCGCGGGCGAGGCGAAGGCGGCGAACAGCTTCTTGAAGCCCTGGCGCGCCATGCCGCTGTGCTGGACGGCGAACAGCGACATCAGCGCGAGGTCGATCATGAGGGCCTGTCCGGTCGAGCCTGTCGCGCCGCTGTCGATTGTCTTGGGCACGACGAGCTGCGCAATGAAACCGACGGCGTAGAGAAAGGTCACGAAGAAGATGAGATAAGCGAGCACGCCGTAGCCGAGCACGAAGCTTCGGGCCGCCAGCGAGCTTACGGTCTGAACAGGTCCGTTATGCATGGTGATGGACATGATAGAGTTTCCGGTTTCGTGGTGAAGGATTCAATGGCTGATCAGTGGGCGTGCCACTGTTGCCTTCGTCACATTGCAAAGGTTGTCGGAACCGTCGCGGCCTTGCATCTGCCGGGGCTTTTCTGGACCGTTGCGCCGCCACTCGCGCCTTCGGTGCGACGGTCGTCGAACGTCGCTGCAGCCGACGCCAGAGCAAGCGAGATCAGGACGGCACCGGTCGTGCCGATCGCCAGCGCGGCGGTTCTGGACTTGAAGTTTCCAGGCCTGAAATTCCTGAAATCGGAGGCCTTGGCTTCGGGAGCGTCGGATTGGGAAAAAGAACTCATGACTATTTCCTCGAATTGAAACGGTTGCTGGGAATCAAATCCTCTGATGGTGATGCGTGTCTCGAACCGTGCTGCCATCGCTGGCCGTGGTGCCGCCGCAGCCCTTCGCGAACTGCATTGCGGCTTTCTCGCGGTTCGCCAGCATGCCGGCGACAGACCGATTGATGAGCCGGCGAAGCCGCAGCAGGATGCTGGCGAGATATCGCTGCGGGAGGCTCAGTGCGGGCGGCGCCTGAGACTGAATGGACATTTCCTAATCCTTTCACGAAGTCACGAGTCGAGGACGGCGCCCGCGCTGATCTGCTATTCGGCAGCCGCCGTCTGGGGGGTGGGATCGCCGCGAACGACCACGGTGGTGCCGACCTTGTAGAATTCCTCGCCGGGCATGCCGACGCGCCGCGCATGCTCGCGGATCGAATCCCCATCGCGCGCCTCGTAGATGCAGAAGGTGCCGATGCGGCCGTCCGCCTCATGGACCACATAGCTGCGGATCCAGCGGACGCGGTCAGACATTTGCTCGTTGCCGATCCGCGCGGACTTCGCGCCGGCGGCTTCCAGTTCGCTCAGGTTTGCCCAGGCGCTTGGGCGGCGAATGACATAGAGTTCCATCAATATCTCCTCGGGGGTGTTGCCTGCGGGTCGGGAGCAACCCGAGGCCGTGAGGAGCTATAGGCGTGGCCGGTGCTGACCGTCCTTACTGCGGCCTGATCATTGCCTGATCCTTGTCTGAACCTTTTCCGCCTTGCCCGGACTCAACGATATGACCCTCAGGTTTGGACCCTTCGAGCTGGATGAAGCGGGCCGTGCGCTGATGCACGCGCAGAAGGAAGTCGCGTTGCAGCCGCGTGTGTTCGATCTGCTGGTCTACCTGATGCGCAACCGGGATCGGGTCGTCACCAAGGACGAACTGCTCGAGGCTCTCTGGCCTGACGTAACGGTCACGGACAACTCGCTGCAGCGAGCGGTGAGCATGCTGCGCGGTGTGCTGCGCAAGGGCGGCATGGACAGCGCCATCCGGAATATGCCGGGCAGAGGATATCGTTTCTGCATCGAAGGCCCATCGGAGCTGCAGGTTGCCGCTCCTGGGACGACGGACGGGCAAGCCGCGGACGTGCGAGCACAGGCGCGAAGCGCTGCTGCCGCGCAGGCCTGGAACGAGGCCGCGGCGCTGTTCGAGACGGCCGATATCGCCGATTCCCTCGATGGCGCCGACTTGCACCAGTGGGCGCTGGCTCTGCAGTGCACGGGCAAGGCCCATGCAGCCGTTCCTGTTCTGGCTCGCGCGGTTGCCGCCCATATCAGGGCCGGCAACGTGCCGCCGGCTGTCGTCGACGCCGTCACACTCTCCGGCTTGCACTTCGAGCGCGGCCAGGCGGCGATTGCCAAGGGCTGGCTGGCCCGTGCTGAGGATTGGGCCTCCGAGATCGAAAATCCGGCCACGACTGCGTTGACACTCTGGATGAAGTCGAAGGTCGCCGCGTTCGACGGCGAGCCTGAACAGGCGCTTTCTCTTGCCGACATCGCGTACAGCACGGTCCGGCACAAGGACGCTGTTGGCATCGAGGCGCTGAGTCTTGCTTATCGCGGGTTCTACCGGCTGTGTCTGGGCGATACACGCGCAGGACTGGCGGACCAGGATCTCGCCGCTGCGATGGCGCTCTCCAGCGGCGATATTGATCCCATTGTCGGAGGCATCCTCTACTGCAACATCTTGTGGGCGGCGCGGATGTTCTGCGATTGGGCGAGGGCCGACCAGTGGACGCTGGGCTATCAGAAATACTGCACTGAGAGCGGGATGGAATTGACCGGCTCCTGCCAGCTTCATCGGTCCGAGGTTCTCGGCGTCAGGGGCTCGCTCGGCGAAGCCTTGTCCCGCATTCAGGACTCGCTGGCACGGCTCACCGGCGATGCGCCTTGGGCGATCGGCGACGCCAACCGCGTGCTTGGCGACGTTCACGCGGCGATCGGTAACGACGAGGACGCGCTCGAAGCCTATGAGAAGGCTTACGCGCACGGCTGGTGCCCGGAACCAGGCCGCGCCATGCTGCTGCTGGAACGTGGTGAGGCTGAAGCCGCCTACGCCAGTCTCGAGCGTAGTTTGATCGGAAAGACCTGGTGGACCCTACAACGGCGAGGAATGCTGTTCGCGCATCTTGCGCTTGCCGCCGCGCACACGGGCCGTCGTGAGCAGGCATTGGAGCTGATCGAGGAACTCTCCGGAAGTCCCGACCGATGGCCGATGCCGTCGATCCGGGCATTGACGAACGAGGCGCAATCGGTCCTCGCCCATGCGCGCGACGATTACGACTCTGCGCTGCGGCATCTTCATCTGGCCCGGCAGCTATGGTCGAGCATCGACGGGCGAGTGCAGGCCGTCAGGCTGAGGCTCCGCATCGCGAAGCTGCAATTGGCGCATGATGACGTTCGAGGCGCTTCAGCGGAAATCCACGCAGCCCAGCTTCTGGCAAGCGAACTCGGCTCGCGGAAGTATGGGGCTGAATGCGCGGGTTTGCGGCGCGAGGCTGATATCCGAACGAGCGGACGCGCTGCCTAGCGACCGTCCACGCCGTTTGTGCAGCCCGACATCAAAAATGCAAGTTGAGGCGCAACAGCGCCTGGTGTCGCTCGAACTGCTCCAGGTTGAGGCTGCGATTGTCGCCGATCGCCTTGCCGGCAACTTGCATCTGCCATGTCCCGGAGATGCCGACTTCCTTCGAGATGCTGTAGGAGAAGGTCGGGCCCGCGAACACGGCATCGCCGAGGAAGCGGTCGAGTGCGCCGCCGTCATAGGCCCGCGCGTAGCGTACGCCGAGGCCGAACACGAGTTCGGGCTGCACCGCGTACGAGATCGCTGCCTGGAGCTGCATCTCGGAATCGTGTCGCCAAAGATTGGTGGCGATCTCGCGGGTTCCGCCGGTCCCGTACCAGACGTTGAAGGCCGCAAACAGCCTGTCCTTGACCAGCTCGCGATCGAACAGCGCGGCAAACTCCGCGCCATATTGCTGGATATGCAGGCCGGTGGCGTCGTCGATCCGGCTCCAGCCGGGCTGTGCGTGGAGGGTCAGCCCAAAGGGCGCGACGGCGCGATCGACCAGCTTGTAGCGCAGTTCGAGCGCGGCGCCTCCGAAAGAGACGTCCGAATGATCGGCAAGTCCCGGAACGCCGTTGATGCGCTGTCCGCTCAGTGCAAATCCGGGTGCGATCCGGAAATTATCCGAGACCGTGTATTTGACCTGATTGAGATTGGCCCAGGCCGCGTAGGTGCCGGAGCGCTTGCCGAACGCGCCGACATTCTCGAACTCGACCTCGATTTCGCCGGGCTTGCCGATGTCGGAGCCCATGCTGAAGCCGAAAATGTGCTCGGTGTCGATCTCCGCGTGAGC
Organism: Bradyrhizobium sp. LVM 105; assembly: GCF_003957705.1. NCBI lineage: Bacteria > Pseudomonadati > Pseudomonadota > Alphaproteobacteria > Hyphomicrobiales > Nitrobacteraceae > Bradyrhizobium > Bradyrhizobium sp. LVM 105. Next base: position 637,307 of record NZ_QZMV01000002.1, on the reverse strand, counting down.
TGACGGCAACCCGCCTGCCAGCTTGTTGACGCCGAGGCCGGGTGCGGAGCCGGGCCAGGGAGCCGCATATGCGAGGCCGCGTGCGCCCTCATCAGCGGAGGCAGAGACGCTGCTCGCCAGACCGACGATGGTTGCTGCCGCTAATGCGCCCGGGAAGCTCGATCTTCTCACCACAACAATCCCACCAACCCACGCAAACCAGGGCACCGATCGACGGAGGGGCTCGGGTTCGCGCGCAAGCCCCTTGCGACTGCAAGTCATTCGCAAAAGGATCCCATAGAATGGCCGGGAATGCAACTACTTGCTAATCATTCTTAGTTGCGTTCAAGTCCATGCTCCGCGCCGCGGGGTGAAGAGCGAAGGAAGTCTGATGGTGGCGCACCGGTGCTGGGTCCACGAGGTTCAGCTGCTCGCACCATGACAGTTGGCGTTCCACCGAACCTCGCCGGAGAAGCTGGAAAGCTGGAAGCACTCGGCGCTCGTTGGGGCGCGTCGAGATCGGCAAACCGGATGCAGGATCACCTTGGAGTTGAAACTGCGACGAGCCGTGAGATGCTCGCTCAAGAAGGGCCCCGGCCACCAAGCGTCAGGCCTGCAACTCGGCTTATTGACAATCAGGGGGCTGGCCTTACCACGACTTCAAAGCTGAAGGAGCGACCTGATGACGAGTGGCTTGCGCAAGGGTCTGACGAGCTATGGCGATGCCGGCTTCTCGCTGTTCCTGCGCAAGGCGTTCATCAAGGCGATGGGCTATTCCGACGACGCGCTGGAGCGCCCGATCGTCGGCATCACCAACACTTATAGCGACTACAATCCCTGCCACGGCAACGTCCCGCAGATCATCGAAGCCGCCAAGCGTGGCGTGATGCTGTCCGGCGCGATGCCATTCGTGTTCCCGACCATCTCGATCGCCGAGAGCTTCGCGCATCCGACCTCGATGTATCTGCGCAACCTGATGGCAATGGACACGGAAGAAATGATCCGCGCCCAGCCGATGGATTCGGTGATCGTGATCGGCGGCTGCGACAAGACGCTGCCGGCGCAGGTCATGGCCGCGATCAGCGCCGACCTTCCGACCGTGGTGATTCCGGTCGGCCCCATGGTGGTCGGCCATCACAAGGGCGAAGTGCTGGGCGCCTGCACCGACTGCCGCCGTCTCTGGGCGAAATATCGTGCCGGCGAGATGGACGATGCCGAGATCGAGGCGGTGAACGGGCGTCTGGCGCCGTCGGTCGGCACCTGCATGGTGATGGGCACGGCCTCGACCATGGCCTGCATGATCGAAGCCATGGGCCTGTCGCTGCCGATGAGCGCGACGATTCCTGCACCGCACGCCGAACGCTTCCGCTTGGCGGAGGCCAGCGGGCGGGTTGCCGCCGAGATGGCCAAGACCAAGGGGCCGAAGCCGAGCGAGCTGCTGACGCCGGCCTCCTTCAGGAATGCGCAGGTGGTGCTTCAGGCGATCGGCGGCTCGACCAACGGCCTGATCCATCTGACCGCGATGGCGCATCGCTCGCCGCACCGGCTCGACCTCGAGGTCTTCGACCAGATCGGCCGCGAGGTGCCGGTGCTGGTCGACCTCAAGCCGTCCGGCGAGCACTATATGGAGCATTTCCATCACGCCGGCGGCGTGCCGAAGCTGCTGGCGCAGCTCGGCGACCTCGTCGATCTCGATGCCAAGACGATCAGCGGCCAGACGCTGCGCGATGTCGTGGCCAATGCGGAAGACGTGCCCGGCCAGGACGCGATCCGCTCGCGCGACAATCCGATCAAGAAGGAAGGCGGCCTTGCCGTGCTGCACGGCAACATCGCGCCGCGCGGCGCCGTCATCAAGCAATCGGCGGCGAGCCCGAAGCTGCTCAGGCACACCGGACGCGCGGTGGTGTTCGAATCCGTCGAGGACATGACCTTGCGGGTCGACGATCCCGATCTCGACGTGACTGCCGACGACGTGCTGGTGCTGCGCAATGCCGGCCCGAAGGGTGCGCCGGGCATGCCGGAGGCGGGCTATCTGCCGATCCCGAAGAAGCTCGCGCGCGGCGGCACCAAGGACATGGTGCGCATTTCGGATGCGCGCATGAGCGGCACCGCGTTCGGCACGATCGTTCTGCATATCGCCCCGGAATCCGCTGTGGGCGGGCCGCTGGCACTGGTGCAGAACGGCGACATGATCAGCCTGGATGTGGCCAGGCGCAGCATCGAGCTGCTGGTCGATGCGGCCGAGCTCGAGCGCCGCCGTGCCGCCCTGAAGCCGACTGCTGCGCCGGAGGAAGCACGCCGCGGCTACGCCTGGCTGTTCAACGAGACCATCATGCAGGCCGACGAGGGCTGCGATTTCGATTTCATGCAGAGGACTGGGAAGACCGAGACAAGCTGACCGAAAGACGAACGCTCAGACCGCTGGAGTGGCGGGCAGCTTGGGAGAGCCGCAATTCGCCCGCGTCAGCTTTGCGAAGGCGCTACGCGAGGCTGCCGATCTATCTGTCCGCAATAGCGACCTGCTCGACCCGCCATTGTCCGGCCTCGTGCAGGTAACGGAATGGGATGCCCTGGCTGTTCTTGAAATAGCTTCCGCAGAGCGCGTTGGCCATGCCCTGCATCACCGCGTCATGGCAGACGAACAGAAAATTGTCGTCGGGGTGACGGTCGAGCCAGGCGGAGACACAACGCAGCGACCGTTCAGTCATGGCGTGCCAGCTTTCGCCGTCCTCAGGCAGGATCGCGACGAGATCCGTCGCCGACTTGACACCGTGCCTGATCATGAGATCGCGGACGGGCAGGCCCTCCAAGCTTCCGAAGTCGAACTCGATGATGCCGTCATCGATCGCGAGCGGCACCGCGATCGCGGCCGCGATGACCTCGGCCGTTCGCGCCGCACGGACCAGGGCTCGCGACGATGCTGTTGATGCCGGCCCTGCGCAACATGTCCACGGCCGCGTGCGCCTGCCGCAGGCCGTCCTCGTTCAGCGGATTATCGGTTCGTCCCTGGAATAGCCCGTCACGATTCCATTCGGTGGCGCCGTGGCGGAGACCGTAGAATGAACGCGCGGGTGTCACTTCGACTTGCTCGTGAACTTCTTCACGGCAACGCGGAAATCCTCCGTGTTCATCGCCATGATGATCTTGTGCTCCTCGGCATCGAGCTGCTGCTTCACCGGCGCGGTCGCGGCCTGATAGACCAGCTGCTTGGTGCCGGCGATGGCCGCCGGCGGATTCTGCGCCAGGCGTTCGGCGAGCTTTCGCGTCGCCGCCTTCAGGTCCTCGGCGGCAACGACCTTCACGACCAGGCCCCATTCATAGGCCTGCTGCGCGCTAAAATTGTCCTCGGCGAGAAAAATCTGCAGCGCGCGGCGCGAGCCCACCGTGCCGACGATGCCGACCGTGGAGCCGCCGTCCGGCGACACGCCGATCTTGGCATAGGCCGGCGTGAACTTGGCATCATCAGCGGCGATGCAGAGGTCCGTGACGAAGGCGAGGCCCATGCCGGCGCCGGCGGCCGAGCCGTGCACGCTCGACAGCGAGATTTTCGGCATGCGCCTGACGATCTCGATGAAGGCATGATAGTGCTTCAAGAGCTCGCCGACGACCGGCGTTACAGTGCCTGCTTCGGCGGCCGCCCCGATCGTCTGCAGATCGCCGCCGGCCGAGAAGGCGCGGCCTTCGCCCTCGATCACCAAGACCTTGATGGCGTCGTCGCCCTCGATATACGCCGCGAGCTGTTCGAGCTTCTGCGCAATCGCAAGGTTGATCGAGTTGAACGCGGCGGGGCGGTTGAGCGTGATGGTCGCGATCGGGCCGTCGATCCGCAGCAAGGCGGGATCGTCGGGCTGGGAGATGGGAGCTGGCATCCTGGATATCCCCGGCATGAGGTCCTGGGGAGCGACTAAATCGCAGAAGCGCGGGGGAGACAATCCCTGCGCTGCACCCTTGCACTGGAGGGAACGATAGGCTCAAATGGACAGGCCTTTTCCAAGGGACGGACACGAGCGCCGGCTCCTCGTAAGGTCAGCAACCAAAATCAGCGAGAGGAGATGGCATGGGTCACGCTCGTGTCTTCCGGAAATGGGCTGTCCAATGAGCGACGGTCCGGTGATCATCGTCGGTGCCGGCCATGGCGGCTACCAGGTCGCGGCATCGCTGCGCCAGGCCGGCTTTGCAGGCCGCGTCTGCCTGATCAACGACGAGGCGCATCTGCCCTATCAGCGGCCGCCGCTGTCCAAGGCCTACATCAAGGGCTCGGCCGGTCCCGAGAGCCTGATGTTCCGCCCCGAAAAGTTCTACCACGACCAGAAAATCGAGCTGATCGCCGGCCGTGCGGCGTCGATCGACCGCGCGGGGCGCAAAGTGCATCTCGCCTCCGGCGAAACGCTTGGCTACGGCCATCTCGTGCTGGCGACGGGCGCGCGCAACCGGCTGCTCGATCTGCCCAATGCCAACCTGCCCGACGTGAAATATTTGCGCATCCTCGACGAGAGCGAGGCGCTGCGCCAGATCATGCCCTCGAAGACGCGCGCCGTGATCATCGGCGCCGGCTTCATCGGCCTCGAATTCGCCGCCACCGCGCGCATCAAGGGCCTCGAGGTCGATGTGCTCGAGCTCGCCCCGCGCGTGATGGCGCGGGCGGTGACGGCGGAGGTGTCGGAATATTTCCAGGCGCGGCATCGCGAGGCCGGCATCCGCGTCCACCTCGGCGTGCAGGCGACCTCGATCGAAGCCGAGAACGGCAAGGTCACCGGCGTGTCCTTGAGCGACGGACGGCATCTGCCCGCCGACCTCGTCGTGGTCGGCGTCGGCGTGCTGCCGAACATTGAGCTCGCGGCGGAGGCGGGGCTGCCGGTCGCCGCCGGCATCATCGTCGACGAATATCTTTCGACGGCCGATCCCGACATCTCCGCGATCGGCGATTGCGCGCTGTTCGCCAGCCCGCGTTTCGGCGGATCGCTGCGGCTGGAATCGGTGCAGAACGCGACCGACCACGCCCGCTGCCTCGCGGCGCGGCTGACCGGCGACAAGAAGCCTTATGACGGCCATCCCTGGTTCTGGAGCGACCAGGGCGACGACAAGCTCCAGATCGCAGGGCTGACCACCGGCTACGACCGCGTCGTGCTGCGCGGCAGCCCTGCGAACAAGGCGTTCTCGGCGTTCTGCTACAAGGGCGACAGGCTGCTCGGCATCGAGTCCATCAACCGCGCCGGCGACCACATGTTCGGCCGCCGCCTGCAGGCCATGGACCGCTCGATCACGCCGGAGCAGGCCGCGGACGAAAGCTTCGACCTGAAGAGCGCGCTGGCGTAATCAAGAGGCACCGAGAACAGCCTTGACCTCCGCGGCCGTCGGCATCGACGGTCCCGCGCCCATCCGCTGCACGCTGATCGAGGCGGCGGCGTTGGCGAAGGCGAGCGCGGTGCGCAACGGCGCATCGTCAGCAATTTGCGCGGCGAGCGCGCCGACAAAGCAGTCGCCGGCGCCGGTGGTGTCGATCGCCTTCACGGCGCGCCCCGGCACGGTGATCTCCTCACGCCCGGCAAGCGCAAGCACGCCGCGCTTGCCGAGCGTGACGCAGATGGTCTGGTCCTCGCGCACCTGAAGCTGTCGCGCGGCGCCGATAATCCTTGCGGCCTCGTCGCTGTCGGACAGGTCCACGCCGGCGAGGAAGCCGAGCTCGGTCTCGTTCAGCACGAGGATGTCGACCAGCGCGAGCAGCTCACCGGACATCTTCTGCGCCGGTGCGGGGTTGAGCACGGTGACGGCGCCAGCTGCGCGCGCCCGCTGGAAGAACGCGGCAATGCTGGGCAGCGGAATCTCGAATTGGCTCACTGCGACGTCGCCCGCCAGAAGCGGCACGACCTCGACGTCATCCGCGCCGACCAGCCCGTTTGCCCCTGGAATGACGACGATGGTGTTGTCGGCCTCGGCGACCGTGATGATGGCCGTGCCGGTGTGCGCCTCGGCCGTCTCCACGACATAGCCGAGATCGATGCCTTGGTCGCCGAGAAATGTCCTCAGCTCGGCCCCGAACGAATCCTTCCCCAGCCGTCCGATCAACGTCGTCCCGGCGCCGAGGCGTGACGCCGCCACCGCCTGGTTCGCCCCCTTGCCGCCCGGAAAATACAGCACCTGCCGGCCCGCGACGGTCTCGCCGACCTTCGGATGGCGATCGGCCGTCGCCACCACATCCATGTTGATGCTGCCCGCGACGAAGACGCGCCCCATCTGGGTCTAGACCCTGACTTCGAACTCGTGCCTGACCTTGGCGATGTCGACCAGCGTCGGCAGGCCGGCCTCGTTGCCGAGGCGCTGGATCTTGAAGGTGGAGGCGGCCCTCGCGAAATCAAAATGCTCGCGCCAGCTTTTGCCGGGATGAGCGAGGTAGGAATAGACATAGGCGCCGTGGAAGACGTCGCCGGCGCCGTTGGTGTCGATCACGCGCTCGCGCGGGATCGGCATCGCCGGCATCACCTGCACCGTTCCGGTCTCGTCGTACCAGAACAGGCCCTTCTCGCCCATGGTGACGCCGCCGATCTTGCAGCCGCGGCCCTTGAGGTAGTCGAGCATCTTCTCGGGCGTCAGGTCCATCTGCTCGCACAGGCGCTCGGCGACGATGGCGACGTCGATGAATTCCAGGAGCTCATGGGTGTTGGTGCGCAGACCGCCGCCGTCGAGCGAGGTCAGAATGCCGGCCTCGCGGCAGACTTTTGCGTAGTGGATCGCCGCATCCGGCTGGTGGCCGTCGACATGGAGCGCGCGGCAGCCGCCGAGATTGAGCATCGGAAAGGGATGGATGTGCTCGTCGTCGCGGCAGCGGACGATGGCGCGCTTGCCGTCCTTGGGCATGATGAAGGAGAGCGAGGACTGGTTGACCTTCCGTCCGTGCAGCGAGATCGCGTATTTCGCGCACATGTCCTGGAACATGCGTCCCAGCCAGTCATTGGCCACGGTCGCGATGAGATCCGGCACGATGCCGAGCTTGGCGCAGCAGAACGCCGCCGTCACGGCGTTGCCGCCGAAGGAGACGGCGTAATCCGAGGCGACGTGCTTTTCGTCGCCGCTCGGCATGTGGTCGGTGATGAAGACGACGTCGATATAGGTCTGTCCGATGAAGAGAGCCTGCATTGCCTGTCCGTCATGCGCTTGTGGTCCCGGCCGGTGCGCTTACTGTAGCACCGGTTCCGCTCCGGCGGGACGCTGAAATTATTCGCAAATCTGCCGCCCGAAGCGCTTGAGGTCAGCATGGTCAGGGAATACGACCATCACCGGGAAATGCCAAGTCCGGACAAACGCCGTGTTTCGGCCCATGGGTTCCAGGGCCATGAAAGGGGCGATCAAAAGGGGGAAGAATGATCACGGGCCTCGATCATGTCGTCGTTCTGGTGAGGGACATCGGGGCGGCCAAGGCGGCCTACCAGACGCTGCTCGCCCGCGCGCCGGCCTGGCAGAACTCGGGCGAGGGCGCCGATCGCGTGCTGTTCACCCTCGCAAACATGACGATCGAGTTGATGGCGCCGAGCGGCTTCAGCGTGACCGCGGATCGCATGCGGGCACTGCTCGATGACCACGAGGGGGTGCTCGCCAGCCTGTGCTTTCGTGTCGCGGACATGAGCCGGATGCACCGGCGGCTGGAGCGGGTGGCCCTGAACCCCGATCCGGTCGCCGAGGTCGAAAGCAGCGACACGGAAACAGGCAACGTCCTGCACTGGAAGCGCACACGCGCCGCCACGGAACTCACGCGCGGCGTGCGCATGTTCTTCCTCGAGCTGGCCGACGAGCGCCCGCTCTCGGTCGCCACCGACATCGCGCCGATCGACGCGCTCGATCACGTCGTGGTCACCACCGAGGATTCCGAACGTGCCGCCGCGCTCTACGGCGCGCGGCTCGGCCTCGATCTGGCGCTCGACCGCTCGCACCAGGATTGGGGTCAGCTGATGTTCTTCCGCTGCGGCGACCTCATCGTCGAGGTGGTCCGCCGGCCGGTCGCCGGCAGTGATCTCGCGCATGACCGTCTGTGGGGCCTGAGCTGGCGCGTCGCCGACATCGACGCCACCCGCGCCCGCCTGATCGCTGCCGGCCTCGACGTCAGCGAAGTGCGCAAGGGCCGCAAGCCGGGCACGCGGATCATGACGGTGCGGAATGGGACGTGCGGCGTGCAGACGGTGCTCTTGGAGCGCTCGCCGAAGCCGGTGGAGTGAGTTGTCATTCCGGGGCGTCGCGAAGCGACGAGCGCGGAATCCGTTCATCCGCCCGTTATGAGGCTCGATGGATTCTGGGCTCGCGCCCAAGAGGGCGCGCCCCGGAATGACGGAGCCAACCGGCAACCTTGCGTTCTCAAACGCGCGCGCGCGTGCTACACGCGTCTTGTCAGCACCCCAGCGAGCACCCGGTTTGGCGAAGGCAAAGCGAACTCTGAAATGGCAGCGCGATCCCGAAGGGATGCGGCTGCGCATTCTCGAAGCCGCCAAGCAGGAGTTTTCCGCCCATGGTCTCGCCGGTGCGCGGGTCGACCGCATTGCGGCCAAGGCCGGCGCCAACAAGCGCATGCTGTACTATCACGTCGGCAACAAGGACGAGCTCTACCTCGCGGTGCTCGAAGGCGCCTATGACAAGATCCGCAGCGAGGAGCGGGGGCTCGATCTCGAACATCTCGATCCGCCCGAGGCGATCAGACGCCTGATCGAGTTCACCTGGAATTACTTCCTTCGCAATCCCGAATTCCTGTCGCTGCTCCAGACCGAGAACCTCGCGCGCGCCAAGCACCTGAAGAAGTCGACCAAGGTCAAGTCGATGCACTCGCCCTTCGTCGAGATGATCCGCACCGTGGTGCGGCGGGGCGTCGAGTCCGGCGACTTCCAGGTCGCGGTCGACCCGGTGCAGCTCTATATCTCGATCGCGGCGCTCAGCTTCTTCTACCTCTCCAATTCGGCGACGCTCAGCGTCATCTTCGGCCGCGATCTGCTGGACAAGAAGGCCAAGGACGAGCGACTGGCGCACATGGTGGGCCTCGTGCTGGCTGCGCTGACGGGACAGTCCGTGGCCTTGTTCGAGATCGCGAAGGCGCCGAAGTCGCGCGCTGCGGTGCCGCAGACGGCTTAGCCAAGCTCCTCGCTGTCATTGCCCGCGAAGGCGGGCAATCCAGTATTCCCGAGACGCCGGCGGTTTACGGAGAAGCCGCGGCGTACTGGATTCCCCGCTTTCGCGGGGAATGACACTGAGGTGGGGCGGTCTCGTGCCCCGGACGCAGCGCAGCACGCAAGTGATGCGCTGCTGAGCCGGGGCCCATGTCACTATCGAGTACGCCGCCGCTGGGTCCCGGCTCAGCGCAGCAACGCTTCGCATCGCAGCGCGTCCGGGACATGGAGGCGATAGTCCCGTCCCCCCAACAGCCCGCACCCCCGGCGCAAAACGTCACAGGGAAAGCTCTGGACAGTATTTATCCAACGGGTTAATTTCTCCCCACAACGAAGAAGACTGCCGGGAGTGAAAATTGGCCGAGCCGAAGCCGCAAAACGCCGTTTCCAAGGTGCTGAATGCAGCCTGGGTTCGGCCGTTCTTGTTCCTGGTCTTCATCGTTGTCGCCTGGGATCTGGCCATCCGGCTGTTCAGGATCCCCGCCTACCAGATCCCGTCGCCGCTCGATGTCGTTGCCGTGCTGCGGACCGAGTGGCCGGAACTGCTGCGGCAGTCCTGGCCGACGACCTATGCGACCGTCTGCGGCTTCCTGCTGTCGGCGCTGTTCGGCATTCCCGTCGCGATGCTGATCGCGGGTTCGAAGACGGTGGAGAGCTATGTCTATCCGCTGCTGGTGTTCTCCCAATCCGTACCGAAGATCGCGATCGCGCCGCTGTTCGTGGTCTGGTTTGGCTTCGGCATCATTCCGAAGGTGATTTCCGCGTTCCTGCTCGGCTTCTTTCCCGTGGTCGTCTCGGCCGTGCAGGGCTTCAAATCGGTCGACCCGGACATGGTCGATCTCGCCCGTGCCATGCAGGGCAGCCGTTTTCAGGTATTCCGCGCGGTGAACCTGCCGCATGCGCTGCCGGCGATCTTCTCCGGCCTCAAGGTTTCGGTGACGCTCGCCGTGGTCGGCGCTGTCGTCGGCGAGTTCGTCGGCTCCAATTCCGGCATCGGCTACGTCATGCAGCGCTCGATCGGCACGTTCGACCTGCCGACGATGTTCGCGGCGCTCGTCATCCTCGCGCTGCTCGGCGTGGTCCTGTTCTGGATCGTCGACCGGGTCGAGAAGCTGGTCATTCCCTGGCATGTCAGCCAGCGCGAGGACGTGATCTTTGCATCCTGACTAGGACAACGAACGGCCACCAACGGCCGACGTAACAGACGGCAAGGGAGAGAAGCGATGAAGCGGTTGATCGGGGCTGTCTCAGCGGTGCTGATGGTTCTTGCGGCCATGCCGGCGCAGGCGGCCGACAAGGTTGTGCTGATGTTGAACTGGTACGTCTATGGCGAGCACGCGCCGTTCTATTACGGCAAGGCCAAGGGCATCTATGCGGCCGAGGGCATCGAGCTCGAGATCCAGGAAGGCCGCGGGTCGGCCGCCACCACGCAGGCCGTCGCGGCGAAGACCGCCGATTTCGGCTATGTCGACGTTCCCACCATGATGCGCGCCGCGATCAAGGGCGCGCCGGTGATTGCGACCGGCGTGCTGCTGCAGACCTCGCCGATGTCCGCGATGGGCTTCGCCGACAAGAACATCAGGAAGCCCGAAGACATCAAGGGCAAGACGGTGGCGATCACGCCGGCGGATTCCATGACCCAGATCTGGCCGCTGTTCCTGAAGAAGACCGGCCTGAAGGAGAGCGACTTCCAGACGGTGGCCGGCGACGGCCAGACCAAGCTCAACGCCGTCATCAACGGCCAGGCTGATCTGCTGCTCGGCTACGTCATGGACCAGTCGATGAAGATCAAGGACGCCACCGGCAAGGACGTTTATCCGATCAAGTTCGCCGACTACGGCATCAACATGGTCTCCTCCGGCGTCATCGCCAACACCGACTACCTGAAGGCCAATGCCGACCTCGTCCGCCGCTTCATGTCGGCGACCACGAAAGCGGTCGAAGCCGCCGAGAAGGAGCCGAAGGCGGCGGCGCAATCGATCCTCGATGCCAACCCCAAGGGCGGCAAGATCGACACGCTGACGCAAGGTTTCGAGCTGACCATTCCGCTCTATCGGACCGCGGACACCAAGGGCAAGCGTCCCTTCCAGGTCACCGACCAGAACATGACGGACTCGGTCAATCTGATGGTCGAATATGGCGGTCTCGACGCCAAGGCCAAGGACAACCCGAAGTCCTTCTACACCAACGATTATCTGCCGAAGAGCGGCTCGTGAAAGCAAAAACCGCCGTCATTCCGGGGCGCCCGAAGGGCGAACCCGGAATCTCGAGATTCCGGGTTCGATGCTTCCGCATCGCCCCGGAATGACGGTTCACACTCAGTGGGCTTGATTGAATGAACTTAGCAGCAATGGCGGCATCTGACGCGCAGCCTGCCGCGCATCTGAGACTGGTGAGCGACCGGGCGGGCGATGCATCAGGCATCAAGCTGTCCGGCGTGTCGAAGACCTATCGGACCCGCGACGGCGACGTGCCGTCGCTGCGGCCGCTCGATTTCCACATCAATGACGGCGAGTTCTTCGTCGTGGTCGGCCCAAGCGGCTGTGGCAAGTCGACCTTGCTCAAGCTGATCTCGGGATTGCTGGCGCCGACATCGGGCGAGATCCTGGTCGAGGGCGAGAAGGTGACGGCGCCGCACGGCAATGTCGGCATCGTGTTCCAGAACGCGCTGCTGCTGCCATGGCGCAACATCCTCAACAACGTGATGCTGCCGATCGACATGAAGCGGCTGCCGCGGCCGCAATATCTCGATCGCGCCAAAGCGCTCTTAAGACTGGTTGGGCTCGAAGGCTTCGAGAAGAAGCTGCCCTGGCAGCTCTCCGGTGGCATGCAGCAGCGCGCTTCGATCTGCCGCGCGCTGGTGCATGATCCCAAGATCATGCTGATGGACGAGCCGTTCGGTGCGCTCGATGCGTTGACGCGCGAGCGCATGAATGTCGAATTGATGCGGATCCAGCGCGAGACCAGGAAGACGGTGCTGCTGATCACGCATTCGATTCCCGAGGCGGTGTTCCTCGCCGACCGCGTTCTGGTCATGACCGAGCGCCCCGGTGCGGTGGCCGCGATCTACGACGTGCCGCTGCCGCGCCCGCGCTCGCTCGACGCGATGGCCGATCCTGTGTTTACCGAGCTCGTGCAGCGCATCCGCAAGCACTTCTTCTCGCAAGGTACGTTGGATTAGGCGATGCGACTGGTTTGGGCTGCAACCGCGACGACGGTGCGCTCCCTCCCCCGCCTGCGGGGGAGGGTTAGGGAGAGGGTGTCTCCGCTGGAAAGACTCCCCCAGAGGATAGAACCCTCACCCGGCAATTCGTGCCGACCTCTCCCGCAAGCGGGAGAGGTGCACCGCATCCGCGGCCAGCTTTGTGGGACCAACTAGCACCATGTCCCCCCGCCTGAAGCTGCGAGACATCGCCTTGTTCGAACGTCCCGTGCAGTTCGCGCGGCCGTTCCGTTTCGGCGCGGTGACCATCAGCGCGACGCCGCAGCTGTTCGTGCGGGCCGAGATCGAGGTCGAGGGCAGGGGTGTTGCGGTCGGTGCCAGCGCCGAGCTGCTGGTGCCGAAATGGTTCGACAAGCGGCCGGAGCTGTCGCCGGAGCAGACGGTCGATGGGCTGCGACGGTCGCTGGAGATCGCGCGTGGGCTCTATCTGGCGCGCACCGGCTACCAGACCGCGTTCGATCTGCATGCCTCCTGCATCGGGGCCCAGGTGGCAACCTGCGCGAAGAAGAACATTCCGTCGCTCGCCGCCGCCTATGGCCCGGCGGAGATCGACAAGGCGATCCTCGATGCTCTGCTGCGCGGCGTCGAGGCCAGCTTCTTCGACGGCATGGCTGCGAACATCGCCGGCATCGATGCCCGGCTTTCTCCTGACCTGAGCGAGAGGGACATCAGGACGTTTCTCTCCGGCCGGATGCCGCTGCAGCGCGTTGCCATCAGGCATACGGTCGGCCTTGATGATGTCGTTGAGGGCGAGGGCGGCGTTGCCGATCCGCGCGGGAACGCTGGTGCACGCTACTTCAAGCTCAAGCTGTCGGGCGATCCCGTAGCCGATGCCGCGCGCCTGGTGCGGATCGGCAAGGAGCTCGATACGCTCGGTCGCGACACCAGGGTAACGCTCGACGCCAACGAGCAATATGCCGACCTCGCCGTGCTACAGGCGCTGATGGACCAGCTCGATCACGATCCCGCATTGCGCCCGATCGCTTCGCGCCTGCTCTATGTCGAGCAGCCGATGCCGCGCGACATCACGCGGCAATCGCCGCTCGGCTCGCTCCGCGCCCGTGATTTTATCATCGACGAAGCCGACGATTCCTACGATGCTTTTCCGGCGGCCCGGGCCCTCGGCTATCGCGGCATCTCATCGAAGTCCTGCAAGGGCCTCTACAAATCCATCATCAATGCCACGCGCGCCGCAAGATGGAGCGCGGAAGGCGAAGCGTTCTTCATCACCGGCGAGGACCTCACCTGCCAGGCAGGGCTTGCCGTGCAGCAGGACCTCGCACTCGGCGCCTTCATCGGCGTCACCCATGCCGAGCGCAACGGCCACCACTATGTCGACGGCTTTGGCGAGACGCCGGCCGCGGAAGCACAAGCCTTCGCGGCCGCGCATCCCGATCTCTATTCCGATGCCGGACAAGGCATCCGCCTTTGCATTCACGACGGCGATCTCCTGACGGGATCGCTTCATGCTGCGGGCTTTGCGACCTCGGTCCATCCGGACTGGTCGGCGCTTCGCCCGCTCCAACAGCCAAAATCACTTCAGGAGTATCTGGCATGTCCACCCAACGCCTCGGCCTCATCATGAACGGCGTTACCGGCCGCATGGGGCTCAACCAGCACCTGATCCGCTCGATCGTCGCGATCCGCGACCAGGGCGGCGTCCGCCTGAAGAACGGCGATCGCGTGATGCCCGATCCGATCCTGGTCGGCCGCAGCGCCGAGAAGGTCGAGGCGCTCGCCAAGCGCTTCAACATCACGCGCTGGACCACCGATCTCGATGCCGCGCTCGCGGACAAGAATGACACCATGTTCTTCGATGCCGCGACCACGCAGGCGCGGCCGGGACTTCTGACCCAGGCCGTCAATGCCGGCAAGCACGTCTATTGCGAGAAGCCGATCGCGACGAATCTCGAGGAAGCCGTCGAGGTCGTCAAGCTCGCCAACGCCAAGGGCGTCAAGCACGGCACGGTGCAGGACAAGCTGTTCCTGCCCGGCTTGAAGAAGATCGCCTTCCTGCGCGATTCCGGCTTCTTCGGCCGCATCCTGTCGGTGCGCGGCGAGTTCGGCTATTGGGTGTTCGAGGGCGGCTGGCAGGAGGCGCAGCGGCCGTCCTGGAACTATCGCAGCGAGGACGGCGGTGGCATCATCCTCGACATGGTCTGCCACTGGCGCTACGTGCTCGACAACCTCTTCGGCAACGTCCAGAGCGTGGTCTGCATCGGCAACACCGATATCCCCGAGCGCTTTGACGAGCAGGGCAAGAAATACAAGGCGACGGCCGACGATTCCGCCTACGCGACCTTCCAGCTCGAAGGCGGCGTCATCGCGCACATCAACATGTCCTGGGTGACGCGCGTCTATCGCGACGACCTCGTCACGTTCCAGGTCGACGGCACCCACGGCTCGGCGGTCGCGGGCCTCACCGACTGCATGATCCAGGCGCGGCAGGCGACCCCGAGGCCGGTGTGGAATCCGGACGAGAAGCGGCTGCACGATTTCTACGGCGACTGGCAGAAGCTGCCCGACAACGTCAGCTATGACAACGGCTTTAAGGAGCAGTGGGAGATGTTCATCCGCCATGTCTACGAGGATGCGCCCTACAAGTTCACGTTGCTCGAAGGCGCCAAGGGCGTGCAGCTCGCCGAATGCGCGCTGAAGAGCTGGAAGGAGCGGCGCTGGATCGATGTCGCCCCGATCAAGGCGTGAGCTCTGCTGGAAATGGCCCCGATGTCTGCCAATCCGTCATTGCGAGGAGCGAAGCGACGAAGCAATCCAGACTGTTGCCGCGGAGGCATTCTGGATTGTTTCGCTTCGCTCGCAATGACGGGGAGAGGTTTGAAATCATGAACAAGCCCGTCCAACCCATGTCGTCATTGTCGCTCAAGCTGCCGAAGGCCGATCGATCGATCGAGACCTACCGGCTGGCGGCCTCGCGCACGTTCCCGGAGAAGCTCGAGGGACCGCTGAATCGCATCGCCTTCTCCGCTGTGCACACGGTGGCCGATCCCTTCGCGGACAACGATCCCTGGCTCTCGGTTGCTGTCGACTGGGACAAGACCATCGCCTTCCGCGAGCACGTCTGGGACCTCGGCCTCGGTGTTGCCGAAGCCATGGACACCGCGCAGCGCGGCATGGGACTGGACTGGCCGACCTCGCTGGAGCTGATCACGCGCTCGGTCGGTGCCGCCAAGCGTCGCAATGCGCTGGTGTTCTCGGGTGCTGGCACCGACCATCTCGCGGTCGAGGACGCCAAGAGCCTTGACGACGTCATTCGCGCCTATGAGGAGCAGATCTCGGCGGTCGAGAAGGTCGGCGGCCGCATCATCCTGATGGCGTCGCGCGCGCTGGCGAAACTCGGCCGCAATGCCGACGATTACGCAAAAGTTTATGACCGCGTGCTGTCGCAGGTCCGCGAGCCCGTGATCATCCACTGGCTCGGCGACATGTTCGATCCGGCGTTGACGGGCTATTGGGGCACCAAAGACCTCGACAAGGCGATGGACATTTCGGTCGCCATTATCAACGGCAACGCAGCCAAGGTCGACGGCGTCAAGGTTTCGCTGCTCGACAAGCAGCGCGAGATCGATATGCGCCGGCGCCTCGACAAGCGCATCAGGATGTATACCGGCGACGACTTCAATTACGCGGAGCTGATCGCCGGCGACGAGCAGGGGTTTTCGCATGCGCTGCTGGGCATCTTCGATGCGATCGCGCCGGCGGCGTCCTATGCGCTGTCGCGGCTGGCGGCCGGTGACGAGGCCGGCTTCCACGAGGTGCTCGGCCCGACGGTGCCGTTGTCGCGCCACATCTTCAAGGCGCCGACGCGCTTCTACAAGACGGGCGTCGTGTTCATGGCCTATCTCAACGGCCATCAGGATCATTTCACCATGGTCGGGGGACAGGAGAGCACGCGCTCCACGCTGCATCTGGCCGAGCTGTTTCGTCTCGCCGACAAGGCCGGCCTGCTCGCCAATCCCGAACTCGCGACGCGGCGGATGAAAACCGTGCTCGCCACTCACGGTATCGAATCCTGATGCGCGACTTCTCGTCCGATCACCGCTGGCTGTCGCTGAACACGGCGACGGTCCGCAAGCAGGGTGACCTCGCCGCGATCATCGATGCCTGTGCGAAGCACGGCATCCGTGCCATCGATCCCTGGCGTGACCAGGTCGCTGCCGTCGGCCTCGATCGCGCCGCGCGCGCGGTGCGCGAGGCTGGCCTCGATCTGTCGGGTTATTGCCGCGGCGGCATGTTCACCTCGGACGCATCGCGCCGGGGCGAGGTGCGCGACGACAACAGGCGCTGCGTCGACGAAGCCAAGGCGCTGGGCGCGCCGTGCATCGTGCTGGTCGTCGGCGGCCTGCCGCAATATTCGCGGCCGGGCAGCGAGGCCTCGAAGGATCTCGTGGCGGCGCGTGGGCAGGTCGAGGAAGCGCTGGCCGACATGCTCGACTACGCCAGGCAGGCGAAGCTGCCGCTGGCGATCGAGCCGTTGCATCCGGCCTATGCGGCGGACCGGGCCTGCGTGAACACGACCAAGCAGGCGCTCGATATCTGTGACCGGCTCGACCCTGATCGCACCGGCATGCTCGGCGTCGCGCTCGACGTCTATCACATCTGGTGGGACCCGGAGCTGATGGGCCAGATCGTGCGCGCCGGCCAGGATCGCCTGCTCGCGTTCCATGTCTGTGACTGGTTGGTGCCGACGAAAGACATTCTCAACGACCGCGGCATGATGGGCGACGGCGTCATCGACATCAAATCGGTGCGTCAAGCGGTCGAAGCGCAGGGCTTTGCCGGCTATTCCGAGATCGAGATCTTCTCCAACGATTGGTGGGGCAAGCCGATGGACGAGGTGCTGCGCACCTGCATCGCGCGGCACAAGACGGTGGTGTAGTCACAGGTCCGCTGGCCTCGCGGGCTTAGGGACATTGTTGGACTTGCTGGTGCGGGGACGGATCTGTCCTCGTTAGACCCCCGGTGTTGAATAGCCGCCTGGTTCCCGCACGTTTCCGATGTCGCGCACCGCCCAGGAGTGATAGGATGGGGCAATCACGAAGGTCAAAATGAGGGAGGGAATCATGACGAACTTGGCGCCTTCCACGAGCTTCGACCTCAGAGACGAAATTACTGCGGCTTATGTCGCCTGGGATTCGGCGTTCAACAAAGCCGACTCTAAAGCGGTTGCCGCAGCCTATGTTTCGAACGCTAAAGTACTACCACCAACGCATCAGGTCATATCGGGTCCGGAAGAAATCGAAAATTTCTTCGCTGGACTGTTTTCAGGCGGCTTCACCGATCACAAACTAACGATCATGGACGCGGGTGGAGACGAGAAGGTCGTCTTCAGTACGGCAAAATGGACGGCCGACGGCAGGGGATCGGATGGGAGCCGTCAAAGCGTCGGCGGCCTTGCTGCCCATGTGTTCGAGCGTCAAGCGGACGGCTCACTGAAGCTGAGGTTACATACCTTCAACTGAGCTCGCCGTCCAATCGCTGGGCGCCGCGCGAGGAGACTTCGCGTGGATATAGCGGAATGGCTTCGCGGTCTTGGGCTGGAGCGCTACACTCAGGCTTTCCAGGACGCCGAAGTCACGCCTGATGTCCTGCAAGAGCTGACTGAAGCCGATCTGCGAGAGCTTGGCTTGCCGCTCGGCCCGCGGAAGACGGTGCTGAAAGCGATTCAAGCGCGCTCATCATCGATTGCTGCCGCCCTCATTGGTGCTGGTGAACCAGCTGGACAGGTAAGGCCGTTACTACCGTCAGAGGCGGACCGTCGGCAGCTAACAGTCATGTTCGTCGACTTGGTCGGTTCGACCGCCCTCGCCTCGGGACGCGACCCCGAGGAGGTGCGTGAGTTCATGCAGGCCTACCACAACACCGTGGCGGGTGAGATCGCTCGGTTCGAAGGCCACATAGCCAAATTCCTGGGTGACGGCGTTCTCGCGTATTTCGGTTGGCCGCGGGCGCATGAAGATGAGGCGGAGCGTGCCATCCGGGCTGGACTTCGGGTGACGAAGGCGGTCGCGTCCCTGACGGGCCCGGGCGGCTTAGCGCTTGCCGCTCGCGTCGGCATTGCAACTGGTCTGGTCGTGGTCGGTGAACTGGTCGGCGAGGGAGAGGCTCGCGAGCGCGCTGTGATCGGTGAGACGCCGAACCTGGCCGCACGCCTGCAGGGGCTGGCCGAGCCCGGCGACGTCGTGATTGCCGAGTCAACGCGCCGCCTACTCGGCGAGGCTTTCATGTACCGCGACCTCGGCACGGTGCCTCTCAAGGGCTTTCCCGGACCGGTACAGGCCTGGCTCGTCACTGGGGAGGGCGAAGCCGAGAGCCGTTTCGACGCCCAGCACGGTATGGCCACGACCGCGCTGATTGGACGAGACCAAGAACTTGCGTTGCTCTTGGACCGGTGGGAGCGCGCAAAGGAGCGAGAGGGACAGATCGTGCTGCTCGGCGGCGAAGCAGGGATTGGCAAGTCACGACTCGTGCGGGCCCTGCGCGATCACCTCGCAGGTGCGCCGCATACGCCGCTGAGCCATTTCTGTTCGCCATTCCATGCCAACACTGCGTTGTACCCGGTTATTGGCCTTCTTGAACGGGCGGCGGGAATAAGACGGGAAGATGCTCCCGAAGAACAGCTAGATAAGCTCGAAGCCATGCTCGCTCTTGCGACAAGCGACGTGCATGAGAGCGCACCGGTTCTTGCCGACCTCTTGGCAGTTCCAGCAGGTGGGAGATACCCGCCACTCGCGCTCAGTCCACACCAGAAGAAAGAGCGAACGTTCCAAGCCCTGCTGGAGCAGATCCAAGGCCTGTCGGCAAGGCAGCCGCTTCTTGCCATATACGAGGATGTCCACTGGGCAGATCCTACCATGCTCGAATTCCTCGACCGGGCTGTTGACGAAGTGCAGGGTCTTCCGATTCTGATGATTATTACCTTCCGGCCGGAGTTCCTTTCGCGCTGGACAGGCCATGGACACGTGACGGCGCTTTCTTTGAGCCGACTCGGCCGGAGGCAAGGGGCGGCTGTGGTCGATCGGGTCACGGGCGGCAAAATGCTTCCACAAGAGGTGCTTGAGCAGATCTTGGCCAAAACCGATGGCGTGCCGCTATTTGTCGAGGAGCTCACCAAGGCCGTCATTGAGTCCGGACTGCTCAAAGACCACGGCAGCCACTATGAGTTGATAGGTCCGTTGCCGCCGCTGGCGATCCCGACGACACTGCAGGATTCGTTGATGGCGCGCCTCGATCGGTTGGCGCCGGTCAAGGAGGTCGCCCAGATCGCAGCTTGCATTGGGCGCGAATTTGGGCACGACCTTCTGCGATCAGTTACAGCGCTCGACGAGCATGCGCTGCAGCGTGCTCTCAATGAGCTATTAACAGCCGAGCTCATATTCCGGCGTGGAGCACCTCCGGATATTGGCTACAGCTTCAAACACGCGCTGGTCCAAGATATCGCGCATGAGAGCCTCTTAAAGGGCAAACGGCAGCAGATCCATGCCCGCATCGCTGCAGCTCTGGAAGAACACTATCCTGCCCGTGCGGAGGCGGAGCCGGAAACGATTGCTTCGCACTTTACGCAGGGTGGGTTGGCGGGAAAGGCAGTCGGCTATTGGCTGCGGGCCGGCCGGATTGCAGCGGAACGTTCCGCCAATCTCGAAGCGATCACTCATCTCACAAGGGGACTGGAGGCACTGAAGTCCAGTCCACAAGGACCCGAGCGCGATCGCCAGGAACTCGCGCTGCAAACGGCGATCGGAGGTCCGCTGATCGCTATTCACGGATACACGGCTCCGCAATTGGGCACTGCCTTCAGCAGGGCTCACGCGCTCTGTTATGAACTCGATGACACGGGTGCCTTGTTCGCTACTCTTAGCGGGAAGTTTATTTTCCACTTCGTGCGCGGCGACTTTGGTGCCATGCAGATCCTTGTTGCCGAGGCGCAACGCGCCGCCGAGCGGACCGGCGACACGGCGCTTGATCTAGCTGCACATCGTATGGCGGCGCTCACCGCCATGCATGCCGGCGACTTTCTTACGGCTCGCTCGGAGTTCGAAATGATCTTGAGTCGTTATCAGCCGGACACGCATCGGCCGCCGCCAGTTCACTATGTACATGACCCGAAGGCGTCCGCATTACCCTATTTGGCAATTGTGCTTTGGATGCTTGGCTACCCCGAACAGGCCCAGAGGACCAGCCGCGCGGCGTTTGAATACGCTGCGGAGCTGAATCAGACGAACCTTACCGCGCACGTGCAGGTCTATGGCGGAGCGGGGCCTGCGGAGCTGATGGGCGACACGGCGGCTGTGCATGCGCACGCCGATGCAATCATCGATCTCGCCGATCAGCACAGCTTGAACTATTGGCGCTTGAGCGGCCTCATCCTGCGGGGTTGGGCGATGGCAAAAGAAGGTAACGTGCAGGGCGGCCTGCCGCTCATGCGCCTCAGTCTGAACGAGCGAGCCAGGCTCGGAGCCAGTTGGTACCAGGTCCGTTACTTGTGGATGCTCGCGGCAATGTACCGCCAGTTGGGCGACGACGAAAACGGGCTGGCCACCCTCGCGGAAGCGAAGGCCATTGCTGCGCGCAACGAAGAACATATTTGGGAGGCGGAGCTTGCATGCATCGACGGCGAACTGCGTCGTATTGGCGGTGCTTCAGCTGAGGAGGCCGAGAATTGTTTGCAAGCTGCGCTCATAATTGCTCAACGCCAAAGCGCGAAATCCTTCGAATTGCGTGCGGCCATGAGTCTGGCTCGGCTCTGGCGCGACCAGGGCCGGGTGGCCGACGCGCGGGGCCTCCTTGGTTCCGTTTATGGCTGGTTTACGGAAGGTTTTGAAACAGCAGACCTTCGTTCCGCCAAGGCGCTGATGCAGGAACTTGCTGAGGTCTGATTCCTTCTCGTCGTCGCCCACGATGGCGCATCAACATTGACCTCAAACCCCGGCTTATCAATCGCCAATTCAATCTGCGAAGCTGTGGCAATACGAATGCGATTTTCTTACTTCCCACATTCCAATGCCATTAACTCGAAGGAGATGGAGCAGTCTCAAGCGATCACGAACACAAATGATGCTCGGCGGGAGACGAGGTCCGCCGCGGAAGGAGGAATGAGACTGTCGTTTGCATCAGCGCCACACTTCTCGCAGGGAGCTCCGACTCGAGCATGCATGTTCTCGTCTTGCTCTGGGGCAGGAGGTAACGTCACCCGCGTCGTTCGGCCACTGCACAGCGAGAACGCGATGCTGTCTCTTAGGGGCTTGCGACCTGTTGCAGCGTGTTGAAGCGCGCCTTCTGCTCGCTGCTCAGCGTGGCATAGAACTCGTCCAGGGCGGGTTCGACCAGCTTGGCGGCCGTCAGCATGGCCTCGAGCCGGTGCTGCATCGCCTCCAGCCGTCCGACGGGCGTCAGCGGCACGTCGTTCGGACAGGCCGCCTGCAGGCCCGCAACGCCCTTGGCCGTCGCTTCGCTCAGACGGTCGAGCGCCTCCTTCTGTTTGCCTGCGGGGTGGAGCACAGCCTCGACCCTCTGGATCGGCAACTGCGTTAGGCTGAACTTCGGATCGCCGCAGCCCTCGGCACTGGCTTCCTGCGGCTGCGATGATCGCTCGCCGACATTGGGGCCGAGCGCACTGAAGCGGGCCTGCTGTTCGTCACTGAGCGAGTTGTAGAAATTCTCCAGTGCCGGTCGCACGATCTTGACGGCTTCCAGCGTCGCGCTGATGCGGTTCATCATCGCGCGCAAGCGGCCAGGGGGTGTCAATGCATAGGTCTCAGCGCAGGAGTCCTTGAACACGCCGGCAGCGTTGGCGGCTGCGATCTTCAACTCGTCGAGCAGTGCGCGTTGCTCCGGCGTCGGCTGCACCGCGCGCGCGATATCGGCAAGCGGCCAGGCGGTCACGCCCTTGTCCGGTGCGCCGCACAATTGCTGGAGCGTTTGTCGGCTCACGCTGGCGCGTGGACGCGCGCGGTCGCCGCGGGCTTGCGGATAGTCATACGGGTTGGTGCTGGCATAGGCGGAGTAGGGGCTATCACCACCCCAGAACACGGTATCGACGAAATCGTCGTAGGCGTAGGCCCAATAGCCGGGCTCGTAGGCATAGGACCAGAACGTGTAGTTGAAAATGTCAGAATAAGCGTAAGGCCAGAACACGGGCCCAAGCCAGGCCACGAACACCGCGGGATGGCGATGTCGCCAGGCCTGCCGGGGAGCCCAGCCGCTCTGGCGGGTGGTGAGGGCCGCCTGGGCTTGCGCAGGGGCCTGCTCGCGGAAGCGCTCGGCAAACCGCCCGCGCTGGGCGGCCTGGGCAGCGGCCGCAACAGCTGGCGCCCGCCCGGCGGGAGCTTGCAGTCCAAGCTGCTGCTGACGCGCCAGGTCACTTTGTTGAGCGCGCTGTTCACGCTGAAGCAAGCGATTCTGCGTCTGGAGCGTCCGTTGCTGCTCGCGCAACGCCCGCGCGCCTTCCGGTTTCTGCGACTGGAGTTGCTGCACGCGCTGCTGCAGGCGATCGATGCGGGTCTGGCGCTCCGTCGTCTGGCGCGACAGCATCTCGCGCTGCCGCTGCTGCACCATCTGCTCGCGCTGCTGGACTTGCTGCTGGCGCTGTTGCGCGCGCGGTTCGATCTGATCTCGCCGCGACATCCGCTCGCTCGCGGCCGGCGGTCCGCTGGGCCGGGAGGGGGCGGCGATGTGCGGCGTCGGCCGGGGCGCCATGGCCGGACGTTGCGGTGCTGCCGGCGTCCGATGGAGTTCAGGTCGCGGCGCCGACACGTGCGGAGCTGCCCGCGGTGGCGGTGCAGCGGAATGTGGGGTCGGGCGCGGTGGCGGTGAGGCGATGCGCGGCGCAGGATGTGGCGCCATAGCCGGCCGCTGCGGGCTGGCCGGGGGATGGAATGCCGGCGCGGCGGGACGTGCCATGGCAGGCGGCGCAGCCGGACGGGACATGGCAGGTGGCGCAGCCGGACGGGCCATGGCCGGTGGTGCTGCTGGCTGAGGTGCCGGCGCTGCGGCTGGACCCGGTGGCCCGCCCCTTCCATGTCCATGGCCATGTCCCTGGCCGGGTCCTTGGGCGAGCGCGCCGACGCTCGGCGCCAGCATCGAGATACCAACTAAAACGGCCGTAAG
Organism: Bradyrhizobium sp. LVM 105; assembly: GCF_003957705.1. Taxonomy (NCBI): domain Bacteria; kingdom Pseudomonadati; phylum Pseudomonadota; class Alphaproteobacteria; order Hyphomicrobiales; family Nitrobacteraceae; genus Bradyrhizobium; species Bradyrhizobium sp. LVM 105. Next base: position 613,838 of record NZ_QZMV01000002.1, on the reverse strand, counting down.
GCAAACGCCACGCGGAAGCATGATCCTAGCTCCCAGCTCGTAATCGCCCACGACGTTTCAACGCGCAGATTGCGGAATCGTTCGTTGCTGGCGGCGGCCGGCATGCGATCTTCGGACGCAGGCAGTCTCAGGAGAAGTCCTGCGTCAGGATGGTGGCGAGCCGCTCCAGCGCCCAGTCGACCTGGTCGCTTGTGATCACCAGCGGCGGAGCGATCCGGATCGTTTGCTCATGGGTATCCTTGGCGAGGATGCCCTTGCCCCGAAGCGCCTCGCAGTAGCGGCGCGCGCGGCCGGCCTCGGGATGCAGCTCGACCGCCAGCATCAGGCCGCGCCCGCGCACTTCGCGGATCGTGTTGGCGCGGATGTCTTTCAAGCCTTCGAGAAAGCGCATGCCCTGCCTGGCCGCGTTCTCGATCATGCCTTCCTCGACCAGCACGCGCATCGCGGCGCGCGCCACTGCGCAGGCAAGCGGGTTGCCGCCGAAGGTCGAACCGTGCTGCCCGGGCCTCAATGTCCCGAGCACGTCGTTGTTCGAGAGCACGGCCGACACCGGATAGAAGCCGCCGGACAGGGCCTTGCCGAGCAGCGTCACGTCGGCCTCGATTCCCTCGTGCTGCTCGGCGAGCAGCTTGCCGGTGCGGCCGAGGCCGGTCTGGATCTCGTCGAGCACGAGCATCACGTTGTTGTCGGTGCAGAGCTGGCGCACCTCGGTGAAATAACCGGCTGGAGGAATGATGACGCCGGCTTCGCCCTGGATAGGCTCGACCAGAAAGGCGACGGTGTTTGGGGTGATTGCGTCTTGCAATGCCGCGGCGTCGCCGAAAGGGATGATCCTGAAACCCGGCGCGAACGGCCCGAAATGTGTGCGTGTCTCGGGGTCGGTCGAAAAGCCGACGATGGCAAGCGTGCGACCGTGGAAATTGTTGGCGCAGACGATGATCTCGGCCGCACCATCCGGCACGCCTTTCACCTCATAGCCCCATTTGCGCACCGCCTTGATCGCGCTTTCGACTGCCTCGGCGCCGCTGTTCATCGGCAGCACCTTGTGGGAGCCGGTGAGCGCGGCGATCTCTTCGTAGAACAGGGCGAGCTGGTCGTTGTGGAAGGCGCGCGAGGTGAGTGTCAGCCTGTGCGCCTGTTCGACCATTGCCGCCAGGATCTTGGGGTGGCAGTGGCCCTGGCTGACCGCCGAATAAGCCGAGAGGCAATCGAGATAGCGGTTGCCTTCGGTATCCCAGACCCAGACACCTTCGCCGCGCGACAGAACGACCCCGATCGGCTCGTAATTATGGGCGCCAAAGCGTGCTTCTGTCGCGACGAAATCAATGATCGACGAGCTCATCTGTCGTCACTCCATTGCTGCGCGGCGGCGTCCGCCGACTAGTCCGGAGCCGTCAACTCTGATGTGGGTGTCAGCCAACCGTCTTGGAAGCCTGCCTGCGCCCGATGGCGGGGCCCGGCCTGATTTGGCTGAAATGTCAGATGGTTCTGCGGAACCACAGGGCCTCGTTCGCCAACCCGGGCTCTACTGTGCATGGGGTTGTTTTGGCGTTTTTGTTTTGGAGGCCTCAGCCGATCGCGCACGGCACGCTCAAAAAGCCGCGAAATCGCACCCGGCCGCCCCGCACCGGCTTGCCGCTCACAGCATAGTTCGGGAAACGCGCCAGGAAGCGTGAGATCGCGATCGCCCCTTCCAGCCGCGCCAGCGCCATGCCGGCGCATTGATGCGCGCCGGTGGCGAAGGCGAGATGCCGGTTCGGCGCGCGCGCGATATCGAAGCTCTCGGGGTCGGGAAACTGCGCGGGATCGCGGTTGGCCGCGCCAATGCACAGCGTCACCGACGTGCCGGCCTCGAGCACGACGCCGCCAAGCTCGACCCGCTCGGTGGTCATGCGATTGCCGAGCTGGTTGGAGCTCTCGTAGCGCAGCATCTCCTCGACCGCGGTCCTGATCATGTCGGGGTTGTCGATCAGCCGCTGCTTCTGGTCCGTATGCTGGTCCAGCGCCACGAGGCCGTTGCCGATCAGGTTGGTGGTGGTCTCGTGGCCGGCATTGAGCAGGAAGATGCAGTTGTGCAGCAGCTCGTTCTCGGTCAGCCGCTCGCCGTTCTCCTCACCCTGGATCAGGCGCGTCAGCACGTCTCGCTCGGGATTGCCGGGCTTGGCGCGCCGTCGCGCGACCAGCGTTTCGAGATAGGCCAAAAAATCTTGCACCGCCTTGTTGCCGCGCGCAGCCGCGTCGGGCGACACCACGGGTTCGAGCGCGCCGAGGATCGCCAGCGACCAGTCGCGCAGCGGCCCGCGCTCGTCATGGGGGACGTCGAGCAGATTGCCGATCACCTCGATCGGGATGGACGCGGCGAAATCCTCGATCAGCTCGCATTGTCCCTTGGCCGCGATGGCGTCGAGCAGACCGTCGACAAGCCTGATGAGATCGCCCTCCATGCCGGCGATCGCCCGCGGCGACAGCGCGCCCATGATCAGGCGGCGCACGCGGGTGTGCGACGGCGGATCGTTGAACACGAGGCTGGTGGTGTGATGCTCGTAGAGCGGGGTGTCGCCGTATTTCGGCGCGAACTCACGCTTCTTGTCCGAGCTGAACGATTTGGTGTTCTTGTAGGTGGTGACGAGATCGTCATAGCGGGTCAGAAACACGGTGCCGCTGCGCAGGCGCTTGACCGGCTCGTTCTCCCGCAGTGCACGATAGGTCGGATAGGGGTTGTCGTAGAACTCGGGGGTCAGCTTCTGGAGATCGAAGCTTGCCGCCAGCTCCTTCGCATTTGCGTTCATCCCGTTATACTCGCCGGTTAAAGCCGTTATGCCGTTTTTGTTGTTCTGATCGGCGCATGCATGCGTCTACAGTCTGCGCACCTTGCTAGCCGACCGGACAGGAAAATGCACGCCCACGCTGACGCTGCCGACACGGCCCCGACTTGGCCCGACGATATTTTCGCGGCCTTGCAACGCTTCGACGTCCGGCAGGTGCCTTACGTGCCCGATGCAGGCCATGCGAAGCTGATCAATCGCGTGCTGACCTCATCCACGATGCGCGGCATTCCCCTGACCACGGAGGAGGAGGGCGTGGCGCTGCTTGCGGGCGCCTGGGCCGGCGGACAGCGCGGCGTGCTGCTGATGCAGTCGAGCGGCGTCGGCAATTGCATCAACATGCTGTCGCTGATCCCGATCCTGCGCTTTCCCTTCCTCACGCTGGTGACGATGCGCGGCGAGTGGGGCGAGTTCAATCCCTGGCAGGTGCCGATGGGATCGACCACCCAGGGCGTGTTCGAGCTCTCGGGCGTCCAGGTGCTGCGTGCCTCGAACGCGGCCGAGGTGCCGGCGGTGCTCGAGGCCGCTGCATCGCAAGCCTACAACGCGCTGACGCCCACCGCCGTCCTTCTGTCGCAGCGCCTGATCGGCGCCAAGGTTTTCACCAAATGAGCAAGGCCAATCTCCTCGACCGCCGTCAGGTGGTCTCCACGCTGCTCGCGAACCGCAAGGACGTTGTCGCGATCGGCGGCCTCGGTGCCTCCACCAACGACATGTGCGCGGCCGGCGATCACGCCCGCAACTTTTACCTCTGGGGCGGCATGGGCGGCGCGGCGATGATTGGCCTCGGCCTCGCACTGGCGCAGCCGACACTGCCGGTATTGGTCATCACCGGCGACGGCGAGATGCTGATGGGCATGGGCAGCCTTGCCACTATCGGCCTGCAGAAGCCGTCCAACCTCTCGATCGCGGTGCTCGACAATGAGGCCTATGGCGAGACCGGCGGCCAGACCAGCCACACCTCGGCCGCCGCCGATCTCGTCGGCGTCGCCCGCGCCTGCGGCATCAACGACAGCCGGGCTGTCACGACCATGGCCGAGGTCGAGGTCTTCGCCAAAGCCGTCCATGACGTCTCGGTCGGGCCGCGCTTTGCCAATGTGAAGATCGACAGCGCCGGCCTGGAGCGGATTTTGCCGACCCGGGACGGGACTTACATCCTCAACCGGATTCGCGGCGACCTCGGCTTCCAGCCGATCTAGGACGGGGCTTTCCGCCTCATCCGGCGCCAAGGTCCTGCACGCGGCCCGTGCAGACGGGCCAATTTGCACTGAATTTACAACGCACTTAGGTTGCGCTGCAATATAATGCTTGACTTCTGCGTGGGTGAGTGCTTACTCACCCAGCATGAGCTCATTGCGTATGACGAGCGACCTGAGGCGTCAATTGATCCTCGGTGCCGCGAAGCGCTGCTTTGCCCGACATGGCTACACCGGCACCACGACGAAGAGCGTGGCGGCCGCCGCTGCCATTTCCGAGGCGCTGCTGTTCAAGCATTTCCCCTCCAAGGCGGCGCTCTACGCCGAAATTCTCAGCGACGAATGCGAAGCGGATCCGGCGTTCATCGAGCTGCTCGAGCGGGAGCCCTCGACCGCCACGCTGGTCGAGGTGATCCGCAGGATGGTCGCGCATTTCCTGCGCATTGCTGATGGTCCCGATCAGGAAGAGGCGCAGCGCCTGCGACTGATGGCCACGAGCCATCTGGATGACGGCGAATTCGCGCGTTTGCTATATGCCAAGATCGAGACACTGATTGGGGCGGCTTTTGTCGGCTCGCTTGAGCGTGCCGTGGCCGCCGGGGATGCGCGGCCCTACGCTGGCGATCCGCTCAACCTGTTCTGGTTTGCGCATCATGCGGTGATGACCGCGGCGCTGACCAGGCTGCCGGCCACGCCTTGTCTCGCTTACGGCAAGGCGAACGACCTCGAGCGGCAGCTGTGTGAGTTTCTCCTGAGGGGTATCGGACTTAACGACGCCGCAATTGCTTCGCATCTGGGCCACGATCAGGCCGCGGATGCCGGCAAGGCGGCGATTGCAGAAAGTGCATGAAATGAACATCGTAACCGAGCACAAGATTTCGGGCGAACCGATCGACACCAAGGCTCCCAAGCGTCCGGTCCGTCCGGTGCTGTGGTTCATCATCGTCGGCACGCTGCTCGCCGCGCTGGTCGGTGGCCTCGTCTGGTTCAACTATTTCCGCGGCCAGATGATCAAGCAGTTCTTCGCCAACAACAAGCCGCCGCCGACAGCCGTCAGCGCGGCGGAAGCGAAGTCCGAGGTAGTGCCGAACCTGCTCACCGCGGTGGGCAGCCTCGTCGCCGTGCACCAGGTCGACGTCAGTGCCGACGTCAACGGCCGCGTCACCGAGATCAAGTTCCAGCCGGGCACGCGTGTCGAGGCCGGCACGCCCCTGGTGCAGCTGTTCGATGCGCCGGAGCAGGGCGACCTCGCCAACTACAAGGCCCAGGCGACCGTCGCGCAGCTGTCGCTCGACCGTGCCAAGCAGCTGGCCTCGCGCCAGTTCGGCCCGCAGGCGACCGTCGATCAGGCGCAGGCTGCCTACGACCAGGCGCAGGCGGGCATCGCCAAGACCGAGGCGCTGATCTCGCAAAAGCTGGTTCGCGCACCGTTCGCCGGCGATCTCGGCGTCCGCAAGGTCGAGGTCGGTCAATACCTGACGGCAGGTACGGCGATCGTATCGCTGACCGATCTGTCGGAGCTGTGGGCCAACTTCACGGTGACCGAAAAGGATTCCGGCAACCTCAAGGTCGGCCAGACCGTCCGGCTCAAGGTCGACGCCTATCCGGGCCGTACCTTCGAAGGCAAGATCACCACGATCGAGCCGCAGATCGCGGCCGACACCCGCAACATCCGCGTGCAGGCGACGATCGCCAATCCCGAGAAGATCCTCAAGCCCGGCATGTTCGTGACCACCACGGTGGTGCTGCCGGACAAGCCGGCCGTGATCACCGTTCCGGAGACTGCGGTCGACTACACGCTGTATGGCGACTCGGTGTTCGTGATCACCGAGAAGAAGGAAGAGGATGGCAAGACCAGCCTCTCCGCGGTGCGGACCTTCGTGCAGACCGGCAACCGGGTCGAAGGTCGCGTCGAAATCATCAAGGGCCTGAAGGCTGGCGACAAGGTCGTCGCCGTCGGCCAGCTCAAGCTGCAATCCGGCGCGGCGGTGTCGATTTCGACCGACCCGGCTCCGCAGATCCCGGCGCAGCCGCCGCGCTACTGATCATGACATTCAAGTGATCCGGCTTGGCCGGATCACTTCTCTTGAGACAAAGAAATCGAGATCGCCGCGATGGCCTTTACCGATATTTTCATCAAGCGCCCGGTTCTGTCGGTCGTCGTCAGCCTGCTGATCCTGCTGATCGGCCTGCGCGCGGCGATGGTGCTGCCGATCCGGCAATATCCCAAGCTGTCGAACACGGTCATCAACATCACGACCGTCTATCCGGGCGCATCCGCGGACCTGATCCAGGGCTTCATCACGACGCCGATCGAGCAGGCGGTCGCCTCCGCCGAAGGCGTCGACTACATCACCTCGTCCTCGGTGCTCGGCACCTCGACGATCCAGGTCTACATCAAGCTGAACTTCGATCCGAACCAGGCGCTCACCGAGGTGCTGGCGAAGACGAATTCGGTCAAATATCTGATCCCGAAGGAATCCAACGACCCGATCGTCACCAAGACCACGGGCCAGACCACGGCCGTGATGTATCTCGGCTTCTCGTCCGAGGAGCTGTCGGGCTCGGCGATCTCGGATTATCTGACGCGTGTGGTGCAGCCGGTGCTGTCGACCGTCGATGGCGTCGCCTCCGCCGACATTCTCGGCGGGCAGACCTTCGCGATGCGGCTGTGGCTCGATCCCGAGAAGATGGCCGGTCGCAATGTGTCGCCAGCGGACGTGGCTGCGGCGATCCAAGCCAACAACTTCCAGTCTGCGGCGGGTCAGGCCAAGGGCTATCTGATCGTCTCGAACGTCTCGACGAACACGGGTCTGACCAACGTCGATCAGTTCAAGAAGATGATCGTCAAGGCCAAGGACGGCGGCTTCGTGCGGATGGAGGACATCGCCACGGTCGAACTTGCCGCCCAAAGCACGGATGCGAGCGTCGCCTTCAACGGCGAGCACGCGATCTTCATCGGCGTGCAGGCCACCCCGCAAGGAAACCCGCTGACGCTGGTCAAGGGCGTGCGGGCACTGTTCCCGGAGCTCGAACGCAATCTGCCGCCGTCGATGAAGATGAAGGTCGCCTACGACTCGACCAAGTTCATCCAATCCTCGATCGAAGAGGTGGAGAAGACGCTGGGCGAAGCCGTGATCATCGTGATCGTGGTCATCTTCCTGTTCCTGGCCTCGCTGCGGTCGGTCATCATTCCCGTCGTCACGATTCCCTTGTCGATGATCGGCGTCTGCACGCTGATGCTGGCGCTGGGATTCAGCTTCAACCTCCTGACGCTGCTGGCGATGGTGCTGGCGATCGGCCTCGTGGTCGACGACGCCATCGTCGTGGTGGAGAACATCCATCGCCATCTGGAGGAGGGCAAGACGCCGGTCCAGGCGTCACTGCAAGGCGCCCGCGAGATCGTCGGTCCGGTGATCTCGATGACCATCACGCTCGCCGCCGTGTACGCGCCGATCGGCTTCCTTGGCGGCCTCACCGGTTCGCTGTTCCGCGAATTCGCCTTCACGCTGGCGGGCTCGGTGATCGTGTCGGGCGTGATCGCGCTGACCTTGTCACCGATGATGTGCTCGGTGCTCCTGAAGAACACCGAAGAGGGCCGCTTCGCCAAGCTCGTCAACAGGGTGTTCGGCGCGCTGACGCGCTGGTACGGCCGCAGGCTCGACCGCTCGCTCGACTACAAGGCGATCACCGGCCTGTTCGCTGTGACCATCCTCGGGCTCGTCGGCTTCCTCTACATGCACACGTCGAAGGAGCTGGCGCCGGAGGAAGATCAGGGCATCGTGTTCGCGGTGACCAAGGCGCCTAAATACGCCAATATCGATTATGTCGATTTCTACGGCGAGAAACTCGACGAGAAATTCCAGCAGTTCCCCGAGACCGATCTGCGCTTCGTGCTGAACGGCATCAACGGCCCGCAAGGCGGCATCGCCGGCATGCTGCTCAAGCCCTGGGACGAGCGTAAGCGCTCCTCGATCCAGCTGAAGCCGCTGGTGCAGGCCGAGCTCTCCAAGATCGAGGGCGTGCAGGCCTTCGCGTTCAACCTGCCGCCGCTGCCGGGCGGGCCGGGCGGCCTGCCGGTGCAGATGGTGATCAACTCCACCGCCGGGTTCCAGACGGTCTATGAGCAGATGGAGAAGCTGAAGGACGCTGCGCGCAAGAGCGGCATGTTCATCGTCTCCGACAGCGATCTCAACTTCAACCAGCCGAATGTGAAGGTAACGATCGACCGCAGCAAGGCGCAGGATCTCGGCATCAACATGCAGAACCTCGGTGCCACGCTCGCTGTGCTGCTCGGCGGCAATTACGTCAACCGTTTCAATCTCGAGGGGCGGTCCTACCAGGTGATCCCGCAGGTGCCGCGCGCCAAGCGACTGTCGCCGGAATCGCTCGGCGGTTACTACGTAACGACCAATACCGGCCAGCAGCTTCCGCTTTCGACGGTGGTGTCGATCCAGACCAAGACCGACCCGAATTCGCTGACGCATTACAATCAGCTCAATTCGGCGACGTTCTCGGCGGTGCCGATGCCCGGTGTGACCGTCGGCGCGGCGGTCGACTTCCTCGAAAGCGAGGCCAAGAAGCTGCCGCAGGGCTTCAGCCACGACTATCTGGCGGACTCCAGGCAATACGTTCAGGAAGGCAACCAGCTCGCGATCACCTTCGGCTTCGCGCTGATCATCATCTTCCTGGTGCTGGCAGCGCAATTCGAGAGCTTGCGCGATCCGCTGGTGATCATGATCTCAGTGCCTATGGCGATCGTCGGCGCGCTGATCCCGCTGTTCTTTGGCGCCGCGACCATGAACATCTACACCCAGGTCGGCCTGCTGACCCTGGTCGGCCTGATCACCAAACACGGCATCCTGATGGTGGAATTCGCCAACGAGCTCCAGGTCAACGAGCGGCTCGACCGCCGCTCGGCCATCGAAATGTCGGCCCGCATCCGCCTGCGGCCGATCCTGATGACGACGGCCGCCATGGTGACCGGCCTGATCCCGCTCCTGACTGCGACCGGCGCGGGCGCGGCCAGCCGCTTCTCGATCGGTCTGGTCGTCGTGGCCGGCATGTCGATCGGCACGCTGTTCACCCTGTTCGTGCTGCCGGCGGTGTACGTGGTGCTCGCGACCGACCACCGCGCGGCGGCCGATTCCGATCGAAACAAGCAGATCAACGAGCTCGATCTCGGCGCCGAGGCCCTGCGGCCGACCTGAGACGGCTCGCACGCGAACCAGAGGGCTGCAGCGGCTAAAACCGTTGCCGCCCTTTTTTCGTTGTGCCACGGCATCGGCCGTTCGGCGCCGCAGCCGCGGGGCCTTCTCGCGCCTGCGAAAGACAAGGCCCGTCCTTCTTGCTAGGTTCCGCGGGATGAGCCTTTCCCTCCATCCCGACATCCCACAAGCCAGGACGCTGCCGGGCGCGGCTCAAGCTGGCGCTGTCTCCGGCACGGCTGCGGGACGGGGGATCAGGATGCGGCTTTTCACCAAATATGTTGCGCTGTTCGTGGCTGTCGCACTGCTGGCCAACGGCCTGTTCGAGGTCTTCTTCTATTATCGTGAGCACAAGGCTTCGCTGATCGGCTCCCATCGAGCCGCGGCACTGGACTATGTTCGTCGAGCTTCCGGTCGAGGAGGGCTATGCTTCGTCGAGCAGCGGACCTCCCAACTGCGGCAATCGCTCAACACCATGATATCGTCTTGAAGCAGCACCATCGACGTGAACACCGAGCCCGGTGTATTTACCGAATTCATCATCACCCTGCCGCGCGCGATGGCGGCGGGCGGCACGTCCGGAGGCAAGTCGTGAACGTTTACATCCTGGTCGTCGACGACGAGCCCGACGTCGAGGCGCTGTTCCGGCAGCAGTTCCGGCGCGAGTTGCGCGCAGGCCGCTTCCAGATGGAGTTCGCCACCTCCGCGCCCGATGCGCTCAAGCGCGCCGCCGAGGTTCGCGCCCCCTCGTTGATCCTGATCCTGTCCGACATTAACATGCCCGGCATGAGCGGGCTGGACATGCTGCCGAAGGTGCGTGCCGCGCACCCGGACGTTCCCGTCATCATGATCACGGCCTATGGCGATGCCGAGACGCGGCGGAAGGCGATCGAGCGCGGCGCCGTCGGGCTGCTCACCAAGCCTATCGACTTTGCCTTGCTGCGACAGGAAATCGACACGAGGCTCGAGCAAGCCGCATGAGCACGACCCTCCTCTTCGTCGACGACGAGCCGGATCTCGAGGCGCTGGTCCTGCAAAAATTCCGCAGGCGGATCCGCGACGGAGAGGTGACCATCATTTTTGCCCGCGACGGTCTCGAGGCACTGGCTGCGCTCGAGCAGCACCCGCAGGTCGACATGGTGGTTTCGGACATCAACATGCCCCGGATGGACGGGCTGTCGCTGCTGACGAAGCTCCAGGAGGCCGAGGACAAGAAGTCGACCATCATCGTCTCCGCCTATGGCGACATGAGCAACATTCGAACCGCCATGAACCGCGGCGCGTTCGACTTCCTGACCAAGCCGATCGACTTCGCCGATCTGGAAGCCACGATCGGCAAGACCATCCGGCACATCGAGATGCTGCGCGAGGTGCGGCGACGGCAGATGGAAGCCGAGCGCGCCCATGCCGCGCTGTCGCGTCATTTCTCGCCCGAGCTGGCCAAGCGTCTGGCCGCCAGCGGCGAGGGCGAGGGAATCGAAGTGCAGTGGCGAGATGTCGCCACCATTTTCACCGACATTACGGGCTTCACCTCGCTGGTCGAGACCGCCCCGCCCGAGGCATTGGGCAAGCTGCTCAACGAGTATGTCGGCGGCATGACCGAAATCGTCTTCGCGCATGAGGGGACGGTCGCAAAGATCATTGGCGATGCGATCCAGGTGCTCTTCAACGCGCCAGGGGATCAGCCGGATTATGCCACGCGAGCGGTCGCCTGCGCCCACGCGCTCGATGCCTGGGCGCAGGAGTTCCGCGCGCGGCAACGTGCGACGGGCATTACATTTGGTGCGACCCGCATCGGCATTCACGCCGGGCCGGCGCTGGTCGGTAATTTCGGCGGCAACCGCTACTTCGACTACACCGCGTATGGGGATTCCATCAACATCGCGGCGCGGCTGGAGGCCGCCAACAAGCATCTGGGGACGCGCATCTGCGTCAGCGCCAGCGTCGCCGAGGCGGCTGAGAATTTTCAAGGGCGCCCTGTGGGTGAGCTGATGCTGCGCGGACGCAGCGAGCCGTTGCGCGCGTTCGAGCCGTTGCCGCCGGAAAAATATCAGGCGCCGGAAACCGCGCTGTATGCGGAGGCTTTCGCCAAGATGGCGGCCGGCGACGCCGCGGCCATGCCCGCCTTTGCCGCGCTGGTCGGCATGCATGCCGACGATTCCCTGGCCGGCTTTCACCTGAGGCGCCTGCTCAACGGCGCCAAGGGCATTCGCATGCAGCTTGAATAGGAGTACGTCATGATCCGCGATTTCCCCTCCGGCAATTACCGCTTCATTCCGTCGGTGTTTCAATATTCCGCAGGTGCAGCCGCGGATGACGGTTACGAAATCGAACGCGTCCGCTTCGATCGTCTGGTGCCGCTCGCAGAAGGGTTCGCGCTGGCGGCGAAGTTCATCCAGGAAGCAGGGCGTCCGCTGACGGCGTTCTGTGCCTGCGAGCTGCGCTCACCGGCGGCCTTCAGCGAGGAGGGCTTTCGCGCGTTCAACCTGCACTATGTGAAGACGCTGTCCGAATGGGGCATCTTCGACGGCACCACCAATCCCGTGGCGCGCAGCAATGTTTGTCCCGAGATCGAGCCGCCGTCCGAACCATCGTTCTATGCATTCTCGTTCACGCGGCCGACCCGCTCCAAGGCCCCGTCTTTCGTCATCGCCGGCGGCGCCGAGGCGCGCGAGGGCAGCGGGACCTATGTCGAGCGCACGGTGCGTTATCGCGATCTCAGCCCGGATGGCCTGCGCGAGAAGGTGCGCTTTACCACCTCGCAGATGGAGACCCGGATGGCGGCGTTCGGTTTTGGATGGAAGGACACCACCGGCGTCCAGGCCTATTCCGTCCACGACTTTCATCACGCGCTGGCCGACGAGCTGGTTCGGCGCGGCGCGCTGCGCTCCGGCCTGACCTGGCATTTCGCCCGGCCTCCGGTGGTCGATCTCGAATATGAGATGGATTGCCGCCGCGTGATGCGGGAAGCCGTGATCTGAGATCCTCATCCTGGTGGCGGCCGTCAGGCCGCGTCTTCCAGGATGGCCGAGGCGACAACGGGGCCTTCATGGTTCGAGACGCGCGCGAAGGGCGCGCTCCTCACCATGAGGAACGACTACCGCTGCCTCGGGTCGAGCGCATCGCGCAGGCCGTCGCCGAGCAGGTTCAGCGACAACACCACAAGGAAGATCGCAAGTCCGGGCCAGATCGCCATCCACGGCGCCTGCGTCAGGAAGCGTTGCGCGGCGTTGAGCATGCTGCCCCAGGACGGTGCCGGTGGTTGCTGGCCGAGGCCGAGGAACGACAGCGCAGCTTCGGCGATGATGGCGGCGGCGATCGAGAGCGTCGCCTGCACCAGCAGCGCGGGCAGGATGTTCGGCAGGATATGCGAGAGCGCGATCCGCCACGGCGGATTGCCGAGCGCGCGCGCCGCCTCGACATAATCCTCGGCCTTGACCACGAGGACCTGACCGCGGGTCAGGCGGATGAAGATCGGGGTTGCCGAAATGCCGATCGCAATCATGGCATTGCCGAGGCTCGGCCCGAGGAACGCCGCCAGCGCGATCGCCAGGATCAGGAACGGGCACGCCAGCATCGCATCCGTAACCCGGCTGATCAGCGCGTCGAGGAAGCCGCCGCGATAACCGGCGAGGAGGCCGAGCGGAACGCCGATGCCGAGCGCAATCGCAACCGAGATGAGGCCCGCCAGCAGCGAGGCGCGCGCGCCGTAGACGATGCGGCTGAGGATGTCGCGGCCGAGCTCGTCGGTGCCGAACCAGTGCGCCGCATTGGGCGGCTTGCGTACCAGGCTCCAGCTCGTCGCGATGGGATCATAGGGCACGATGAGCGGGGCCAGCACGGCGAGCAGGATGAACATCGTGAGCACGATGAGCCCGAACACCGCCGCCTTGCGCTTGAACAGGCGCCGGCGCGCGCGGCGGGCCGGGCTGTCCAGCTCGTCGGCGTGCGTAAGTGGGCTCGGCAGCGCGGCGTCGGTCATGAATCTAGCCCCGAAGCCTTGGATTGACGAGAATGTAGGCGATGTCGGCCACGAGGTTCAGCGTGATGTAGATCGTGGCGGTCACCAGCACCACGCCCTGCACCACGGCATAATCGCGGTTGAAAACGGCATCCACGATCAGCTTGCCGAAGCCGGGAATGGAGAAGATCTGCTCGGTCAGGACGGCGCCGGACAGCAGTGTGCCGAGCTCGAGCGCGCCGAGGGTGATGACAGGGGTCAGCGCATTGCGCATGGCGTGCTTGAGGATCACCGAGCGCTCCAACAATCCCTTGGCGCGCGCAGTGCGGACGTAATCGCTTTCCAGCACCTGAAGCATGGCGCTGCGCGTATGCCGCATCAGGACCGCGGCAATCGCATTGCCGAGCACGAAGGCCGGCATGATGGTGACAGCCAGGCTGGCGCGCCAGTTCTCGGTGAGCGGCACGTAGCCGGACGCCGGCAGCCAGCCGAGCTCGATCGAGAACAGGAAGATCAGCATGATCCCGAGCCAGAAGTTCGGCGTCGAGATGCCCCACAGCGCAAACAGGTTCGCGCAATAGTCCCAGGCCGACCCCTTCTTCACGGCGGCGACGATGCCGGCGGGAATGCCGATCAGGAAGGCGATCAAGATCGCCATCGAGCCCAGCTGCAGCGTCACCGGCAGCTTCTGCGCGATCAGCTCGCGCACCGGCATCTTGTTGCGCAGCGACTCGCCGAAATCGCCCGAGAGCACGCCCTTGATCCAGTAGACGTACTGCACCGGCACGGGCTGATCGAGCCGGTACTGGCGGCGGATCTGCTCGATCACCGCGGGGTCGCGCTCTTCGCCCGCCATGACCAGCGCGGGATCGCCCGGCAGCAATTGCTGCAGCGAGAAGATCAGCACCGAGACGAAGAACAGCGTCGGCACGATCTGCGCAAGGCGGCGGGCGAGGAAGTTCAGCATGGTCGCACCTGTGTCCCGGGCGCGGCGCAACATGCAATGTTGCGCCGCTGAACCGGGACCCAGCTGCCACGGTTCGTCGTCGCCGTGGGTCCCGGCTCTGCGGAGCAGCGCTTCCGCGCTGCGCCGCGTCCGGGACACGGACTGAGCTTCAGATCGATCACTTCAGCTTCAGCCCGATCACGCGCACGAGGCCGTCGGGCATCTGCTTGTAGCCTTCGAGCCTGGTCGTATGCGCGATGATGATGCGGCGGTGGTAGAGGTAGAGCAGCGGCTCCTCCTCCTGCACCAGTCTGGCGAGCGTCTCGTAGCTCGCCTTGCGCTTGGCGGGATCGGTGACCAACCGCGCATCCTCCAGCGCCTTGTCGGCCTGCGGATTATTCCACCCGCCGTAGTTCTGCGGCGCGCCATTGTGCAGGAACACGAAAGTGTTCCCATCCGGATCGACGCGGCCGCTCCAGGCGAGCATGTAGGCCTGGTAGTCGCCGGTCTCGGCCTGCTTCAGCCCGGTTGCGAATTCGGTGAGGCGTATCTTCATGTCGAACCCGGCTTCCGCCGCCATGGACTGGATCACCTGCGCCGGTGTCTCGGTCTCCGCGCCCTTGGGCACCAGGAAATCGACGCTCACCGGCGGTGTCACGCCGGCTTCCTTCAGAAGCGCCTTGGCCTTCTCGACGTTGCGGGGACGGATCGGAAGCGATTTCTGATAATAGGGGTGATCAGGGTTGACCCATTGATTGCCGACCTGAAACTCGCCGTTGAACACGACCTGGTTGATCGCCTCGCGGTCGATGGCGAGGTCGAGCGCCTGGCGCACCTTGGCGGATTGGCTGAGCGGTCCCTTGGCCTTGTCCTTGCCGATGTTGAGCGTGACGCCCTGATAGCCGAGCTCGATGGCGGTCGCGACCTTCAGACGCGAGTCGGCGCGCACCTCCTTCAGATCAGTGGCGAGCACCCGCTCGATCAGGTCGAGGCCGCCGGATTTCAGGTTCGCCAGCCGCACGGTGGCATCGACGATCGGCTGGAACACGATCTTGTCGATGAAGACGTTGTCCTTGTTCCAGTAGCCCGCGAACTTCTCGAACACGATGCGGTCCTGCTGCACGCGCTCGACGAATTTGTAGGGGCCGGCGCAGACCGGACGCAGGCCGAACTTGTCGCCGGCCTCTTTCGCCGCCTTCGGCGACATCATCATCCCGGCACGGTCGGTGAGCTGGGCGAGCAGCGGCGAGAACGGCGACTTCAGCACCAGCTTGACGGTGAGGGGATCCATGACCTCGATGTGATCGACCGAGGCCAGCTCCGGCTTGCGAAACGAGCCGGGGAACGTCAGATGGCGTTCCAGCGAGAACTTTGCAGCCTCGGCATCGAGCGGCTCGCCGTCGTGGAATTTCACGCCGGGACGCAGCTTGATGACGAGGCCCTTGCCGTCGTCGACGGTCTCGCTCGACAGCGCAAGCTGCGGCACGATGTTGAGCTTCTCGTCGATGTCGAACAGCTTGTCGCAGAAGGCGGAGAACACGATGCGGCCGACATAGGTGCGCGCCATCGTCGGATCGAGGATATCGGGATCCTCGGCGAGGCCGATGCGAAGCGTGGTCTGAGCCTGCACGGCTCCGATCGACACCAGGAGGGCGGCGGCCGTTGCGGCCAAGCGTAACATCTTCATCGGACAATCCCCATTGCTTCGGCTATTTCGTTGTGGATACGGCGTCTTGTATACCAACCCCGGTGAAGCTCCCGCCTTCCGTCTTTTGGCTGAAGGCCGCGACCAATTTTGCAAGCGCCGGCGAAAATCCGCCCGCTACCGGCAGAATGGCATCGGCAGACGGCAGCTCTGCCGTGCGGTGACAGGCGGTGGCGTGGCCGGTGCCGTCCGCCACGAGCTTCGGCGCCTCGCTCCGGCAACGCTCGATCACGAACGGGCAGCGGGTGTGGAAGCGGCAGCCGGCCGGAGGATTGAGCGCGCTCGGGATCTCGCCCTCCAGCAGGACCGTCGTTCGTTTCGCCTTCGGCTGTGGCAGCGGGATCGCGGACAGCAGCGCGCGACTATAGGGGTGGTGCGGCGCGGCGAACAGCGCGTCGGCTTCCGCCGTCTCGACGATCTGGCCGAGATTCATCACCGCCACATGGTCGGCGATGTGCTTGACCACGGCGAGGTCGTGCGAGACGAAGATGTAAGCGAGGCTGAGCCGGTCCTGCAGCTCGCGCAGCAGGTTGAGGATCTGCGCGCGGATCGAGACGTCGAGCGCCGAGACCGGCTCGTCGCAGATGATCAGCTTCGGCTCGACCGCGAGCGCACGGGCGATGGCGATGCGCTGGCGCTGGCCGCCCGAGAATTCGTGCGGATAGCGCCGGGCCAGTCGTGGTTCCAGCCCGACCAGCCGCAGCAGCTCGGCGACGCGCGCGCGGCGCTGTGCCGGCGGCACGAGATCGTGCAGCGCCAGCGGTTCGGTCAGGATCTGGCCGACCGTCATGCGCGGATTGAGCGAGGCGTAGGGGTCCTGGAAGATGATCTGCGCCTCGCGGCGGAAGGCGCGCAAGCCGCCGGCGTCGAGCGCGAGCAGGTCGCGGCCATTGAAGCGCACCGTGCCCGCATCCGGCTCGATCAGCCGCAGCACAAGACGGCTGACGGTGGATTTGCCGCAACCGGATTCGCCGACCAGCGCCAGCGTCTTGCCGGCCTCGAGCGAGAAGGAAACACCATCGACCGCCTTGACATGCGCCAGCGGCCGGCCGAACAGCGAGCGCTGGGCGACGAAATGCTTGACCAGGCCGTTGACTTCGAGGAGAGAGCTCATTGCTTCTGCACCCCGCAAGTACCGATCTCGTGTCCCGGGCGCGGCGCAGCACGAAGTGTTGCGACGCTGAACCGGGACCCAGATTGCCGCCACATGGGCCCCGGTTCAGCAGCGCACCACCGCGCTGCGCTCGTGCTGCGCTGCGCCCGGGGCACGAGAAGGGAGAACGAGACCATCACGCCACCAAACCTTCGAGCGGCGCGCGGATGCAGCGCGAGAGGTGGCCGGGGCTGACTTCGACCAATGGCGGCGGCGCGTGGGCGCAGGCGTCCAGCACGAACGGGCAGCGCGCCGCGAAGCGGCAGCCTGCCGGCGGCTGCGCCATGTTCGGCACCATGCCTTCGATCGTCGCAAGCTGCGCGGCGCGATGGTCGAGCCGCGGGATCGAGCCGAGCAGGCCTACTGTGTAAGGATGCTGCGGGGCGGAGAACAAGTCGTCCACCGGTGCGCGCTCGACGATCTCTCCGGCATACATCACCGCGACCTCGTCGCAGACTTCGGCGACGACGCCGAGATCGTGGGTGATCAGGATGATGGCGGCGCCGCTGGCCTCCTTCAGCTCGCGCATCAGCTCCAGGATCTGGGCCTGCAGGGTGACGTCGAGCGCCGTGGTCGGCTCATCGGCGATCAAGAGGTGCGGATCGCAGGCCAGCGCCATCGCGATCATCACGCGCTGGCGCATGCCGCCGGACAGCTTGTGCGGATATTCGTCGATGCGCCGTTCGGGCGAGGGGATGTGAACGCGGCGCAACAGCTCGATCGTCCGCTCGCGCGCGCTGCGACGTGAGCCGCCGCGATGGCGCAAGATGGTCTCGATGATCTGGTCGCCGATCGTGAAGCTCGGATTGAGCGAGGTCATCGGCTCCTGGAAGATCATCGCGAGCCGGTTGCCGCGCAGGTCGCGCAGGGTCTGATCCGGCATCTGCAACAGGTCGAACCCGTCGAAGCGGATCGCGCCGGATATTTCCGCGCTTTGCTTCGGCAAGAGGCCCATGATCGCCAGCGACGTAACGCTCTTGCCGCAGCCGGACTCGCCGACGAGGCCAAGCGTCGCGCCGTTGGCAACGCTGAGATCGACGCTGTCGACCGCGTGGGTGATGCGGCCGTCGTCGCCGTGGAAACGGATGCGCAGGTCGCTGATCTCGATAAGAGGGCTCGCGTTCATGAGCGTCTTGCGCGGCTTGCGGCGATGCTGGCGTCGATGACGCTGCGATCGGTGTTGCCGGCCGGGTTCTTTCGCGTCGGCATGGAGGGCCGGAAGTGCACCCAGAGCTCGTGGCTGACGCGTTCGAGCCGCTCGAGCTCGCCGAGCGGGTCGGGATGATCGTCGGCGCGAATGTCCAGCGCCGGCCATTCCTCCTCGCCGTGGATTAGCAGCGCGGCGGACTGCTTGCCGCGCTTGTCGCCGCCGGCGGCCTCCCCTGCGCGCATCGCCGCGAGCAGGCGGCGCGGGAAGGGCAGGCTGTCGTTGGCAAGATAGGTCTTTGCCGTTTCGGCGAGCACGTCGGCGCCTGCGAGCATGTTGCCCGCGATCGAGAAGTCGCTGCCTGCGACGTGCCCGCACCAGTCGATGCAATCGCGCCCTGTATGCGCGGCGATCTCGCCGCTGGCATCCATGATGTGGACCTGGCGGCTTTCGCGGCCGTCGTCGGTCGCGAGCAGGGTGGCGAGCACGTCGTGCGCGTTCAAACCTTCGCGCAGCAGCTTGACGCCGTCGATGCCGTAATAGGGGTTGACGAAGGCCTGCGTTGCGATGGCGCCGACGCCGGCGGCAATGTACGGAACCCGCGCGCCGACGGCGAAGAAGCGGGTCGCGACCGCGATGCCGAACTGGCCGGTGGCAGGATCTCGCGCGATGATCGACCAAGTCATGTGCTGCCTATCAGCGCCCCGCCGCGTAACCTTGCATGCCGCGCGGATTGGCGGCGGCGCGCCGGCGCGGACCGACACGCGAGGCCGCGGTGAGGCGGCCTTCGGACCAGTCGGGGCCGACCTCGACGATGTGTCCGCGCTCGCGCAGATTCTCGATCGTCGCCTTGGGCACGCGGTTCTCGACCACGAGCACGCCGGGGCGCGCGGTGCGTGGCCAGAACGAGATCGGGAAATGCTCGGAGTGCCAGGCCGGTGCGTCGATCGCCTCCTGGAGATTGAGATTGCAATGGACGTGTCGCAGGAAGAACTGCGTGATCCACTGATCCTGCTGATCACCGCCGGGCGAGCCCCAGGCGAGGTAAGGCTCGCCGTCGCGCAGTGCCATGGTCGGCGACAGCGTCGTGCGCGGCCGCTTGCCGGGCGCAAGCGCCGCCGGATGGTCCTCCTCCAGCCAGAACATCTGAGCGCGGCTGCCGAGGCAAAAGCCGAGCTCCGGAATGATCGGCGAGGATTGCAGCCAGCCGCCCGACGGCGTCGAGGACACCATATTGCCGGCCTTGTCGATGATATCGAAATGCACGGTGTCGCCGCGCACCTCGCCGAAGCGCCCGACGGTCGGCTCGCCGGCACCGAGCGCGCCGACGGCCTCGCGCTGACCCTCGGCGCGGCGCAGCTTGACGACGCCGCCAAAGCCCTCCACCGCGCCGGGGCGGAAGTCGAGCGAGGCGCGGTCGGTAACCAGCTTGCGGCGTTCGTCGTTGTAGGCGTCCGACAGCAGCGTCGTGATCGGGATCTCGTTGAACTTAGGGTCGCCGTAGAATTTTTCGCGATCGGCAAATGCAAGCTTGGCGCATTCGATCTGCAGATGGATGAACTCAGGCCCGGTCGGGTCGAGCCCATCGAGCGCAAAGCCCTTCAGGAGCGCGAGCTGTTGCAGCGTCACCGGGCCCTGGCTCCAGACGCCGGCCTTGCAGACGGTGTAGCGGCCATAATCGTAGGTGAGCGGCGCCTCGATCGTCGGCTGCCAGCGCGCCATGTCGTCGGCGGAAAGCACGCCGCGATGCGGCGAGCCGCTGACGTCCATCACGTCCTGGGTCCGGCAGAACCTGTCGATGGCCTCGGCGACGAAGCCTTGCGACCAGGCTTTGCGCGCCCGCTCGATCTCGGCGTCGCGGCCACCGCCGCCGCTTTCCGCTTCGCTGAGGATCCGGGCGTAGGTCGCGGCCAGCGTCTTGTTGGTGAACAGCGTGCCGGGCTTCGGCACCTCGCCGTTCGGCAGGTAGACGGCGGCGGAGGTCGGCCAGTGCTTGCGGAACAATTGCTCGACGGTCTGGATCGTGGCGCAGGCGCGCTCCACCAGGGGGTAGCCGTCGCGCGCATAGGAGATCGCAGGCTCCAGCACGTCGCGCACGCGCATCGTGCCGTAGTCGCGCAAGAGCATCATCCAGGATTCGAACGTGCCGGGGACACAGGCCGCGAGCAGGCCGGTGCCTGGCACCATATCGAGGCCCTCGCTCCTGTAGTGCGCGATGGTGGCGCGTGCCGGCGCCGGGCCCTGGCCGCAGATCACCTCGGTGCGGCCGCGCTTCACATCGTGCACGATGACGGGCACGTCGCCGCCGGGGCCGTTCAGATGCGGCTCGACCACCTGGAGCGTGAAGGCGGTGGCGACGCCGGCGTCGAAGGCGTTGCCGCCCTTTTCGAGGATGGCCATGCCGATGGCGGTCGCGATCCAGTGCGTGGTGGCGACGACCCCGAACGTTCCCTCGATCTCGGGGCGCGTCGTAAAGGGATCGGGATTGACGTTGCTGGCCATGGGCTACCTCATCTGCGGCGCGCGCAATTGATCACAGGGGCAGGCCGTCGCCAAATGCGCAGGCTGCATGGCACGCGCGCGTCACGCCGGGACCGGCGCGGTGTTGACCGCATGGCAGGCGACGCCGCCGATCAGTTCCGGGGCCTCCTTGCGGCAGAGCTCGAACGCCAGCGGGCAGCGCGGATTGAAGGCGCAGCCGGAGGGCGGGTTGATCGGGTTCGGAATCTCTCCCTTCACCGGAATACGCTGGCGGCCGCTCATGGCAAGGTCGGGCACGGCGCCCAGCAGCATCTTGGTGTAGGGCATGCGCGGATTGGCAAACAGCTCGCGCCCCTCCGCGATCTCGACGATGCGGCCGAGATACATCACGCCGACGCGGCTCGCCATGTGGCGGACCACGGCGAGGTTGTGGCTGATGAACATGTAGGTCAGGCCGAACTTGTCCTGGAGGTCGCGCATCAGGTTGAGGATCTGCGCCTGCACCGAGACGTCGAGCGCGGAGGTCGGCTCGTCGCAGACGATGAACTCGGCATCCGAGGCAAGCGCCCGCGCAATCGCGATCCGCTGGCGCTGGCCGCCGGAGAATTCGTGCGGAAACTTCAGCCGGTCGTCGGGATGCAGGCCGACCAGGGTGAGCAGCTCGGCGACGCGGGCCTGGATGTCGCGCTCGCCCTGGATCAGGTCGAAGGCGCGGATCGGCTCGGAGATGATGGCGTCGACGCGGAAGCGCGGGTTCAGGCTCGCATAGGGATCCTGGAAGATCATCTGGATGCGGCGGCGCAGCTTTCGCCGCGCTGGCGCCTGCCGCGGATCAGTCATCGAGACGCCGTCGATCAGGACGTCGCCCGCGCTCGGCGGCAGCAGCCCCACGACCATCCGTGCCACCGTGGTCTTGCCCGATCCGGATTCGCCGACCAGCGCAAAGGTCTCACCCTTCCTGATGTCGAAGGTGACGTGATCGACCGCCTTGAGATATTCGAGGTGTCCGCCTTCGAGCACCCGGTTGAGCCAGGGTTTCGAGACGTCGAACACCCGGCGCAGATTTGTGGCCTGAACAAAGGGGGCGCTCATGCCGCGCTCTCCGCCGGCACGTTGTCGTAGAGGTGGCAGGCGACCGATTGCGCGCCGCGCGGCTGCGGCTCCGGCCGCTCGACCCGGCAGCGGTCGAAGGCGAAGGCGCAGCGCGGATTGAACGAACAGCCGCGCGGGATCGCCGAAAGGCGCGGCATCGAACCGGGGATCTGCTGGAGGCGCTTGTCGTCGCCGGCCAGCGTCGGGATCGCGCCCATCAAGCCCTTGGCGTAGGGGTGCAGCGGATTTCTGACGACATCCTGCACCGGACCGATCTCGGCGACACGGCCGGCATACATCACCGCGACGCGGTCCGAGGTCTCCGCGATCACGCCCATGTCGTGCGTCACCAGCATCACGGCGGTGCCGTGGTCGCGCCCGAGCCGCTTGATCAGTGAGATGATCTGCGCCTGCACGGAGACGTCGAGCGCGGTGGTCGGCTCGTCGGCGATGATCAGCTCGGGCTCGGCGCAGATCGCGAGCGCGATCACGACGCGCTGACGCATGCCGCCGGAGAATTCGTGCGGATAGCCGTCGATGCGCCTGTCCGGCGCGGGAATGCCGACCTCGGCGAGCAGCTCGATGGCGCGGCGGCGGGCGGCGGATTCGGACAGGTCCAGGTGGGTCCTGATCGTCTCGATGATCTGGTCGCCGACCCGGTAGAGCGGATTGAGCGAGGTGAGCGGGTCCTGGAAGATCATGCCGATCCGCTTGCCCCGGATGCGGCGTATCTGTTCCGGCGGCAGGTGGTCGATGCGCTGGCCGGCGAGCCGAATCTCGCCGCCGGCGATGCGGCCGGGGGGATCGATCAGCCCGATCACGGCGAGGCCGGTGACGGATTTGCCGGCGCCGGATTCGCCGACCACGCCCAGCACCTCGCCCTTGGCGATGTCGAAGGAGACGCCGTCGATAGCGCGCAGCGTGCCGCGGCGGGAGGCGAACTCCACCTGGAGGTTGCGCACGGAGAGAATGGGTTCGGTCATGACCGAGGCGTACTCATCGAAGTGTTGCTCATCGGAGTTTCGGATTGAGCGCGTCGCGCAGCCAGTCGCCGAGCAAATTGATCGACAGGATCAGGCCGGCCAGCGCCAGGCCCGGGAAGGCGACGATCCACCATTCGCCCGCGAACAGGTAATTGTTGCCGATGCGGATCAGCGTGCCGAGCGAGGGCATCGTGTCGGGCAGGCCGACGCCGAGGAAGGACAGCGTCGCCTCGGTGATGATGGCGAGCGCCAGGTTGATGGTGGCGATGACGAGGATCGGGCCCATGGTGTTGGGCAGCACGTGGCGCAGCATGATCTTCGGTGCGGGCAGGCCGATCAGCTGCGCGGCAGCCACGTAGTCCTTGTTCTTCTCGACCATCACGGAGCCGCGCACCGTTCGGGCATACCCCACCCAGAAACTCAGGCCAATCGAGATCACCAGCACCACAAGCATGCTGGTGGCATCCAGCCGGTTGCCGAAGATGGACTTGGCGATGCCGTTGACCAGCAGCGCGATCAGGATGGCGGGAAAGGTGAGCTGCACGTCGGCGATCCGCATGATCACGCCGTCAACCGCGCCGCCGAAATAGCCGGCGATCAGGCCGAGCGCGATGCCGAGCGCGCCGGCGAAGATCACGCCGGCGACGCCCACCATGAGCGAGATGCGCATCCCGTAGAGGATGGCGGAAAACACGTCACGGCCCTGCTCGTCGGTGCCGAGCAGGAACGGGCTCTGGCCGTCGGCGGTCCACAGCGGCGAGATGCGCGAGTTCATCAACTGGAGCTGCGCCGGATCGAACGGGTTCTGCACCGCGAGGGCGGATGCAAAGATCGCGAGCAGGAAGAACAGCATGGTAATGGCCGCCGCCACCATGGTCAGCTTGGAACGGCGGAACGAATAGAAGATGTCGCTGTCGAGCGCGCGGCTCAGCCAGCTGCGGCCGGCCTGGGCGGGCGGCGCGCTCTGCTTGTCGGGATTGGAGGCGACTGCGTCGGACATGCAGGGCTGCCTTATGAGGCGCGGCCGACGGTCGCGCGGAGGCGCGGATCGACCACGGTGTAGAGGATGTCGACCACCAGATTGATGGTGACGAAGATTAGCGAAACCATCAGCAGGTAGGCGGCCATGATCGGGATGTCGACGTTTTGCACGGCCTGCACGAACAGAAGTCCCATGCCCGGCCATTGGAACACGGTTTCGGTGATGATCGAAAATGCAATAACCGAGCCAAACTGAAGTCCGGCCACCGTGATCACGGGAATCAGCGTGTTCTTCAGCGCGTGGCCGAAATGGATGGCACGGGTGGTCAATCCCCGGGCGCGAGCGAAGCGGATATAGTCGGTTCGCAGCACCTCCAGCATCTCCGCGCGCACCAGCCGCATGATCAAAGTCATCTGGAACAGGCCGAGGGTGATCGAGGGCATGATCAACGCCTTCAGTCCCGACAGCGTGAGCAGGCCCGTGCTCCACCAGCCGAGCTTGACCACCTCGCCGCGACCGAACGAGGGCAACCAGCCGAGTGTCACGGCGAACAGATAGATCAGCAGAATGCCGATCAGGAAAGTCGGCAACGAGATGCCTATCAGCGAAACCGCCTGGAACAGCTTGGCCAGCACGGTGTCGCGCCTGAGCGCCGAATAGACCCCCATCAGAATCCCGAACACCATTGCAAAGACGGTGGCGCAGATCGCAAGTTCCAGCGTGGCGGGCATCCGCTCCATCAACAGCGTGGAGACCGGCTGGCGGAACTGATAGGAGACGCCGAACTTGAACTGCGCGGCATCGGCGAAGTAGCGCACGAACTGCACCGGCACGGGATCGTCGAGGCCGAGCGATTTACGTACGATTTCGCGTTCGGCCGCCGATGTGTCGATCGAGACGATCTGGTTGACGGGGTCGCCGGCGAAACGGAACATCGAGAAGGCGATGATGCCCACGGCGAACATGACGCCGATGGCCTGAACGGCGCGGCGAAGCGTGAAAGCAAGCATGCCTTCCACTATCCTTGAGTGTGCGTGCGGCCGACGACTTTGTCAGCCGGAAAAAGGAAAGGTCCCGGACGCCTGATGCGCCGGGACCTCGTATTCAGCTGACGCTATTCCTTCTTGGTCGCCCAGTGGAACATGACCAGGTTGTCGGCGCGCTGCGGCAGGTTGACCTTTTTCGATACGCCCCAGGCCAGTGCCTGCTGATGCAGCGGAATGTAGGCCCAGTCCTTGATGCTGATGTCGTAGGCCTGCTTGATCAGCTGGTTGCGCTTGGCGGTGTCGGTCTCGACCAGCACCTTGTCGGTGATGGCGTCGAACTCCTTGTTGCAATAGCCGCCGAGATTGGCCTCGCCACGCGAGGATTTCGCATCGTCGCGGCAGCCCATGATGTCGTACAGCACGTTGTGCGAGTCCATCGTGCTCGGCGTCCAGCCCAAGAGGTAGAACGAAGTCTGGTAGCCGCCTTGCTTGAGCACCTTGGCGAAGTACTGCGCCTTCGGCTGCGCCAAAAGATTGATCTTGACGCCGATGCGGGCGAGCATGCCGACGACCGCCTGGCAGATCGCCGCGTCGTTGACGTAGCGATCGTTCGGGCAATCCATCGTGACCTCGAAGCCGTCGGGATAACCCGCTTCGGTCAGGAGCTTCTTGGCGCCGTCAGGGTCGAATTTCGGTCGCGTGAATTCCTTGGACAGCACGAACAGTTCCGGCGCGATCATCAGGGCCGACGGCGTCGACAGCCCGCGCATCACGCGCGTCTTGATCAACTCGATGTCGATCGCCTTGTAGAAGGCTTCGCGAACGCGGGCGTCCTTGAACGGATTCTTGCCCTTGATGTTGGAGTAGAGCAACTCGTCACGGGTCTGGTCGAAACCGATGAAGATGGTGCGAAGCTCAGGTCCCTTCAGCACCTGGGCGTTCGGGCTGGAATCGACACGGGAGATGTCCTGGATCGGCACGGGTTCGATGACATCGACTTCGCCCGAGAGCAGTGCGGCGACGCGGGTGGCGTCGGAGGAAATCGGGGTGAAGACGATCTCCTTCAGGTTACCTTCCATCTTGCCCCAGTAATTGGGATTGGCCTTGAACACGGTCTTCACGCCGGGCTGATGGCTGTCGATGATGAAGGGACCGGTGCCGTTCTCGTTGAGTGAGGCGTAGCTCGGCGTGGTCGCCGCCACCGGCGTCGGATCGACGACGTTGTTCTCTTCGGCCCACTTCTTGTTCATGATGTACCAGACATCCCACGAATTATGCAGGATGGGATTGGGCGAGGGTAGGACGAAGTCGACGGTGTAGTCGTCGACCTTGATGACCTTGACGTCGGGCGCGAGGCGGGTCTGCATGTTGGACCCCTTCTTGCGGACGCGATCGGCGGAGAACAGCACGTCGTCGGCGGTGAAGGGATTGCCGTTGTGGAATTTCACGCCCTTGCGCAAATGGAAGCGCCAGCGGGTCGGCTCGGGAGTTTCCCAGCTCTCCGCCAGCGCCGGAATGATCTTGAGGTCCTTGTCGCGCGCGGTGAGGCCTTGGTAGACGTGACCGAGATGCGCGTGGGTCGTGCTCTCGTTGAGCGTGTAGGGATCGAGGGACTTCAGGTCACCCTGGTTGGCATAACGGAGCGTCTGGCTCGATGCCGGCGTGACCGCCAACGCAAGCGTACCGGCGAGCGTCGCCGCAAACAGACTTCGACCTAATGACATTCTTGACCCTCTCCACTGCCATGCCGATGATTTTTGATTGTTCGGCGGGGCTGATTGATCCATGTTGCCCAGAGTTCTCGACCGGTGCAAGCGCCATTCCAGCAAGGATCGCGCCAAGTTGCGCCGCTGTGCAGCAATGCAGACCATGCCGCCCGGCATGGAAGATCGCCCCTTTCGACTTTGGTTGACCATATCGGCGGGTTGCGGGACGGGGCGCGCCGCGCCTGCATCAGGTCGCTTGCGTCGCACCACAACTCGCGGCGATACTCCGCCAGGCCGCTCGAATCTCAATCTGGAGGGGACATGAAGGTAAACATCGAAATCGACTGCACCCCCCTCGAGGCCCGCCAGTTCTTCGGTCTGCCCGACGTAGGGCCGATGCAAACGGCAGTGATGGACAAGCTGCAGCAGCAGGTGCTCAGCAACATCGAGAAGGTCTCGCCGGAGTCGCTGATCCAGAGCTGGTTCACGTTCGATCCGAAGATCGCCGAGCGGTTTCAGGATATGTTCGTCACGATGGCCGGCCTCGGCGGCACGCGTAGCAGCGACAAGAAAAAATAGTGTCACCCGGGCAGGAGGGGGCGCTGGAGAGAGGCCGGCTTCGTCCGCCGGGTCTCGGCCTGTTGCTCGCCGAAGCCCGTGGCCTGCTCGAACTCAATGCAAGCCTCTTGCTGTCGCCGCTCCTGATGCGGGCGCCGAGTGGCGACGGCCATCCGGTGCTGGCGCTGCCAGGCTTTCTCGCCAGCGACCTCTCGATGGCGCCGATGCGGCGCTATCTCAGCGAGCTCGGCTATGAAGCACATGCCTGGCGGATGGGCCGCAATCTCGGCGGCCTCGGGCGGATGCGGGACGCGCTGCGCGCCCGGCTTGCCGAGATTCATGCAGCGAGCGGGCGCAAGGTCAGCCTGGTCGGATGGAGTCTCGGCGGCGTCTATGCCCGCGATCTTTCGCTTTGGGCGCCCGATATGGTTCGCTACGTCATCACGCTCGGCAGCCCTTTCGCCAATGACGTGCGGGCGACCAACGCCACGCGGCTCTACGAGGCGCTGTCGGGCGAGCGGGTCGAGGATTTTGCCGAAGCGCGCGCGGCGATCGCCGGCGATCTGCCGGTGCCGACAACCTCCATCTATTCGCGGGCCGACGGTGTGGTTAACTGGCGGACCTGCTTGTTGCGTCCCTCCGACCGCGCCGAGAATATTGAAGTGCTCCTGGCGAGCCATATCGGGCTCGGGGTGAATCCGGCGGCGCTGTGGGCGGTGGCCGACCGGCTGGCTCAACCGGAGGGGGAGTTCTCGCCATTTGACCGGGCAGGGCCGTTTGCCATTGCATATCCCCCGCCGGAACAGGCAATATCGGCCTGACGAGAAGCGCCGGCTAAGGCGCCCGTCCAATCTCTGCGGGAGGGAACTATGGCTGACGGTAAGAAGCTGTCGTCGCTGGACGCGTCGTTTCTCTATCTGGAAACGCCGGAAATGCCGATGCATGTCGGAAGCATGGCGATCTTTCGCCTGCCCGACGACTACAAGGGCGACTTCTTCGAAGACTTCAAGGCGATGATCGTCTCGCGGCTGCACATCGCGCCGATCCTGAAGGCGCGGCTGGAGAAGGCGCCGCTCGACATCGACCATCCCTCATGGGTCGAGGACGATCAGTTCGACATCGACCGTCACATCTTCCGGGCCAGCCTGCCGCAGCCGCGCGACCGCGCCACGCTGGAGCGCATCGTCGGCTGGGCCCATGCCAAGCTCCTGAACCGCGCCCGGCCGCTCTGGGAGTTCTACGTGTTCGAGGGCATGAAGGACAACGAGGTCGGGCTCTATTCCAAGATGCACCATGCCGCGATCGACGGCGGCGCCGGCGCGGCGCTGACCAGCATGATCTACGATATCTCGCCGATCCCGCGGAAGATCGAGCCGCCGGCGGCGGGATCCAAACCCGGCCAGGAGCCGCGCGACATCGCCGCCAACCTGCTGGATTCCTATCAGCAATTGTTCAGCCAGTCGCTCGACGCCTCGGCGGCGAAGAAGCTGCAATTGCCGCGCACCGGCAAGAGCGATATCGGCTCGATCCTGTTCGACAACGCGATGTACCAGATCGAAAGCGCAGTGCGCTTTGCCGGCAACATCCCGACCGTGCTCAAGAGCGTGTCCGACGTGCTCGCGAAGGTCGCCGATCCCAGATCGCGCGAAAGCCTTGTCAGCATGGTGTCGCCGCCGACCATGCTCAACAAGAGCATCTCCTCGGAGCGCAGCTTTGCCGGCGTGTCGATCCCGCTGTCGCGGGCGAAGGCGCTGGCCAAGCAGGCCGGCGGCAAGCTCAACGACGTCGTGCTGGCGCTCGCCTCGGGCGTGGTCCGCCGCTATCTCCTGCAATATGGCACGCTGCCGGCGAAATCGCTGACGGCGGCGGTGCCGATCTCGCTGCGCGAGGAGGGCAACACCGAGGCCAACAACCAGGTGTTCGGCATGATCTGTGCGATCGCGACCAACGTCGACGATCCCAAGGCGCGGCTCGAGGCCATCATCGCGCAATCGACCAAATCCAAGGAGATGTCGCATCCCCTGCGCGCGCTGATGCCGCAGGTCTCCAACATCTCGATGCTGGGCGCGCCGATCATGGTGCAGATCCTGGCCTTGCTCTACAGCCGCTCGAACCTCTCGGACGTGCTGCCGCCGGCCGCCAACATCACGGTGTCGAACGTGCCGGGACCGCGGCAGACGCTCTATGCCGCGGGCGCCGAGCTGCTGCACATCTTCCCGGTGTCGATCTCGACGCACGGGCAGGCGCTCAACATCACCGTGCAGAGCTACCGCGACCAGCTCGATTTCGGCTTCATCGTCGGCGCCAACATCGTTCCGCATGTGCAGGTGATGTGCGACATGCTGCCGGAGGAATTCGCCGCACTGGAAGCGGCCTACGCGCCTCCGGCGGCGGACATCAAGGGCGCTGCGGAATAGGGAACTTGTGATGATCGAAATGCCACCACTTCAGTTCGCGACGACGAACGGAATCCGCATGGGCTATTACGAGGCGGGCCCGGCCGACGACAAGCCGCCGGTCGTGCTGTGCCACGGCTGGCCCGAGCTCGCGTTTTCCTGGCGCCACCAGATCAAGGCGCTGAGTGAGGCCGGCATCCGGGTGATCGCCCCGGACCAGCGCGGCTATGGCGCGACCGACCGGCCCGAGCCGGTCGAGGACTATGACATGGAGCATTTGACCGGCGATCTCGTCGGTCTGCTCGATCATCTCAGCATCGACAAGGCGATCTTCGTCGGTCACGACTGGGGCGGCTTCGTCGTCTGGCAGATGCCTTTGCGGCACCCCTCGCGCGTCGCTGGCGTGGTCGGGGTCAACACCCCGCATTGGGACCGCGCGCCGATCGATCCCATCGCGCTGTTTCGCCAGCGCTTCGGCGATCAGATGTATATCGTCCAGTTCCAGGATCCTGCGCGCGAGCCGGACAAGATCTTCGGCAGCCGGGTCGAGCAGACCTTCGATGCCTTCATGCGCAAGCCGGCCACGCGCCCTCCGGGTGCGCCCGAGGAACAGCCGATTGCCGGTATTGGTGCTTCGCCCCGCATCAACCTGGCGTTCCCGCAGATGATCGCGAATTACGACGCCAGACATGATCCGCGCACGCCGATCCTGTCGGCCGAGGAGAAGAAGGTGTTCGTCGACACCTTCACGAAGACCGGCTTCACCGGCGGCATCAACTGGTATCGCAACTTCACGCGCAATTGGCAGCGGGCGAAGGGACTGGATCATCACGTCCACGTGCCGTCATTGATGATCATGGCCGAGAACGACGCGGTGCTGCCGCCGTCTGCGGCGGACGGCATGGAGAATCTGATCGGCGATCTCGAGAAGTATCTGGTGAAGGACAGCGGCCACTGGACGCAGCAGGAGAAGCCGGAGGAGGTCAGCGCCAAGCTGATCGAATGGCGTAGAAGGCGGTTTGGGTGAGGATCCGGTCGTCCACGTAAGTCAGACGTCATTCCGGGTCCGATGCTGCGCATCACCCCGGAATGACGGCAAGAGGGGGAAGCGTAGTTAAATGTCATCCACGAATCGTCTGGAGCCGATCCCGCATCCGCCGACCAAGCCCGTGGTCGGCAACATGCTGTCGCTGGATTCGGCTGCGCCCGTGCAGCACCTGACAAGGCTCGCCAAGGAGCTCGGCCCGATCTTCTGGCTCGACATGATGGGCTCGCCGATCGTGGTTGTCTCCGGCCACGATCTCGTCGACGAGCTTTCCGATGAGAAGCGCTTCGACAAGACGGTGCGCGGCGCGCTGCGGCGCGTGCGCGCGGTCGGCGGCGATGGCCTGTTCACGGCCGATACCAAGGAGCCGAACTGGAGCAAGGCGCACAACATCCTGCTTCAGCCGTTCGGCAACCGCGCCATGCAGTCCTATCACGGCAGCATGGTCGATATCGCCGAACAGCTGGTCCAGAAATGGGAGCGGCTCAACGCCGACGACGAGATCGACGTCGTGCACGACATGACCGCGCTGACGCTGGACACGATCGGCCTGTGCGGATTCGACTATCGCTTCAATTCGTTCTATCGGCGCGACTACCATCCCTTCGTCGAGTCGCTGGTGCGCTCGCTCGAAACCATCATGATGACGCGCGGCTTGCCGTTCGAGCAGCTCTGGATGCAGAAGCGGCGCAAGACGCTGGCCGAAGACGTCGCCTTCATGAACAAGATGGTCGACCAGATCATTGCCGAACGGCGCAAGAGCGCAGAGGCCATCGACGACAAGAAGGACATGCTCGCCGCGATGATGACCGGCGTCGACAGGGCGACCGGCGAGCAGCTCGACGACGTCAACATCCGTTACCAGATCAACACGTTTCTGATTGCGGGCCACGAGACCACCAGCGGCCTGTTGTCGTACACGCTCTATGCGCTGCTCAAGCACCCGGACATCCTCAAGAAGGCCTATGACGAGGTCGATCGCGTTTTCGGCCCCGACGTCAATGCGAAGCCGACCTATCAGCAGGTGACGCAGCTCACCTACATCACGCAGATCCTGAAGGAGGCGCTGCGGCTTTGGCCGCCGGCGCCGGCCTATGGCATCTCGCCGCTGAACGACGAGACGATCGGCGGCAGGTACAAGCTTCGGAAGGGCACCTTCACCACGATCCTGGTGACCGCCCTGCATCGCGATCCCTCCGTCTGGGGTCCGAATCCCGATGCCTTCGATCCCGAGAATTTCAGCCGTGAGGCGGAAGCGAAGCGCCCGATCAATGCCTGGAAGCCGTTCGGCAACGGCCAGCGCGCCTGCATCGGCCGCGGCTTCGCCATGCACGAGGCCGCGCTTGCGCTCGGCATGATCCTGCAGCGCTTCAAGCTGATCGATCACCAGCGCTACCAGATGCATCTGAAGGAGACACTGACGATCAAGCCGGAGGGCTTCAAGATCAAGGTGCGTCCGCGCGCCGATCGCGAGCGCGGTGCCTATGGCGGACCGATTGCGGCCGCCGGTTCGGCGCCGAAGGCCCCGCGCCGGCCGACGGCCCGGCCCGGCCACAACACGCCGATGCTGGTGCTCTATGGCTCCAATCTCGGCACCGCCGAGGAGCTCGCGACGCGCATGGCCGACCTTGCGGAGATCAACGGCTTTGCCGTGCATCTCGGCCCGCTCGACGATTACGTCGGCAAGCTGCCGCAGGAGGGCGGCGTGCTGATCATCTGCGCCTCCTACAACGGCGCGCCGCCCGACAATGCGACGCAGTTCGTCAAATGGCTTGGCGGCGATTTGCCGAAGGATGCCTTCGCCGGCGTGCGCTACGCCGTGTTCGGTTGCGGCAACAGCGACTGGGCCGCGACCTATCAATCGGTGCCGCGCCTGATCGACGAGCAATTGTCGAAGCATGGCGCCCGTGCGGTCTATCCGCGCGGCGAAGGCGATGCGCGCAGCGATCTCGATGGCCAGTTCCAGAAATGGTTCCCCGCCGCCGCCCAGGTCGCGACCAAGGAATTCGGCATCGACTGGAATTTCACCCGCACCGCGGAGGACGATCCGCTCTATGCGATCGAGCCGGTCGCGGTCACCGCCGTCAACACTATCGTTGCCCAGGGCGGCGCGGTGGCGATGAAGGTGCTCGCCAACGACGAGCTTCAGAACAAGAGCGGGCCCGATCCGTCCGAGCGCTCGACGCGCCACATCGAGGTGCAGCTGCCGGCCAACGTTAGTTACCGGGTCGGCGATCACCTCAGTGTCGTCCCGCGCAATGATCCGACGCTGGTGGATTCGGTGGCCCGTCGCTTCGGGTTCCTCCCGGCCGACCAGATCAGGCTGCAGGTTGCCGAGGGGCGCCGCGCCCAATTGCCGGTCGGCGAGGCCGTGTCGGTCGGCCGCCTGCTCAGCGAGTTCGTCGAGCTGCAGCAGGTCGCAACCCGCAAGCAGATCCAGATCATGGCCGAGCACACCCGCTGCCCGGTCACCAAGCCGAAGCTGCTGGCCTTCGTCGGCGAGGAGACCGAGCCGCTCGAGCGTTACCGCGCCGAGATTTTCGCCAAGCGCAAATCGGTGTTCGACCTGTTGCTCGAATATCCGGCCTGCGAATTGCCGTTCCACGTCTATCTGGAGATGCTCTCGCTGCTGGCACCGCGCTATTATTCGATCTCGTCCTCGCCATCGGTCGATCCCGCGCGTTGCAGCATCACGGTCGGCGTGGTCGAAGGGCTGGCCGCCTCCGGGCGTGGGGTCTACAAGGGCATCTGCTCGAACTATCTCGCCAATCGCCGCGTCGGCGACGTCGTCTACGCCACCGTGCGTGAAACCAAGGCCGGCTTCCGGCTTCCCGAGGATCCGTCGGCGCCGATCATCATGATCGGCCCGGGCACGGGCCTCGCGCCGTTCCGCGGCTTCCTCCAGGAACGCGCCGCGCGCAAGGCCAAGGGCGCGACGCTTGGGCCATCCATGCTGTTCTTCGGCTGCCGCCATCCCGACCAGGATTTTCTCTACGCCGACGAGCTGAAGGCGCTGGCCGCAAGCGGCATCACCGAGCTGTTCACGGCGTTCTCGCGCGCCGAGGG
Organism: Bradyrhizobium sp. LVM 105; assembly: GCF_003957705.1. Taxonomy (NCBI): domain Bacteria; kingdom Pseudomonadati; phylum Pseudomonadota; class Alphaproteobacteria; order Hyphomicrobiales; family Nitrobacteraceae; genus Bradyrhizobium; species Bradyrhizobium sp. LVM 105. Next base: position 580,403 of record NZ_QZMV01000002.1, on the reverse strand, counting down.
ACCGAAGACATATGTGCAGCACGTGCTGGCCGCACAGAAGGACAAGGTCTGGCCGCTGGTCGAGCAGGGCGCGATCATCTATGTCTGCGGCGACGGCGGCAAGATGGAGCCCGACGTCAAGGCGGCGTTGGTCGCAATCCACCGCGAGAAGAGCGGCGGTGACGCGGCCGCCAGTGCCCGCTGGATCGAGGCGATGGGCACGAACAACCGCTATGTGCTCGACGTCTGGGCGGGTGGGTGATTGTTCGTCCGATCGTGCTAAACGTCGGGGATGATTCCCTGGGAAAAGATCGACACCGCCAGGATTCCCGGTTCCGACGAGGAGCTCCGGCTGATGCGGCGGGGCAAGGAATTCTCGATCAAGCTCGGCACCAACGAGCTGATGAACAATCGCTTGTCCGGTTCGGAAGCCGCGCTCGCAACGCTCGCGGCGAAGCAGATCGAGAAGGTCAAGAAGCCCGTCGTCCTGATCGGCGGCCTCGGCATGGGCTTTACGCTTCGTGCGGCGCTCACCGTGCTTGGGCCCAAGGCGAAGATCGTGGTGTCCGAACTGGTGCCGGCGGTGGTGGCCTGGGCGAAAGGTCCGATGGCGGAGGTCTTCGGCGACAGCCTCGATGATGTCAGAGTGAATATCCGGGAAATCGACGTCGGCGAAATCATCCGCGCGCAGCGGTCGGCCTTCGACGCCATTCTCCTCGACGTCGACAATGGGCCGGAAGGGCTGACCCGCAAGGGCAATGACGCGCTCTACAGCACGAGCGGGCTCTCGGCAGCGAAGACGGCGCTGCGCCCGGGCGGCGTGCTCGCGGTCTGGTCGTCGGGACCCAACCCCGCCTTCACCAGGCGTCTCCGCACCGCCGGCTTCGACGTGAACGAAGTCAATGTCCGCGCCACCGGGCGAGGCGGTGGCGCGCGCCATGTAATCTGGATCGCGAAGAAGAGTTAAGCGGCCTGCGCGGCCGCGCCATGGGCGTGCTTGTCGATGGCGTCGATGATCTCCGGCCAGAACCGCATCGGCAGCGCGTGGCCCATGCCTTCGATCATCAACAATTTGGCGTTCGGGATTGACGCCGCCGTGTCCTTGCCGCCTTCGGGGCGGACCAGCGGATCGACGGTGCCGTGAATGACCAGTGTCGGTGTCATCACCGCGTGCAGCCGCTCCTTCCGGCTGCCGGACGCCAGCACGGCGCGGAGCTGACGGCCGACGCCGGCCGGATTGAGTCCGCGCGCGAACACGCGCTCGGCACGCTCGGGGTCGAGCGCTTCCTCCTCCGGAAAATGTCCGGCGCGCAACACCTTCCAGGTCTGGCCATAACGGACGATGAACTCCTCCTTGCTGCGCGGCGGCGGCGCCATCAGCATTGCGGCGGCTTCGCGCGACGGCGGCGGGATGCGCGGATTGCCTGTGGTCGACATGATCGATGTCAACGAACGGACGCGGTGCGGAAACGACAGCACCACCTCCTGGGCGATCATGCCGCCCATGGACGCGCCGACCAGATGCGCCGACTTGATGTCGAGCGCATCCATCAAGGCGACCGTGTCCTTCGCCATGTCGATCAGCTTGTAGGTCGCGGCGACGGGAATCCTGAGGAAGCGCAGCTTCAGCAGCTCGAGCGGCGTCAGGCGCTTGCCGCCGGTGAGATGGCTCGACTTGCCGATATCGCGATTGTCGAAACGGATCACGCGGAAACCCCGCGCGGCAAGCTGCTCGCAGAACGCATCGTCCCAGTGGATCATCTGCGCTCCCAAACCCATGATCAGCAGCAGCGGTTCGGCATTGTCGTTGCCAAAGATCTCGTAGCAGATGTCGATGCCGTTGGCGCGGACGGTCTGGGGCGGCTGATGGGTGGTCACGGATCCCTCCTGCTGATCGGTGTTGTATCGCACGGTTTCCCGCCGCAAAGAAGCGGCGCGCCGAGCAGCGAGTGCGCTTGCCGGTTGACCGGCACCGCGCAACGGTGTGGTATGGCGGGAAAAGAAGGGCATCGCAGCTCTCGATTTCAGGAGGACGCCGATGACCGACAAGACCAACGACCCCGTTGCCACGTGGCAGAAGATGGTCGGCGAGATGGAGAAGGGGTTCAACTCTTTCGCCAACCAGGCCATGTCGTCGCCGGAATTTTCACAGGCGATGAACCGCGCCGGCGGAGTTGCTGCAGGTGCTCAGAAGCAGCTCGGCGAACTCATGGAGAAATATCTCGTTACGATGAACCTGCCGAGCCGGGAGCAGGTCACTGGTCTTGCGGAACGGCTCCAGTCGGTCGAGGCGCAGATCGGCGAGATCAAGGCGATGCTGAGCCAGATGGCGGCGAATTCCGGCATCACGCAAGGCTTCGATAGCACCCCGCGGCCGCCTCGGACGAAGCGCCCGCCTTCCGAGCCCGGAGAGCCGACATGAACGGGCCGGCGGGACTTGATCTCGCGTCCATCCCGGAGCGGATCCAGACCGAGGTGCAGCGCGCCATCCAGCGCAGCATCAAGGGCGTTGAATATTTCTCGACCTCGGGCCCTTCGCTCGGCTCGACGCCGAAGGACGTGCTGCATTCGCGCGGCACCATGAACCTTTATCACTACCGGCCGATGTCGGACGAGATCTACCGGGTGCCGGTGCTGATCGTGATGGCGACCACCAATCGCGGCTACATCCTCGACCTCGTCCCCGGGCAGAGCTTCATCGAGTTCCTGCTCAAGCGCGGTTTCGACGTCTACATGCTCGACTGGAGCGCGCCGCGGCCGGAGGAGAAGAGCCTGCGGATGGAGGACTATGTCCTCGACTTCATCCCGGACTGCGTCCGCCGTGTGCAGGCCGATTCCGGTGAGCAGGACGTCTCCGTCATCGGCTATTGCTTCGGTGGCGTGCTGTCGCTGCTGTACGGCTCGATCCACAAGGACGGGCCGATGAAGAACCTGATCTGCTTCACCACGCCGATCGACTTCCGCGAGATGAAGTTGTTCTCGAACTTCTCCGACCGTCGTTATTTCGACGTCGACCGTCTCGTCGACAGCGTCGGCAACGTGCCGCCGGAAATGATCCTGTCTTCGTTCGAGATGCTGCGCCCGGCCTCGCGCACGGTGAGCCAGATCCAGCTCTGGGAGAACATCTGGAACGACGAGTTCGTCAAATCCTACCGCATGTTTGATCGCTGGGCGACCGACACGCTGCCGCTGGCCGGCGAATATTTCCGCACCATCACCAAGGACCTGATGTGGGACAACAAGCTGTTCAACGACGCCATGTCGGTCGGCGGCCGTGCGGCGAAGCTCGAGAACATCAAGGTGCCGATCCTGCATGCGGTCGCCGAGCACGACCACATCGTGCCGTATGAGGCCGCCAAGCACCTGATCGCGAAGATCGGATCTGCGGACAAGGAAGAGGTGATCCTGAAAGGCGGTCACGTCTCGCTGGTCGCGGGCGCCAACGCCGTGAAGCGGCTATGGCCGAAACTGGATTCCTGGCTGGGAAAGAGATCGATATGAGCGAGCAACGTTCCTATCCGCGTCACGTCAAGACGGACGCCGGCGATATCGAGATTCGTCTGATGGCGCCCGCGGACGAGGCCGCGGTGCTCGCCTTCGGCAAGGGTCTGCCAACCCACGATTTGCTGTTCCTGCCCCGCAATATCAGCGAGCCGAAGGTGCTGTCGGCCTGGGTCAAGGAGATCGAGCGGGGCGCGATCACGAGCCTGCTCGCGGTCAGGGACGGCAAGGTCGTCGGCTGCGGCACGCTGGTGCGCGATCCCCATTCCTGGTCGCCCCATGTTGGCGAGATCCGGATGGTGGTCTCGCTCGAAGTGCGCGGGAAGGGAGTGGGGCGGGCGCTGTCGCAGGAGACCTTTGCGCTCGCACTCGGGGCGGGCCTGGAAAAGCTCTCGGTCCAGATGACGGTCGACCAGCAGGCGGCGATCGCCGTGTTCGAGAGCCTCGGCTTCAAGGCCGAAGCGCTGCTGCGGGACCACGTTCGGGACGTCGACGGCAAGACCCATGACATCGTCGTGCTCGGTCACAACATCGCGCAGGTCCAGGCCCAGATGGAGGCCTATGGGCTGCCGGGGGCGGTGCAGCACTAGGGATCGCCAAAAGGCGGTCGATAGGGGTCGAGTGGCCAAGGAGGCATCAGGATGCCTCTTATTCAGCTTCATCACCATTTCGTGATATCGCAGTGCAATATGGATGTTGCATCGCACAATTAATTATGCCATATAGGTCGTGCCCCGGGCCAATGCGGACGGGGTGAGCCCATAGCTCAGAGCAATGAGGATGGAGAGAACCCCATGACCACTGAAACCAACACCGCTTTCGAGGGCTTCAAGGACGCTTTCAAGAACATCCAGAATCTGGAAGTTCCCGAGGCTGCCCGCGAGTTCGTCAAGAAGACCGCCAACACCGCCAAGGACCGTGCTGCCGAGGCTTTCGCAGGCTCCGAGCGCGTGACCGCCGCCGTCGAGAACGCGGTGACCGAATCCGTCGCTGAAGCCGGCAAGATCAGCCGCAACATCCAGCAGGCGATCTACGACGACGCCGAGGCGTTCCTCTCGAGCATCGACAAGCTCGCGTCCGCCAAGTCGTTCAGCGAGGCCGTCGAGATCCAGTCGGGCCTGCTCCGCTCGCGCGGCGAAGTGTTCGTCTCGCGTGCCAAGGCGACCGCCGACTATTTCGGCAAGCTCGCTGCCAATGGTGCGAAGTCCGCGCAGGACAATTTTGCCAAGGTCTACAACAAGACCGCCTGATCTGGCGCCTGAGCAGAAACTGAATTTGAGGCCCGCTTCGGCGGGCCTTTTGTTTCTTGCGCAGCAGCCGCCATCGTCTCCGCCGTCATTGCGAGGAGCCCTTGCGACGAAGCAATCCAGAGTCGTTCCACGGAAAGATTCTGGATTGCTTCGCTTCGCTCGCAATGACGAGTACTGTGACGCAGTGATGACTCCACCCGCCACCTTCACCTTCGACAGCCCCGGCGACGCCGAACGCGCGGCCGAGCTGCGCCGCGTCAAGGCGCTGGCGACGCTGGTGCTTGCCTCGACGCTTGCGCTCTTCATCGTGGCAAAATGGCTCCTGCCGGTGCATCCGTTGTTCGGCTTCATCGCCGCCTTCGCGGAAGCCGCGACCATCGGCGGCCTCGCCGACTGGTATGCCGTGGTTGCCCTGTTCAAGCGGCCGCTCGGCCTGCCGATCCCGCATACCGCCATCATCCAGAGCAACCAGGCGCGCATCGCGGACAAGCTCGGCGAGTTCATCCAGGTGCATTTCCTCGAGGCCGGTCCCGTCGAGGCCAAGCTGAAGGAAATCGATTTCGGCTCCTTCGTTGCCGACTGGCTGCGCGACCGCAAGCGCAGCGATGATCTGGCTCGCTTCGCGCTCCGCCTGTTGCCCGAGGCCTTCTCGGCGACGGAGACCTCAGGCTTGATGACCTTCATCATCCGCCGCATGTCATCGCAGCTCCAGGCGATCGACCTTGCGCCGCTTGCCGCCGGTACGCTGCGCGGCTTCGTGGCGGAGGGACGCCACCAGATCCTGTTCGACGATCTCCTGCGGGTGATGCACGAGACGCTGAATCAGAAAGAGACGATGGCGATGATCCGCGAGAAGGTGCGCGCGGAATTGCCGACCCTGCTCAGGCTCTACCGTGCCGACAAGTTTCTGGTGAACAAGATCGTCGCGTCCGCCACCGCGTTCTTCAACGAGGTGCGCAGCGATGCCAAGCATCCGTTCCGCAGCGAGTTCGATCGCATGGTGCTGAGCTTCGTCGACCGGCTCGGCACCGATCAGGCCTATATCGACCGCATCGCCGGTTTGAAGCGTGACCTGCTGGCGCGGCCCGAGCTCGCCGAACTTGCCCGCACGGTCTGGGCCAATACACGCTCGTTCATCGAGCGCAGCGCGAGCGGCGAAACGCAGGTGCTGCAGCATCATCTCGCCGGCATGTTCGTCGCGGCAGGCGAAGCGCTTGCCGGCGATGCCGAGCTGCGCGGCGAGATCAACAAGGGCCTGGTGACGGTGTTGCGCAGCTTCATTGCCGATCAGAAGAGCGGCGTATCGATCTTCATCTCCGATCAGGTCAAGGCATGGGATATGGCGCAGCTGATTTCGCTGATCGAAATCAATATCGGTCGCGATCTGCAATACATCCGCTTCAACGGCTCGCTGATCGGCGGCCTCGCCGGCTTGGCGCTCTACTCCGTAGAATTCCTGCTCCGATGGCTGTGACTTTTGCGTCACGGCTTCCGGCATTAGCACACAAGCCTATTGTCGCCTGAGGTCTGCCCGGCTTCAATGCCGGGAACCGGCTGCGCAGCTGATTCATGTTGCAGTGCGGAACGATCAAGAAGCCGGAGAGTTGGAATTCAGATTTGCCGGCCTCATCCCGGCGTCCTTTATCCAGTTCTTCCCAGGGGAAACATTGATGACCGCTACTGCCCAGACGCTGCGTCCGCCGTCCCGCACCCTGATGTTTCTGGAGGGACGCGCGATCCACGAGTTCGGCGCATTCCTCGGCGCACTTCCGCTGCTGAGCCTCGCGCCGCGCGGCGATGGGCACCCCGTGCTGGTGTTGCCGGGCCTCGTGGCTTCGGACGCGTCCACACGCGCGCTACGTTCGTTTCTGACCAGCAAGGGCTACGCGGTGAGCGGTTGGCGCCAGGGCCGCAATTACGGCCTGCGCGACGGCGTGCAGCACGCGATGGTCGATCTGGTCGAGGAGCTCAGCGAAACGCACGGCCGCAAGCTCAGTCTGGTCGGCTGGAGCCTCGGCGGCCTCTATGCCCGTCAGCTCGCCAAGATGATGCCCGACCGCGTGCGCCAGGTGATTACGCTCGGCAGCCCCTTCGCCGGCAATCCCCGCTCCACCAATGCCTGGCGCGTCTATGAATGGGCCAGCGGACGGAAGGCCGATGAGGTCGATCCGCGGTTTGGCGGCGAGCTTGCCGTGCCGCCGCCGGTGCCGACCACCGCCATCTTCAGCCGCACCGACGGCGTCTGCGCCTGGCAGGGCTGCATGGAGAAAACGGGAGCGCAGACCGAGAGCATCGAGGTCGAGAGCAGCCATTGCGGCATGGGCCATCATCCGGCCGTGGTCTATGCAGTGGCCGATCGCCTCGCGCAAAAGGAAGGCCAATGGCGTCCGTTCGATCGCAGCGGCTGGCGCAGTGTGGTCTATCCCGATCCGCATCGGTAGTCGGGCCTGCATGGTTCGAGACGCGCGGCTTTGCCGCGCTCCTCACCACGAGGGTCGAAATAAGTGATGCCGCGCAAAGACGGGCAGACCTCATCCTGAGGAGGCGCGAAAGCGCCGTCTCGAAGGATCGAGCCCGGCTCCCTGCTTCGATGGTCGCCCCGTCCATTGTCGCGCCGGCGCCAAACGCGCTATGCCTGCCGCATGGCGCATCCGCTCTCCCGCATCATCGACCAGCTCAAGCGTGAACCGTCGCGCACCGGCTCCATCGTCATCACCGTGTTCGGCGATGCCATCGTGCCGCGCGGCGGCGTGGTGTGGCTCGGCACGCTGCTGAAATTCTTCGAGGGTCTGGACATCGACAGTGGGGTTGTCCGCACCGCGATGTCTCGGCTTGCGGCCGACGGCTGGCTCACCCGGGAGAAGGTCGGCCGCAACAGTTTCTATCGACTTGCCGACAAGGGACGCCAGACATTCGAAGCCGCCACGCGCCACATCTACGACCCGCCGCCGTCGGACTGGACCGGGCGCTTCGAGCTGCTGCTGATCGGCAACGGCGAGGATCGTGACGTCTCGCGCGAGGCGCTTCGCAACGCCGGCTTCGGCAGTCCGTTGCCGGGGGTGTGGGTTGCGCCATCGGGCCTGCCGGTGCCGGATGAAGCTGCGGGCGCCATCCGGCTCGAAGTCTCGGCGGAGGATGACAGCGGCCGCCGCCTCCTCAGCGCGAGCTGGCCGCTGCAGCGCACTGCGGACGCCTATCTGAAATTCATGAAGACGTTCGAGCCGCTGCGCGCCGCGATTGCGCGCGGCACGGAGCTGTCCGAGGCCGACGCCTTCACCGCGCGCATCCTGCTGATCCACTATTATCGCCGTGTCGTGCTGCGCGATCCGCTGCTGCCTGAAAGCCTGTTGCCGGCGGATTGGCCGGGCAGGGCGGCCCGCGAGCTTTGCGGCGAAATCTATCGCGCGTTGCTCGCTCCGTCCGAGCAATGGCTCGATGGTCATGGAACCAATGAAAAGGGGCCATTGCCGCCGGCGCGAAAACTCCTGGAACGGAGGTTCGAAGCCTGACCTTTATGTTACAGAAATATCTTGCATGAGATAGTTCTTGTTATATATTGCCTCTCAATCAAATGGGAGGATGCGCATGTATACTCAGGCGCTGAACACGGTCGAGACCGACGACCGCGGTCTTGAGGATGCGGCCAAGGCTGCGCAATTCCAGGCCCGCATCGACGCCGAGGAGCGGATCGAGCCGAACGACTGGATGCCGGCAGCCTATCGCAAGACGCTCACCCGCCAGATCTCCCAGCACGCCCATTCCGAAGTCGTCGGCATGCTGCCGGAAGGCAACTGGATCACGCGCGCGCCGACCCTGCGCCGCAAGGCCGCGCTGCTCGCCAAGGTGCAGGACGAGTGCGGCCACGGCCTCTATCTCTACGCCGCTGCCGAGACGCTTGGCGCCTCGCGCGAAGAGCTGGTCGACGCGATGCTCGCCGGCAAAGCCAAGTACTCCTCGATCTTCAATTATCCGACGCTGACCTGGGCCGATATCGGCACCATCGGCTGGCTTGTCGACGGCGCCGCGATCATGAACCAGATCCCGCTGTGCCGCTGCTCCTACGGCCCCTATGCGCGCGCGATGATCAGGGTCTGCAAGGAGGAGTCCTTCCACCAGCGCCAGGGCTACGAGATCATGCTGACGCTGTGCCGGGGCTCGGACGAGCAGAAGGCGATGGCGCAGGACGCGCTGAATAGATGGTGGTGGCCGGTGCTGATGATGTTCGGCCCGCCCGATGCGGCGAGCCAGCACAGCGACACCTCGACGAGGTGGAAGATCAAACGCTTCTCCAATGACGAGCTGCGCCAGAAATTCGTCGATGCCACCGTTCCGCAGGCGCAGTATCTCGGCCTCACCATTCCAGATCCCGGCATGACGCAGGATGCCGAAGGACACTGGCGCTACAGCGAGATCGACTGGGCCGAATTCAAGCAGGTGCTCGCCGGCAACGGCCCCTGCAATCGTGACCGCATCGCCGCGCGCCGCAAGGCCCATGCGGAGGGCGCCTGGGTGCGTGAGGCGGCCGCAGCCTATGCGGCGAAGCGCGCGCAACGCCAGACCGCGCAAGCCGCGGAATAGGGAGACCAATATGGCCACGCCGAACACGCCGCTGTGGGAAGTCTTCATTCGCAGCCGCAACGGGCTCGCGCACAAGCATGTCGGCTCGTTGCATGCGAGCGACGCCACCATGGCCCTGCAAGCCGCCCGCGACATCTACACCCGCCGCGGCGAAGGCCTGTCGATCTGGGTCGTGCCGTCGAGCGCCATCACCGCGAGCGATCCCGCCGAGAAGGGCATGATGTTCGAGCCGGCGGAATCGAAGATCTATCGCCACCCCACATTCTACGAGGTGCCCGAGGAAGTGGGGCATATGTAGCGCTCTCTCCCCTCATGGTGAGGAGCGCGAAGCGCGTCTCGAACCATGAAGGCCCGTGAACTGCAGCCATCCTTCGAGACGGCGCTGCGCGCCTCATCAGGGTGAGGTCGGAACAAGTGGCAAGATGGATAGGACAGATGCCCGTCGCCAACATCCAGGTTTCAGAAACGCCGCTGGTGCTCTACACGCTGCGCCGCGCCGACGATGCGCTGATCCTCGGCCATCGGCTGTCGGAATGGTGCGGACATGCGCCGATGCTGGAAGAGGACATGGCGCTCTCCAACATCGCGCTCGACCTGATCGGCCAGGCGCGCGAGCTCTACAGCTATGCCGCCAAGGTCGAAGGCAAGGACAACGACGAGGACAAGCTCGCTTACTTGCGTGACGTCAGGCAGTACCGCAATCTGCTGCTGGTCGAGCAGCCCAACGGCGATTTCGCCCAGACCTTGGTGCGGCAGTTCTTCTATTCCGCGTTCGCCGACCTCTCCTGGCGCGCGATGATGACCTCGCGCGATGCGACGTTGGCCGCAATCGCCGCCAAGTCGGAGAAGGAGAGCGCCTACCATCTTCGCCACGCCTCGGAGTGGCTCATCCGGCTCGGCGACGGCACCGATGAGAGCCACGCCCGCGCGCAAGCCGCAATCGATCACCTCTGGGCTTTCACGGGCGAGATGTTTGATGTGGACGAAGGCGAGCGCGCCCTGATCCATGCCGGTATCGCCATTGATCCCGGGCTATTGCGCGGCCGCTGGCTGCAGACGATCTCCGATGTCGTCAGCGAAGCCACGCTCGTCCTGCCGCAGAACAACTGGATGCAGCAGGGCGGCCGTACGGGCCGGCACAGCGAACATCTAGGCCATCTCCTCTCCGAGCTGCAATCGATGCAGCGCACCTTCCCGGGGCTAACATGGTGAGCGCGCTGGAGCGCGATAGCGAGCTGCGCACGCGCGCCTGGGCCGCGGCGGCGAGCGTGGTCGACCCGGAGATTCCGGTCTTGACCATCGCCGATCTCGGCGTGCTCCGTGAGATCGTTCTCGACGGCGACCAGGTCGAAGTCAGAATCACCCCGACTTACTCGGGTTGTCCGGCGATGAACATGATCGCGCTGGAGATCGAGCTGGCGCTGGAGCGCGCCGGTTTCCGTCATCCGAAGGTGCGAACCGTGCTGTCGCCGGCGTGGACCACCGACTGGATGAGCGAGGACGGTCGCCAGAAGCTGCGTGCCTACGGCATCGCGCCGCCGCAAGCGTCGAGCTCGCGCCGCGCGCTGTTCGGCGCGCAGGCCGTGGCCTGCCCGCAATGCGGCTCTGAGAACACCGAGCTGCTCTCGGAATTCGGCTCGACCTCCTGCAAGGCGCTGTGGCGCTGCAAGTCCTGCCGCGAACCTTTTGACTATTTCAAGTGTCATTGATCATGTCAGCAGCCGCACCACGCTTCCATCGCCTGGCCGTCAGCGACCTCCGCCGCGAGGCGTCCGACGCCGTTTCGATGACCTTCGCCATTCCCGGCGAGCTCGCTCGCGATTACGCCTTCACGCCCGGCCAGTACCTCACGCTCCGCACCACGCTGGACGGAGAGGAGGTGCGCCGCTCCTATTCGATCTGTTCCGGCCCTGACGAAGGCGAGATCCGCATCGCCGTGAAGAAGGTCGACGGCGGCGCGTTTTCGAGCTGGGCAGCCGAGGATCTCAAATGCGGCGACGAGCTCGACGTGATGACGCCGACCGGCCGCTTCGGCGTGGTTCCCCCGGCAGACCAGGCGCGCATTCATGTCGGCTTCGCCGCAGGCTCCGGCATCACCCCGATCCTGTCGATCGTGAAGGGCGTGCTCGCGCGCGAGCCGGACAGCCGCTTCTTCCTGTTCTACGGTAACCGCACCACCGACAACATCATGTTCCTCGAAGCGCTCGAGGAGCTCAAGGACCGCTTCATCGATCGGCTCTCGCTGTTCCATGTCATCTCCGGCGAGGAGCAGGACATCCCGATCCTGCATGGCCGGCTCGACGGCGACAAGGTGAGGGTGTTGCTGCGCTCGCTGGTGCCGGCCGCAAGCGTCGATCATGTCTATATCTGCGGGCCCCTTGGCATGAGCGAGGACATCGAGGCCACCTGCCGCGCGCTCGGCATCGTGCAGGACCGCATCCACGTCGAGCGCTTCGTTTCCGAATTCGGCGGCAAGCCGCGGCCGAAGAAGGAGGTTGCTCCCGACGCGCCGCCGAAGGCGATCGCCTCGCTGATCATCGACGGCAAGCGCCGCGAGGTGCCGGTGGCCGAGGACGAGGCGATCCTCGATGCCGCGCTGCGCGCCGGCGTCGATCTGCCCTTTGCCTGCAAGGGCGGCATGTGCTCGACCTGCCGCGCCAAGCTGGTCGAGGGCGAAGCCCCGATGGACATCAACTATTCGCTGGAGCCGTGGGAGCTCAAGGCGGGCTTTGTCCTGACCTGCCAGGCCAAGCCGTCATCGGAGCGCGTCGTGGTCGATTATGACCATGTCTGAGCGGGCGCATCAGACGCCAGCGATGCAAATGCGTCGCATTATTTGACAGTTTTGGCCAACCAGCAGAACATCATATGCAAGCATTTGACCGGGAGAGGCGCGTGAACCTCAAAGCCGCTTTGTCGCCTGACAATGTTGCCCGCGCCTGCGCCGACGCGATGTGGGCGGAGGACGACGCCTCCAAGGGACTCGGCATGGAGATCGTCGAGATCGGTCCGGGCTTTGCGACGCTCGCGATGACGGTGCGGCCGGACATGGTCAACGGCCAGCGCATCGCCCATGGCGGCTTCATCTTCACGCTCGCCGATTCCGCCTTCGCCTTTGCCTGCAATTCGCACAATGACCGCGTCGTTGCGGCGCAGGGACAGATCACCTTCATCAAGCCGGGCAGGCTCGGGGATCGCCTCGTCGCGAAGGCGCGTGAGATTACGCGCAGCGGGCGCTCCGGCATCTATGACGTGCGCGTCACTGTCGGCGACTCCGTCATTGCGGAATTCCGCGGACATTCACGCGTCATTCCCGGAACCTGGCTGCCGACCCAGGAACCGTAAGCCCAATAAGACAATAAAAAAGAAAACCGATGATGTGGGGAAACGAAGATGAACCTGACGAGGCTCAAGCAAGGTGGCAACGCCTATAGTCCCGAGATGGACGCGCATGAGCGTGCCTCGCGCGACGAGATCATGGCACTGCAGACGCAGCGGCTGGCCTGGTCGTTGAAGCATGCCTACGACAACGTCGCGCATTATCGCAAGGCCTTCGACAAGGCCGGCGTGCACCCGTCCGATTTCCGGGAACTATCCGATCTCGCGAAATTTCCGTTCACGGTAAAGACCGATCTGCGAGACAATTATCCGTTCAACATGTTTGCCGTGCCGCGCGAGAAGCTGGTGCGCGTGCATGCCTCCTCCGGCACGACGGGCAAGCCGATCGTGGTTGGTTATACGCAAGCCGATATCGACACCTGGTCCGAGGTGATGGCGCGTTCGATCCGCGCCGCCGGCGGCCGCACCGGCATGATCATCCACAACGCCTACGGCTATGGCCTCTTCACCGGCGGGTTAGGGGTGCATTACGGCGCCGAGAAGCTCGGCTGCACCGTGGTGCCGATCTCCGGCGGCATGACCGAGCGGCAGGTGCAGCTCATCAACGATTTCCGGCCCGACATCATTACGGTGACGCCGAGCTACATGCTGGCGATCCTCGACGAGTTCAAGCGCCAGAAGCTCGATCCGCGCCAGTGCTCGCTCAAGGTTGGCATCTTCGGCGCCGAGCCCTGGACCAACGCCATGCGCGGCGAGATCGAGGACGCCTTCGACATGGACGCGACCGACATCTATGGCCTCTCCGAGGTGATAGGCCCCGGCGTCGCGCAGGAATGCATCGAGACCAAGGACGGCCTGCACATCTGGGAGGATCATTTCTACCCCGAGGTGATCGACCCCGAGACCGGCGCGGTGCTGCCCGACGGCGAGAAGGGCGAGCTGGTCTTCACCTCGCTCACCAAGGAGGCGTTCCCGGTGATCCGCTATCGCACCCGCGACCTGACGCGGCTTCTTCCCGGCACGGCACGCCCCGGCATGCGCCGCATGGAGAAGGTGACCGGGCGCTCCGACGACATGATCATCCTGCGCGGCGTCAATTTGTTCCCGACCCAGATCGAGGAGGTGCTGCTCGCGACCGATTGGTGCGGCGGCCACTTCATTCTGGAGCTGACCCGCGAAGGCCGGATGGACGAGCTCACCATCATCGCCGAGGCGCGGCCGGAGAGCTGGGACGGCCGGGGTCTCGTCGACCACGCCGACCGTATCTCCACCCACATCAAGAACACGATCGGGATCAGCTCGAAGGTGAAGGTGGTCGCGCCGGCCACGCTGGAGCGCTCGCTCGGCAAGGCCAAGCGGCTCTACGACAAGCGGCCCAAGGACTAAGTCTCGCCCCTCATGGCGAGCAGGCGCGTTGGCGCCGTCTCGAACCATCCAGGCCCGGCTCGCGCTGCGGGCCTTCATCCTTCGAGACGCCTGCTTCGCAGGCTCTTCAGGATGAAGGGAGGCGGTTGACTCGCCCGGCCCCAAAGGCGACAAGGCCCGCGAGAAATCGCGGGCCTTTTATGTCGTCACTAGATGCCAAATCCGTCGAAGCGCGCTGCGTGCGCCTCAATGCCAAGGCTGAAAACGCCGCCGCGCTTGCGCCGATGGTCGAGCGTCACGCGCTGACGCGCGGTCCGAACGATCTCCTGATCGAGGTGAAGGCTGCCGCCGTCAACCCATCCGACGTGAAGGCCGCGACCGGGCTGATGCCCTATGCGGTGTTCCCGCGCACGCCGGGCCGCGATTATGCCGGCATCGTCATCGACGGGCCGGCCGGCACGGTCGGCCGCGAGGTGTTCGGCTCCTCCGGCGATCTCGGCATCCGCCGCGACGGCACCCATGCCAGCCATCTCGTCGTCGAAGCCGATGCCGTGGTGGAGAAGCCGGAGACGGTGTCGTGGGAGGAGGCCGCCGGCATCGGCGTTCCCTTCGTCACCGCGATGGAAGGCTTTCGCCGCGCGGGCTTGCCGAAGAAGGGCGATACCGTGCTGGTGTTCGGCGTCAACGGCAAGGTCGGCCAGGCCGCGGTGCAGATCGCGACCTGGCAGGGCGCAAGCGTCATCGGCGTGGTCCGCAAGGCGGAGGCCTATGAAGGCCACGCCAATGCGTCGATCGAGGTGATCGATGCCTCCGCGACCGACGTTGCCGCGCGCGTGCGCGAATTCACCGGCGGCAAGGGCGCCGACATCGTCTTCAACACGGTGGGCGATCCCTATTTCGAGGCGGCGCACAAGTCGCTCGCCTTGCGCGGTCGCCAGATCCTGATCGCCGCGATCGAGCGCATCGTGCAGTTCAACATCCTCGAATTCTATCGCGGCCAGCACACCTATGTCGGCATCGACACGCTCGGCCTGTCCTCGGCGGCCACCGGCGCGGTGCTGCGCGACCTCGGCCCGGGCTTTGCGAGCGGCCACCTCAAACCGTTTCCGATCAAGGCGAATGCCGTCTATCCGCTCGAGCGCGCCAAGGAGGCCTATGTCGCGGTCGCCGGCTCTTCGCGCGACCGGGTGATCCTGAAGCCGTAATCATGGAATCGTCCGCCCTCGTCATCCTCGCCGGCCTCGGCATCGGTCTCGTCTACGGCGCCGTGGGTCTGCTCAGCGGCTTCTGCCTGATGAGCAGCATGCGCGGCTGGCTGGCCGAGGGAGACGGACGGCTGGTGCGGACCTATGCACTGGCGATCGCGGTGGCAATCGCCGCGAGCCAGTTCCTCGCCGGCAGCG
Source organism: Bradyrhizobium sp. LVM 105 (assembly GCF_003957705.1). Taxonomy (NCBI): domain Bacteria; kingdom Pseudomonadati; phylum Pseudomonadota; class Alphaproteobacteria; order Hyphomicrobiales; family Nitrobacteraceae; genus Bradyrhizobium; species Bradyrhizobium sp. LVM 105. Next base: position 564,988 of record NZ_QZMV01000002.1, on the reverse strand, counting down.
GCATGGTCGATCTCGGCAAGACGATCTACCTGCAACCATCCCTCTCGGCGCCGGTGCTGTTCCTCGGCGGCCTGCTGTTCGGTTACGGCATGGTGCTGTCGAACGGCTGCGGCTCGCGCGCGCTGGTGCTGCTCGGCCGCGGCAATCTCCGCTCGTTCGTCGTCGTGATCGTGCTCGCCATCGCCGCCCAGATGACGCTCAAGGGCCTGATCGCGCCGGCGCGCATCGCGCTGGTTCAGGCATCGCAAACGACAGTCAACCCGAACTCGCTGCCGTCCTTGCTGGCGACGCTCGGTCTGACGGAATCGCTCTCGCGTGTGGTTGCCACCGTGCTGATCGTGCTTGCATTGATCCTGTTCGCTTTCGCACACCCTGGGTTCCGCCGCTCGGCAGGCCAGATCGCAGCGGGGATCATCGTTGGCCTCCTCGTCGCCGGGGGCTGGTACGTGACCGGCCATCTCGGCGCCGACGACTTCAATCCGATCCCGGTGACCTCCCTGACATTCATCGCGCCGATCGCCGATAGCCTGCAATATGCCATGCTATCGACCGGCCTGACGCTGAACTTCGGCATCGCCACGGTTGCCGGCGTCTTCGCCGGCAGCCTGGCGACGGCGCTCGCAACGCGCCGCTTCAAGCTCGAAGGCTATTCCTCGCCGCGCCACATGCTGCGCTCGGGCAGCGGCGCCGCACTGATGGGGATCGGCGGCGTGATGGCGTTCGGCTGTTCGATCGGGCAGGGGCTCACCGGCGTATCGACGCTCGCACTGGGCTCGTTCGTCGCGCTCGCCGGCATCCTGCTCGGCACGACGGCGGGCTTGCGCGGAGCGCTGCGGGTTCAGCCGGCCCAGAGCGCCGAAGCGGGCTCGACGGCCGCTTGAGCTAATCCGCCGCCTTCGTCACGATGCGGATCTCCGACGTCAGTGTCCGGTGCACCGGGCACTTGTCGGCGATCTCCATCAGCTTCTTGCGTTGCTCGGCATCGAGCGCGCCGTCGATTGTGATGTCGCGTTCGATCTGGTCGAGCATGCCCTCGCGGGTCTCGCATTCTTCGCAGTCTCTTGCGTAGATCTTGGAATGCTTCAGCGTGACGGTGACGCGGTCGAGCGGCAGCGACTTGCGGTCGGCATAGAGGCGCATGGTCATGGAGGTGCAGGCACCGAGGCCGGCAAGCAGGAAGTCGTAGGGCCCGGGGCCCGCGTCCTCGCCGCCGGCCGCGACCGGCTCGTCCGCCACAAGCCGATGCGGGCCGACGGTGATGATCTGGTTGAACTTGCTCTTGCGGGTCTCCTGCACCACGACCTGCCGCGGCGCCTCGGGCAGATCCATCGCCTTCGCGGGCTTTGCGGTGTCGATGTAGCGGCCCGCCCAGGCCGCGATCACGTCGGCCGCGTAGAGCGCGTCGGCGGGCTTGCTCAGCAGATGATCGGCGTGATCGAGCGAGACGAAGCTCTTGGGATGCTTCGCCGCAACGAAGATCTTCGTCGCGTTGTCGATACCGACGGTGTCGTCGACAGGCGAGTGCATCACCAGCAGCGCCTTGTGCAGGCCGGTGATATCGCTCATCAGCTCGTGCTCGGCGATGTCCTCGAGGAATTCGCGCCTGATCCGGAACGGACGTCCAGCAAGCGAGACCTCGACCTCGCCCTCGGCGCGGATGTCATCGAGATGCGCTTTGAAGAGGCCGGTTACGTGCGCCGGGTCGGATGGCGCCGCGATGGTCGCGACGGCCCTGGCTTCCGGGATCTGTCCGGCGGCCGCAAGGATCGCGGCGCCGCCGAGGCTGTGCCCGATCAGGACCGCCGGCGCCTTGCGGACGCTGCGCAGATGGTCGGCGGCGCGGACGAGATCGGCGACGTTGGAGGAGAACGTGGAGTTGGCGAAATCGCCTTCGCTGGAGCCGAGCCCGGTGAAGTCGAAGCGCAGCACCGCGACGCCCTTGGCGGCGAGCGCGACTGAGATGCGCTTGGCCGCCAGCGTATCCTTGCCGCAGGTGAAGCAGTGCGCGAACAGCGCGTAGGCCGCGGGCTCGCCGTCCGGCAATTCCAGCGCGGCCGCAAGCTGATGGCCGCCTTCGCCCGTGAATTGAAAGCGCTCCGTCGGCATGGCTTCCCTCGTTCCAATCTGAACTCTAATCGTCCGAATAGCGCTGCTCGGCCCAGGGATCGCCGCGGTTATGATAGCCCCGGACCTCCCAGAAGCCCGGCGCGTCCTCGGTCAGGAATTCGATGGCCTGGAGCCATTTCGCGCTCTTCCAGAAATACAGATGCGGCACGACCAGCCGCACCGGGCCGCCGTGCTCCTCCGTCAGCGGCTGGCCGGACCAGCTATGGGCGAGCAGGGCATCCTCGGCGGCAAAGTCTTCCAGCGCGAGGTTGGTGGTGTAGCCGTCATAGGAATGCAGCGTCACGAAGCGTGCATCCTCGCGCGGCTGGCAGGCCGCGAGCAACTCTCGCGTGGCGAGCCCTTCCCACTCGTTGTCGTAGCGCGACCAGGTGGTGACGCAATGGATGTCGGAGGTGAACCGGGCCTGCTTCTGGGCCGCGAACTCCGCAAAAGTCCAGAACACGGGGGTCTCGATTGCACCGTAGACGTCGAGCCGCCAGCGCTCACGCGAAATTGGCGGCGTGACGCCGAGATCGAGCACCGGCCAATCCTTGGTGAGATGCTGGCCCGGCGGCAGGCGCTGGTCTTCCGGCCGTGCGATCTTGCCGGTGAGGAAGCGGCCCTCGCGCGCCCACTTCTCCTTGGTGCGGGTCAGCTTGCTGTCGGGCGGCTCGTTGTCGTCAGCCATGGCCGTCCAGCCTCTCCGTACCCGTGTTGGAAAGACTTACATCGCCTTTCCCAGCAGAAATGGCAACTGGCGGGGGCCTCGCACCGTGCCTTGCGACCAGGTCACCGTGCCTGCCGGATCGAGCCGGAAGTCCGGAATGCGCTTCAGCCATTCCTCCAGCGCAACCTGCATCTCCATACGCGCCAGGTTGGAACCGACGCAGCGGTGGATGCCGAGGCCGAAGGCGGCATGGCGGTTTTCGCGGCGGTCGATCACGACTTTGTCGGCATCCGGAAACACCTTGGGATCGCGGTTGGCGGCCGGGAAAGACAACAGCACCATGTTGCCCGCCTTGACCGGACAACCCGAGATCGTCGTGTCCTTGACCACCTCGCGGGCCATCGTCACCGGCGAATAGGCGCGCAGCAGCTCCTCCACCGCGATCGGCATCAGGCCCGGCTCGGCGATCAGCCGCTCACGGTCGGCCGGCGTCTTCGCCAGATGCCAGAGCGAGGAGCCGATCGCGCTCCAGGTGGTGTCGATGCCGGCGATCAGCAGCAGGCGCAGCGAGCCAAGGACGTGGGAGTCTTCGAGCGGATTGCCCTCCTTGTCCCTGGCGTTCATCAGGTAGGAGATGAGATCGTCGGTCGGGTTGTTCTTGCGCTGCTCGATGTGCGCGCCGAAATAGGCGCTCATCTCCTGCACGGCCTGGAGCAGCTTGCTCTCGTCCTTGATGCCGAGCTCGAGCACCATGTGGATCCAGTTGATGAAGAGATCGCTGTCGCTCTCGGGGATGCCCAGCATGTGCGCAATCGCCCGAACGGGAACGTACTTGCTGTAGCGCGCGGCGGCATCGACCTTGCCGTCGGCGATGAACCCGTCGATCAGCTCATTGCAGATCGCGCGCATCCGCGGTTCCAGCTTCTTCATCGCGTCCGGCGTGAACGGCGGCAGCAGCAGCTGCTTGGCCGGCTTGTGCACGGGCGGGTCGGAGGTGATCGGCGGAGCTGCATTCCTGGCGACTTCGGGCCGGACGTCACGCACGATGATGCGGCGCGAGGAGAAATGCTCGGTGTCGTTGGCGATCTCGCGCACGGCTTCATAGGTCGTCGGCATGTAGCAGCCGAGGAAGCGCTTCGTGTGCACGACCGGGCTTGCGGCGCGCATCTCCTCCCAAATCGGGAACGGGTCTTCCGTCCACTGCGGATCGGTGTGGTCGAAATCGTTGACCCAGTCGGTGACGGGCGGATGGGCGACAGGTTGGCTGACGTCGGACATGACGGGGAATCCTCGGGCTGGCGGTCGAATCGCGCGCGGGCACACAGGGAGCCTGCGCTACTCCTCGATCACATCGATTGCGATTTCCGGGCAATTGGCTTTGGCAAGCCAGGCCTTGTCTTCGAGTCCGGGCGGGACCGTGCCGTCGCCGGCTTCGTGCGCGTTGCCGAATTCGTCGAGCTCGAAGAGTTCCGGCGCGAGTGCTTTGCAGCGCGCGTGGCCCTGGCATTTTTCGGGATCGACGTGAACCCTCAGTCGCTCTGTCATGGCGGCATCCTTGGTCGTATGCGCGCGTGGCCCGCAGGGCGGCGCGTTCCTCATGTCACTTTTTTATCCGCGGCATTTACCGCCGGGCTTTAAGTTATATGCTATTACATTCGCGGCAGGCTTTCCCTGTCAAGGGCAAACTTGTAGGCTTGGCCACAACATGCGCTCCCAACTCGCCCGCAAGCCCGAAAACACCTACCATCATGGCGATCTTCGCGATGCTTTGATCAAGGCTGCGCTACGCGAGGCGGAGCGGGGCGGTGCCGAGGCGATCAGCATCAAGGCGTTGGCCAAGCAGCTTGGCGTCTCTCAGCCGGCGCCGTATCGTCACTTTGCCGATCGCGAGGCGCTGCTGGCGGCGGTGACGGCGGAGGCGTTCCGCCAGCTCAGCGCGATCCTGCGCGAGGCGATGGCCAAGCCGTCGAAGCAATCGAAGTTGTCGCTTCTGGCGCAGGCGACCCTGGATTTCGGCCTGCGCCGCAACGGCATCTACCGCCTGATGTTTGCCTCGCGCACCGTCTCATGCGCGGCCAAGGGCAGCGAGTTGCACGAGGCCACGCGCGAGACGTTCGCGCTCGTGATCGAGGCGCTGGAAGCGCCTGCGGTCGGCTATTTGCGCGAGCGGCAAGCGCTCAAGATCTGGGCGGCGTTGCACGGTGTCGTGATGCTGGCCGAGCAGGGCCTGTTCACCGGCGAGGCGGCCCATGCCACGCGCGAGGAGCTGGTCGAGGATTTCGTCAACGAGACGAAGGCCGCGCTCGCGCTCGCGATCAGGGCCGCACGGCGTCGAAAAGCGACGAGCGCCTAAAGCGCGATGCGATTAGGATGAGTCGTCATCGCGCTTTAGGTGGTTGTTTAAGCACGATCTTTTCGGAAAACCGCTACGCACTTTTCCGGGTCATGCTCTAGGCCTTCGCTCCCAACAGCACCATCAGTTTGTCGACGGCGCTGTCAGGCGTGGTGACGACGGGACGGCCGGTGGCTTCTGCGACCAGCGGTGCCGTCGCTGCGATGCTGAACTGCGCCAGCGCGATGACGTCGCAATCGCGCAGGTCCTTTGACGCTTCGACGATCAGGCGGTCGTGCGTGGTGCGGTCGCCGCGGTCGAGCGCCGCCAGCGCGCCCTCGGCAAGTTTCGGAACGACCTGGACCGAGGCCGGAAACTCCGGCGGCATCGAGGCCAGCGTCGGCGGGAAGGTGGAGAGCAGGCCGATGCGCCTGCCCATCGTCACCGCGCGCTCGATCATCGCTTCGTTCGGCTTGAGCACCGGCATCGGCGCCTGCGCGCGCGCGACCGCCTCGATGCAGGGGCCGAAGGCGGAACAAGTGAACAGGATTCCATCCGCTCCCGTCGCCGCTGCGTAATCGCCGAGCGCGAGGAAGCGCTCGGTCATGGCGTCGTCGAGCTTGCCGTCACGGGCCAGATCCGCAGACAGGCTGTCGTCAAGCAGGTTCATCAGCCGCGCCGCCGGCCACGCCTTCGAAAACGCGGCCTCGATCGGGGCGATGGAGTGCTTGAGGGCATGGATGAGGGCGATGCGAGGGGGCGTCGTCATGGAGTGTGACTATCTGGTTCCCGTGCCCCGGACGCAGCGCAGCACGAAGTGATGCGCTGCTGAGCCGGGGCCCATTGTGGTCGCTCGGTCCCGGCTCGGCGCAGCAGCGTTGCACGCTGCAGCGCGTCCGGGACACGAGTGCTGTCTACTTGAACGGGATGGCGTACATCAAGCCGCCCTTGCTCCAGAGGCCGTTGAGGCCGCGATCGAGCTTGAGGGGGCTGGTTTTGCCGACATTGCGCTCGTAGATCTCGCCGTAATTGCCGGTGGCCTTGATGGCGGTGACCAGCCATTTGTTGTCGAGCCCGAGCCGCGAGCCGAGATCGCCGGAGGCGCCGAGCAGGCGCTGGATCGCTGGAGTCTGCGACTTCGTCATCTCGTCGACATTGGCTTGGGTGACGCCGAGCTCCTCGGCCTCGATCAGGCCGTAATGCAGCCAGGTGATGATGTCACTCCAGACCTCGTCGCCGTTGCGAGTGAAGGGGCCGAGCGGCTCCTTGCTGATGGTCTGCGGCAGCACGACGTAATCGGTGGGGTTCGGCGCCGCAGTGGTCACCGCACCGGCGAGCGCGGAGGCATCCTGGGTCATCGCATCGCAGCGGCCGCCGAAGAAGGTCTGGTACATGGTGTCGACGCGGTCGAACACCAGCGGCTTCCAGTCGATGCCGTTGGCGCGGCCGTAATCGCCGAGCGTGACTTCATGCGTGGTGCCCTGAGCCACGCAGACCGTGGCGCCCTTGAGGTCCTTGATGTCCTTGACGCCCAGATCCTTCTTCACGACAAAGCCCTGGCCGTCGTAGAAGTTGATCGGGCCCTGCCGCAAGCCCAGCGTCGCACCGCGCAAATAAGTCTGTGTCGAGTTGCGGTAGAGCACGTCGATCTCGCCCGATTGCAGGGCGGTGAAGCGGTTCTGGGCGGTCAACGAAACGTATCGCACCTTGCTGGCGTCGCCGAGCACGCCGGCCGCGAGCGCGCGGCAATAATCGACGTCGAGACCCTTGTAATTGCCTTGCGAGTCCGGCGCGGAGAAGCCGGCAAAGCCGGCGCTGACGCCGCACACCAGCGTGCCGCGGCTCTTCACCGTGTCGAGCGTCGCGGCGGATGCGACTATTGTCGATGCGACGAGCGCACCCGCCGCGATAACCACTTTCCTCATCATGCTACTCCCCTTAGTGATTGACACTACGCAACACGTTGTCGACGGCCGTGCCGAGCTTGTCGACGATCAGGTCGATCTCGTCGGCGGAGGCGATGTAGGGCGGTGCCAGCAGCACGTGGTCACCGCGCACGCCGTCCACGGTGCCGCCGCCCGGATAGCAGCCGAGCCCAGCAGCAAAGGCTTCCGCCTTGATCCTCTGATGGAGCTTGAGCGCGGGATCGAACGAGGTGCGGCTGGCGCGATCGGCGACCAGCTCGATCGCCCAGAACAGGCCGCGGCCCCTGATATCGCCGACATGGCGGTGATTGCCGAGGCGCTCGATCAGCCGCTGCTCCAGCTGCTTGCCGCGCTCCCTCACGCGGTCGAGCAGGCGATCTTCGCGGATCACATCCTGCACCGCGAGCGCGGCCGCGCAGGCGAGGGGATGTGCCAGGTAAGTATGGCCGTGCAGGAAGGAGCCCGAGCCTGAGCGGATCGTGTCGATGATCTTGCCGCTCGCGAGCATCGCCCCGATCGGCTGGTAGCCTCCGCCGAGCCCCTTTGCGATCGCCTGGATGTCGGGCGCGACGCCTTCCTGCTCCCAGGCGTGCGTGGTGCCGGTGCGGCCCATGCCGCACATGACCTCGTCGAGGATGAGCAGCGCACCGTGCCTGTCGCAGATCTCGCGCACCGCTCTGAAGTAGCCGTCCGGTGCCGTCACCGCGCCGGCGGTGGCTCCGACGACCGGCTCGGCGAGGAACGCTGCGACGGTGTTGGGGCCGAGCCGCTGGAATTCGGTCTCCAGCTCGGCCGCCAGCCGTGCCACGAACTGCGCGTCCGACTCGCCATCGTGCTTCTCGTGATAGGCGAAGGCCGGTGTCACGTGGCTGAAGGCGCCGGAGAGCAGCGGCGCGTAAGGCGCACGCCGCCAGGCATTGCCCCCAGCGGCGAGCGCGCCGAGCGTGTTGCCGTGGTAGCTCTGACGCCGCGCGATGAAATGCTGCCGCTGCGGCTCGTCGCGCTCGATAAAATATTGCCGCGCGAGCTTGATGCTCGCCTCGATCGCCTCGGATCCGCCGCTGACGAAATAGGCATAGGCGAGACCGCCGGGCTCGTGCCCGACCAGCGTTTCGGCGAGGGCTTCGGCGGGCTCGGACGAAAAGAACGCGGTATGCGCATAGGCTAAGGTCGAGGCCTGTTTCGCCATCGCCGCGATCACGCGCGGATGCTGATGGCCGAGGCACGAGACGGCCGCCCCGCCGGAGGCGTCGATCACGCGCCGCCCGTCCTCGGCGAAAAGATAGACGCCTTCGCCGCCGATCGCCTTGGGCGGCGTCTCGCGCAGCGAGCGGTGCAGCACGCGGCTGATGCGGGCGGCCATGGTCAACCTTTCTCTGAAACGTAGATGGAGGCAGCAGCGAGCCGCGCCTCGGTAGTCTCCAGGCGCTTCTTCGCGGCGACGCCGCCGAGCGAGAACGTCACGGCAGCCAGCGATTGCGCGATCGCGATCGCGCCGGTGAGGCTGGGGAAGAAGCCGGGAGAGGAGGCCGCCTCGAACAGCAGCACGTGGTCGGCGCCCTCGGCCATCGGCGCGGAAAGGCTGTCCGCGATCGCGATCAGTGTCGCGCCGCCGCGATAGGCGGCCTGTGCGACGCCGACGCTCGCATGGGTATAGGGCAGAAAGCCGACGACGATGACGGCCTCGCCGGGCCGGAAGGCGCCGAGGTCGAGATCGTCGGGGCCGGATGTGCCGATGAGTTGCACCTGCTCGGGCCGGAATAACCTCAGTTCATAGTTCAGCAATTCCGCAACGCTGCGGCAGCTCCGGTAGCCCGCGATCCAGATACGCTTGGCCTCGTGCAGCGCACGGGCCGCCTCCGCAATCGGCTGGGCCGGGATCCGCGGAAGCCCGGCGGCCTCGGCCTCGAGCTTGTCGGTGACGAGCGCGACGTCGGCGTTCGGGCCGGACCGGCGGCCTCTGGCACGGCCGGAGAAGGGAGAGGTCGGCGATGGTCGCCGTGCCTCGGTCAGCGCCGCGCGCAATTCGTCCCAGCCCGAATAGCCGATCGCCTTGGCAAGGCGCGTGAACGCGGCGGGGTCGGCGCCGGCCTCCGCCGCGAGGTCGCGCATCGAACGGGTGGTGGCGTCGTAATCGTTGGCGGCGACGAAGCGCCCGACCTCCTGCAGTCGCATCGGGAGCGATGGCAATGCAATGCGCAGTTCGCTCAGGGGCGAGGATTTCGCGGGCTCGGCCATGAAACATTTGTTGCATGAATTTTACATCGGTGCAACAGTTGACGTGCGCTGCCGGAAACGTCGCTCTCGAGAAGGATTTTTGCGCTGTGACCACGGACGCCCGGAGACCGCCGCCGCGCCGCCTGTTCGGCGCATGGGGACGCCGCGAGCTGCAAGGCCTGCTCTGGCAGGTGCTGGTGGTCGGGATCGCGGTCGCGGTTATCGGCTTCCTCTGGTCCAACACCGTCACCAACCTCACGGCGCGCCGCATCACGACCGGCTTTGCCTTCCTCGGCCGCGAGGCCGGCATGCCGATCGCCGACAGCCTGTTCGCCTACAATCCGAAAGACACGTATCTCTGGGCCTTCGTCGTCGGCGTCGGCAACACCTTGCGCGTCGCCGTGATTGGGATTGTGCTCGCGACGGTCCTGGGCACGCTGATCGGCATCTCGCGCTTGTCGGCCAACTGGCTGCTGTCACGACTTGCCGCCGTCTATGTCGAAACGCTCCGCGACATCCCGCTGCTGCTGCAACTCCTGTTCTGGTACGTCCTGATGCAGGCGCTGCCGGCCGCGCGCGCGGCATGGCGGCCGATCGAGGGCGTGTTCCTGTCCAATCGCGGGCTGATCCTGCCGGCAATTCCGATTGGCCCGCTGCAGCTTTGGGTGCTCGGCGCCGCGTTGCTCGGATGTGCCGCGTTCTATCTCGTCAGAAGGCAGCTTATCGCGCAGCAATTGCGCGACGGCAAGCCGCGGCCGGGCTGGCCGTTCGCGCTTGCCCTGATCGTCGGACTTCCGGTGCTGGTGTCGGTGCTGCTCGGGGTGTCCTGGACCATCGAATGGCCGGAGCTGCGCGGCTTCAATTTCGTCGGCGGGCTGACGCTCGCTCCGGAATATTTCGCGCTGCTGATTGCGCTCGTGACCTACACCTCGGCCTTCATCGCCGAGATCGTGCGCAGCGGCATCCAGTCCGTGCCGCGCGGGCAATGGGACGCCGCCAACGCACTGGGCCTGCGCCGCAGCTTCATGCTGCGGCAGATCATCCTGCCGCAGGCGCTGCGTGTCATCGTGCCGCCGATGACGAGCCAATATCTCAACCTGACCAAGAATTCCTCGCTTGCGGTGGCGATCGGCTACCAGGACGTGGTCTCGATCGCCAACACCACGTTGAACCAGACCGGCCAGGCGATCGAAGCCATCGCGCTGATCATGGCGGTGTTCCTGACGATCAGCCTCTCCATCAGTTTCTTCATGAACTGGTACAATGCGCGCATCGCACTGGTGGAGCGCTGACGATGACGGCGATCGCCGATGTTCCGGAGGCACCGCGCGCCGCCCGCCGTCCGCAGATCGGAAACCCCGTGCTGCGCTGGCTGCGCGCCAATCTGTTCTCGTCGATTCCGAACGGCATTTTGTCGGTCGTGCTGCTGGCGCTTCTCGCCAAGGGAATCTTCAGCTTCGTGCAGTGGGGTATCGCGAATGCAGTGTGGCTGACGCCTGCGAACGATTCCAGCGCCTGCCGCGCGGCGCGCGGCGTCGGCGCCTGTTGGGCGATCATTCCGGAAAAGTACCGCTTCATCCTGTTCGGGACCTATCCGTTCGACGAGCAGTGGCGGCCGGCGCTGTCGGTGCTGCTGTTCATCGCGCTGTTCTATCTCTCGAGCCGCCGCGCTCTGTGGCGGCGCGAGCTCGTCCTGGTCTGGATCGGAGCGCTCGCGCTGATCAGCGTGTTGATGTGGGGCGGGGTGCTCGGGCTATCCTTCGTCTCGCAGGATCGCTGGGGCGGTCTGCCGGTGACGTTGATTCTGGCGACCTTCGGCCTTGCATTCGGCTTTCCGCTCGGCATCCTCGTCGCGCTCGGCCGGCGCTCCAAGCTGCCTGCGATCCGCTCGCTCAGCGTGCTCTATGTCGAGCTGATCCGCGGCGTGCCGCTGGTGAGCCTGCTGTTCATGGCGAGCGTGATGTTCCCGCTATTCATGCCCAGCGGCTTCAACATCGACAAGCTCTTGCGCGCGCAGATCGCGATCATCCTGTTCGCGGGCGCCTATCTCGCCGAGGTCATCCGCGGCGGCCTGCAGGCCGTGCCCCGCGGGCAATACGAGGCTGCCGAGGCACTCGGGCTGTCCTACTGGCGCAAGCACCGGCTGATCATCCTGCCGCAGGCTATCCGCCACGTCATCCCGCCGCTGGTCAACACCTTCATCGCCTTCTTCAAGGACACCAGCCTGGTGCTGATCATCGGCATCTTCGACCTGCTGACGACGGCGAAGACCGCGATCATCGATCCCGCCTGGCAGCAATTTTCGGTCGAGGTCTACATCTTCGTGGCCGCGATCTACTTCGTCTTCTGTTTCGCGATGTCGCGCTACAGTCGCAGCCTGGAGGCGCCGACAACGCCAAAGTGACGGTTTCTCGTTTGGTGCCGCTTGTTTGCGCTTGCGCAGATTGCCGATCTTGACCTCTAATACCAGAGGTTGCTCCTGCGGTCGATTTGGCGAGGCTGTCATGCGCGTGGCCGTTTTGCGGCAATTCACCGCCGCCCAGATCTGCGTCCTGATCTTCACAACCACTCTCGGCGTGTCATCGTGCGCCGCGGAGGGGTTACGGCGCTATCGCGCGCCGATCGGTGAGAGTTCGATTTCGGGAATTTCGTCGGGCGCGTTCATGGCCGTTCAGTTCGGCACGGCATGGTCGTCGGTGATCAAGGGCGTCGGCGTGGTCGCAGGCGGCCCTTACTGGTGCGCAAAGGCGGACGCGTTTGATGCCGTCACCTGGTACTGGGGGCCGATCCGGCGGGCCACGGGTGCATGCATGAAAGGGCCGGCGTCGGATCTGAATCCGAAGGATTTTACGGCAAAGGCCGACGCGAAGGCCGCAGCGGGCGAGATCGACCCTCTCAGCAATGTCGGCAGGCAGAAGATCTATCTCTTTCACGGCTACAATGACGCGATCGTCGACAAGGCCGCGACCGATGCGGCCGCCGATTTCTATCGCCACTATCTGGGAGATGCCAATCGCGGCAACTTGTTCTATCAGGCCACGCTCGGCGCGGGCCACTCGTTCGTCGTGGCGAAACAGGGCGCACCCGGGCTCAACGACTGCAAGGCCAACACGGCGCCCTATATCGACCAATGCGGCTATGACCAGGCCGGCGTCATCCTGCAGCATATTTACGGCCGCCTGAATCCGCCCAATGCCGCGCAGCTTGCAGGTTCAGTGAAGAGCTTTGATCAATCGATCTATACCACGCCGCATCTGCCCGACGCGTTGAGCATGGGCGATACCGGCTATGTGTTCGTACCCAGGGATTGCGAGCAGGGCAGTCCGTGTCGCGTCCACGTCGCGCTCCACGGATGCAAGCAGGACGTCGCCGATATCGGACGCAAATTCGTGGATGAGGCCGGCTACAATGAGTGGGCGGACACGAACCGCATGATCATTCTCTATCCGCAGACCAAGACCAGCCCATACTGGCCAAGCAATCCGCAGGCCTGTTGGGATTGGTGGAGTTACGTCAACCATCAGGATAGCTACGTGACGAAGTCCGGATCGCAAATCAAGGCGATCAAGGCGATGCTGGATGCGCTCACGGCCGCTGCCGCGGCGCCTGCCGGCGTGACCGCGCCCTCGCTATCGGCACCGCAGTCGCTCACGGTGATCGATACGTCGGATAGCGGCGCTGACCTGGCCTGGTCTCCAGGAGACGACGGAACAATCTACCGGGTTTCGCGTGCGGGACCCGATGGTGCGTTCCAAGCGGTTGGCGACGTAACAGGCGCGAGCTTTGGGGATTCCGGTCTGACGCCGCAAACAACATATCGATGGCGTGTCTCGGTCATTCTGAACGGGGCGGTGGGCCCGAGCTCCGAGGAGGCGACCGGCACCACGCGATCGACGCCTCCTCGCTGCGATAATCCCGGCTCCTGCCCGATCGCCAAATAGCGAACCGAGCAACCGTCCCAGCCTGGAGGCGACCAGCGGGAGGTGAGGTCTCGTGTCCCGGCTCTGCGACGCAGCGCTGGCGCGCTGCCCCTTGTCCGGGACACGAGAGTGAGGCTAGTTCTTCACCTTCGGATCGATCGGCGTGGTACCGCGCAGGCCCAGAATATCCTCCAGCACCTTTGCGCCGGCGATCACTTGCGCATCCGCGCGCGGTGCGCCGACCACCTGCACGCCGACCGGCAGGCCGGACGCCGTGAAGCCGCACGGCAGCGACAGCGAGGGGCAGCAGGCCAGCGTGATGGCGTAGACGATGCCGAGCCACTCGACGTAATTGTCGAATCTCCTGCCGGCACATTCGGCGACATAGCGGTGCTCGATCGGGAAGGGCGGCACGATCGTGGTGGGTGTCAGCAGCAGATCGTAGGTCTTGAAGAATTCGACCGCCCGCGCGGTCATGCCGACGCGCTGCGCCTCGGCGCGCGCGAGCTGATCGACGGTGAGCTTGAGGCCTTCCTCGATGTTCCAGATCACCTCGGGCTTGAGCATGTCGCGCTTCGTGCGCAGCAGGTTGGCCTTGGTGATCGCGAAATCGAACGCGCGCAGCACGTGGAAGCATTCATGCGCCTCGCGCCAGTCCGGATGCGCTTCCTCGACGATGGCGCCGGCCTCGGCAAAGCGTTCCGCCGCTTTCCGCGTGATCGCCTTCACCTCGGGGTCGACAGGCGTGATGCCGAGATCTGGCGAATAGGCGATGCGCTTCGGCCTCTTGCCCGATTGTGCCGCCGACAGGAACGAGATCGCGGGCGCCGGCAGCGACAGCGGATCGTCCGCATAGTCGCCGCTCATGGCATCCAGCAGCAGGGCGAGATCCTCGACGTTGCGTGCCATCGGACCCTGCACGCCGAGATTGCGATCGATGCCCGCCTTCGGCGTATGCGCGACCCGGCCGATGCTCGGCCGCATGCCGACGACGCCACAGAAGGCGGCGGGGCTGCGCAAGCTTCCGCCCATGTCCGAGCCCTGGGCGAGCCAGGCCATGCCGGTGGCCAGGGCCACCGCCGCGCCGCCGGAGGAGCCTGCCGCGGATTTCGTCGTATCCCAGGGATTGAGCGTCGCGCCGAACACCTCGTTGAAGGTGTTGGCGCCGGCGCCGAATTCCGGCGTGTTGGATTTGGCGTAGACCACCGCGCCGTTGGCCTCGAGGTTCTCGACCATGAGGTCCGACTTGGCGGGAATGTTGTCCCTGAAGATCGGCGAGCCCTGCGTGTTCAACACGCCTGCAACGTCGGTCAGATCCTTGATCGGGACCGGCAGGCCGGCGAGCAACCCTCGCGCGCCCGCGGGTTTGCGCATCAAGGCCTTGGCGCTGTCGCGCGCGCGATCGAAACACAATGTCGGCAGTGCATTGACCTTGCCGTCGACTTCACTGATGCGCTTCTCCAGCACGTCCAGCAGCTCGAGCGGCGAGACGTCGCCGGAGCGCAGCTCATCGACGACGGCACATGCGGTTTTCCGGATCAGGTCTTCACTAGGCAATTGTCTTGCTCCTTTGTAACCGAGTATTCCGTCATTGCGAGCGCAGCGAAGCAATCCAGACCGTCTCCGCGGGGGCATTCCTGGATTGCTTCGCCGCGCTCGCATTGACGGTGTGTGGTGCTGGCAGCGGCACGCGTCAACTAACCCCAGCCGGCGCTGATGCCGCCGTCCACCGTGTAGATCACGCCCGACGTATAGCCGGCGCGGTCCGAGGCCAGGAACGCCATGAGGTCGCCGATCTCGCGCGCATGCGCGGGACGGCCGAGCGGCAGGCTCTTCTGGAATTCCTTGTAGCGGCTCTCGTCGCCGAACTGCTGCTTCGCCCGCGTCTTCAGCAGCGTGACGTGGCGATCGGTGCCGACAGGGCCCGGATTGATGCCGACCACGCGGATGTTGTCGGCGAGACTTTTTCCGCCGAGCGCGCGGGTGAAGGCCATCAGCGCGGCATTGCCGGCGCTGCCGCAGATGTAATTGGCGTCGAACTTCTCGCCGGCCGCGCCGATGTCGTTGACGATGACGCCACCGCCCTTGGCCTTCATCTGCGCATAGATAAGCCGCGTGAGGTTGATATAGCCGAACACCTTCAATTCCCAGGCGTGGCGCCAGGTGGCCTCGTCGATCTTGTCGATCGAGCCGCCGGGGATGTCGCCGGCATTGTTGACGAGCACGTCGATGTCCGCGGCTTCCCTGGCGAGCCGCGCCACGTCTTCTTCCTTGCGCAGGTCCACAATGCTCGTTGCGGCATCGATCTGGTGGGCGGAACGCAAGCGCTCTGCCAGCACCTTGAGCTGGTCGCCGCTGCGGGCGGCGAGCAGGAGATGTGCGCCTTCCTCGGCAAACGCCTCGGCCGCGGCAGCGCCAATGCCCTTGGACGCGCCCGTGATCAGGACGCGCTTGCCACGCAGATGCAGATCCATGAGTTTACTCGCAGGATAGGAACAGGATCAAACCAGTAGGCGCTTGGTCGCGCCATGGTCAACATTGCAGTGCAGCGTTGCACTGCCGACGCGTTTGGTCCATTGCAGTGCGGTCAAAAGGCGGCGGCTGCCGGACCAACCAAGGACGTTCTCGATGAGCAAGAAACAATACCGGATCGCGGTCATTCCCGGCGACGGCATCGGCAAGGAAGTGATGCCTGAGGGCCTGCGCGTGCTGGAGGCGGCGGCGAAGAAGCACGGCGTCTCCGTGCATTTCGACCATTTCGACTTCGCGTCCTGGGACTATTACGAGAAGCACGGCCAGATGATGCCGGATGACTGGAAGGAGAAGATCGGCAAGCACGATGCGATTTATTTCGGTGCGGTCGGCTGGCCGGCCAAGATTCCGGACCACGTCTCGCTGTGGGGCTCGCTGATCAAGTTCCGGAGGGAGTTCGATCAATATGTGAACCTGCGCCCGGTGCGGCTGATGCCCGGCGTGCCGTCGCCCCTGGCGGGCCGCAAGCCCGGCGATATCGATTTCTGGGTGGTGCGCGAGAACACCGAAGGGGAATATTCCTCGGTCGGCGGCCGCATGTTCCCCGATACCGACCGCGAGTTCGTGACGCAGCAGACGGTGATGACCCGCACCGGCGTCGATCGCATCCTGAAATTCGCCTTCGAGCTCGCGCAGTCGCGGCCGAAAAAGCACCTGACCTCGGCGACCAAGTCCAACGGCATCTCCATCACCATGCCCTATTGGGACGAGCGCGTGGAGGCGATGGCCAAGAAATATCCGGGCGTGAAGTGGGACAAGTACCACATCGACATCCTGACCGCGAACTTCGTGCTGCACCCGGACTGGTTCGACGTCGTGGTCGGCTCCAATCTGTTCGGCGATATCCTCTCCGACCTCGGCCCGGCCTGCACCGGCACCATCGGCATCGCGCCGTCAGGCAACATCAACCCCGAGGGCGACTTCCCCTCGGTGTTCGAGCCGGTGCACGGCTCGGCGCCTGATATTGCGGGGCAGGGGATTGCGAACCCGATCGGCGCGATCTGGTCCGGCGCGATGATGCTGGAGCATCTCGGCGAGAAGGAAGCCGGCAAGTCGATTGTCGAGGCGATCGAACGCACGCTGGCCGAACGCACGCTACGCACCAAGGATCTCGGCGGCAACGCCGACACCACGGCGTGCGGCAAGGCCGTTGCGGAGATGGTGGATTAAGGCTCGCTCGCGCAAGCAACTCCAGGGTGGTCCCTGCGAACGCAGGGACCATAACCCCAGGCGGCGCGCGCTTCAGGCGCGCTTGTCCGGGACGACAGCGGTGTTTTGGGCGCGCCCTACACGTACGACTTCCGCCTGGGATCGAAGATCGGCGGATAGTCGTTGTCGTCGAGCAGGTCGAGAAATGGATCCAGTCCCTCGGATTTGATCAGCGCGAGCTCTCGATCGGAAATCAGGTTCACGGTCAAAATCTCGACCGGATCGCCCGCGATTTCCAGCGCTTCGGCGATCTGCTTGTCGGGACCGATGATCGGCGTGAGAAACAGGAAGGTCTGGAAGTCGGTTCCTGCGACCGGGGGCCACGGCAATGCGACGCGGTGGCCGAACCCGAACCAGGTCGTGTCGATGAACGGCAGATTGGCCAGCCAGCGCAGATTGTCGCGGACGTCCGGCGTCGGCTCGCGGACATACCACATCAGTTCGGCCCGCAGTTTTGCATCCCCGCTCACCCCCGGCATCCGCTGCTGGCTCATGCCATTGGTCAGCAGAACGTAACCCTCGTCAGAACCCTCCTGGCACACCGGCACGAAATCGCGGCCGAAGGCGTGGATGTCGATGCGGCGTTCCGCGCTGTCCGTGAAGCTGTGCTCGGGCTCGCCAAGCTCGCTCTCGTAGATGGCAAGCCGATGCCGGTAGAGGTCGACGGCGGGTGACGGATCGGTGGAGCCCGATACGAGCTTTGCGAGACGGGAGAGCATGTGAACCTCTGGAGCGGATACGAGTCGGGATACCCGCGTTGTCGCAAGGCAACGGGGGCCGGTTCAAATCCGCTTCAAGAGCTGCGCCTTAGTCCATCTTCTTGCGCAATTGTGCATCAGACCGGAGCTATTCGAGCGATGCGCGGCGTTTCCGATCAGCTTGCGATCTTCTCGATCGCCGCCTGATCCAGCCCGAACTTCTTCCCGGACTCGAGGATCTCCTGCCAGGTGGTCGGATCGACCGGAATGCCTTCGGCGAGGCGCTTCTGCTTGGTCTCGCGCTCGGGTTCGCCCGCGATTCTGACCTTGTCGACGCCGGGAGCGGGCGGCGAGCCGGTGTGCCAGGCGACGAAGCTCTCGACTTCGCGTGCGAGGTTTTCGCCGGTGCCGAGCTTGCCGGGATCGATCACGATCGAGAGCATGCCGTTGAGCACGTTGTACTTGCCGTCGGACGGGCCCTTGACCACCTGCCCGCCGGAGAGCGCGCCGCCGAGGATTTCGCAGACCAGCGCGAGCCCCGAGCCCTTGTGCTCGCCGAAGGGAAGGATGGCGCCGTACGGCGGGATCACGGTGTAGCGCGGATTGACGGTGGGCTTGCCCTCATGGTCGATGATGGTGCCGGGCTCGAGCTCGACGCCCTTGTTGTGGGCGACGCGGGTCTTGCCCTGCGCGATCCTGCTGGTGGCGAAGTCGAGCACGATCGGGTCCTTGCCCGTGCGCGGGATGCCGACGCAGAACGGGTTGGTGCCGTGGCGCGCGTCGCTGCCGCCCCAGGGGGCCACGATCGGCCGCGAGATCACGTTGACGAAGTGGATCGAGACCAAGCCATGGTCGATGCACTGCTCGGCCCAATGGCCGATGCGGCCGATGTGGTGCGAGTTGGAAAGGCCGACCAGGCAGACGCCGTTTTTCTTGGCGCGCTCGGCCGCCAGCTCCATCGCCTCATGCCCGATCACCTGGCCATAGCCGGTGAGGCCGTCGAGGGTGAGAAGGGGGCCGGTGTCGAGCACGATCTTGACGTGCTGGTTCACGGCGAGGCCGCCATTGGTGACGCTCTGGACATAGCGCGGGATCATGCCGACGCCGTGCGAGTCGTGGCCCTTGAGATTGGCTTCGACGAGATTGGTGGCCACGAGCTCGGCCTCGCGGTCGGAGGAGCCGCCGGCCTTGACGATGGCGTGGATGGCACGGGTGAGCGGCTCAGCCTTGATGGTGCGGTAGTCGGCCATTGTTGTTGCTCTTATCCCTTCACGATCCGGCGGCAGTGCTCCCACGCCGCATGAATGAGGTTCTCGCTCGCTTCCGGCGTGCGGAAGGCGGAATGCGCCGACAGCGTCACGTTCGGCAGCTTGGTCAGCGGATGATCGCCGGGCAGGGGCTCGGTGTTGAAGACGTCGAGGCCGGCATGGCGGATATGGCCCGACTTCAGCGCCTCGATCATGGCGGCTTCGTCGACGATCGCGGCGCGCGCGGTGTTGACCAGGATGACGCCGGGCTTCATTTTTCCGATCTTCTCGCGCGTGATCATGCCGCGCGTCTCGTCGTTGAGCAGCAGATGCAGCGACACCACGTCGCTCCTCGCCAGCACCGTGTCGAGATCGGTGAATTCGACGCCGGGGCAGCTCTTCGGCGAGCGATTCCAGGCAATTACCTTCATCCCGCTGCCGGACGCAATGCGCGCGACCTCCGCGGCGATGCCGCCGAAGCCGATCAGCCCGAGCGTCTTGCCGGTGAGCTGCATGCCGTCCTCGCGCAGCCAGTTGCCGGCGCGCATCTCGCGGTCCATCATCGCGATGACGCGGGCCGACGCCCACATCAGCGCAATCGCGGATTCGGCGACCGCGGTGTCGCCGTAGCCCTTGATCAGATGCACGGAGATGCCGAGCTCGGCGAGCTCCTCCGGGTTCATATAGCTGCGTGCGCCGGTGCCGAGGAACACGACGTGCTTCAGCCCGGCGCATTTCCTGGCGACCGCGGTCGGCAGCGCGGTGTGGTCGACGATCGCGATCTCGGCACCGTCGAGGATTTCAGGGTATTGCTCCGGCTTGATGTCGGGGTCCCGGTGGATCCGCACCTTGGGATCGCCGGGCTGCTCCAGCCGCTCCGTGATCACGGCGAGGGCTTCGTTGGCGTCGACGAAAACTCCGCGCATGGCTCTCTCCGATCAGGACGCGACGCCGGCGATCGCCAGCACGGTATGCATGAGGACGTTGGTACCTGCGGCGCAGTCGCCTTGCGTGGCGTCCTCCAGCTCGTTGTGGCTGATGCCGTCCTTGCAGGGCACGAACACCATCGCGGCGGGCATCACGGTGTTGAGGTTGCAGGCGTCGTGGCCGGCGCCGGAGGTGATGCGGCGCGAGGAGTAACCGAGCGTCTTCGCCGCGCTCTCGACCGCTGCGATCAGCTTGGGGTCGAAATGCGTCGGCGGCTTGCGCCAGACCAGATCGATCTTCACCTCGACCTTGCGGCGTGCGGCGATCTCGGCGATGGCGGCGCGCAGATCGCGGTCGAGCGCGTCCATGATCGCGCCGTCCGCGCTGCGGCAATCCATGGTGAAGGCGATCTCGCCGGGAATGACGTTGCGCGAGGGGTTGGCGATCACGGCCTCGCCGATGGTGCCGACCGCGTTCGGCCCGTGCTTCTTGGCGATGGCTTCCATCGCCAGCACGATCTCCGATAGCGTCGCCAGCGCATCGCGGCGCAGCGGCATCGGGGTCGAGCCCGCATGGCTCTCGAAGCCGGAAATCTTGCCGTCGTACCACAGCACGCCCTGGCCGGAATCGACGACGCCGATGGTCTTGCCTTCGGCCTCCAGGATCGGGCCCTGCTCAATGTGCAATTCGACGAAGCAGCCGAGCTTCTGGAAGCCCACCGGTTTGTCGCCGCGATAGCCGATGCTGTCGAGCGCCTGGCCGACGGTGGTGCCCTCGGCATCCTTGCGCGACAAAATGTCGTCGGTGGTGAAGTCGCCGACGTAAGCCGCGGAGGCCATCATTGCAGGCGCGAAGCGCGAGCCTTCCTCATTGGTCCAGTTGACGACGCAGATCGGTGCGTCGGTCTCGATACCGGCATCGTTCAGCGTACGGATCACTTCCAGCGCGCCGAGCGTACCCAGAATGCCGTCATACTTGCCGCCGGTCGGCTGTGTGTCGAGATGCGAGCCGATGCCCACCGGCAGTTTCGACATGTCGCGGCCCTTGCGCAGGCCGAATTGCGATCCGAGCGCATCGGTGTACACCTCGAGGCCTGCCTCCTCGCAGGCCTTGCGGAACCAGTCGCGCACCTGCTTGTCTTCGGCACTCAGCGTCAGCCGCCGTACGCCGCCCTTGGCCGTCGCGCCGAATTGCGCGGTCTCATGGATGGAGCCCCACAGGCGGGCGGAATCGATTTGCAGATTGGTGACGGCTCGGCTCATGCGGTCAGTCTCTCAGTTGTCATTCCGGGACGGCTCGAAGAGCCGAACCCGGAATCTCGAGATTCCGGGTCTGGTGCTGCGCACCATCCCGGAATGACGTTGAAGGTTGTCCGGCGCCTTTTTCAATGACGCGCCTGCGCGGGCGCGTCAACCGCGAGGCTGCTCTGCGCAATTTGCCGTGCAAGCTCGGCGACGCGCTCCACGGCAACGACGTCGGGCGAGGCGAGCCAGCTTGCGGTGAAGGTCAGCGGCGCGATCGCCAGATCGGTGTCGAGCAGTTGCAGCCGCCCGTCGGCGAGCTCGCTCTCGACGATGGCGTCGGGAATCACGGCGACGCCCAGTCCCTCGACCGCCATATGGATGACGGTGGCGAGCGAGGCGGATGCATGCAGGCGGATCGGCGGCAGCTCCGGCCGGTCGAACACCTCGCGCACCACCTCATAAGGCTTGGTCTTGCGCGGGAAGGTGATGATCGGAAACCGCGCGAGGTCGGCCGGCGTCACCGGGCCCTTGCCGAGCCCGAGCGAGGGACTTGCGAGAAAGCCGATCGGATAATCGGCGAGCACGCGATTGTGCACGCCGGAGGCGGACAGCGGTCCCACCACGAACGCAAGCTCGATCTCCTGCGCTAGCAGGCGCGCGGTGAGGTTCGGCGTGATGTCGACCTCGATCTCCAGCGACAGGTTCGGATAGACCTGGTTGACGCTCTTCACGAGGCGCGGCAGCCAGGTGTGCACGATGGTCTCGGCGACGCCGAGCCGCATCACGCCGCGCATCGCCGAGGCATCGCCGATCTCCGCCATCATCTGGGCGCGCAGCCCGATCAGCTTCTCCGCATAGACCATCATCTGCCGGCCGCTCGGGGTCGGTGAGGCCACGCGATGATCGCGGTTGAGCAGCTTCACGCCCATCTCGCGCTCGAGCTGGGCGATGCGCTGGGAGATCGCCGGCTGGGTGGTGTTGAGCCGTTGGGCGGCGCCGCGGAAGCTGCCGAGCTTCACCACCCAGAGGAACGTCTCGATCGACCTGAAGTCCAGCATGGAAGGGTTTTCCCAGTCGATAAATTAATTTTATCGAGATTGATTAGAAACGACGATTAGACTTTATAGCACGCTTGGTGTTGGCTTGTCTTTGTCGAGTTTATAGGCAGGTCGATCGCATGACTGTTTTGGTGGCAGCGCAGCAAACTGAAACGCCCGACACGCTCCCGAGCCGCAAGGCCCGGCTTGCTTACCGCGAGGGGCTGGTCGCCTCCACCGCCGGCGTCGCCCCCGGCTTCGTCCAGGGCAATCTGGCGATCCTGCCGGCCGACTATGCCGGCGCCTTTCACCGCTTCTGTCAGCTCAATCCCAAGCCGTGCCCGATCATCGGCATGTCCGATGTCGGCAGCCCTTTCATCCCGGCGCTCGGCGCCGACCTCGACATCCGCACCGACGTGCCGCGCTACCGCGTCTGGCGCGACGGCGAGATCGTCGACGAGCCGATTGATGTGACCAAGTATTGGCGCGACGACCTCGTCACCTTCGTGCTCGGCTGCTCGTTCTCGTTCGAAGAGGCGCTGCTCGACGAGGGCATGCCGATCCGCCACATCGAGCAGAACGTGCGCGTGCCGATGTACCGTACTAACATTCCTTGCGGCGAGGCCGGGCCATTCGCAGGTCCCATGGTGGTGTCGATGCGTCCGTTCAAGCCGGCGGACGCGATCCGTGCGGTGCAGATCACCTCGCGCTATCCCGCCGTGCACGGCGCGCCCGTGCATCTCGGCCATCCGCATCTGATCGGCATCAAGGACATTTCCAAGCCCGACTACGGCGATCCGGTGCCCGTCGCTGACGACGAGATACCGGTGTTCTGGGCCTGTGGTGTGACGCCGCAATCGGTCATCAACGCCGCCAAGCTTCCGTTCGCGATCACGCATTCGCCCGGCCTGATGCTGGTGACGGATCTCAAGAACAGGACCATGGCTGTGATTTAACGGGCAGCATCTGCTGCTTCTTCGAGCTTTACCGCATCCATCAATCGCTTCATTCGATCAACCGAAATTCAGTCACAGGGGACTCTGCCATGACGATCACTCGCCGCGACGTGTTGTTAGGTGCCACCGCCACCGCTGCACTGGTGCCGCTCGCTGCACGCGCCCAGACGTCGGAAGTCGTGATCGGCGTGATCTATCCGTTCTCCGGCGGCAGCGCGCAGCAGGGCGTCGACGCCCAGAAGGCCTACGAGACCGCGCTCGAGGTCATTAACAAGGACACCGATTTCGACCTGCCGCTGGCCAAGGGCGAAGGCCTGCCGGGCCTCGGCGGCGCGAAGATCCGCCTCGTCTTCGCCGACCACCAGGCCGATCCGCAGAAGGGTCGCGCCGAGGCCGAGCGCCTGATCACGCAGGAGAAGGTCAGCGCCATCATCGGCACCTATCAGAGCGCGGTCGCCGTCACCGTCAGCCAGATCTGCGAGCGCTACCAGGTCCCGTTCGTCTCCGCTGACAATTCCTCGCCGAGCCTGCATCGCCGCGGCCTGAAATACTATTTCCGCGCCGCGCCGCACGACGAGATGTACTCGGCCGCCATGTTCGACTTCTTCGATGCCATGAAGAAGAAGGGCACCAAGATCGAGACGCTGTCGCTGTTCCACGAGGACACCATCTTCGGCACCGATTCCGGCAACGCCCAGGCCAAGATCGCCGGCGAGCGCGGCTACAAGATCGTCACCGACATCAAGTATCGCGCCAACTCGCCCTCGCTCTCGGCCGAGGTGCAGCAGCTCAAGTCTGCCAACGCCGATGTGCTGATGCCCTCGAGCTACACCACCGACGGCATCCTCTTGGTCAAGACCATGGCCGAGCTCGGCTATAAGCCGAATGCGATCGTGGCGCAGGACGCCGGCTTCTCCGAGAAGGCGCTCTATGATGCCGTCGGCGACAAGCTCGAAGGCGTGATCTCGCGCGGCACGTTCTCGCTCGACCTCGCGCAGAAGCGCCCGATGGTCGGCAAGATCAACGATATGTTCAAGGCGAAGTCGGGCAAGGACTTCAATGATCTCACCTCGCGCCAGTTCATGGGCCTGATCATCCTCGCCGACGCCATCAGCCGCGCCAAGTCGACGGACGGCGAGAAGATCCGCGACGCGCTGGCTGCGACCGACATCCCGGGCGAGCAGACCATCATGCCCTGGAAACGCGTCAAGTTCGACGAGATGGGCCAGAACAACGACGCCGACCCGGTGCTGCTGCAATATATCGGCGGCAAGTTCGTCACCATCTTCCCGCCGCAGGCTGCGATCGCCGAGGCGGTCTGGCCGATGAAGTAAGGCGCTGCGGGAGCAGGGGAGCACATCGCGATCGTCGCGCGAGCCTCGTCATTGCGAGGAGCGAAGCGACGAAGCAATCCAGGCAGTCTCCGCGGGTGAGATGCTGGATTGCTTCGCTTTGCTCGCAATGACGGAGCAAACGGTGACTTTTCGAACGGGGGACGACTTTTGACAGCCCAAGCCATTATCCAGAGTCTTGCGAGCGGCCTGCTCATGGGGCTGCTCTACGGATTGATCGCGGTCGGCCTCGCGCTGATCTTCGGCCTGATGGACGTCACGAACTTCGCTCATGGCGAGTTTCTGATGATCGCGATGTATCTGTCCTTCTTCCTGTTCGCGTTCTTCGCCATCGACCCCTTGCTGTCCGCGCCATTGGTCGCTGCCGCGCTCTTCATCTTCGGAGCGGTGATCTACTTGCTCATTGTGCGTTTCGCCATGCGGGCCAAGGCCAATGCCGGCATGGTGCAGATCTTCACCACCTTCGGCCTGGCCATCGTCATGCGCGGCCTTGCGCAATACTTCTTCACCCCTGATTATCGCAGCATTCCGCAGTCCTGGCTCGGCGGTAAGACCATCTCGATTGCCGGCATCTTCCTGCCGGAGCCGCAGCTGGTCGGCGCGCTGGTCTCGATCGCGGCCTTCGCCGGCCTCTATTTCTTCATCCATCGCACCGATTTCGGTCGTGCGATCGAAGCCACCCGCGAAGATCCCGGCGCGGTCGCGCTGGTCGGCATCGACAAGAACCGTGTCTTCGCCTTCGGCTGGGGCCTCGGCGCCGCGCTGGTCGGCCTCGCCGGCGCGATCATGGCGAGCTTCTTCTACATCTATCCTGATGTCGGCGCGTCCTTTGCCCTGATCGCCTATGTCACCGTGGCGCTCGGCGGCTTCGGCAGCGTGTTCGGCGCTTTTGCCGGCGGCATCATCGTCGGCCTCGTCGAAGCCACCACCGCCCTGGTGCTGCCGCCAGCGCTGAAGTCGGTCGGCATCTACGCGGTCTATCTGCTGGTCGTCTTCATCCGGCCGCGCGGCCTGTTCGGATCGATCTGATGGACAAGGATTTTGCAGCGCGGCGCCGCCGCGACCTCATCATCGCCGCGGCGCTCGCCGCCATCGCCGCGCTGACGCCATTGTTCGTGAAGGACGTCGTTGTCCAGAACATCCTGATCCTGACGCTGATGTATGCGGGTCTGTCGCAGAGCTGGAACATCCTGTCCGGCTATTGCGGACAGATATCGCTCGGGCACGCGCTGTATTTCGGCCTGGGTGCCTACACCACCGAGCTGCTGTTCACCAAGTTCGGCGTTCTGCCCTGGTTCGGCATGCTGGCGGGCGGCGTGGTGTCGGCGCTGATCGCGATGGGGCTCGGCTATCCCTTCTTCCGCCTGCGCGGCCATTACTTCGTGATCGCCACCATCGTCATCGCCGAGATCGGCTTGCTGCTGTTCCACAATTGGGAATGGGCCGGCGCCGCGATGGGCATTACCATTCCGATCCGCGGCGACAGCTGGCTGAAATTCCAGTTCCTGCGCACCAAGTTGCCGTATTTCTACTTTGCGCTCGCGCTGTGCTGCCTCGCCTGGTTCGTGACCTGGTGGCTGGAAAACTCCAAATGGGGATTCTGGTGGCGCGCGGTGAAGGACAATCCGGACGCGGCCGAGAGCCTTGGTGTCGACGTGTTCAATTCCAAGATGGGCGCGGCCGCGGTCTCCGCCTTCCTGGTTGCCGTCGGCGGCAGCTTCTACGCCCAGTTCGTCTCCTACATCGATCCCGAAAGCGTCATGGGCTTCCAGTTCTCGCTGCTGATGGCGTTGCCGGCCGTGCTCGGCGGCATCGGCACCCTGTGGGGGCCGGTGCTCGGGGCCGCCATCCTGATCCCGCTGACCGAGCTGACGCGCTTCAAGTTCGGCGGCTCGGGGCGCGGTGTCGATCTCATCGTCTACGGCACGCTGATCGTCCTGATCTCGCTGGCCCTGCCGCGGGGGCTGCTCAGCCTGTTTTCACGCCCGAAGAAGACGGGAGCCACGCGATGACCGCGCTCCTTGAAACCCGTGGCGTGTGGCAGCGTTTCGGCGGCCTCGTCGCCAACAGCGACGTCTCGATCTCGGTCGGGCGCGGCGAGATCGTCGGCCTGATCGGCCCCAACGGCGCCGGCAAGTCGACGCTTTTCAATCTCATCGCCGGCGTGTTGCCGCCGACGCAAGGCTCGATTCTATTCGACGGCGAGGACGTCACCCACATGCCGGCAGCCGCGCGCTGCCAGCGCGGCATCGGGCGCACCTTCCAGGTGGTCAAGAGCTTCGAGACCATGACCGTCGTCGACAACGTCATCGTCGGTGCGCTGGTGCGCAACACGGTCATGCGCGAGGCGCGCCGCAAGGCGCACGAGGTGCTGGAGTTCACCGGCCTTGCCGCGCGCGCCGACGTGCTGGCGAGCGACCTCGTGCCGGCCGAGAAGCGGCGCCTTGAAGTCGCCCGCGCGCTCGCGACCGAGCCGAAGCTGCTGCTGCTCGACGAAGTCCTAACCGGCCTCACGCCGACCGAGGCGCAGACCGGCGTCGCGCTGGTGCGCAAGGTGCGCGATGCCGGCATCACCGTCTTGATGGTGGAGCACGTCATGGAGATCGTGATGCCATTGGTCGACCGCGCCATCGTGCTCGACCTCGGCAAGGTGCTGGTCGAGGGCAAGCCTTCGGACGTCGTCCGCGATCCCAAGGTGATCAAGGCATATCTGGGAGATCGTCATGCTGTCGGTGCGTGAAGTCACGACCGCCTATCAGGGCCTGGTCGCGATCTCCGCGGTCTCGATCGAGGTCCAGAAGGGCGAGATCGTCTGCGTCGCCGGTGCCAACGGTGCCG
This sequence comes from Bradyrhizobium sp. LVM 105, assembly GCF_003957705.1. Taxonomy (NCBI): domain Bacteria; kingdom Pseudomonadati; phylum Pseudomonadota; class Alphaproteobacteria; order Hyphomicrobiales; family Nitrobacteraceae; genus Bradyrhizobium; species Bradyrhizobium sp. LVM 105. The sequence goes on along the minus strand of NZ_QZMV01000002.1, from coordinate 537,781 downwards.
GCAAGTCGACGCTGCTGAAATCCATCGCCGGCGCCGAGCGCCCGCGCTCGGGCAGCGTGACGTTCGACGGCAAGCAGATCAACGGCATGGCGCAGCACCACATCACGGCGGCCGGCATCGCCTATGTACCGGAGAACCGCCGGCTGTTTCCGCGCCTGTCGGTGCGCGACAATCTGCGTCTCGGCAGCTATCTCTACCGTGGCGAAGCCAACCGCGAAGAGCCGCTCGATCTCGTCTTCACGCTGTTTCCGCGTCTGTCCGAACGCCTGGAGCAGCGCGCCGAAACGCTCTCCGGCGGCGAGCAGCAGATGCTCGCGATCGGCCGCGCGCTGATGACGCGTCCTCGGCTCTTGATGTTGGACGAGCCCTCGCAAGGCATCATGCCAAAACTCGTCGACGAGATTTTCCAGGCGGTGAAGCGCATCCGCGACGCCGGCATGACCGTCCTCATCGTCGAGCAGCGCATGGCCGAGTGCCTGGAGATCGCCGACCGCGCCTACATCCTGCAGACCGGCCGCGTGCTGATGCAGGGCGCAGCAAGCGAGATCAAGGGCAATCCGGACGTACGAAAGGCGTATCTGGGATTGTAGCTTTCTGGACTGCCGCCGCAATCTCCGCCGTCATCCTGAGGTGCGCGCTCTTCGCGCGCCTCGAAGGATGGGCCGCGAGCGCCCGGAGCCCATCCTTCGAGGCTTCACCTTGCGATGCAGCGCATCGCAAGGCTCGCGCCTCAGGATGACGGCGGAGTCTACGGCTCAATGCCCATGCTCCGGCAGCGTCAGCCCGAACACTTTCACCAGATCCTTCACCTGCTCCGGCGAGAGATACCGCGGGTTCATCCCGCGCAGCAGCAGGTACAGCTTCGCCGTCTCCTCCAGCTCCTCGGTCGCGAACACCGCGGCTTCCAGCGTGTCGCCCGCGACGACAGGGCCGTGATTGGCGAGCAGCACCGATGAGTATTTCCCCGCCAGTCCCTTGATCGCGTCGGCCACAGCGGGATCGCCCGGGCGATAATAGGGCACGAGTGCGGTGGCGCCGCATTTCATCAGGTAATAGGCCGTCATCGGCGGCAGCGCGGCGCGCGGGTCAATTTCGGGCAGCATCGACAGCGCGACCGAATGGGTGGAGTGCAGGTGCACGATCGCGCGCGCGCTGCCGCGCGTGTCGTAGAGCGCATTGTGCAGCGGAACTTCCTTGGTCGGCGCATCGCCAGAGACCAGCCGGCCCTGATCGTCCAGCCGCGACAGCCTTGCCGGATCGAGGAAGCCGAGCGAGGCGTTGGTCGGCGTCACCAGCCAGCCGCCGCCGTCCAGCCTGACGCTGATATTGCCCGAGGAGCCCGGCGTCAGCCCGCGCTCGAACAGGGACCGTCCGAAGCGGCAGATGTCCTCGCGCAGCCGCGTCTCGTGGCTGTTTTCAGTCCTCATGGCCGTCATGTCCGCTTGTCTCACGCTTTGGCAGCGCGGCCAAGCCGTGATATCGGTTCGCCGAGCCGCCGCAAAGGCCGGCCGTCCAGGAAACGTTCGCAAGGATCAGTTGCATATGTCCGCCTCCACGTCTCAGAATCAGCGCATCGCCGTGATCGGGCTCGGCTCGATGGGGTATGGCATGGCGACCTCGCTGAAGCGCGCCGGCCATGCGGTCACTGGCTGTGACGTCTCGGCTGACGCAGTGGCGCGCTTCGTGACGGATGGCGGGGCGGGAGCAAAGACCCCGGCTGAGGCCGCCAAGGACGCCGACATCGTCGTCAGCGTCGTGGTCAATGCCGCGCAGACCGAGGCGATCCTGTTCGGCAAGGATGGAGCCGCCGAGTCCATGCCGAAGGGCAGCGTGTTCGTCTCCTCCGCCACCATGGATCCGGATGTGGCGCGCCGCCTTGCCAAGCAGCTGGAGGCGACGGGCCGGCTTTATCTGGACGCGCCAATCTCCGGTGGGGCGCAGCGTGCTGCGCAGGGCGAATTGACGATCCTCGCCTCCGGCAGTCCCGCCGCGTTTGCGAAAGCGCGGCCCGCGCTCGATGCCATGGCCGCGAAACTCTATGAGCTCGGCGATGCAGCAGGGCAGGGCGCTGCCTTCAAGATGATCAACCAGCTGCTCGCCGGCGTGCACATCGCCGCCGCCAGCGAAGCCATGGCGTTCGCGGCCAAGCAGGGCCTCGACATCCGCAAGGTCTACGAGGTGATCACGGCCTCCGCCGGCAATTCCTGGATGTTCGAGAACCGCATGCCGCATGTGCTCGACGGCGATTACTCGCCGCGCAGCGCGGTCGAGATCTTCGTCAAGGATCTCGGTATCATCCAGGACATGGCGCGCAGTGCCCGCTTCCCGGTGCCGGTCTCCGCTGCCGCACTCCAGATGTTTCTGATGACATCAGCCGCCGGCATGGGCCGCGACGATGACGCGTCTGTGGCCCGCATGTATGCGCAGGTGACTGGCGTGAAGCTGCCCGGCGACAAGTAAGCAAGAGGACTCCGATGCCGCGTTTTGCCGCCAACCTCTCGATGATGTTCACCGAGGTGCCGTTCCTCGATCGTTTCGATGCCGCTGCGCAAGCCGGCTTCACCGCGGTCGAGTATCTCTTCCCGTACGAGCATCCCGCCGAGGCGGTTGGCGAGCGGCTCAAGCGCAACGGCCTGACCCAGGCGCTGTTCAATCTGCCGCCGGGCGACTGGAATGCCGGCGAGAAGGGCTTTGCGGCGCTCCCCGCGCGGTTCAACGATCTCAAGGCGAGCCTGGAGACGGCGCTGCCCTATGCCAAGGCGACCGGCGTCAAGCGCCTGCACCTGATGGCCGGCATCGCCAATCGCGGCGAACGCGTCGCGATCGAGGCCTTCTACAAATCGGTGGCATGGGCCGCGGAGTTCTTCGCCCCCCACGGCATCGACGTCGTGATCGAGCCGATCAATGCCCGCAACGTGCCGGGCTATTTCCTCAACGATTTCGGATTCGCCCGCGACCTGATCCAGGAGCTGAGGCTTGCGAACCTCAAGCTCCAGTTCGACATCTATCACTGCCAGATCATTCATGGCGACGTCACCATGCGGCTGCGCGAGATGATGCCGATCATCGGCCACATCCAGATCGCCAGCATCCCCTCGCGCAACGAGCCCGACGGCGAGGAGCTGAACTATCCGTTCCTGTTCGCAGAGCTCGACCGCCTCGGCTATGCCGGCTTCGTCGGCTGCGAGTACAATCCGCGCGGCAAGACTACGGACGGCCTTGCCTGGTTCAAGCCTTACGCCGGAGTGAAGCCGTGACACTTGCAGCAAAGATTTCTCTTGGCTGCATCGCCGACGATTACACCGGCGCCTCCGACCTCGCCAACACGCTGACGCGTGCGGGCCTGCGCACGGTGCAGACCATCGGTGTGCCCTCGGATGATCTCGCGTTGCCCGAGGTCGACGCCGTCGTGGTGTCGCTGAAGAGCCGCTCGATCGAGGCCGGCCTTGCCGTCTCGCGCTCGCGCGCGGCGGACAAATGGCTGCGCAGCCGTGGCGCGGGCCACGTGCTGTTCAAGATCTGCTCGACTTTCGATTCCACCGACGCGGGCAATATCGGCCCGGTGATGGACGCCTTGCGTGCCGATAGCGGCGAAGGTGCCGTTCTGGTGACGCCGGCCTTCCCGGAGACCGGCCGCACCGTCTATCAGGGCAATCTCTTTGTCGGCGCCGTGCCGCTCAACGAGAGCCCGCTGAAGGACCATCCGCTCAACCCGATGCATGATTCCAACCTGGTGCGCGTGCTGGCGCGTCAGAGCAGGACGCAGATCGGCCTCGTCGACCTCGCCACCGTCACGCGCGGCGCGGAGGCCGTGCGGGCGCGGCTGGCCGAACTCGCCGGCAAGGGTATCGGCGCTGCCATCATCGACGCCGTGTTCGACCGCGACCTCGAAACCATCGGTCTCGTGGCCGGCGAACATCGCCTGTCGGTCGGGGCCTCCGGCATCGGCCTTGGGCTCGCGCGCGCGCTGGTGTCGACGGGCAAGGTCAAGCCCGGTGCCGCGAGCAGCGAGTCCGCAGCTGCCGTCGGCGGGCCGGCAGCGTGTCTTGCTGGAAGCTGCTCGCAGGCCACGCTTCAGCAGATCGCGAATGCCGAACGCATCATGCCGGTGCTCCATCTCGACCAGGACCGTATTATTACGGGAGCAAACGAAGCCGAACGCGCGCTCGACTGGGCGAGGCCGCGACTTGCCGACGGCCCGGTGCTGATCGCCTCGAGCGCGAAGCCCGAAGACGTCGCCGCATTGCAAGCCCGCCACGGGCGCGATGCCGCGGGCCATGCCATCGAGCAGGCCATGGCCGATATCGCGGAAAACCTCGTGAAAGCAGGCGTCCGGCGGCTCATCGTCGCCGGCGGCGAGACGTCCGGCGCGGTCGTCGACCGCCTCGAAATCCCGGGCTTCCTCGTCGGCGCGGAGATCGCCGCGGGCGTCCCGGTGCTGCGTGCCGTTGGCGCCGCAGCAGGCGAGATGCTGCTCGCGTTGAAGTCCGGAAACTTCGGCGGCCCGGAGTTTTTCGCGGATGCGCTTAGGCTCATGCGCTGAGCGCGGGGCGTTCTTAGGCGCCTGTTCATTTCTTTCGACTTCCGTGCTTGCGCGGAGTCGCAGTTAACATCTTTCGCAGACGGTCTGCTGTCTGATGTCGGCGCTCTCCCCTTTGTTTGATTCCTTAGAGTTCCCGACGCGCGCCCGCGCCAGCACAACGAGACCCGATTATGTTTGCCAAGCTTTCCATCCGCGCCAAGATCATCAGCGTCGTGGCGTTCCTGCTGGTCGCGATGACCGGCATGGGCCTGCTCGCCGTCACGAAGATGCGGACGATGAACGCCAACACTCTCGACATCACCACCAACTGGATGCCGAGCGTCAAGGCGATCGGCGACCTGCGGGCCGCAGTCATCACGTATCGGAACGTGGTGCGCCAGCACATGCTGGCCGAAGCTTTGGACGACAAGCTCGCGGTGGAGAAGACCGCCGCCACCGTGACCGACGCGCTCGCCAAGACGCGCAGCAAGTATGAGGCCATGATCAGCTCCCCGGAAGAGCGCGCGCTCTACAGCCAGTGGTCCAAGCTGTGGGACGATTACAAGAAAGGCACCGAGGAGGTGATGGCCTTGTCGCGCAAGGAGGCCGGCAAGATGCCGCGCGAGGCGCAGGAGCTCAACTCCAAGACGGTCAACAAGATCGGGCTTCAGGCGGATGAGGTCCTGAACAAGGACATCGAGCTCAACACCAGGGGTGGCGAACAGGCCGCTCAGGATGCCGCCGACAGCTATTCCTCTGCCTTCATGCTGGTTTCGGTCATTCTCGGCGCCGCCGTCCTGATCGGCATCGGTCTCAGCTTCTATCTGGTCCGCGATGTCTCGAGCGGCATCAATTCCATCACACAGCCGATGCAGGCGCTGGGCCGGGGCGACCTTTCGGCCGAGGTGCCGCATCGCGGCGAGAAGACGGAGATCGGCGCGATGGCCGACGTGCTCCAGATCTTCAAGGAGGCGTTGATCGCCAAGAAGGCCGCGGACGAGGCTGCGGCCGCGGATGCCGAGGCCAAGATCGAGCGCGGCCGCCGCGTCGACGACATCACCCGCGAATTCGAAGCCATGATCGGCGAGATCGTCCAGACCGTGTCGTCGGCTTCGACCCAGCTCGAGGCCTCCGCCTCGACGCTGACGTCGACTGCCGACCGCTCTCAGAGACTGGCGACGACGGTGGCTGGAGCTTCGGAAGAAGCCTCGACCAACGTGCAATCGGTGGCCTCGGCCACCGAGGAGATGGCCTCGTCGGTCGGCGAGATCAGCCGTCAGGTGCAGGAATCGGCGCGGATGGCGGGCGATGCCGTCGGCCAGGCGCGCGCCACCACCGAGCGCGTCAGCGAGCTGTCGAAGGCTGCCGCCCGGATCGGCGACGTGGTCGAGCTGATCAACACCATCGCGGGCCAGACCAATCTGCTCGCGCTGAACGCCACAATCGAGGCGGCGCGAGCGGGCGAAGCTGGCCGCGGTTTCGCGGTGGTGGCCTCCGAGGTGAAGGCGCTCGCCGAGCAGACCGCGAAGGCGACCGGCGAGATCGGCCAGCAGATCTCCGGCATCCAGGCGGCGACCAACGATTCGGTCGGCGCCATCAAGGAGATCTCCTCGACCATCGAGCGCCTCTCGGAGATCTCCTCGGCGATTGCGGCCGCGGTGGAAGAGCAGGGCGCGGCGACGCAGGAGATCGCCCGCAATGTGCAGCAGGCCGCGCAGGGCACCCAGCAGGTCTCCTCCAACATCACCGACGTGCAGCGTGGCGCGACCGAGACCGGAACGGCATCGTCGCAGGTGCTGTCGGCGGCGCAAATGCTGTCAAACGACTCGGGCCGGCTGAAGAACGAGGTCAGCAAGTTCCTGACCAACGTCCGCGCGGCGTAAAGTCTTTGTCCGATCGAGCGACGAGCGGCGCCACATAGCACCGCTCGTTTCGTCTTGCCGGTAGCATGATGTCGCTCGCGGCGGAGCTCTTCTGAGATCGTCCGTAGTGTTACGGGCGCGACGTTTCATCGATGGTTAAATCGGATTTACGATAGTTGGCAGAGGGCAGGCTCATGCCGGGCGCGTCCCGATTCGAATGACTTTTTACTGAATTCGGTCTTTGGGGAGCCCCGATGCGCAAGAATTTTCCGGTCACGACGGTCGAATATCCCGTCAGTGACGAGACGCTGATCGTTTCGCGGACCGATCTCAAGGGCAAGCTCACCTACTTCAACGAGGACTTCATTGCCGCCGCCGGCTTCACGTCGGCGGAACTCATGGGCCAGCCGCACAACATCGTTCGTCATCCCGACATGCCGCCGGAGGCGTTCGACAACCTCTGGGACACGCTGAAGGCCGGCAAGCCCTGGCTCGGCGCGGTGAAGAACCGTCGCAAGAACGGCGACTTCTACTGGGTGCTGGCGACGGCCTCTGCGATCCGCGAAAACGGCGAGGTCAAGGGATATACGTCGATCCGCACAAAACTGCCGGCCGACCAGCGCAAGCTCGCCGAAGAGGTCTATTCTGCGATCCGCGAGAAGAAGCCGCATGGCTATCGCATTGACGCCGGCATCATCCGCCGCCGCTCGTGGCTGGACCGCTTCAGCGTCTTCACCGGGACGCTGAAGGCGCGCCTCTTCACGACGATGGCGCTCCAGGCGCTGTTCATGCTTGCGCTCGGCATCGGCGGCGCGCTCGCCGCCGGCGGTTCGGCCAGCCTGATTCTGGCGGCGCTGGCCGTCGTCGGCGTCGCCATCGTCGGTTTCGCCGGCGTCACGACCATGCGCGCGATCCGGAGACCGATGCAGCAACTCAACGATACTTTGCTGAACCTCGTCCAGGACAAGCTCGACAGCCGCATCGTGATCGAGCGCGACGACGAGATCGGCGAAGCGCTGCGCAACCTCCAGACAGTGCAGACCATCATCCGCTTCAGCCGCGACGAGGTGCAGGCGGTTCAGCGCCGTGCCGAGGCGCAGCGCAAATCCGACATGACCAAGCTCGCAACCGGCTTCGAGGCCGCGATCGGCGAAATCGTCGAGACGGTGTCGTCGGCCGCAACCGAGCTCGAGGCTTCGGCCTCGACGCTGTCCTCGACCGCGGGTCGGGCGCAGGAATTGGCGACGGCGGTCGCAACCGGCTCGGAAGCAGCCTCCACCAATGTCCACTCGGTGGCGTCGGCCGCCGAAGAGATGTCGTCCTCGGTGCGCGAGATCGGCCGCCAGGTGCAGGACTCCTCCCGGATCGCGAGCGAAGCGGTCAGCCAGGCCCATGCCACGACCGAGCGCGTCAGCGAATTGTCGCGGGCCGCATCGCGGATCGGCGACGTCGTCGAGCTCATCAATGCGATCGCCGGCCAGACCAATCTGCTGGCCCTCAACGCCACGATCGAGGCGGCACGTGCGGGCGAGGCCGGACGCGGCTTCGCTGTGGTGGCCTCCGAGGTCAAGGCGCTCGCCGAGCAGACGGCCAAGGCCACCGGCGAGATCGGCCAGCAGGTCGGCGGCATTCAGGCGGCGACCCAGGATTCGGTCACCGCCATCGGCGACATCAGCGGCACCATCGCGCGTCTGTCGGAGATCGCTTCGGCGATTGCGGCAGCCGTGGAGCAGCAGGGCGCGGCAACCCGGGAGATCGCCCGCAACGTTCAGCAGGCCGCCCAAGGCACCCAGCAGGTCTCGTCGAATGTGGGCGACGTCCAGCGCGGTGCCTCCGAAACCGGCTCGGCGTCTTCACAGGTGCTCTCGGCGGCGCAGATGCTGTCGCGCGATTCCAACCGTCTCAAGCTCGAGGTCGGCAAGTTCCTGAGCTCCGTCCGCGCCGCCTGAGGCGGATGGCGCAGGGGGCCGAGATCGGTGCCCCGGACGCAGCGCGGCAGTCCCGGCGATGCGCAGCATCGTCCGGTGTGATGCGCCGCAGCTACGCCACCCGCCACTCCGGCACCCCGTCGGCAGCCACCGTGATCTCGCCGAGCGAGCCGACCGGCGTGCGATCCATGTTGAGCAGATGGGCCAGCGTCGCGCTGTCGCGCGCCGGAATCCGCGCCAGCGTTCGCCGGTCGTGCTCGGTGCGCAGCATGACGACGCCGTGCTCGACCTCGCCGCTGCGGCCATAGAGCACCGTGAAACTCTCCACCTTGCCTTTGCCCGAGGCCTCGTCGACGAACTCCGGCACCGCGCGCTTGTTGCGGTCGGCCTCGCCTTGCACGCTGGTCTCCTGCGCCAGCGCCGCGTGCGGCGGCGCCTTCGCGACCACCAGTGCGTGATGCTTGGTGACGAAGCCGCCCTGGCCATAGAGCAGGCCGAGCCTGGCGCCATCGCGCAGCCGCCGCACCATCGCGCAGGCCGCATGCGTCATGTAGGTGTTGAGCGGCGCGCCGAAGAAGGTGAGCCCGCCGGTCACGGTCGGCTGCACGTCGGCGGAAAGCCCGAGCGTCCGCCGCGCCATCTTGGGCACGCAAGGGAAGCAGCTGTAGAGCTCGATCGCGTCGAACGTCTTGCCGTCGCCGCCGGCAAGGTCCATCACGGCTTGCAGCACCGCGTTCTGCGGATGGCTTTCGTAGAACTGGTCGCGCAACAGATAATCGCGCGGCTCCTCCGCCGAGGCGCCGCCGAGCGGATAGACCAGTCGGTCCTCCGCGATCCCGGCCGCACGGGCCTTGGCAAGGCTGGTGAGCAGCAGCGCGCCGCCCATGTTGACGCTGGGATTGGCGACCATCAGCTTGTTGTAGGGCCAGGCGATCAGGCGATTGTCCGCGGTCGGTGTCGTGATCTCCTCCGGCGCATAGCGCCGCTTCAGCCAGGCATTGGGATTTTGCGCGGCGGCTTGCGAATAGCGCGACCACAGCACGCCGGACTCGGCCATCGCCTCGCGCGGCGTCTGGCCCCAATGTGCGGAGGAGGCGGCCTCGTAGAACGGATAGACCGTGACGGGTCGGAACACGCCGAGCTTCACCGCCAGCGGCTTCTGGAACGCCGCGCCGCGCTTGGGCTCCTCGACGTCATGGGCGAACGGGGTCCATGGCAGCTTGACGCCGGCACGTTCCGCCTTGGTCGCGGTCGACTGCGCTTCCGCGCCGCAGACCGCGGCGACCGTGCACTCGCCGCGCGCGATGCGCTTGGCGGCTTCGTGGATGTAGCGGATCGGGCTCTCGCCGCCGACCGGGCCGTAATAGCAATGCGCGGGCGTGACGCCGAGGCGCTGCGCCAACAGCTGCTCGGGATCGCGATAGCGCCAGCTCAGGAAGTTGACGACATCGAGCGACTGCACCTCGCCAAGCAGTTTTGCACCGGCGTCCGCCTCCGCGCGCCGCAGCGCCTGTTCGAGCAGATCGAGCGGTTCGAGGCCTTCAGTGATCTCCTTCGGGCGATCGACGATCTCGCCGACGCCGACGATGACGGGGATGAGGTCAGGGGGAACAGTCGTCATTGTTCTGCTGCTTCACTCTCTCAAATATCTCCGACCTCATCCTGAGGAGCCTGCGAAGCAGGCGTCTCGAAGGATGGGCCGCGGGCTCTCATGGTTCGAGACGGCGCTTGCGCGCCTCCTCACCATGAGGGTCTACACCTACTCCGCCACCAGCGCATTCATGTGCTCGACCGCTTCGGCGAACTCTTCCTTGAACTCCTGCACCACGGCGCCGGCGGACTTGACGCTGTCGATCAGGCCGACGCCCTGGCCGACGAAATAGCTGACGAGATCGCGCGCCCGTGCGTTGCCGCTCGCTGCGGCACGGTCGATCGAATTGAAGGCGTCGCGGCTAAGGATGCTTTGCAGCGGCATCGGCAGCGCGCCCGGGCTGTCCGGCGCGCGGTCCCAGGCGTCGGTCCAGACCGAGCGGAGCTGCCGCGCCGGCTTGCCGGTGCGGCCCTTGGAGCGCACGGCGTCGCGCGAGGACGCCGCGATCATCTTCTCGCGGAATATCTCGCTGGTCTCGGATTCGACGGTCGCCAGCCACACCGAGCCGGTCCAGGCGCCGGCCGCGCCCATCGCCATGCAGGCCGCCATCTGCCGGCCCGTCATGATGCCGCCGGCCGCCAGCACCGGCACGTCGCGGATCTTTCTGATCGCCTTGATCACCTCGGGCACCAGCACCATGGTCGAGACCTCGCCGCAATGGCCGCCGGCCTCGGTGCCCTGCACCACGAGAATGTCGACACCTGCCGCGACCTGGCGCAGCGCGTGCTCCTTGGCGCCGACGAGCGCTGCGACCGGCACCCCGTGTGTCTTGCCCATCTCGATCATCGCCTTGGGCGGCACGCCCAGCGCGTTGGCGATCAGGCGGATCGGATGATTGAAGGAAACTTCGAGCAGCTGCAGCGCGGTTTTTCCGTCGAACGGCTGCGGTTGATCGGCTGCGACCTCCGTGGTCGTGAGCTCGATGTCGTATTTCTTCAGCAGATCGCGCGTGTAGTTGCGATGCTCCTGCGGCACGCGAGCCTCCAGGCTCTTCCAGGTGACGTCCTTCTCGCCCGCGGTCGAGATGTTCTCGGGGATCAGCACGTCGATGCCGTAGGGCTTGCCGTCGATGTGATCGTCGATCCATTTCAGCTCGCGTTCGAGCGTATCGGGGGTGTGCACGGTGGCACCCAGCACGCCGAAGCCGCCGGCGCGGCTGACGGCGGCGACGACGTCGCGGCAATGGCTGAAGGCCAGCAGCGGGAACTCGATTCCCAGCATGTCGCAGATCGGCGATTTCATGGCTCTCTCCCGGCGGCGTCGGCGTTTTCGTTGTTTTCGCTGGCAAAGCAAAGTGACGCGAGCCGATCGATGACATGCCGGATTCGGCGAGGCATCTTGTGCGTAGACGTCGCGCTCGTCCCGCAGGCCGTTGCGTCCCGGATGAGGCCGGTCATTCCGGGGCTCGCGTCAGCGAGAACCCGGAATCCATTTTTCGGAGCATTCCTGGCGGAGCGATGGATTCCGGGCTCGCCCTGCGGGCGCCCCGGAATGACGGGGAGGGAGCCTGCCATGACGAAACGTGAAGTTGCCCGGTTCGGGAATGCATTCGGCGCCCTTGTCATTCGGCATTCGCGGTCTAATTAATGCAGACGCATCTTTCCGCCGGAGCCCCGCATGACCGACGCCCCCGCCTACGTGCCGCCCAAAGTCTGGACCTGGAACAAGGAGAATGGCGGGCAGTTCGCCAGCATCAACCGCCCGATCGCCGGCCCAACTCACGACAAGGAGCTGCCGGTCGGCAAGCATCCGCTTCAGCTCTATTCGCTGGCCACCCCGAACGGGGTGAAGGCCACGGTGATGCTGGAGGAGCTTTTGGCGCTCGGCCACAAGGGCGCCGAATACGACGCCTGGCTGATCAGGATCGGCAATGGCGACCAGTTCGGCAGCGGTTTTGTCGACATCAACCCGAACTCGAAGATCCCCGCCCTGATGGACCGCTCGGGTCCGGAGCCGATCCGGGTGTTCGAATCCGGCTCGATCCTGTTCTATCTCGCCGAGAAGTTCGGCGCCTTCCTGCCGAAGGACATCAAGACCCGCACCGAGGCGATGTCCTGGCTGTTCTGGCAGATGGGCAGCGCGCCCTATCTCGGCGGCGGCTTCGGCCATTTCTACGCCTACGCGCCGTTCAAGATCGAATACGCCATCGATCGTTTCGCGATGGAGACCAAGCGCCAGCTCGACGTGCTCGATCGGCGCCTTGCCGACAACGAATATCTCGCGGGCAAGGAATACACGATCGCCGACATGGCGGTGTGGCCCTGGTACGGTGCGCTCGCCAAGGGGCTGGTCTATGGCGCCGGCGAATTCCTGTCGGTGCAGGACTACAAGAACGTGCAGCGCTGGACCGACCAGATCGCCCAGCGTCCCGCCGTGAAGCGCGGCCGCATGGTCAACCGCGTCTCGGGCGACCCCGCCAGCCAGCTCCACGAGCGCCACGACGCCAGCGATTTCGAGACCAAAACCCAGGACAAGATCGAGGCCGCGACGACTGCGTAACGCCGCGCGCGGATGTGCGTAGGGTGGGCGAAGCGACTTGTCCGCCGTAGCTCGAAGAGAAGGCGGAAGCGTGCCCACCACCTCTCGCGTTGGCCGCGACGGTGGGCACGGCACGCGAAGTGCGCGCCTTTGCCCACCCTACGGCATCTCGTCGATCACGCCATGCTCAGCTCGTGACGTCCCACCACCATCCAATGCACCTCGTCCGGACCGTCCGCAAAGCGCAGGTGCCGCACGTCCTGATACATCTCCGCGAGCGGGGTCCAGTGCGAGATGCCGGTGGCGCCGTGCATCTGGATCGCCTGGTCGATGATCTTGCAGGCGCGCTCCGGCACCATGGCCTTGACCATGGAGACCCAGACGCGGGCCTCCTTGTTGCCGAGCACGTCCATCGCCTTGGCGGCCTTCAGCACCATCAGCCGCATCGCCTCGATCTCGCAGCGCGCCTGGGCGATGATCTGCATGTTGCCGCCGAGATGGGCGATCTTCTTGCCGAAGGCCTCGCGGGTGAGGCCGCGCTGCACCATCAGATCGAGCGCCTTCTCGGCCTTGCCGATGGTGCGCATGCAGTGATGGATGCGGCCCGGGCCGAGACGGAGCTGCGAGATCTCGAAGCCGCGGCCTTCGCCGAGCAGCATGTTCTCCTTCGGGACGCGCACATTGTTGAAGCGCATGTGCATGTGGCCGCGTGGGGCGTGGTCCTGCCCAAACACGTACATCGGGCCGAGCACCTCGACGCCCGGCGTGTCGCGCGGCACCAGGATCTGCGACTGCTGCTTGCTCGGCGCGGCATCCGGATTGGTCTTCACCATCACGATGAGGATCTTGCAGCGGGGGTCGCCGAGACCGGAGATGTAGTATTTCTCGCCGTTGATGACCCATTCGTCGCCGACCAGCTTTGCGGTGGTCGAGATGTTCTTGGCGTCGGAGGAGGCGACGTTCGGCTCGGTCATGACATAGGCCGAACGGATCTCGCCGTTGAGCAGCGGCTTCAGCCACTTCTCCTTCTGCTCCTTGGTGCCGACGCGCTCCAGCACCTCCATGTTGCCGGTGTCGGGCGCCGAGCAGTTCATCGTCTCTGACGCCAGCGGGCTCTTGCCGAGTTCGGCGGCGATATAGGCGTAGTCGAGGTTCTTCAGGCCCTGGCCGGTCTCGTCATCGGGCAGGAAGAAGTTCCAGAGGCCTTCCTGCTTGGCCTTGTTCTTGGCCTTCTCCAGCACCTCGAGCTGCTTCGGCGTGAAGCTCCAGCGGTCCTCCTTGCCTTCGCCCGCCTTGGCGAACTCGATCGACATCGGCTCCACGGTGTCGCGGATGAATTTCCTGACATGATCGTAGAGCGGTCGGACCTGCTCCGACATCCGCAAGTCGTTGAGCTCGTCGCCGGGATTGAGGGTGTAGTTGGTGGTGCGGGGAATGTAGGTGTGTTTTGTCATTGTTCCTCCCGGGGACGCAGAGATTGTTCTGGGCGCAAGAATAGTCGCGGCGCGGCCAAAGTGCGAGCGCGCATTTTTTCGCGCCGAGCCCTGCCACGCGATGGAATATCGCGAGGGCGTTTGAAATGTTGTTTGAACGGGGGCGGCGCGAGTGGGCTGGAGCGCCGTCAGATCCCCAGGACTCCGTCAATGCGAGCGCAGCGACTTGTCCGCCGAAGCCTTCGGCGAAGGCGGAAGCAATCCAGAATCTTACCTCGGCGGCAGTCTGGATTGCTTCGTCGCAAGAGCTCCTCGCAATGACGAGGAGAGTCCGGTCGGCCTCACGCCGGCATCCGATGCATCGCGCAGATCTTGTTGCCGTCGAGATCGCGCAAGTAAGCCAGATACAGCTTGCCGCCAGGGCCCTGACGCACGCCGGGCGGATCCTCGATCGACTTCCCGCCGGCCGCAATGCCGGCTGCGTGCCAGGCGTCGACCTGCTCCGGGGAATTGGCGGCGAAGCCGATCGTGCCGCCGTTCGCGCAGGTCGCCGGCTCGCCGTTGATCGGCTTCGACACCGAGAACACGCCGGTCTTGGTGATGTAGAAGATGCGATGGCCGTCGACCCTGGCCGGCCGGACCTCGAGCGTGCTCAGCAGATTGTCGTAGAACGTCTTGGCCTTGTCGAGATCGTTGGTGCCGATCATGACGTGTGAGAACATGTGCCCATTCCCTTCTGCGCTTTTGAAATCAGATGCCGCGGGGTGGGCAAAGCGCAGCGTACCCACCATGGCATCCGGAAATGCTAATGGTGGGCACGGCGCAAGCGCGCCTTTGCCCACCCTACGAAATCTCAATACGCCGTATAGCCGCCGTCGATCACGAACGTATCGGCGGTGTGATACGACGAGGCCTTGCTCATCAGATATACCGCGATGCCGCCGAAATCGCTCGGCTCGCCGAAACGGCGCTGCGGAATGCGGGGCATCACGTTGGCGACGAACTTGTCGTTGGCCATGAGACCGGATGTCATGTCGCTCTTGATCCAGCCGGGCAGGATCGCGTTCGCGGTGACGCCGTGGCGGGCGAGCTCGACGCCGAGCGCGCGAACCAGCGCGTTGATCGCAGCCTTGGTCGCGGCGTAATGCTCGTTGCGCGCGGTGCCGAAGATCGAGGCGAGACTCGATGTCGCAACCAGCCGGCCGAAGGCATCGCCGGCATTGGCGCGCTCGGTCATGTGCCTTGCCGCGGCCTGGAAGGCGTGGAACACGCCGTCGAGATTGGTCGCGAACATCGTGCGCCATTCCTCCTCGGTGCGCTCGATGAACGAGCGCCGGCCGCCGCCGCCGATGCCGGCATTGGCGAAGCAGCCGTCGACCCGGCCAAAAATGTCGAGCGTCGCCTTCATCGCTGCGTTCACCGAGGCCGGGTCGGTGACGTCGCAAACGCGGGTGTCGACCTTGCCGGGGAGCCCGGCCATGCTCGCGGCAGCCACCTTGTTCTTGTCGGGATTGCGGCCCCAGATCGAGACGTTGCAGCCTTGGGCCGCGAGCGCCTGCGCGATGCCGAGGCCGATGCCGCCATTGCCGCCGGTGATCACGGCGACGCGGCCGGTGAGGTCGAAAATAGACATGGCGCGTTTCCTGTTTTTTGGTCTGCGGCCAACCAGCCGCTGCGCGCAAGATTGCTTGCTATGCTCGGATCACCATGGACAAGACCGCGCCAAAAATCAAATATGCGCCCCGGCAAAACGAATTCCGGGCTGCGAAACTGGCGCAGGCCTCAACTGACGAGGAAACCATGCAGTTCAAACACGTCACGCTCGATTTCGATGGTTCGGTCGCAATCCTCAAGCTCGACCATCAGGAGGTGATGAACGCGGTCTCCGTGGACATGCTGGGCGGCCTTGCCGAAGCGCTCGATACGATCGAGGAGAAGAAGGACGAGGTGCGCTGCGTGGTGCTGACCGGCGCAGGCCGCGCCTTCTGCACCGGCGCCAATCTGCAAGGGCGCAACAGCCAGTCGAAGAAGACCAAGGCCGGCCTGACGCTGGAGACCGGCTTTCACCCCTTCCTGCGCCGCATCCGCAATCTGCATTGCCCGATCGTCACCGCGGTCAACGGCCCGGCGGCGGGCGCCGGCATGAGCTTCGCGCTGCTCGGCGACATGATCTTGTGCGCGCGTTCCTCCTATTTCCTTCAGGCGTTCCGGCGCATCGGCCTCGTGCCGGATTGCGGCTCGACCTGGCTGCTGCCGCGCCTCGTCGGCCGCGCGCGTTCGATCGAATTGTCGCTGATGGGCGAACGGCTGCCGGCCGAGAAGGCGCTGGAATGGGGCCTCGTCAATCGCGTCTATGACGACGGCGTGCTGATGGAGGAGGCGATGAAGCTCGCGCGCGAGCTCGCCAGCGGGCCGACGGTCGCGCTGTCGCTGATCCGCAAGCTCTATTGGGACAGCCCGGAAAATTCCTTCGAGGATCAGCTCAACCTCGAATTCCAGTGCCAGCTTCGCGCCGGCGACACCCAGGATTTCCGCGAGGGCGTCGGCGCGTTCCTGGAGAAGCGGCCCGCGCAGTTCAAAGGCAAATGATCGAGGCCGAGCTTTCACGCAGCGTCAGGCGCTGGTGCAAGGGCGCGACCGGCACGACCTGCGCGGCCAAATTGTCGGGCGGCGCCAGCCAGGAAACCTGGCGCTTCGACATCACCCATCCCGATGGCGTGATCGGCGCGATCCTGCGGCGCTCGCCGAAGGGTTATGGCGCAGCGCCGACGCGCGCGGCGGGCCTTGCCGCCGAGGCGCAGCTGATGCAGCTCGCTTTCGAGGCCGGCGTGCCGTCGCCGCGCGTGATGCACGTGCTGGTGCCGGAGGACGACCTCGGCACCGGCTTCATCATGCAAAGGGTCGAAGGCGAGACCATCGCGCGCAAGATTCTTCGCGATGACGAGTTTGCCGCGGCGCGGCCGCATCTGGCGCGGCAGATCGGCGGCATTCTCGCTGCCCTGCATCGATTGCCGAAGGACAAGTTGCCCGAGCTGCGCAGCAGGTCGGCGACGCAGGAGATTGCCGAGTTCGAGCGCGACTATCGCAGCCTGAACTGGCCCAAGCCCGTGTTCGAGCTGGCGCTGCGCTGGCTGCGCGACCACGATCCCGGCCCATCCGCCGAGACCACGCTGGTGCACGGCGATTTCCGCAACGGCAATCTCATCATCGGCGCCGACGGCGTGCGCGCCGTGCTGGACTGGGAGCTGGCCCATCTCGGCGATCCCATGGAGGACCTCGGCTGGGTCTGCGTCAATTCCTGGCGTTTCGGCGAGATCGACAGGCCCGTCGGCGGCTTCGGCTCGCGCGAGGAGCTGTTTGCAGGCTATGAGTCGGCGGGCCGCAAGGTCGACCCCGAACGCGTCAAGTTCTGGGAGGTGATGGGCACACTGCGCTGGGGCATCATGTGCGGCGGCATGATGCAGCGGTTCCGCGAGGGGCCCGACCATTCGATGGAGCGCGCCATGATCGGCCGCCGCGCCTCCGAAACCGAGATCGATCTGTTGCGGCTCCTGGCGCCGCGCGGGAGCTGACACATGCAGGACGAGCCGACCCCGATCGAGCTGACCAAGTCGGTCGCCGATTTCCTCCGCAGCGACATCACGCCGCTGATCTCCGGCCACCAGGCCTTCAAGCTGCGCGTTGCCATCAACATCCTCGATCTCGTGACGCGGCAGCTGACGCGGGAAGAGGGCAGCGATGCTGCGGAAGTCGAGCGGTTGCGTGCGCTGCTCGGTAGGGACGGCTCGGTCATGGAGCTGAACCGCGCACTCGCCGAGCGAATAGCGAAAGGCGAGATTGATCTGGCAACGCCAGGCCTCGCCGAGCATCTGTGGGCGACCACGATGGACAAGCTCGCCGTCGATCAGCCGAACTACGCGTCCTACAAAAGGGAGCTAGAGCGGGGTGGGTAGGTCTCTCCGCCGTCATTGCGAGGAGCGCAGCGACGAAGCAATCCAGAGTGTTCCCGCAGAGGCAGCCTGGATTGCTTCGCTGCGCTCGCAATGACGGTGTTGAGGCAGGCGCGCCACTCTCTCCCGTCATTCCGGGGCGTCGCACAGCGACGAACCCGGAATCCATTCATCTGCGCGTTCTGCCGCCTAATGGATTCCGGGCTCGCGCCTGTCGGCGCGCCCCGGAATGACGAGCGGAGAGAAACGCGGTCACTTCCCCACCCATTTCGGCGGCCGCTTCTCCGAGAAGGCCTTCGGGCCCTCGATGTAATCCTGCGAGGCCACCATCGCCTGCACCGCCGGATAATCCCGCTGCTCCGCGATCGCCTGTTCCAGCGAGACGCCCAGCCCCTTCTGGATCGCCTGCTTGGACGCCCGGATCGACATCGGCGAGTTCTTGCCGATCATCTCGGCCCAGCGTAGCGCGGCGGAAAGCGCCTCGCCCTGCGGCACCACCTCGTTGACGAAGCCGAGCTCGAAACCTTCCCGGGCGCTGACATGGCGCGCGGTGAGGATCATGCCCATGGCGCGCTTGAGGCCGATCTGCCGCGGCAGCCGGTGCAGCCCGCCGGCGAGCGCGGCAAGGCCGACGCGCGGCTCTGGCAGGGCGAAGGTCGCGTTCTCCGAGGCGATGATGAGGTCGCAGGCAAGCGCGATCTCGAAGCCGCCGCCCATGGCGACGCCGTTCACCGCCGCGATGATCGGCTTGTCGCAGTCGAAGCGCGAGGTGAGGCCGGCAAAGCCGCCCTTGTCCCAGCCCCGTTTGCCGCCGGCCGCCTGCCATTTCAGATCGTTGCCGGCGCAGAACGCCTTGTCGCCGCTGCCGGTGACGATCGCGATCCACTGCTCGGGATCTCCTGAGAAATCGTCGAACACCTTTTGCAGCTCGAAATGCGCGTCGGTGTGCAGCGCGTTGTAGACCTCGGGCCGCGACAGCGTCACGATCGTGATCGGTCCCTTGCGTTCCACCTTGGAAAATTTCAGCTCCATCGCGCGCTCCCCGCATTTTCTCGTGAAGGAATGTTGGCGTCATACTACCGCGCCTCAGTGCATGGGCACCATCGAATTGCGCTGGTGCGCCTTGCGTAGCCGTCACGTCTCGCCTTGCTTGACTTGCACGCGCTCTTCTCCGCTTAATCGCGAGAAGCAAGAATGCGCCCAGCGCCTTAACGCAAAACGATAAAATCAATCCGGGAGAGAACCTGTGGATTTCTCATTGCCTGCCGATCTCGTCGCCTATCTCGGAGAGCTCGACCGCTTCATCGCACGCGAGATCAAGCCGCTGGAGGAAGCCGACGACAACATCCGCTTCTTCGATCATCGCCGCGAATGGGCACGCACCGATTTCGAGAACGGCGGCCTGCCGCGGCACGAATGGGAAGCGCTGCTGCGCAAGGCCAAGGATCTCGCCGATGCCGCCGGCCATCTGCGCTTTCCGGTGCCGAAGCAATATGGCGGCAAGGACGGCTCCAACCTGTGGATGGCCGTGATCCGCGAGCACTTCGCCGCCAAGGGCCTCGGCCTGCACAACGACCTCCAGAACGAGCACTCCATCGTCGGCAATTTCCCCCTCGTCACCATGCTCGACCGCTATGGCCGCGACGACCAGAAGGCGATGATCGACGGCTCGATCAAGGGCAAGTACCGCATCACCTTCGGCCTCACCGAGCCGCATCACGGCTCGGACGCCACCCACATGGAGACGCGCGCGGTACCGGCGACCCGCGACAACGTCAAGGGCTGGATCATCAACGGCGAGAAGATGTGGACCACCGGCATGCATGTCGCCACCCACTGCGCGCTGTTTGCACGCACGTCGGGCAATGACGGCGATGCCCGCGGCATCACGTGCTTCCTGGTGCCGGCCAAGAGCCACGGCGTCAAGGTCGAGGAGTACATGTGGACCTTCAACATGCCGACCGATCATCCGCGCGTCAGTTTCACCGACGTCTTCGTGCCGGAAGATGCGCTGTTCGGCGAGGTCGGCCGCGGCCTGTCGCTGGCGCAGTGCTTCGTGCACCAGAACCGCATCCGGCAGGCGGCGAGCTCGCTCGGCGCCGCCGTCTACTGCATCAACGAGAGCGTGAAGTACGCGCGCGAGCGAAAGCCGTTCGGCAGGGCGCTGGCGGAAAACCAGGCGATCCAGTTCCCGCTGGTCGAACTCGCCACGCAAGCCGAGATGCTGCGCCTGTTGATCCGCAAGACCGCCTGGGAGATGGATCAGCTCACCGAGGAGCAGATCGAGCGCACGCTCTCCGACCGCGTCTCGATGTGCAATTACTGGGCAAACCGCCTCTGCTGCGAATCCGCCGACCGCGCCATGCAGGTCCATGGCGGCATGGGCTATTCACGCCACAAGCCGTTCGAGCACATCTATCGCCATCATCGCCGCTACCGCATCACCGAGGGCAGCGAGGAGATCCAGATGCGCAAGGTGGCGGGATTCCTGTTCGGCTATATGGGGCCGGGGAAGCGCTAAGGCTTGCACCGCTCTCGTAGGGTGGGCAAAGCGCAAGCGTGCCCACCACTTCTGTCGCGATCATGAAAGAATGGTGGGCACGGTGCTTTGCGCCTTTGCCCACCCTACGAGACCGCGGATCAATTCACCCGCCGGTCCTTCCCCGCCCAGTACGGCTCGCGCAACTGCCGCCGCAGGATCTTGCCTGAGGGATTGCGCGGCAGCGCCGGCAGGAACTCCACGCTCTTCGGCGTCTTGTAGCCGGCGATGCGCGTCCGGGTGAAGTTGATGATGTCGGTGGCGCTCGCCTGCTTGCCCGGCTTCATCACCACGACCGCCTTCACCGCCTCGCCCCATTTGTCGTCGGGCACGCCGATCACGGCGGCCTCGGCGACATCAGGATGATCGCACAGCGCGCTCTCGACCTCGGCCGGGTAGATGTTCTCGCCGCCGGAGATGATCATGTCCTTGATGCGGTCGTGGATGTAGAGGTAGCCGTCCTCGTCCATGTAGCCGGCATCGCCGGTGCGCAGCCAGCCGTCACTGCGCAGCGTCGCGGCAGTGGCCTCCGGCAGGTTCCAGTAGCCCGCCATGTTGGAGCCCGAGCGCGTCGCGATCTCGCCGACCTGGCGCGGCGGCAACGGCTTGCCGTCAACGTCCAGGATAGCGATCTCGACGCCCGGCAGCGCCTTGCCGGCCGAGCGCATCCGCTCCAGCCCCTCGACGTGATCCTCCGGCGGCAGCGCGACGATGGTGCCCGTCGTCTCCGTCATCCCATACAGCTGCACGAAGCCGCATTTGAAGACCTCGATGCATTCCTTCAGCAGCGCCGCGGGAATCGGCGAGGCGCCGTACAGCATGTATTTCAGCCGCGAGAAATCCACCGTCCTGGCGCGCGGCTGCCGCACCACGAATTGCATCGCCGCCGGCACCATGAACAGTTTCGTGATGCCCGACTGCTCGAAGAAGTCCAGCACCTTGGTCGGATCGAACTCGCGTGCGATCACGCCGCGGACGCCGTGATAGAGTCCCATCACGCCCCAGCCCGAGCCGCCGATGTGGAACACCGGCATCGCCACCAGCGAGACGTCGTCGGTCGACCACCGGTTCCACTCCGGCTTGTCCTCGGCATTGCCGGATTGCACCAAATTGAGGAAGTTGGCGTGGCTCAGCATCGCGCCCTTCGGCTTGCCTGTCGTGCCCGACGTGTAGAGCTGGATCGCGATGTCCTTGGCATCGATCGGCACCTTCGGGTCGTCGCCGCTCTGCGCATCGCGCCAGGCCGCAAAGTCCTGCCATTCCGGCGCGCCGCCCTCGGTGGCGATGATGGTGCGCACGCCAGGAATCTGGTCCCTGATCTGGCGGACCTGCGTGATGAACTCCGGTCCGACGAATAGCACCGGCGCCTTGCAGTCTTCGACGATGAAGGCGACCTCGGGCCCGGCAAGCCGCCAGTTCACCGGCGCCATCACCACGCCGGCCTTCATCGCGCCCATCAAGAGCTCGAAATAGAGATCGCTGTTCTTGCCGAGATAGGCGATGCGGTCGCCGCGTCTGACGCCCATCGCAAGAAGCGCGTTGGCGACCTTGTTGGTCCTGATATCGAACTCGGCAAAGCTGGTGAGGCGGCCTTCGAACTCGTAGGCGATGGCATCGCCGCGGCTCTTCGCACGCTCGCGCACCATATCGGCGAGGTTCGCCAATGGCTGTGTGGACATGTTTCTCCCGTGACGTCTTGTTCTTATGCCCGGGAGTGTGGCGTCATCCGCGAGTAAAGACAATACGCGAGAAGGCAAGCTGTCGTCCCGGACAAGCGCGCCATAGGCGCGCGCAGATCCGGGACCCATAATCACAGGAAGTGGTTTGGCGAAGACTCGGAGTTACCGACTCGCGCGACACTGCTCCCTGTGGCTATGGGTCCCCGCGTTCGCGGGGACGACAGGTGAGGGCGGGGCGAAAGCGCTAGGCCCTTACATATGCGCGCACTCGCAACGCGTCCTCACCCCCGCTTCGCCCGGTCCTTCTCGTTCTGCGCCATGATGCTGTCGCGCGCGGTTTTCCAGTCGTCGTCGCTCCAGTCGCGGAGCTGGTAGAAATTGCCGCCCATCGCGAGCGCCTGGGCGCCGTCCATGGCGATGGTCTCGCCGTTGATCCAGTCGCAGCCGCCGGAGATCAGGAAAACGGCAAGGTTCTGCAATTCCTCCATGGTGCCGACGCGGCCCATCGGGTTCAATGCCCTGGTGCGCGCGCCGGCCTCGTCGCCGGGCTTGATGCGCTTGCTCATGCCCTCGGTCGGGATCTCGCCGGGCGCGATGGTGTTGAGGCGGATGCCGTAGCGGCCCCATTCGGTGGCGAGCGACATCGTCATGGCGTGGATCGCCGATTTGCTCATCGCCGACGGCACCACGTAAGGCGAGCCGTTGCGCACCCAGGTCACGGTGATCGAGACGACGTTGCCGGGCTGCTTGTCCGCGATCCAGCGCTTGCCGACCGCATGGGTCACGTAGAACGTGCCGTGCATGACGATGTTGGCGACGGCGTCGAAGCCGCGCGGCGACAGTTCCTCGGTGCGCGAGATGAAATTGCCCGCGGCGTTGTTGATGAGGTCGGTGAGGCCGCCGTCGCGAAAGATGTTCTCCACCATCTCCTCGACCGCGACGGCGTTGCGGATGTCGACGCCGTGGCTGGTGACGCGGCCGCCATAGAGATCCATCAGCTCGGTCGCGGTCTCGTCGCACACGATCTTGCGGCGGCCGCAGATGTGCACCTCGGCGCCGAGTTGCAGGAAGCGCGCCGCCATCGACTTGCCGAGACCGGTGCCGCCGCCGGTCACGAGAATGCGCCGGCCGGCCAGAAGATTTTCTTGGAACATGGTGGTTTCCCCCGTAGGGATTGTCAGTTAATTGGTCGATTGACTAAATCTGGCCGCCAGCGTCCTGTAAAGCGGGAACCGGTCAAGCACAGGGGAGAATTCGTCCATGGAAGATCGCGTCTCGATCTCGATCTCGGAAGGCGTCGCCGACGTGCGCCTGGTGCGCGCCGACAAGATGAACGCGCTGGATCAGGCCATGTTCGAGGCGCTTGTCGCCGCAACCGAGCGGCTTTCCAAGGAAAAAGGCCTGCGCGCCGTCGTGCTCTCCGGCGAGGGCCGCGCCTTCTGCGCCGGGCTCGACATGGGACGTTTTGCCGCCATGAAGGAGAAGGGCGGCAACGGAATTCCGGGTGGCGAAAATCGCGATCTCACCAAGCGCACCCACGGCCAGGCGAACTTTGCGCAACAGGCGGTGTGGGGCTGGCGCCAGCTTCCGGTGCCGGTGATCGCGGCCGTGCACGGCGTTGCCTTCGGCGGCGGCTTCCAGCTCTCGCTCGGCGCCGACATGCGCTTTCTCTCGGCGGATGCGCGGATGTCGATCATGGAGATCAAATGGGGCCTCGTGCCCGACATGGCAGGCACGCCGATCCTCGCGAGCCTCGTGCGCGACGACATCCTGCGCGATCTCACCTACACCGGCCGCATCTTCTCTGCGCAGGAAGCGATGACATACGGTCTCGCCACGCGCATCTGCGACGACCCGCGCGCGGCCGCTCTCGAGACCGCGCGCGAGATCGCGGGAAAAAGCCCCGATGCGATCCGCGCCGCCAAGCGGATGCTGAACAATCTCTCGGTCGATCCGGGTCCGGCGCTGCTCGCCGAGTCGGTCGAGCAGCAGAAGCTGATCGGCAGCCCGAACCAGACCGAAGCGGTGCGCGCCAACATCGAGAAGCGCGCGCCGAATTTTGCGGATTGATGGTCTCTCCGTCATGGCCGGGCTTGTCCCGGCCATCCACGTTCTTGATGCAAGCGATGAACCAAGGACGTGGATCACCGGGACGAGCCCGGTGATGACGGCCAACTGACACCGTCGCTGACAACAAAGAAGAACAACAATGAGCGAAACGTCTGACTTCCTCGGCATCGTCTGCGGCGACCGCCGACGCACCCACGCTGAAATCGCCGCCCGCGCCGACCGCATCGCCTCCGGCCTCGCCAAGCTCGGCGTCCGCCCGGGCGATTGCGTCTGCATGCTGATGCGCAACGACATCGCCTTCCTGGAAGCCGCCTACGCCGCGATGCGGCTCGGTGCCTATGGCGTGCCGATCAACTGGCACTTCAAGCCGGAGGAGATCAACTACATCCTTGGCGACACCGGCACCTACGTGCTGATCGGCCATGCCGACATGCTGCACGCCCTGCGCGATGCGATCCCTGCGGGCGTCACCGTGCTCAGCGTGCCGACACCGCCGGAGATCCTGTCCAGCTACAGGATCGATCCGGATCAACTGACGACGCCAGGCTTCGCGATCGATTTCGAATCCTGGCTCGCGCAGCACCCGCCCTATGACGGCCCGGTGGTGCCGCAGCCGATGAACATGATCTACACGTCGGGCACGACCGGCCATCCCAAGGGCGTGCGGCGCAACGCGCCGACGCCGGAGCAGCAGGCGGCCGGCGAGCGCATGCGCGCGATGATCTACGGGCTCAAGCCCGGCGCCCGTGCGCTGCTGCCGGGCCCGCTCTATCATTCCGCGCCGAATTCCTTCGGCATCCGCGCCGGCAAGCTCGGCGGCGCATTGGTGCTGATGCCGCGCTTCGAAGCGGAGGAGTTTCTGGAAGCGATCGAGCGCTACAGGGTCGACACCATCTTCATGGTGCCGACCATGTTCATCCGCCTGATGAAGCTGCCGGAAGCGGTGCGCAGGAGGTACGACGTCTCCTCGCTGCGCCACGTCATTCACGCCGCCGCGCCGTGCCCGGCCGACGTCAAGCGCGCCATGATCGAATGGTGGGGGCCGGTGATCTACGAATTCTACGGCTCGACCGAATCCAGTGCCGTCACCTTCGCGACCTCGGAGGACGCGCTGAAGAAGCCCGGCACGGTCGGCAAGATCTCGCCCGGCGCCGAGCTGCGCTTCCTCGGTGAGGACGGCCACGTGCTCGGCGTCGGCGAGATCGGCGAGATCTATTCCCGCATGGCCGAGCTTGCCGATTTCACCTACCACAACAAGCCGGACAAGCGCGCCGAGATCGACCGCGACGGCTTCATCACCTCCGGCGATGTCGGCTATATCGACGAAGACGGCTACGTCTTCATCTGCGACCGCAAGCGCGACATGGTGATCTCGGGCGGCGTCAACATCTATCCGGCCGAGATCGAGTCCGTGCTGCACGCCGTGCCCGGTGTGCACGATTGCGCCGTGTTCGGCATCCCCGATGCCGAGTTCGGCGAGGCGCTGATGGCCGTGGTCGAGCCGCAAGCCGGCGTCACGCTCGAGGCCGCCGATGTCCGCGCCGCGCTGAAGGCGCATCTGGCCGACTACAAGGTGCCCAAGCACATCGAGATCCGAACCGGCCTGCCACGCGAAGATTCCGGAAAGATCTTCAAGCGCCGCCTGCGCGATCCCTATTGGGAGCAGGCGGGTCGGAAGATCTGAGGCGGTGCCGTCGGATCGGTAAAGCCGCAGTCTCGTAGGGTGGGCAAAGCGTCCGCCGTAGCTCGAAGAGCGAAGGCGGAGGCGTGCCCACCAAATTCGCTTACGGAGACAGATCGTGGGCACGGCGCAACGCGCCTTTGCCCACCCTACGAGACAACGGATGGGGAAAACACTGTCATGACCGATGAAGCCGTTCATGGAGAACCGCGAGCCGAAATTCGAGGGGCGGTAGCGGGAGACCGGGCGAGGCCGTCTTAGCAGAGACAGATTTCGTGCCTATATGGGCGGTGTCACTGTTTTCTGGATCATGCCATGGCCCCCGTTTCCATTCTCCTCAACATCCTCTGGATCCTCATCGGCGGCGCCTGGATGGCGTTCGGCTGGGTGATCGCCGCGGTCATCATGGCCATCACCATCGTCGGCCTGCCCTGGGCGCGGGCGGCATTCAACATCGCCGTCTACACGCTGCTGCCGTTCGGCTCGCGAGCAGTCAGCCGCTACGAGGTGACCGGTGTCGAGGATATCGGCACCGGCCCGCTCGGGGTGATCGGCAACATCATCTGGTTCGTGCTCGCCGGCTGGTGGCTGGCGCTCGGCCACGTCCTGACGGCCTTGGTGCTCGCCGTCACCATCATCGGCATTCCCTTCGCCTGGGCTCACCTCAAGCTCGCAGGCATCGCGCTGTGGCCGATCGGCAAGGTGATCGTGCCGGCTTGAGGCGCGCGCGGACCGCGCGAGCGCCGCTTTGACCCGTAGCACGTTTGAGGTTGGCTGAAGGACACGATGCTCCCGCCTCTGATCGATGTCGGAAGGAGCCAAGGATGCTGGGGAACGCGAAGGTGGCCACCCGTCTTCCCGCCAAGGATTTGGACCGGGCGCGGGCGTTCTATTCCGAGAAGCTCGGGCTCGACCCGGTCGAACAGCGCGAAGGTGGACTGCGCTACGTCTGCGCCAGCGGCGAGTTCGCGATATTCGTCTCGGCCGGCGTGCAATCCGGCACGCACACCCAGATGGGCTTCGAAGTCGAGGACATCGAGGCCGCGGTGCGGGAGCTTCGCGCCCGCGGAGTCAAGTTCGAGGAATACGACCTGCCCGGGCTGAAGACCGTGAACGGGATCGCCGACATCGCCGGCAATTACGCAAGCAAGGGCGTCGGCGAGAGAGGCGCCTGGTTCCGCGACAGCGAAGGCAACCTTCTTGGAATCGGGCAGCCTGTTCGGAGCTGATAGCTCATAGCATGGGCGGAGCGTGCTGCTCAGCCGCTTCTCGCCTCCCAATCCCTCGCGCTGCCCGACAGGCAAAACACGCCACATCCAGGTCAAGGGACAGGTCCGCAAAATATTCTGATTGACCGAAATCATCGTTTCGGCTAAACCGCATTCCATCCCGGCCCGCCAAAAGGGGCGTTTCGCGATCGTCACGATACGTTGGCCGGGATGCGATGGACGCGGCAGCGCCGGCGCGTGACGGGATGGCAGGGCGGGCGCGGCCTGTGAGCCGTCACGATCCGCGGCACGACACGGCGCGGTCAAAGCGTTTCTTTTCGGCGTCGGGGGCGAGCACGCGCGAGCTTCCGGCTGTCCGGGGAGAAACGTCCGCGGACGGCAAAAGCGTGTGGTCCTGACGCCCGCAGGCTGGCGTCAAGGCTTGCGGTGATGAAGCCGCCCGACCGGGCGCGCGCATCGATCAGCCGCAAGGCGACGGGGGCAATAGTGCATCGCTCCCCGGGGAGAGCGCGCCATAAGCCGTAACACCATTGCGCAGGGAAGGCCGGGAGCCCGGCATCACCTGTGGTCAACCCCGCGTGCGTCTTGTCGCGTGCGGATCTCGGGTGCCAGCCGGCGCCCGGCCTTCCCTGCGCCCTTTCTTCTCGATGGGGCGAAACCGACAGCAAAGCTCGGGCGGAACGCGCCGCGAGGCCGCAAAGGTGTGTGTTTGGGATGAGATTGCAGCTCTCGTGCCCCGGACGCGGCGCATCACGCCGCGTCTTCGTGGCGTGGTGCGCTGCTGAGCCGGGGCCCATCTCTCCACGTGTACCGTGTGGCCTCCTGAGTCCCGGCTCTGCGCAGCAGCGTTGCACGCTGCAGCGCGTCCGGGACACGAGGCGCCAGTGTGCGCCGCGCCAACTTCATCTTGCGCTGCGGTAGAAAAATATCGCACACTCGGCCGTGCCGGGCATCCAAGCGAGCTCGAACCAAGGAGCGAGCCATGTCCCTCCAGACCGTACCCGAGGCCACCGAGCATCGTCCCAACCGCCCTGAGGACGTCCAGGTCACGGAGGCCGAGGCGCGGCTGCGGGACGACATCCGCCTGCTCGGGCGCATCCTCGGCGACACCGTGCGCGACCAGGAGGGCGCCGATGTGTTCGAGCTGGTCGAGCGCATCCGCCAGACCTCGATCCGCTTTCACCGCGACGAGGACCGGCTCGCCCGCCGCGAGCTCGAGCAGATCCTCGACAGCATGTCGACGTCGGAAACGGTGCGGATCGTCCGCGCCTTCAGCTATTTCTCCCACCTCGCCAACATCGCCGAGGACCAGAACAACATTCGCCAGATGCGCGCCCGCAGCGCGGGCAAGAATGGCGGTTCGGGTGTGCTGGCGGAAACGCTCGCCCACGCCAAGGCGGCGGGTATCAGCGCCGACGGCTTGCGCGACTTTTTCAAGACCGCGCTGGTCAGCCCGGTGCTGACCGCGCATCCGACCGAGGTGCGCCGCAAGAGCACCATGGACCGCGAGATGGAGGTCGCGCGCCTGCTCGACCGCCGCGAGCGCGTGGCGCTGACGGCCGAGGAGGCTGATGCCAGCGACGAGCAGCTCCGCCGCGAGGTGCTGACGCTGTGGCAGACCAATCTCCTGCGCCGGACCAAGCTCACCGTGCTCGATGAGGTCGCCAACGGCCTGTCATTCTACGACTACACCTTCCTGCGCGAAGTGCCGCGGCTGCTCAACGCGCTGGAAGACCGGCTGGAGGAGGGCGGCGAGCAGGCCTCCGCCGAGCTCGCCTCGTTCCTGCGCATGGGCAGCTGGATCGGCGGCGACCGCGACGGCAATCCCTTCGTCACAGCCGACGTCATGCGCGGCACGCTGCGGCTGCAGTCGAGCCGGGTGATGCAGTTCTATCTGGAAGAGCTGCACGTGCTCGGCTCGGAATTGTCGATCGCGGCGCATCTCGCCGACGTCTCGGAAGAGCTGCGCAACCTGGCGGAGCGCTCGCCGGACACCTCGCCGCACCGGAGCGGCGAGCCTTATCGCCTGGCGGTCTCCGGCATCTATGCGCGCCTGACCGCGACAGCCGAAAAGCTCGAGGTCGAGATCACGCGCCGGCCGGTCGGCAAGGGTGCGCCCTACGCCAGCGTGAAGGAACTGCAGGCCGATCTCGACGTGCTGCACCGCTCGCTGATCTCCAACAATGCCCGCGTCATCGCCCGCGGCCGGCTGCGGCTGCTCCGGCGCGCGGTGGACTGCTTCGGCTTCCACCTCGCCCGGCTCGACATCCGCCAGAACTCCGCGGTGCACGAACGCACCATCGCCGAGCTGATGGATGCCGCCAATCCCGGCATGTCCTATCTCGCGCTCGGCGAGGACGCGCGCATTTCGCTGCTCACGAACGAGCTGCGCTCGACGCGCGCGCTGGTGTCGCCCTTCGTCAAGTATAGCGACGAGACCATGGGCGAGCTCAACGTGTTCCATGCCGCGGCGGAAGCGCACGCGAAGTTCGGCTCGGACGCCATTCCCCAATGCATCATCTCGATGTGCAAGGGCATGTCCGACATGCTCGAGGTCGCGGTGCTCTTGAAGGAGGTCGGCCTCGTCCATCCCTCCGGCCGCAGCGCCATCAACATCGTGCCGCTGTTCGAAACCATCGAGGATCTGCAGGCCTCATCCGGTATCATGGACCGCATGCTGTCGCTGCACGATTACCGGCGTCTCGTCGACAGCCGCGGCAGCGTGCAGGAGGTCATGCTCGGCTATTCGGACTCGAACAAGGACGGCGGATTCGTCACCTCCGGCTGGGAGCTCTACAAGGCCGAGATCAACCTCGTCGAGGTGTTCGAGCGACATCACGTGCGGCTGCGCCTGTTTCACGGCCGCGGCGGCTCGGTCGGCCGCGGCGGCGGGCCGAGCTATGATGCCATCATCGCGCAGCCCGGCGGCGCGGTGAACGGTCAGATCCGCATCACCGAGCAGGGCGAGATCATCTCGTCGAAATATTCCAACGCCGAGGTCGGCCGCAACAATCTGGAGATCCTCGCCGCAGCGACGCTGGAGGCGAGCCTGTTGCATCCGCGCCAGAGCGCGCCGCGCCGCGAATATCTGACCGCGATGGACGAATTGTCGAACCTCGCCTTCAAGGCCTATCGCGGCCTCGTCTACGAGACCGAAGGCTTCGTCGACTACTTCTGGTCCTCGACCGTCATCAACGAGATCGCGACACTGAACATCGGCAGCCGTCCGGCCTCGCGCAAGAAGACCCGGGCGATCGAGGATCTGCGCGCGATTCCCTGGGTGTTCTCCTGGGCGCAGTGCCGGCTGATGCTGCCGGGCTGGTACGGTTTTGGCAGCGCGGTCGAGCAGTGGATCGCGGAGCACCCCGACAAGGGCATGCCGTTCCTGAAAGAGCTCTACAGCGAATGGCCGTTCTTCCGCATGCTGCTGTCGAACATGGACATGGTGCTGGCGAAGAGCTCGATCGCGATCGCCTCGCGCTATGCCGAGCTCGTGCCCGACGAAGCCTTGCGGGAAAAGATCTTCGGCCGCATCCGCCGCGAATGGCACGCCTCGATCGAGAGCCTGCTCGACATCATGGGCCAGGACCGGCTGCTGCAGGGCAATCCGCTGCTGGAGCGTTCCGTGCGCCACCGCTTCCCCTATCTCGATCCGCTCAACCACGTGCAGGTCGAGCTCTTGAAAGAGCACCGCGCGCAGAACCCGGACGAGCAGGTGCTGCGCGGGATTCAGCTAACCATCAACGGCATCTCGGCGGGCTTGCGGAATACGGGGTAATTTGGGCTGTCGTTCCGGGGCGCCTGAAGGGCGAACCCGGAACCTCGAGATTCCGGGTTCGGCTCTTCGAGCCGCCCCGGAATGACATCATTGATAGACAACCACCCTTACACCGGATCCCAGGTGAAGATGTCGGCGGAGCGGTCGAGCTTGTAGAACGAGCCCTTCAGTGCCGGCATGCCGTGTTCCGCGATCGATTGCGGCGTCCAGCCTTCGCTCCGCTGCACCGAGCGGATCGGGCGGTTCTGGCTGAACAGGAAGATCTCGTTCATGCGCACGCCGAAGATCTGCCCGGTGACGTCCTTGGCGGAATCGCCGAGCAGATAGCCGCAGAGCGGCGCGATCTTCTCCGGGCCCATCTGCTTGATCTTTTCGACCCGCGCCTTCTCGGCCTCGGTCTCGGTCGGGATGGTGCCGATCATGCGGGTCCAGGCGAACGGCGAGACGCAGTTGGAGCGGACGTTGAAGCGGCCCATGTCGAGCGCGATCGACTTGGAGAGCCCGACAATGCCGAGCTTGGCCGCGGCGTAGTTGGCCTGGCCGAAATTGCCGATCAGGCCCGAGGTCGAGGTGAAGTGCACGAAGGAGCCGCTCTCCTGCTCGCGGAAGATCCGCGCCGCGGCGTGGCTGACATAGAACGAGCCCATCAGATGTACCTTGATGACGGCCTCGAACGCCTCCACGCTCATCTTGTGGAAGATCATGTCGCGCAAGATGCCGGCATTGTTGACGACGCCGTCGAGCCGGCCGAAATGATCGGTCGCGGTCTTGACGATCTTGCTGGCCGGAATCGCTTCCGCGACGCTCTCGAAGTTCGCAACCGCCGTGCCGCCGCGCTTCTTGATCTCCTCGACCACCTCCTCGGCCGGCGCCGCGTTCGCGCCGGCGCCGTCGGAGGCACTGCCGGGATCGTTGACGACGACCTTGGCGCCTTCCGCCGCACACAGCAGCGCGATCTCGCGCCCGATGCCGCGGCCTGCGCCGGTGACGATGATGACCTTGTCTTGCAGTGACTTGCTCATGTGGGTTCTCCGCTATCCATTCGAAATTCCGTTGTCATTCCGGGGCGCGCCCCTTGGCGCGAGCCCGGAATCCATGTCTCCGCCGTCGCTTGCTGCACGATGGATTCCGGGCTCGCGCTGCGCGCGCCCCGGAATGACGGCGCGTTACCTCTCGTTCGTAAACACGATCGTGCCACTTGCCGCGAACATGCCGCCGACGCCGTGGCACACCGAAATCCTCGCGTTCGGCACCTGCGCCGGCGCGATGCC
The DNA here is from genome assembly GCF_003957705.1 of Bradyrhizobium sp. LVM 105. Classification (NCBI taxonomy): domain Bacteria; kingdom Pseudomonadati; phylum Pseudomonadota; class Alphaproteobacteria; order Hyphomicrobiales; family Nitrobacteraceae; genus Bradyrhizobium; species Bradyrhizobium sp. LVM 105. The sequence continues at coordinate 505,710 of NZ_QZMV01000002.1, read as the reverse complement.
GCGCATTTGCCGCACGCTCTCCTGCAGCGCGTACATGCCGTACATGCCCGAATGCATGTAGCTCAATCCGCCGCCATTGGTGTTGAGCGGGAGCTTAGCCCCGGGCCGGGTATTGCCGTCCGCGATGAACTTTCCGGTCTCCTCATAGGGCATGAAGCCGAGGTCGCCGAGCCCGAACAGCGGCAGATGCGCGAACGCATCATAGATCATGAGATGATCGACGTCCTCGTGCGCGATGCCGGCCTCCCTGAAGGCCAGGGGCCCTGCGGTCTTGAACGCGCGCGAGGAATTGAAGGTCTCCATCTGGCTGACCATCGGCGTCTCCACGCTCTCCCCGGTGCCCATGATGTAGACCGGCCTCCGCGGAAAATCCCTGGCGCGGTCGGCCGAGGTCAGGATCAGCGCGCCGCCGCCGTCGGTGACGAGGCAGCATTGCAGCAGACGGAACGGATAGGCGATCATGCGCGAGTTGAGCACGTCGGCGACCGTGATCGGCTCCTTCATCATAGCACGCGGATTCTTCGCCGCCCATTCCCGCTGCACCACGGCTACCGAAGCAAGCTGCTCGTGGGTGATGCCCCAGGTCTTCATGAAGCGCAGCACGGGGATGGGGAACATGCTGGGCGGCCCATAGACGCCGTAGGGCGCCTCGAACTGGCCGTTGAGGCTGTCGGCCGGCGTCGAGCGCGGCAATTTGCCGATCATCGACTTGCCGCTCTCGGCGTGGGTGATCAGCACGGTCTTGCAGAGGCCGGCCTCGATCGCGGCGGCGGCATGGCGGACGTGCAGCATGAAGGAGCAGCCGCCGACCGATGTGCCGTCGACCCAGGTCGGCTTGATGCCGAGATAATGGCAGACCTGCTGCGGCGTCTCGACCGCGGTGGCAAAGCCGTCGATATCGGACAGCTTCAGCCCGGCGTCCGCGATGGCGTTGAGCGCGGCATCCGCGTGCAGCTGGAGCTGCGAGGCGCTGGGGATGATTCCGAGCTCGGTGGTCTCGGCCGCGCCGACGACGGCAACCTGGTTCTTGCGCATGGCCTAACCCTTCGCCGGACGGAAGACGGGAAGGGTGATGTTGTCGTCGAGCGCCTGGAAGGCGACCTCGAGCTTCATGTCGAGCTCGAGCGCTTCGGGGGTCTGCGGGCAGTCGATGATGTTGCTCATCATCCGCGGACCCTCGTCGAGCTCGACCACGGCGATGGCGTAAGGCGGCGTGAAGCCGGGCGCGGCGGGCCGGTGGTTGATCACGTAGCTGTAGAGGAAGCCCTTGCCGCTCGCCTTGAAGATGCTGACCTTGCGCGAGGCGCAGGACGGGCAGAACGGCCGCGGCGGGAAGTAGACATGCGCGCAGGCGTCGCAGCGCTGCAGGCGCAATTCGCCGGCTTTGGTGCCGTCCCAGAAATGCTGGGTCTCCGGCGTCGGTTTCGGTCGCGCGCGCTGCGGTTCGGCCATGTTGGCGGCTCCTCCAGGAGACAGGCTTGGCGCCCGCCTGTTTCGATCTTGATGCGACAATCGGCTATCGTGCGTCAACGGTCCAGCAATACGCATGCATGCCATCATGCGCACAGTGCTTGTGTCGAGCTGAGCCAGCGCTATAGATTGCGCGCGCAAATATTCCGTGAGACAGACATGCCCGATTTTCCGACACTGGCGAAGCTCGCCGAGGACCTCGAAAGCGGCCGCACCACCGCCCGCAAGCTGGTCGAGGCGTGCATCGCCAGGATCGCCGATCCCTCAGGCGAGGGCCAGCGCACCTTCCTCCATGTCGACAAGGACGCCGCGCTCGCGGCCGCGGACGCGATGGACGGCTTGCGCAAGGTGAAGGCCGCGCCGTCGCGCTATGCCGGCATCCCGGTCTCGATCAAGGATCTGTTCGACATCAAGGGCCAGGTGACGCGCGCCGGCTCCCGCGCTCTCGACGATTCCCCGCCGGCCGAGCAGGACGCGGCAACGGTGGCGCGGCTGCGCAAGGCCGGCTTCGTCGTGATCGGCCGCACCAACATGACCGAGTTCGCCTATTCCGGCATCGGCATCAACCCGCATTACGGTACGCCGAAGGGGGGCTGGAACCGGGCCGAGGGGCACGTGCCCGGCGGCTCCTCCTCGGGCGCGGCGGTGTCCGTGCTCGACGGCATGGCGCATGGCGCGCTCGGCACCGACACCGGCGGCTCATGCCGGATTCCGGCGGCCTATAACGGCATCGTCGGCTACAAGCCGACGCAGCGGCGCGTACCGCTCGACGGGTCGGTGCCGCTGTCGTTCTCGCTCGACAGCATCGGGCCGTTGGCGCGATCGGTCAGCTGCTGTGCCATTCTCGATGCCGTGCTCGCAAACGAGCCGATCGCCGCGCTGAAGCCGCGTCCCGTGAAGGGCATGCGGCTCGCGGTACCCACCACGATCGCGCTCGACGACCTCGACGCAGCGGTGGCCGAGACCTTCGAGCGCGCGCTCAAGTCGCTGGCCGATCACGGCGCCATCATCGAGCGCATCGAGATGGCCGAATTCCACGAGATCGGGCCGATGAACGCCAAGGGCGGCTTTGCCGCGTCCGAGAGCTATGCCTGGCATCGCTATCTCATCACCGCCAAGGGCGACGTCTACGATCCCCGCGTCTCCGTGCGGATCATGCGCGGCGAGGCGCAGAGCGCGGCCGACTACATCGATCTCCTCAACGAGCGTCGCTCGCTGATTGCCCGCGTCAATGCGCGCCTCGCGCCCTATGACGCGCTGGTGCTGCCGACCACTGCGAACACGCCGCCGAAGATCGCCGATCTCGCCGACGACAAGGCCTTCACCACGCAGAACCTGCGCGCGCTGCGCAACTGCACCCTGATCAACATGATCGACGGCTGCGCCATCTCGATCCCTGCGCATCGCCAGGGCGACGTTCCGGTCGGCCTGATGCTGGCGGGCGCGGGCGGGTCGGACCGCCGTATCTTTGAACTTGCTGCCGGCATGGAGGCCGTTATTCGTGTTTGACCTCACTTTCACCGTCGACGCCCGGGGGACCACCACGCCGTTGACGCTGGCGATCGACCAGATGGTCATCGCCGGCTGGACCGGCCGCGATCCCGTCGCGCGCGACAAGCACATCAAAGAGCTGCAGGAGATGGGCATCGCCCCGCCGGCGTCGACCCCGATCTACTACCGCGCCTCGGCGCGGCGGCTGACCCAGGAAGACAGCATCGAATGCACTGGCGGCGATTCCAGCGGCGAGGTCGAGTTCGTGCTGATCGGCTGGCAGGGCCGCATCTTCGTCGGTTGCGGCTCCGACCACACCGACCGCAAGGTCGAGGCCTACAACGTCACGGTGTCGAAGCAGATGTGCGACAAGCCGATCGCCTCCACGCTGTGGGAGCTGGAGGACGTCATCGGCCATTGGGACAAGATGATCCTGCGCTCCTATGCCACCATCAAGGGCGAGCGCGTGCTCTACCAGGAGGGCACGCTGGACGCGATGCTGCCGGTCACCGAGCTCATCGCGCGCGGCTTTGATGGCGGCAGGTTCCCCGACGGCTGCGCCATGTTCGGCGGCACCTTCGCCGCCAAAGGCGGCATCCGCCCCGCCGAGCGCTTCGACTTCGAGCTGGAGGACCCCGTGCTGAAGCGCACGATCAGGCACGGCTACGACGTGGTGACGCTGCCGGTGAGGGGATAGCTCGGTTTTGGGGCGGTGGAGGATAGTTGGTTCATAAGCGACGGTTCCGTAGGGTGGGCGAAGCGGAGCGTGCCCACGTCTTGCGAAGACGTGGGCACGGCGCAAGAGCGCCTTTGCCCACCCTGCGAAACTGCGTTGCTGGCTCAACTCTCTCCACGTCATTGCGAGGAGCCCGTGCGACGAAGCAATCCAGTCTGATTCCACGGTGGCACTCTGGATTGCTTCGCTACGCTCGCAATGACAGGGAGATAGTCATCGGAAATCGGGTGGCGGGGTGAACGTCGAGCTGCAAAGGTGATTGTTATGACAATGACCGCACGCAAATCGCCCCAAGCGCCGTTCGCCGACCTCGCATCTCATGTCGATGCCCTCGACTGGCCGCAGATCACCGCCGAGCTCGACTCCCAGGGCTGCGCCGTCCTGAGGAGCCTGCTCACGCCCGATCAATGCCGCGCCGTGGCCGCGCTCTATCCCGATGACGCGCACTTCCGCAGCCGCATCGTCATGGGCCGTCACGGCTTCGGCCGCGGCGAGTACAAATATTTCGCCTATCCGCTGCCCGACCTGATCGCGCAATTGCGGCCGGCGCTGTACGCACATCTTAAGCCCGTGGCCAATCGCTGGAACGAGGCGATGGCGATCGACATCCGCTATCCCGACAGCCATGCCTCATTCCTGAAGCGCTGTCACGAGGCGGGGCAGGCGCGGCCGACGCCGCTGCTGCTGCAATATGAGGCCGGCGACTACAATTGCCTGCATCAGGACCTCTACGGCGAGCACGTGTTTCCGATTCAGGTCGCGATCCTGCTCTCCGAGCCGGGCCGCGATTTCACCGGCGGCGAGTTCGTGCTGACCGAGCAGCGCCCGCGCATGCAGTCACGCGCCGAAGTCGTGCCGCTGGCGCAGGGCGATGCGGTCGCCTTCGCCGTGCACCATCGCCCGGTGCAGGGGACACGCGGCATCTATCGCGTTAATCTGCGCCATGGTGTCAGCCGTATCAGGTCCGGCCAGCGCCACACGCTGGGTGTGATCTTTCATGATGCGAAATGAGCGCGGGCATTGACGTCTGATCTGTTCGACAGCATCGCCGAGGCGCAGCCCTCGCGCGAGGAGATCGCCGACGGCGCCGTGCTGCTGCGCGGTTTCGTCACGCCGGTCGAGAGCGAGCTGATCGACGCCGTGCGCGCCATCGTGGCGCAGTCGCCGTTCCGCCGTATGACCACGCCCGGCGGCCACCTGATGTCGGTGGCGATGACCAATTGCGGCGAGCGCGGCTGGATCGCCGATCACACCGGCTACCGCTACGATCCGGTCGATCCGCGCACCGGAGCGCCATGGCCGGCGATGCCGCCCGTGCTGCGCGATCTCGCCCGCCGCGCGGCGGAGCAGGGCGGCTTTCAGGACTTCGCGCCCGATGCCTGCCTCGTCAATCGCTACGAGCCCGGCACGCGGCTGTCGCTGCATCAGGACAAGGACGAGCTGGATTATTCGGCGCCGATCGTCTCGGTCTCGCTCGGCCTGCCCGCGACCTTCCTGTTCGGCGGCATGGCGCGCAGCGACAAGCCGCGGCGTTTCCGCCTGGTGCACGGCGACGTGGTGGTCTGGGGCGGGGCCAGCAGGCTCGCCTATCACGGCGTGGCGCCGCTCGCCGAGGGCGAGCACGCGCTGCTCGGGCGGAGGCGGATCAATCTCACCTTCCGGAAGACACGCTGACGCGTTTGCTCGCGGGCCTGCCTCGTCTAAGCTGGCGGCAGGGGAGGCGGCGTCATGACGAACATCGAGCATTCGGCCGATACGGGAGCAGGCAGGCGGACCGGCCTTTATCTTGCCGCGCTGCAATTCGTGTTCACGCTGGGCTGGACCACCTACGTCGTCTATCTGCCAAAGCTCGCCGCCGAGGTCGGCATCGCGCCATCAGCCGTCATCCTCATCCTGATGCTCGATCAGGCGATCTTCACCATTGCCGACACCGCAATGGGCCTCGCCGCTGACAAGCTCGCGCCTTATGTCGGCAGGCTCGGCCTGTTCGTCGGGCTCGTGACCGCGATCTCCTGCGCGGCGTTCGTGGCGTTGCCCTTCGTCGCCGGAGCCGGTGCGGCCGCGCAAGTCTGGTTCATTGCACTGATCGTGGTCTGGTCGGTCACCTCCTCCGCGCTGCGCGCGCCGCCGCTGACTTTGCTCGGCAAATACCGCGCCAAGCCGCAGGTGCCGTTCCTCGCGGCGCTGGCGATGCTCGGCTACGGCGTCGCCGGCGCGGTCTCGCCCTATCTCGGCGTCGTGCTGCGCGAGCACGATGCGCGGCTGCCGTTCGTGATCTCGAGCGTGGTGCTGCTGTTGACGGCGCTCGGCCTGTCCCGCATCGAGCATGACGTGGCGCGCGATGTCGCGCCGCCGAAGCCAGACGAGGCGGCAAAGCCGCTCGGCCTCGTTCCGATCGCGTTCATCGTCGCGATGGTCGCGCTCGCCCTCGGCTACCAGCTGCACTTCGCCGTGAACAGCGCGCCGTCCTACTTGCGGTTCGCCGCCCCCGGTGAATTGCAATGGCTGATGCCGGTGTTCTGGATCGGCTTCAACATTGCGATGTTCCCGGCGAGCCTCGTCGTCAAGCATCGCGGCGGCCTGATCGTGATGGGCGCCGCCGGATTGCTCGGCGCGGTCGCGATCGCGGCGGCCGAGTTCGCCGGCAGCCTCAACACGCTGATCGCGGCGCAATTTCTCGCCGGCGCCGCCTGGGGCTGCATGCTCATGAGCGCGATCTCGGCTGCGCTCGCGATCGGCTCGACCGGCGCGGAAGGAAAGGTCACGGGGCTGGTCTTCTCCGCCCTCGCGCTCGGCACGTTTGCGCGCATGGCGGCCGTCGCCGGCGGTCTGCAGAAGATGCCGGAATATGCTCCGTTACTGCACTGGACGCCGGTCGCCTGCTGGTCGGTCGCGGGCGCCGGCCTCCTGGTGATCGCCGCGGCGCGACTGCAGGGCCCGTCCGGTCTCAAGGCTTCGGCGGGTGGATGAACGCCCACGGGCTGACTTCCGAATCGCGCGGCACTTCCACCGAGATCAGATACGGTCCGCTGTGGCTCAGTGCCTTCTCCAGCACGGCCTTGAACTGGTCCGGCGCGGTGACGCGCGCCGCTGCCACGCCAAATGACTCAGCGAGCTTGACGAAATCCGGATTGACGAGATCGGACGCCACCACGCGGCCGTCGAAACGCTCGCGCTGGTCGCGGCGGACATTGCCGTAGGCATTGTTGTTGAACACCAGCGTCACCACGGAGATGTTGAACTGCACGGCGGTGGCAAGCTCCTGCACGCCGAACATGAAGCCACCGTCGCCGGTGATCGCCACCACGGGCTTGTCCGGGTTCGCCACCTTGGCCCCGAGCGCGGTGGGAAAGCCCGAGCCGAGCGTGCCCTGGTAGCCAGAGGTGATGAAGGTGCGCGGCTGGTAGACCGGAAAACCGTACCAGGAGGCGAAACCGACCTGAGACAATTCGTCGGTCACGATCGCGTTCGCCGGCAGTACCTCGCGCAGGATGTTGAGATACGCCATCTGCGGCTGGATGCGCTGGATCTCCGCTTGCGCGGTCGCGGTGGCCTCGCGGATGTCCTCCCGCCGGCCGCGGGTCCGCGCATAGCCGGCCTTTTTCACCGCCGTGACGAGATCTGCCGTTCCGGCTTTGGCATCGGCGACGATGGCGGCATCGACCACGACCCGGCGCATCTCGGTTGGGTCGATGTCGATCCGAACGGATTTCAGCCCCTTCGGCTGATAGGGCCAACGGAAGCCCGATGCCGGCAGCTCGGCGCGGGTGCCGATTGCGATCATCAGATCGGTTGCCGGCCAAAGCTTGTAGGCCGCGGCCATGGTCAGGCCAAGCTCGTGCGCGTTGGAGACGATGCCGCGCCCGCTGCGGAAGGCGACGACGGGCGCATCGATCATCTCGGCGAGTTCGAGGATCTCCTCGCCGGCCTCGATCGCGCCGCTGCCGACGAAGATCATCGGCGCCTTGCTGGCCTTGATCAGCGCGGCCGCCTGCTTCACCAGATCAGGGTCGGGTTGCGGGGCGGGCAGGGGCTCCAGCACCCGCGCAGGGCCGGTGTCGGCGCGTTGGGTGAAGACGTCCCAGGGCATCTCGACCGAGGCCGGACCGCGCCGTCCCGACATCATCTCCTGGAACGCGCGCGCCACGACCGTCGGCGCGTTGCCGGGATATTCGATGCGGTCGGCCCATTTCACATAGGTGCGCAGGGTCGCGAGCTGATCCGGCATCTCGTGCAGATGGCCACGGCCCTTGCCCAGAAACTGCGTCGGCACCTGGCCGGTGACGCACAGCACCGGCTCGTTGCAGCCGAACGCGGTCAGCAGCGCCGCGCTGGCGTTGAGCACGCCGGGGCCGGGCACCACGCTGAACACGCCGGGCCTGCCGCTGGAGCGCGCATAGCCGAACGCCATGTAGCCGCAGGCCTGCTCGTGCCGAGCGCCGATCACCTTGAGCTGGGCCTGGTGGAAGGCGTCGAACAGGCCGTAGACCTGCGCGCCGGGCAGGCCGAACACGGTATCGACGCCGTGGGCGACCAGGCCGCTTACGATTGCTTCGCCGCCGCTGAGGGTGGTCATTGCGCTCATCCACTTCAATTGAGGTTCAGGAATCCTCGATGCCGCCATTTTGGCAGAACTCGCCCGCGGCTTCGAACAACATCAGCCCGCTTGGGCTTCCGCCTTCAGGGCGTCGTGGATGTTGTTCCGCTTCCAGCTGGTGTCCTTGTCGTTGATCTGGATGTCGAACGACAGCGCGAACTTGCTCGCGGCAAAGACCGGATCGAGATGGCGGGAGAGCGCCTGGAAAACCTGCTCGCCGGCCTGTTGCCGCGTCTTGAGGTCGCGGCCCTCGCCGATGCGCAGCACCATGTCGAGAAAGGCGTAGTCCTGCCTGTTGTCGGCGACCGCATAATGCTCGCAACGGATGGCGCGCACGCGGATGCCGCCGAGTGGGAAGATGCCGGTCTCGCTGGCTGCCTTGCGCACCACCTCACACACCTGCTTCATATCGAGCCGGCCGTCGAGATTGGCCGAATATTCGATCGTGAAATGCGGCATCGCGGTTCACTCCCTCGTTATGCCCTCAAGCGAAGTAGCAACTGACCGAGCCGTAGGCGCCATAGTCGGCCTGAATTGTGTCGCCCTTGCGGGTCTCGATCGGACGGATGAAAGACCCCGCAAGCACGACCTGGCCCGGTTCGAGCGCCAGCCCAAGCGGCGCGATCTTGTTGGCGAGCCAGGCGACCGCGGTCGCGGGATGATTGAGCACGCCGGCGGCGAGGCCGGTTTCCTCGAGCTGACCGTTCTTGAAGCACAGCGCGCCGATCCAGCGCAGGTCTGCCTCGAGCGGGCGGATCGGTCGTCCCCCGAGCACGATGCCGGCATTCGCCGCGTTGTCGGCAATGGTGTCGAAAATCTTTCGCGTCGCTTTCGTCTTGGGATCGACGCGCTCGATCCGCGTGTCCAGGATTTCCAGCGCCGGCACGACGAAGTCGGTGGCGTTGAGCACGTCGAACAGCGTGCAGTCCGGGCCTGAGAGCCGTCTGCTCATGACGAAGGCTAGCTCGGCTTCGACCCGCGTCGCGATGAAGCGCCCGGTCGGAATGATCCCGCCGTCGGCAAAGAACATGTCGTCGAGCAGCACGCCGGAATCCGGTTCGTCGATATTGAGCGCGCTCTGCATCGCCTTCGAGGTCAGGCCGATCTTGTGGCCCCGGACGATGCGCCCCTCCGCGATCTTGATATCGACCCAGGCCTTCTGAATCGCGTAGGCGTCGGCGATGGTGATATCAGGGAAATCCTGTGAGAGCTGCCGGATCTGCGAGCGGGTCCTTTCCGCCTGGTGCAGACGCCTCGCGCAAGCTTGGATATCGTCGTCGGAAAGCGCCATTTGCCATCTTACGAATTGGGGTGCGGAAAGATGCTTAACATGTTAAATGAATGCGTCAAACCCCGTTCCGGTTTGCTGCACCGCAAACTTGCCGCGGTTTGAAAGGGCGCCATGGTGAAAAAGCCGGCTGATCCAGCCAACGGGAGCGCGCCCGCCGCACGGCAGGTGCCGATGCGCGATTTCTCGCGCTCGCTGCCGATGTCGCTGCTGCGGGCCCGCGAGGCGGTGATGCGGCAGTTCCGTCCCTCGCTGCGCCAGCACGGCTTGACCGAGCAGCAATGGCGTATCCTGCGCGCGCTGGCGGCGATCGAGGCGGTGGAGGTCACGGAACTCGCGCGCACGGCGTTCCTGCTCGGACCGAGCCTGTCGCGCATCCTGCGCGATCTCGAAGCGCGCAATCTGATCGAGCGCAAGACGGCGAAAGCGGACCAGCGCCGCAGCATGGTCTCGATCTCGAAAGAAGGGGTGAAGCTGATGGCTGCCGTGGCGCCGAATTCGGAGGCGATCTATGCCGAGATCACGCGACGCTTTGGCGCGCACAAGCTGGCCGAATTGCAGGAGATGCTGGGCGAGCTCGAACACAGTCTCGCCGGGCTCGGAAGCGCGGATGATACCCTCGCGGAGGGATGACCCCAGATATGCGTGCGTGCACGGCGAGAGCCATGGACATTCACGCTTTTTTTCGCTCAAAGTGCGGCCCAACTCGATCCGCGGCCAGTGAGCGCAACAGGGAAGGAAAGGCAACGTGGCGAACAAAGTCAAAGAGATCTGGAAGTCGGGCAAGGCCGTGGTCAACGCGTGGCTTGCGATTCCCTCCGGCTTCTCGGCCGAGATGATCGCGCAATGCGGCTTCGACAGCGTCACCGTCGACATGCAGCATGGCGTGCAGGATTATCTGTCGATGGTGCAGTGCTTCCAGGCGATGGACAAGCATCCGATCACGCCGATGGTCCGCGTGCCCTGGAACGAGCCCGGCATCATCGGCAAGGTGCTCGACGGCGGCGCCTACGGCGTGATCTGCCCGATGGTCAATACGCCGCAGGAAGCCAGAAACCTCGTCTCCTATTCCAAATATCCGCCGAAGGGCGTGCGCTCCAACGGCCCGATCCGCGCCGGCATGTACGGCACCGCGGGCTCCTACCAGAAGACGGCCAACGACGAGATCGTGCTGCTGCCGATGATGGAGACCCGGACCGCGGTCGAGAACATGGAAGCGATCCTCGATGTCGAGGGCATCGACGGCGTCTATATCGGCCCGTCCGATCTCGGCTTCTCCTACGGCCTCGAGCCCAAGCTCGACCGCAGCGAGCCCGAGATCCTCGCGATCTACGAGAAGATCATCAAGGAGTGCGGCAAGCGCGGCCTCAACCCCGGCATCCATTGCAGCGGCGCCGAAGGCGCAGCGCGCGCCATCAACATGGGCTTCAAGCTGGTGACGCTGTCGAACGAGGTCGGCCTGATGACGACCTACGCCAAGATGCAGGTCAATGCGACCCGCAAGGATTCCGGCGGCAAGGCCTGAGCTCTGGGCGAATGGCGAATAGGGAGTGGCGAATGGCGCCGCTCCCGTTTCCATTCGCTACTCACCATTCGCTATTCGCCTCCGAAGGAGACCGCCATGACCATCAGCCCCGTCATCCGCCTGCATCCCGATGATGGCGTGGTGATCGCGCGTGCCAGCCTGCCGCCGGGAACGGTGGTGGCCGACGGCGTGACCACGGTCGAGCGCATTCCCTCCGGCCACAAGGTCGCGATCAAGCCGATCGCAACGGGCGAGCCGGTCAAGCGCTACGGCCAGATCATCGGCTTCGCCACGCAAGCCATCGCGCCGGGCCAGCACGTTCACGTGCAGAATTGCGGCATGGGCGATTTCTCCAAGGACTACGCCTATTGCGTCGACGTCAAGCCGACGCCGAATTTCGATCTGCCGGCGACGTTCGAAGGCATCCGCCGCCCGGACGGCCGTGTCGCCACGCGCAATTATATCGGCATCCTCACCTCGGTGAACTGCAGCGCGCATGTCGCAAGCCTCGTCGCCGACGTCTTCAAGAAGAATCCCTTCACCGGCGACAATCCGCTCGCCGATTTCCCCAATGTCGACGGCGTGGTGGCGCTGACCCACAAGACCGGCTGCGGCATGACGCAGAACGAGCCGCTCGCGCTGCTTCGCCGCACGCTCGGCGGCTATGCGCGGCACGTCAATTTCTCTCACGTCATCGTGCTCGGCCTCGGCTGCGAGGTGAACCAGATCGGCGGCCTGATGGAAGAGCAGAAGCTCGCCGGCCGCTTGCGCGCGATGGACATCCAGGAGGTCGGCGGCACCCGCAAGACCGTCGAAGCCGGCATCGCCTTCGTGCGCGAGGCGCTGACTGATGCCAACAAGGTCAAGCGCGAAACCGTGCCGGCGAGCGAGCTCACTGTGGCCCTGCAATGCGGCGGCTCGGACGGCTATTCCGGCGTGTCCGCCAATCCGGCGCTCGGCGTCGCCAGCGATCTCATCGTCCGCCATGGCGGCACGGTGATCCTGTCGGAGACGCCGGAGACCTACGGCGCCGAGCATCTGCTGACGCGCCGCGCCGTCAGCCGCGAGGTCGGCGAGAAGCTGGTCGACCTCATGCGCTGGTGGGACGAATACACGACGCGCGAAGGCGCCGAGATGAACGCCAATCCGAGCCCCGGCAACAAGGCCGGCGGGCTCACCACCATCCTGGAGAAGTCGCTCGGCGCGATGGCCAAGGCCGGCACCACCAACCTCGTCGAGGTGCTGCGCTACGCCGAGCCTGTCACCAAGAAGGGTTTCGTGTTCATGGACACGCCCGGCTACGATCCGGTCGCCGCCACCGGCCAGGTCGCCGGCGGCGCCAATCTGGTCTGCTTCACCACGGGCCGCGGCAGCGTGTTCGGCTGCAAGCCGGCGCCCTCGATCAAGCTCGCCACCAACACGCCCATGTACAAGCGCATGGAAGAGGACATGGACGTCAATTGCGGCACCATCCTCGAAGGCGAGGAGAGCGTCGAGCAATGCGGCCAGCGCATTTTCGATCTCGTCCTCAAGACGGCGTCGGGACAGCCGACCAAGAGCGAGAGCTTCGATTTCGGCGGCGCCGAGTTCGCGCCCTGGGTGCTTGGCGCGACGATGTAATCGCGCCAGGCGCGCCGCGCCGCGCCGACGCAATCAGAGGACGCAGGCAGACGTTCGCGACGGCTTCGGCATCGCGTGTGATCGTCGGTGATGCAACAATCATTCGCTAAGTAGTGATACGGAGGCGGGCGCCTCTCGCAGGACTTCCCGGCTTACATCTGGTTAACATTGTTGCCGTAGACAGGAGGCGATGCGGCTCCACAGCGTGGTGGGCCCGCCCTTTGTCGAGGATCCATCTGATGCAAGCGATACGTCCCACTGGGGTGGAAAATCTCCTCGGTGAGGAAGAGCTGATCGTATCGAAGACCGATCTCAAAGGCCGCATCACCTACGCCAATGACGTCTTTCTCCGCATGGCGAAATACCCCTGGAAGGAGCTGATGGGCGCGCCCCACAGCCTGATCCGCCATCCGGACATGCCGCGCTGCGTCTTCAAGCTGCTGTGGGACACGCTCCAGGCCAAGCAGGAAATCTTCGCCTACGTCGTCAATCTCGCCGGGGACGGCAGCCATTATTGGGTGTTCGCCCATGTCACCCCGACGTTCGACGATCGCGGCAACATCATCGGATATCATTCCAATCGACGCAGGCCCGATCCGGCCCCGGTCGAACGCATCAAGCCGATCTACAAGGCGCTCTGCGCGGAAGAGGCGCGCCACGCCAATGCCAAGGACGGCATGCGTGCGAGCTTCGACATGATGGTCGGTCTGCTCAAGCAAAACGGTGTCGGTTACGATGAATTTGTGCTCTCTCTCTAAGGCGCAGGGAGCGACTGCGGTCGCGTGCCTTCTCGCCAGCGTCGCGTTCGTCGGCTTGCTGCTCGGCTGGAGCGGAAGCATCGGTGCGGCGCCGCTCGGCGCAGCGATCCTGCTGCTCGGCTATTCCGTCTGGTGCCAGCATCGCGCCGCGGTGGCCGTCGATGAAGTCGCCGATGTCTGCCGCAAGGCGGCGCACGGCGATCTCGAAGCGCGGATCCTGAGCGAGCGACAGGCCGGGCGGATCGGCGCCATCCAGAAGTCGGTCAACGACATGCTCGACATCACCGACGCCTTCGTCCGCGAGGCTTCGGCATCGATGGACTATGCCAGCCGCGGCAAGTATTTCCGCAAGATCCTCGCGCGCGGATTGCCCGGCTCGTTCCGCCGCTCGGCCACCGTGATCAATGTTGGCACCGACAGCCTCGGCCGCCGCGTGGTCGAGATCGCCGGCCTCGCCAATCAGTTCGGTACGCATCTCGACGAGGTTGCCGGCAGCCTCATGAGCGCCGCGACCGATCTGGAATCCGACGCCGGCCAGATGGCGGCCGCGGCGGAGGTGACCAACCGCCAGACCTCCGGCATGCGCAGCGCGTCCGAGCAGGCCTCGAGCAACGTTGCGACGGTGGCGAGCGCCGCGGAACAACTCGCATCCTCGATCGCGGAGATCAGCCGCCAGGTGGCCGGCTCGACCGCGAGCACCGGTCGCGCCGTCGACGAGGCCAATCGCGCCGGCAACGAAATTCGCTCCCTCGCGGATGCCGCGCTGCGGATCGGCGACGTCGTCAAGCTGATCAGCGAGATCGCCTCGCAGACCAACCTTCTGGCGCTCAACGCCACGATCGAGGCGGCGCGGGCAGGCGAGGCCGGCCGCGGCTTCGCGGTGGTCGCCTCCGAGGTCAAGAGCCTCGCCAACCAGACCGCGAAGGCGACCGAGGAGATCAGCGCCAAGGTCGGCGAGATGCAGCAATCGACGACCAATTCGGTCGCGGCGGTCGAGGCGATCGCCCAGACCATCGCCGAGATCGACGGCATCACCGCGAGCATTGCGGCCTCTGTGGAGCAGCAGGGCTCCGCGACCCGCGAGATCGCCCGCAGCGTCCACGAGGCCTCCGCCGGCACCTCGCAGGTCTCCTCCAACGTGTCAGGTATCAGCGAAGCCGCTGCCGATACGGGCCGCGTGGCGAGCCGCGTCAACAGCGCCTCCGAGCGCGTCCACGGCGAAGTCGAGACGCTCCGCCGCGAGGTGAGGCAGTTCCTGCAGCGGCTGACCTCGGCGGCGTAAGGCCGCGCGATCGCGGCGAGATGGGGCGGGCTCTCTCCGCTGACTCGGAATCGTAGAATCGTAGGGTGGGCAAAGGCGCACTTGCGCCGTGCCCACGCAACGGAAGCCGTGGGCACGGCGCAAGCGCGCGCCTTTGCCCACCAACGAGACTGCACATGTGGCGCGCCATCCGGCCTACGGTGCGACCGGGATACTTCCTAGGCACGCGCTGCCCGTTGTTAGTGCTTGATCGCACCCACTTCAGGTGTTCTGCTCAAAAAAGCTGCTGGAGCACCGCACCCCGTGTCGATCTACGTCGCACTGCATCATGTCACGCACTACAAGTACGACCGCCCGATCGACCTCGGTCCGCAGACCATCCGCCTGCGTCCGGCGCCGCACACGCGCACGCCGATCCTGAGCTATTCGCTCAAGGTCACGCCATCCAATCATTTCGTGAACTGGCAGCAGGATCCGCAAGGCAACTGGCTCGCCCGCTACGTCTTTCCCGAGAAGACGACCGAATTGAAGATCGAGGTCGACTTCACCGCGCAGATGACGGTGGTCAATCCGTTCGACTTCTTCGTCGAGCCGTACGCCGACAGCTTTCCGTTCGAGTACACGAAGGATCTCAAGACCGAGCTCGCGCCGTATCTCGAGACGGTCAAGCCCGATCGCCTGTTTGCGAAATATCTGGACTCGATCCCGCAGGAAGCCCCGAACACCGTCAACTTCCTGGTCGAGCTCAATCGCGAGCTGCAGAAGAAGATCCGCTACATCATCCGGATGGAGCCGGGCGTGCAGACGCCGGAGGAGACGCTCGCCTCGTCCGCCGGATCATGCCGCGATTCCGCGTGGCTGCTGATCCAGACCTTCCGTCATCTCGGGCTCGCCGCGCGCTTCGTCTCCGGCTATCTCGTACAGATCCGCCCCGACATCGATCCGATCGAAGGGCCGCCGGAAGTGGAGAACGACTTCACCGACCTGCACGCCTGGGCCGAGGTCTATCTGCCCGGCGCCGGCTGGATCGGCTTCGACGCGACCTCCGGCATGCTCGCGGGCGAGGGCCACATCCCGGTCGCGGCCACCCCGCATTATCGCTCGGCCGCGCCGATTTCGGGCGGCGCCGGCTTTGCCGAGGTCGAGTTCGCCTTCGACATGAGCGTGAAGCGCATCCGCGAGGCGCCGCGCATCACAAAGCCGTTCTCCGACGAATCCTGGGCGCGGCTCAACGATCTCGGCGAGCAGGTCGACGGCGATCTCGCGAGCGCGGACGTACGGCTCACGATGGGCGGCGAGCCAACCTTCGTCTCGGTCGACGACCTCGAAGCGGCGGAGTGGAATACGGAAGCCGTCGGCCCGACCAAGCGCGCGCTTGGCGACGACCTGATCCGCCGCCTGCGCACGCGCTTCGGCGCGGGCGGTCTTCTGCATTACGGCCAGGGCAAATGGTATCCGGGCGAAAGCCTGCCGCGCTGGGCCTTTGGCTTGTACTGGCGCAAGGACGGCGTGCCGATCTGGAAGAACGCCGACCTGATCGCCAGCATCGAACATCCGCGGCGCGCCGCGGTGAAGGATGCCGAGACCTTCATCGAGGTCACGGCAGCACGGCTCGGGCTCGATCCCGGCTACATCATCCCGGCTTACGAGGACACGGCCTACTGGCTCCAGAAGGAAGCCGAGCTTCCCGTCAACGTCGATCCCACCGATTCCAAACTGTCCGATCCGGAGGCGCGCGCGCGCATGGCGCGCGTGTTCGACGAGGGGCTGAATACGCCGCGCGGCTTCGTGCTGCCGGTGCAGCGCTGGAATGCGCCGCCGCGCTGGCGCAGCGAGCGCTGGGCTCTCCGGCGCAATCATCTGTTCCTGATGCCGGGCGATTCGCCTCTTGGCCTGCGCCTGCCGCTCGGCTCGCTCGGATACGTGCCGCCCAACCAATATCCCTACATCGTCGAACAGGATCCGATGGAGGCTCGGGGCAAGCTGCCCGTGTTCACGCTCGCCGCGCGCCCGGAATCGCCGCCGCGGGCCGCGCCCGAGCAGCTCAACACGGTCGTCCCGGTGCGCACCGCGCTGTCGGTGGAAGTCCGCGACGGCGTCATCTGCGCCTTCATGCCGCCGGTCGAGCGCATCGAGGATTATCTCGAGCTGGTCGCCGTGCTCGAAGCTACCGCCGAGGAGATGCAGCTCCCCGTCCATGTCGAAGGCTATCCGCCGCCGTTCGATCCGCGCATCGAGGTGATCAAGGTGACGCCCGATCCCGGTGTCATCGAGATCAACATCCAGCCGGCGAAGAGCTGGGGCGAGGCGGTCGAGATCACCACCGGCCTCTACGAGGATGCCGGCAAGGTTCGCCTCGGCGCCAACCGCTTCCTGGTCGACGGCCGCCACACCGGCACCGGCGGCGGCAACCACGTCGTGGTTGGCGGCTCGAGCCCGCCGGACTCGCCGTTCCTGCGCCGGCCGGATCTGCTCAAGAGTCTCGTGCTGTATTGGCAGCGGCATCCCTCGCTGTCCTATTTCTTCTCCGGCCTCTTCATCGGGCCGACCAGCCAGGCGCCGCGCATCGACGAAGCCCGGCACGACAGCATCTACGAGCTCGAGATCGCGCTCTCGCACGTGCCGCCGCCGGGCTATCAGGCGCCGCTGTGGCTGGTCGACCGCCTGTTCCGGCATCTGCTCGTCGACATCACCGGCAACACCCACCGCGCCGAGATCTGCATCGACAAGCTCTATTCGCCGGAGGGACCGACCGGCCGGCTCGGCCTCGTCGAATTCCGCGCGCTCGAAATGCCGCCGGACCCGCGCATGTCGCTGGCCCAGCAGCTGTTGATCCGCGCGCTGATCGCGAAATTCTGGCGCGAGCCGCAACACGGCAAGTTCGTGCGCTGGGGCACCGCGCTGCATGACCGCTTCATGCTGCCGCATTTCATCTGGGACGATTTTCTGGACGTGCTCGGCGAGCTCAAGCAGTTCGGTTACCCCTTCGAGCCGGAATGGTATCTGGCGCAGCTCGAATTCCGCTTTCCCGCCTTCGGCCGCGTCCATCACGGCGGCGTGACGCTGGAGCTGCGCCAGGCGCTGGAGCCCTGGCACGTGCTGGGCGAGGAGGGCTCGGCCGGCGGCACGGTGCGTTATGTCGATTCGTCGGTCGAGCGGCTCCAGGTCAAGGCGGAGGGCTTTGTCGAGGGCCGCCACATCGTCACCTGCAACGGCCGCCGCCTGCCGATGACCTCGACCGGCCGCTCGGCCGAGGCCGTGGCCGGCGTCCGCTTCAAGGCCTGGCAGCCGGCTTCCGGCCTGCATCCGACCATTCCGGTCCACGCGCCCCTGACCTTCGACCTGATCGACAGCTGGAACGGCCGCTCGCTCGGCGGCTGCGTCTACCATGTCGCCCATCCGGGCGGCCGCAGCTACGACACCAAGCCGGTCAACACCTATGAAGCCGAGGCCCGGCGCCTGGCGCGCTTCCAGGACCACGGCCACACGCCGGGGCCCATCCAGCCCCCGCCCGAGGAACGCACAAATGAGTTTCCCCTGACCCTCGACTTGCGGACCACGCTCCTGCAATGAGTATGATGGTGGGGCAGGGAGAGGCGCATGGCCGAGGGCGCAGCCGAAGAGGACGACAAGGCGGGTAGGGCGCCAGGACAACGTGAGAGCCAGCGTGAAGGCCAGCGCCGCTTCGCGCAATGGGTCCGCGACTATCGCCGCCTGCCCGGCATTCCGGATGAGTTCCTGGGCCCCGACGGCGCCCCGCGCGCGGTCTGGAGCCGCTTCTTCGAGGCCTTCGGCGCGCTCGCGCCGGACGAGATCGAGCGGCGATTCGGCATGGCCGACCGCCACCTCCGCGAGGCCGGCGTCACCTACCGGGCCCCCGGCGACAGCGCCGACCGGCCCTGGTCGATCAGCCATCTGCCGCTTTTGATCGACGAGGCCGACTGGCAGCAGCTCTGCGCCGGCATCACCCAGCGCGCCGAGTTGCTCGAACGCGTGCTGCGCGACCTCTATGGCGAGGGACGCCTGGTCGCCGAGGGCGCGCTGCCCGCGGCCGCGATCGCCGGCAGCCCCGAATACCTCCGTCCCGTCTGCGGCGTGCCGCCGCCCGGCGGGCGCTATCTCTCGCTCTATGCCGCCGATGTCGGCCGCGGGCCCGACGGCCGCTGGTGGGTGCTGGGCGACCGCACCCAGGCGCCGTCGGGCGCGGGCTACGCGCTGGAGAACCGCCTGGTGCTCTCGCGCGCCTTCTCCGACCTCTACAAGTCGATGAACGTGCCGCGCGTCGCGCCGTTCTTCGAGGCGTTCCGCGACTCACTGCGCGCGCGCGCCGATCGTGACGAGCCGCGCATCGGCGTGCTGACGCCGGGCAGCTTCAGCGAGACCTATTTCGAGCATGCGACGCTGGCGCGCTATCTCGGCTTCCTGCTGGTCGAGGGCGACGATCTCGCCGTCAGCGACAACCGCATCCACATCCGAACCGTTGCCGGCCTCAAGCGGCTCGACGTTCTGCTGCGCCGGGTCGATTCCAACTCGCTCGATCCGCTCGAGCTCGATGCGTCCTCGCATCTTGGCGTGCCCGGCCTGATCGACGTGCTGCGCAAGGACGGCGTCGTCGTCGCCAACATGCCGGGCTCCGGCGTTTTGGAGGCGCGGGCGCTGCTCGGCTTCCTGCCGGCGCTCAGCCGCCGCCTGCTCGGCGAGGAGCTGAAGATGCCGCATATCGCGACCTGGTGGTGCGGCCAGCGCGTCGCGCGCGAGGAGGTGCTGGCGCGGCTCGACGAGGTCGCGATCGAAGGCGCCTACCGGCGCGGCGTGCCCGGCTTCGACTCCAGCGGTCCGGTGCTCGCGAGCGAGCTTGATGCGAGCGACCGCCAGCGCCTGGTCGAAGCCATCGCCGCGCGCGGCATGGATTATGTCGGCCAGGAGGTGGTGCGGCTCTCGACCATGCCGGTGTGGGAGCAGGGCCAGATCACGCCGCGTCCCTTCGTGCTGCGCGTGTTCGCGGCGGCGACGCCCGACGGCTGGGCCATCATGCCCGGCGGCTTTTGCCGCATCGCCGAGCAGGCGGACGCGCGCGCGGTGTCGATGGGCGACGGTGCGCGTGCCGCCGACGTCTGGGTGGTCTCCGACAAGCAGGTCTCGACCGCGACCTTGCTGCCGGCGACCGACAAGGTCCGCATCCGCCGCATCGCCGGCGTGCTGCCGAGCCGCGCCGCCGACAATCTGTTCTGGCTCGGCCGCTATCTCGAACGCGCCGAGGCAACGCTGCGCCTCGTGCGCGCTTTGGGCTCGCCGAGCGGGCCCAACAAGGGCACCGCGGCCTCGCTGCAATCGGCCGAGCGCATCCAGCGCCTGTTGGTGGCCTGGGGCGCGGTCTCGCAAACCTCGCGCGCGGCCGCAGGGCGCATCGCGGCCGAAGCGCTGCAGAGCGAGGCGCGTTTCGGCTCGGCCCTGTCGCTGGTGCGCGCGGCGCAGCGCACGGCGACCTCGTTGCGCGAGCGGCTGTCGCCCGATGCCTGGCAGGTCATCACCGAGATGGCCGAGCGCCTTGCCTATGAGGTCGAGGACGACGACAGCGTGCTGAGCGCGGCCGAGCTGACCTTGCAGGAGCTGGCGAGCTTCGCTGGCCTGGCGCAAGAAAACATGAACCGCGCCGCCGGCTGGCGCTTCCTCGACATCGGCCGCCGCGTCGAGCGCGCCATCAACACCACGCGCTTCACGCGGCAATTCGCCTATGACGAGGCCGGCGACGAGGACCTCGACATCCTGCTGACCTTGGTGGATTGCCAGATCACCTACCGCTCGCGTTATCTGCTGGCGCCGATCCTGGCGCCGGTGCGCGACCTCGCCGTGCTCGATCCCTACAATCCGCGCTCGGTGGCGTTCCAGGTGGCGACGCTGAACGAGCATATTGAAGCGCTGCCGAGCCTGAAGGAGCACGGCCTGATCGAGAAGCCGCAGCGGCTCGCGGTGGCGATGCAGGCGATGCTGGCAACGGCAGAGGCCGAGAAGCTCGAGGTCAAGATGCTGTTTGCGCTGGAGCAGGACCTGCTCAGCCTCGCGGAGGCGATCGGGCAGCACTACTTCCCGCATGGCCCCAATGCCGCCCGGCCGGAAAAGCTGACGGGGCTGGCGTGATCTACGACATCCGTCACGTCACCACCTACGAATACGAGAGTCCCGTCAGCTTCGCCCGCTGCACGCTGCGGCTGGAGCCCAGAAGCGGCGGCGGCCAGCAGCTGATCTCGCACGGCGTCGAGATCCGTCCGCGGCCTGCCGAGCGCAATTTGCGGCGCGATTTCTTCGGTACGCTCACCGAGAGCGTCGTGATCGAAGCCGCGCATCGCAACCTGCGGATCGACTCGCGCTCGCGCGTCGCCGTATCACGTCGGCCGCCGCCGCGCGACGCCGTCAGTCCGCCCTGGGAAAGCATCCGTGACGTCGCCTTCGAAGCGACGAGCCTCGGGCCGTCCTCGCCGATCGGTTATGTCTTTGCGAGCCCGCTGGTGCCGGTGCTGCGCCCGGTCAGCGCCTATGCGAGTTTGAGCTTTGCACCCGGCGCGGGCATCCTCCAAGGCGCAGTCGACCTCATGCACCGTATCCGCGCCGACTTCCGCTACGATCCCAAGGCGACGGTGATCTCGACCCCGCTCGGCGAGGTCTTCGACAAGCGCCACGGCGTCTGTCAGGATTTTGCCCATGTGATGATCGCGGGGCTGCGCGGGCTCGGCCTGCCGGCGGCCTATGTCAGCGGCTATTTGCGCACCATTCCAGCACCGGGCCAGCCGCGCCTGCAGGGCGCGGATGCCACCCATGCCTGGGTCTCGCTGTGGTGCGGGGCGGAGCTCGGCTGGGTCGATCTCGACCCAACCAACGATCTCCTGATCGGCAACGACCATATCGTGCTCGCCGTGGGGCGCGATTTTTCCGACGTCTCGCCGGTCGACGGCATCATCGTCGGCTCGCCCAAGCAGAAGCTCGGCGTCGCCGTCGATGTGGTGCTGGTGGAGTAGGGCGGGTACTCATAAGCGCCGGCTTACCAACGCAAAGCGGAGGTCGGCCATCTAGAATGTCATCGGCAGCTCGTGACCCATTGCCGAACTTAGGCACCGTCCGTCTTCATTGGCCACCATCGTGCGGAAATTAAAAAGAGCCCCGCAGCAGGAATAGTGACCATAAGCGAAAATATCAACCCGGCTCCGCCTCCGACAAGGGCAGCGAGAATTTGAAGTTGTAAGGATAGCCATCATCGTCCATCGGAACGGATGACCGCATATTGATCGCGGAAATCCGAGGCAAACTAGCAAGGCGAATGCCACCAACGGAATGGACGCGTCCGTAAGAAGCTTGACTAGCCATAAAGCTTCAACGCCGTTGTTACCCCTGACATGACTAAGGCAGGTAAGCACTGTGGCTAGAATGACGAGCGAGCCAACCCACGCCCCAACGACCCTGAAGATCAAACGGAGTCTCATTGAGTATGCCTTGCGATGAGCCAGCGCAACGTCGGCCGTCCCTATTTGCGACCTCCGTTATAATAGCGTCAGGCTGCAATGTCGCCTCTTGGCCCGTTGCGGACCTGCGGTCGAAGAGCCAAAATGTCTGCTTACAGGAGATGAGCCGACCAAGGTGAAGCAGCCCGCCAAGGGCAGCTTTTGACCCGAAGCCGACCCAGGCTCCGTCTGCTTCTGTTGAAATCGTTCCGCGAAGCGTCTTGGTCGTGATAGACCGTGCGTATCCCAAATTCTGCCGATACAATTGGTTTGCATCCACGTCTTCGATCTTCACCGCCTGCCCAGGAGGAGATGAGACCATGACTACGAATGCATTCTCGGACCTGACGCGGCTGATCAACGGCTATCAAATTTCGCAAGCCATTCACGTCGCGGCCCGCCTTGGCATAGCCGACCACCTTAGCCACGGGCCGCTAAGCAGCAACGAACTTGCTCGGCTCAGCGGATCCCATCCGAGGACACTTTATCGACTCTTGCGGGCATTAGCTTCGGTCGGTGTTTTCCATGAGGCTGAGAACAGAACGTTTTCGCTCGCCCCGATGAGCGAGTGCCTTCGCTCTGATTCACCGACCCCACTGGACGGCTGGGCGGCATATGTCGGGCGACCTTATGCCTGGCAGGCTTGGGGCCATCTCGAACATAGCGTACGCACCGGTGAGAGCGCCTTTCGGCATCTCAATGGTCAGAGCGTATGGGAGTATCGCAGCACCCGTCCCGATGAGAACGCGATTTTTAATCGAGCCATGACAGCCAATTCTCGCGGCGCCATTGAGGCTATCATCGCCGCCTATGACTTTAGCCGCTTTCGTCACGTGGCCGACATCGGGGGTGGTCAAGGCCAATTGCTGGCGGGAATTCTCGCGGCAAATAAGGGCTCGCGCGGAACACTGTTTGATCAGCCGCACGTGGTCGAGAAGGCGGTCGAAGTTCTGAAGCGAGATGGTGTCGCCGACAGATGCGAAATCGTTGGTGGCAGCTTCTTTGAAGCCATTCCGGAGGGGGCTGATGCCTATGTGATGCGGGCAATCATTCACGATTGGGACGACAAGGAAGCAATTTCCATCCTGACTACATGCCGTCGCGCGATGACAGCCAATGCGAGACTGCTGCTCGTTGAACGCATTGTGGAGCCGCCGAACGAGGGGCCAATCTCGAAATTCAGTGACCTCAATATGCTCGTCATGCTTGGTGCGCTGGAACGGACTTACGACGAGTATTCCGCGCTGTGTCGAGCGGCCGGATTTGAGACGCGCGGCACGGCTCGCGCAGGCTTGCACTTCCAGATTATAGAGGCTGTTCCAACTTAGGCCGAAAAGTCTGCATTTGCTTCGATTATCTGAATAAGGGCGCATTTCGCGGCTTCCTTAATTCGCGGAACCGTTGATTTGGCTCAACGGTCATTCCCCGCGCGGCCGAACCATCGGCCATGACCACGCCCGCCAAACCGAAGCCAGTTAAGAAGCCAAGCTCTCCCGGCTGGAGGAAGCACGGCGCGTGATCGAGGAGTACGCTGCCGAGTTGCGAGAGATCATTCGCAAGCTTCGCGGCAAGCTGCATTAAGGCCGCCTCAGTTGGCGGCCTCTTTCATTTCAGCCCACTTTGACTTCCGCTGCTGGCCCTTCGGCGAAGTGGCAGTATCGCTCCACGAGGTCCGCTCATTGAGGCATGGCGGACAAGATTTGCTCAGGTTGAGTTCTTCGCATTTTGACCCAAACCGGACTGACATGTAGCGCCATCACACGTCTCCCCTGGTCGATTGCAGACCGATTTCAAAACGTTTGAAGATGAACTCATCGCGCTCGACGATCAGCGCGGGTCCGCGTATCCAATCCCAATCCACGACGGGAGGAGCGCGAACCACATCAAGGCGGTCTACATAATTGTGCAACGGCATTTTGGTGTAGGCCGCGGCGGGCGACACGGAAGGGTCGGAATAGGACACGCCCGTCGGAAACTTTTCCGGAAACGGACTGCAATAGGCGAAGCCACGCATCGCACTATTGCGAAAATCGATGCTTGCTCCAACTCGCGGCCCATCGCGGAGCAAGCTCTCGGCTCGCTGCACCACGTCGGTCGGCCAGGGAAGGGATATCCACCCACCGATATTAGGATAGTACGACGGCGGAAATGCCGCCCCCGGCAGACCGTTGATGATGCCTCCGCCTTGCCGGGTCGGCATCCCGCGGTCGGCGGCGCCGTTATCAAGCCCGAACACCAACTTTCGACGCGGATAGGTTCTTGAGTCGCCGCGGCGGTCTGCATCGGCCTTTCGGGATCCACGAAGGGATCGATTGCATCGTGATCGGCTGACGTCGTGGGGCGCCAATAGCGCGGCTGGCCGGAGGGCCATAACGCGTGCGCCCGCTCTTGCTCCTGGCCGAACAATCTGAACCGCGCATAGCCAAAACAGCCAACCCCCATCGGAACGGGTGCAGGCTTCAGATGCAACCGTTCAGTGGCCGCAGGTCCGCTCGGCGTATGATACGATTCGCGCTTAACCAGGTTGGGCTGCTCGCGCCGAAAGGTCGCGAACTCGCTTGGACCTGCAGGCTCAATCGTACTTCCGCCAAATGAAAGCACGGACATCGGACTGTCATAGGCATCTTCGGAAAGGTAGGCCGTTCCAAACGCTAGCGTTTCGGCGTCATCGAAGACGGCAATGATCGGCAGCAAGTCGCCAGGCACTTTTCCGTTCGCAGTTGTTTCGCCGTTACACGCACGCGGGGGGCGCACCACCAATCCCTTGCCGTCGCTCATGCGACGACCGAACACGCTGGGTATCAGACCGACTTCGAGCGTCCGTCAGCCATCCATGTAATTTGTCTGCTTGACGTTGCAGCCGACGACGATGTCGAAATTCTGGGGCTCGCCTTTGTAGGTGAGACGAACCTTCAAGCGATAATATATGCTGTTGTCGCGCTCAACCGACTTCGTGAAATTCCAGTTGCCGAGCAGCGCAGCCCGGATAGCGGGATGAGAAATTCCGACGGCGGCCAACAGCAGAGCAAGCGCGGCCGCAAGAACGGTGGCATTCGTTGCTCTCATGACAGCCACCGAGCATGGAACTCGATTGGATAGAGAGCCTTCAGCAACAAAATCAAGGCGACGCATACAGCTCCAGCAACCGTAAAGCCGCGCACTCGAAGCCGCCAAACTCGGCCGTCCTCTGAAACAGTCATCCCTCTTCCTTCAGGGTACGTACGCTCTCGCGCACAATGGCTCTGCGGCTTTCGTCTTCCATCCGGGGACGACTGAGATGTCTCGTGAGCCGCCCTTCAGCGCCCCATCCGCGTCGCCTCGCGATCGGGGCCAACAGCAGGCAGGCCAGGTTCAAAGCAACCAGCGCGATCAGTAGATAGAGGCCGTAAAACAAGAAAATGCAGGACGCGCTCCCGACGATAAAAATGAGCAGAACGGTGGGCGGGATTTTGATGGGAAACATGCTCGCCATGGTAACACAACGTCGCTTAGATTCGCGCCCGCCCCACGAACAAGGTTTGCAGACCGCTTAAGTCTGCATTTGGCCCATCAGCGAAGTCGCGGCGCACCTCGTTGAGGTCCGCTTATCGGGCGAGGCAGACTAGATTTGCTCAGGTTGAGTTCTTCCCATCTTGACCCCAAGCGGACATGTTGAGGGCAATTTTTGACTTGAAGCGGACATTTTGGTTGGCCAACTTGGCCTGAAGACCTTGCCTCCCAGTCCGACCTTCGTACAGGCTGGGGGAGAGGATTGCGTTTCGCCACAGCGGCAGATAGGTGGTGCTCGGTTCAGATAGCTAGATACCGAAGACTACGACAACTACGACGACCGACCGCAATCCTGATTTATCGCCAGAGCAATTTCGTATTTGAAGTGACAACGTCATTGCGACGCTCTTGACGGCCCCGTTCCTCCCGGCGTTGAGGTGTTGATCATGTTGAAAAATCGCCTTGTTCTGATCTTGGTGACTACTGTGATTTCGCATTCCGCAAACGCACAAGATGGTGCTGGGGAAGCGGCTATACGCGCCATTGTTGGAGAGCAAGTGTCCGCATGGAACGATGGCGATGGATCCCGCTTTTGCCAATCGGCGGCACTGGACATCTCGGCGTTCAATACATCGGGAACTGATATGTCTGGCAAAGAGGTTTTCTGCCAACGACAGGTTCAAATCTTGGCGGGCATCTTCAAAGGAACGACAAAAAAACAAAACATTCGACGGCTTCGTTTCATCACGAGCGACGTAGCCATCGTGGATATCGATAACGAGATACACGGCCTCAAGGACACACCCAGCGGCGCTGCTCTATCAGGTGATGGCGTAAGCAGAACGCAGCTTATGGAAGTTTTTGTGCGGCGAGATGGTCGCTGGTTAATGGAAGCGTTTTACAACATCGATGTTAAGTCTCCGAAGTAGAGGCAGAGATCGAAGGCTACGTAGGGCGGATAGCGTTGGGACATTGGCGACTCAAGTCCGCTTCTGGCCCATCTCCGACCTAGGGTGAGAGATGCCAACGAGCCGCTATTAGAGGTGGAGCGGACTCTACAAGGCGTGCAGCGCGGGTTTATGAGTACACGCACTGGAAATGGTCGGCGCTCGCCGGTCACCGAACCATGGTCTCGCGATCCCAAGCCTTGTAGTCGGGCGAACCTTGGGTGCGGATAGGACCGTCATAGCCGTATTCCACCATGTGTACGGTCACATAGTCCTCCCCGAAAAATGCGACGCCGTAGGATTGCGGCAGGTCGCAGGCGCTCAGCAGCTTCGCCTCGGAGAAGAGCGGAAAGCTCGCATGGTTGGTGCCGCGCAGCGACGAGACGGGGACGCCGGCAATCGAGCCTGCAAGAGGCAAGTGACAATGCCCGAAGAAGACGTGGCGGATCTTGGCCCGATGGCGATTGATGAGATGCCGGAATGGAGCCTCGTCGAGCAGGCCGATCTGGTCGAACGGGACGAGATGCACCGGCATCGGATTATGGTGCATGAAGAGCAGGAACGGCCCGTCATGTTCGGAAAGCCGTGCCTCGAGCCAGCCGAGACGATTCTCGCAGTAACGGCCGGCGTGCGTTTCCGGATGGGCTGTGTCGAGGAACAGGCAGCGGCCGGCGGCGGTATCGTGGACGCCCTGGACGAAGCCGTTGTCGTCGGCAAGGTCGGGGAAGACGTTCAGGAAGGCGGCGCGCCGGTCGTGGTTGCCGATGCACAGCCGGACCGGCAGCGGATATTCGTCGATGCGCTGCTTGAGCCATTGATAGTCGGCGAGATCGCCCCAGTCGGAGAGGTCGCCGGTGATCACCATCAACTCGGCGTCATGATGGTCTTCCAGGGCGTGCGCCAGCGCGCGCTCGAAATTGACGCGCGGATCGCGGCCGCCGATGGTCGAGCCGGGCGCCGTCAGGTGAATGTCGCTCAGATGAAGCAGCTTCATCGCTATCTCCAGTGATGAGGCACGGGGCGCTAGAACATGATGAGATCGGGTTTGATTGCTACAGCGTAAGTGCACTCCCTCTCCCGCTTGCGGGAGAGGGCTGGGGAGAGGGTCTTTCCGCGATGGGATAACCCCCTAGAGGAGAAAGCCCTCACCCGCGCCTTTGGCGCGACCTCTCCCGCAAGCGGGAGAGGTTGCACCGAGCCCGTGGCAATCAAGTCAACCTAAAGCCATTCCGCTTTAGTGGCGTCCCGTGCCGGCGGATGTCAGGACCCTCAGCGCGCCGCGCCGGTGGTCTTCGGCAGCAGCTTCTGCACGTCCGCGGTCATGTCGGCGAGGACGGCCTCGGGCTCCTTGGCGCGGGCGCCCGAGATGATCGAGTTGAGATGATCCTTGATCACGTCGGTGATCTTCAGGCCGTTGTCGCCGGGGAAGGCGTACCACTTGGTGAGCAGCGCGAGCTGGCTGACGGCGGTGTAGTTGTTGGGGTTCTTGACGTAGAAGTCCTTCAGATAGACGTCGTTGGCGACCTTGTTCGGCGGCATGTAGCCGGTGGTCTCCGCCATGATCGCAGCACCCTTGGGGCCGGTCCAGAACTTCACCGCTTCCCAGGCGGCGTCGCGCTTGGCCTTGTCCTTGGCGAGGATCAGCACGACATTGCCGCCGGCCGGCAGGCGGCCGTTCGGAGAGACGACGTCCGGGAACGGGATCGTTTTCAGCGCGAACTTGCCGCCGGTCATCTGCGTGACCTTGTTGAGGTCCGAGGTCGAGGTGACGTGAAAGCCGGTCTTGCCGGCCGCGAACGCCGCGCGCATCGACGGCTGGTCCAGGTTGGGCATGCTGCCCTCGTTGACGAGCCGCGCGATCATGTTGATGGCGAACTTGCCTTCCGATCCGTCGAAGGCGACCTTGGTCTCGTCGGCATTGAGCATGGTGCCGCCGCGCGCGAACACCGGCGCCTGCCACAGCCAGTTGCCGGTGATGTCCCAGGCATAGGTGACGCCGTTGGTGTCGTTGCCGAGCGCCTTGATCTTCGTGGCGAGCGCGATCAGCTCGTCCCAGCTCTTCGGCAGGTTGTTCACGTCGCCGCCGGCCTGCTTCACGAGGTCGAGATTGACGTAGACGATGGGCAGGGAGATCGCGAAGGGAAGGGCGTAGACCTTGCCGCTGGCGGTGCCGATGTCGAACATCGCCTGGTGAAAGCCCTGCTTGTCGAAATCCTTCTCGGCCGCGATGTAGCCGTCGAGCGGGGCCGGGATGTTCTTGTCGACCAGGACACGGATGCGGTTCAGGCCCTGGAAGGACACGTCCGGCATCTGGTTGGTCACGGCCTCGCGCAGCACCTTCTGGGTGCCGTCCTCGTAGGATTCGTAAGGAGCCCGCATCGTGACCTTGATCTCCGGGTGCACCTTGGCGAACTCCTCGGCGATGCGCTTGTGGGTCTCGGTGAACAGCTCCGGATAGGGATACTGCATCACGATCTCGGTCTGGGACTGCGCGAGGGCAGAGCCGGCCGCAAGCGACAGAGCTGCCGCGGCGATGATGGACTTCAGCATGGATACACTCCTGTTTGAGGTGACGTAGTTACTTGATCCCGGTGAGGGTGATGCCCTCGATGAAGCGGCGCTGGGCGAAGAGGAAAGCGATGACGAGCGGCGCGATGATCACCATCGCCGCGGCCATCAGCGGGCCGTAGCTGGTGCCGGCCTCGTTGTTGCGGAAATGCGCGACGGCAAGCGGTGGCGTCCGCAATTGCTCGCTGTTGAGCACGATCAGCGGCCAGAAATAGTCGTTCCAATGCGCGACCACGGAGAAGATGCCGAAGGCGGTGAGGGCCGGGATCGCGGCGGGCAGCATCACCCGCCAGACGATGCCGAATTCGGAGATGCCGTCCATGCGCGCGGCATCGACGAGATCGTCGGGCACGGTCTTGAAGAACTGGCGCATCAGGAAGATGCCGAACACCGAGATCGTGAAGGGCAGGACCAGCGCGGCATAGCTGTCCAGCAGGCCGATCTTGTGCAGCAGCAGGAAGACCGGGATCGCGGTCGCCTGCGGCGGGATCAGGATCCCGAACAGCACCAGTGCAAACAGCGTCTCGCGACCGAGGAAGCGAAGCTTTGCCAGCGCGTAGGCCGCCGGCAGCGCCACCATGACCTGCAGCACGAAGATCGAGACCGTGACGATGAGGCCGTTGATCAGGAAGCGCAGCAGATTGGCCTTGGCGAAGGCCTCGCGCAGGTTTTCCGCCAGCGCGAACTGGTGTGGGATCAAATGCAGCTCGCTGGAGAAGATCTCGGTTTGCGGCTTGGACGCGGTCGAGATCATCCAGATGAAGGGCGCCAGCATGAGCGCGGCACCCGCGATCAGGAGCACGTGGCGGAGGATCGCCCGGAGCGTGACGGAATGCGTATGGTTCATGTGTAGTGCACGCCGCGATCGGCGAGCCTCGACTTGATGAGCGTGAGCGCGAGAACGAAGACGAGGAAGACGACAGTGATTGCCGCGGCGTAGCCCGAGCGGAAGAACTCGAACCCTTCCGTGTACATGGTGTGGATCAGGACCTCGGTGGATTTCGACGGGCCGCCCTTGGTCAATACGTGCACGGTGTCGAACACCTGGAAGGAGCGGATGCCTGAGATCACGACGACGAAGGTCGTGACCGGCCCGAGCATCGGCCAGGTCACGAGGCGGAAGCGTGCCCAGCCGCTCGATGCCCCGTCGATTTCGGCCGCTTCGTAGAGCTGCTTGGGGATGGAGACGAGACCGGCGAGAAACAGCACCATGTTGAAGCCGACGGCCTGCCAGATGCCGATTGCGCACAGCGCATAGAGCGCGGTGCTGCGGTCCTGCAGCCAGGCGAAGGCCGGCAGGCCCGCGCCGCGCAACAGCCCGTTCACCAGACCGAATTGCGGATGCAGCATGAATTCCCACACCACCGCCATGGCGATCAGGGTCGCCATCACGGGCAGGAAATAGATGGTCCGGTAGAGGCTGCGCAGGCTGGTGCCGCTCTGGATCAGGAGCGCGATCGCAAGGCCTGCGACCACGGCGCCGGGCACCACGATCACGACGTAAGCCAGCGTGTTGCGTAGCGCGGTCCAGAACACCCTGTCGGCGAACAGGTCCTGGTAGTTGGCGAGCCCGATCCAGGAGAAATGCGGCGCGCCGAGCTGATAATCGGTGAAGGAGAGGGCGATCACGCCGGCGAGCGGACCAAGCAGCATGACCAGCATGAGGGCTACGGCTGGCGTCACCAGGGCGTAAGCGGAATATGTGCGCCGGCTGCCATGCGCCGGCAACGCCCGCTTCGCGGCGGCAGCCGGGACGATCGCCGCGTCAATGGTCATGGAGCCGTCAGACATGGGCGGCCTCACGGATGCGCTCGGCCTGCTCCGCTCTCGGTTCGACCCGCTTCCCGGCCGCATCGAACAGCCGCACCGCGTCGGGGGCGAAACCGAACGCGACGGGACTGCCCATCGCAGGCAAGTGCCTGACGTCGGCGAGCCGCGCGATCAGGCGCACGCCGGCGCCTTCGATCGCAAGGTGCACGAAGGCCTCCGCGCCGAGGTTTTCCAGATGAACGACGCTTCCGGAAAATGGCCCCGCGCCCAGTTCGATCCGCTCCGGGCGCACGCCGACACGGCAGTCGCCCGCGGTCGCGCCGCACGCAAGCCGCAGAGCGATTCCCAGCACGTCGATGCCGCCGTCCTTCCGGATCCGGCCGGGAAGGATATTGATCTTGGGGCTGCCGATGAATTCGGCAACACGGATGTCGTCGGGATCGTTGTATATTTCCGCGGGCGTGCCGGCCTGGATCAGTTCTCCGCCCATCATGACCGCGATCCGGCTCGACATGGTCATCGCCTCGGCCTGGTCGTGCGTGACATAGATGAACGTTGCCTTGAGACGGCGATGCAGCTCGGCGAGCTCTGCGCGCATATGGACACGCAGCTTTGCGTCGAGATTGGAGAGCGGTTCGTCGAACAGGAAGGCTCGTGGCTCGCGCACCATGGCGCGTCCGACAGCGACGCGTTGCCGCTGTCCACCGGACAATTGCCCGGGCTTGCGCCGCAGCAATGGCGCGATATCGAGCTGCTCGGCGATGGCTGTGATGTCGGCGCGGATGACGCGTTCCTTGGCGCGCCGGCCCGGCAGCAACGGGCCGAGCAGCGGCAGCCGTTCGATCGCTGAGAGACGCCGCATCCGCAACGGCACCGCAATGTTGTCGAAGGTGCTCAGATGCGGATAAAGCGCATATGATTGAAACACCATCGCGAGGTTGCGCGCGCTGGGACGAATGTCGTCTACGGGGCCGCCGTCGATGCGGACCTGCCCGGAATTCTGCGGCTCCAGCCCGGCGATGATCCGGAGCAGGGTCGACTTGCCGCAGCCGGAAGGACCGACCAGCGAGATGAACTCGCCATCCTCGATCCGGAAATCGATGCCCTTCAGGACGTCCGTGCCGTCAAAGGACTTGCGGATTGCGGAAAGTTCGATCTGCGCCATGCGCGCTTAGTCCCCTGCTGGCCTTGTTGCGGCGCATGAGGAGTAGGGAGCGCATCTGACATTCACATAACGGTCAATGGCCGTCCTTATGGTCATCCCAGGTTTTGCTTTTGCCGGGTTCGGCAGACGGAGATCGACTTGGGGTTGTTGTCGTGGCGTTGACGTCCTCGCGCGTCCGGGCGGTCAATGCGGTGTTCGAGACCGGCAGCTTTGCCGCCGCAGCAAGGCGGCTTGGGGTGTCGCAGCCGGCCGTTGCCCAGCTTGTGCGCGATCTGGAGGCCGAGTTCGCGGTTGCGCTGTTCGACCGGCACGGCCAGACTCTGATCGCGACGCCGCTGTGCCGCCGGCTCTACGCAGCGACGAGCCGCATGCAGGCGATCGAGGCGGACGCACTGGCCATCCTGCAGCAGCGCGATGAGCTCACGGGAGGCGAGCTTCGCATTGGGCTCGGCAACGCCATGCCCGGCATGGCGTTGATCGCGGCCTTTCGCAACCTGTATCCGAAGATCCAGATCAACATCGAGATCGGCAGCTGGTCGGCGATCATGGCGGCGGTGGTCGATCAGCGTGTCGACGTTGCGGTGCTGCCGGAGGTGCCGCAGGACAATCGCTTCCGTCGCGAACCCTGCGTGCAGCAGCGCGTCGTCGCGATCTGCCACCCCGTCCACGACCTCAGTCGGGAATCGCGCGTGTCCGCCGTCAGCTTGTTGCAATATCCACTGGTGTTTCGGACTCGGGATTCCGCGACCCAGCGCGTCGTGGACCGGGCGTTTCGCGCCGTCAATCTGCGCGCGAGCCCGGCGATCGTCGTCAACACGCGCGAGGGCATGCTGGAGGCCGTCGCCAACCGGCTCGGTGTCGGCTTCGTCTGGGAGCACGGCTCGAGCCGTATCGATCGCATCGCCAAGGTGGCGATCGCGGAAATCGAGGCGGAATCGCCCGAATATATCTTCTCGCTGGCCGGCAAACGCGGCAAGCTGGTCGAGCTGTTCTATTTGGCCAGAAGCCTTTCGCGCTCGGCCGATGGCGCCGACATCTTGTCCGCCCCGTAAGGCGGTCGTCAGGCCTGGATCTTTCCGGCTGTCGCCCTCAGGGTGTATCAGATGCTAGACGCAACCGCTATGTTGCGCAGCGGCAATGTAACATATTTACGAATTTTTGATGCGGAATTTGGTCAGCCGGCCCAAGATGGGCTATGCTGGCACCGCGTCGAGAACAACAGAGGCGTCGGGAGAGAGCGTGGGACACCAGCGGCGGACGGGGCTGCAGCCATGATAACCTTACCGAGACTGGCGGCTGAATCCCTCGAGGACTTCCTCGGTAAGTTCATGCGTCGCCGGTACGATGAGACTTCTGCCAATATCGTCGAGAGCGCGACCCGCACCGCGATGGAATGCATCGGCAACAGCGATGCGCTCTATCACAATATCGAGCACACGATGCTGGTGACGCTGGCGGCCCAGGCCATCCTGCGCGGCCGGAGTCTCCATACCCATCTGTCGGCTGAGGACTACGTCCA
Source organism: Bradyrhizobium sp. LVM 105 (assembly GCF_003957705.1). NCBI lineage: Bacteria > Pseudomonadati > Pseudomonadota > Alphaproteobacteria > Hyphomicrobiales > Nitrobacteraceae > Bradyrhizobium > Bradyrhizobium sp. LVM 105. The sequence continues at coordinate 472,013 of NZ_QZMV01000002.1, read as the reverse complement.
TATCCTGATCGCCTGCCTCGCCCACGACATCGGCTATGTGCGCGGGCTGTTCGAGGAGGACGACGCCGACGGCTTCGTCATCGACGCGTCCGACACCAAGATCTCGCTGCCGCGCGGTGCATCCGACGCGAGCCTGATGATGTATCACGTCGACCGCTCGAAACTATATGTGACGCGGCGGTTGCGGCATATTCCCGGGCTCGATCCGGAGCGCGTTGCCCGCGCCATCGAGGGTACGCGCTTTCCGGCGCGCCAGGGCCAGGAATACGACGACGAGGCCTCGATCCTGCGCGCGGCCGACTTCATCGGCCAACTCGGCGATCCCAACTATCTGCGCAAGGCCAACGCACTCTATTACGAGTTCGAGGAAGTCGGCATGAATCGCCAGCTCGGCTACGATTCGCCGGCCGACATCGTGAACCGCTATCCGCAGTTCTATTGGAACAGCGTCGCACCGCACATCCAGACCGAGATCGGCTATCTCAACAAGACCGAGATCGGCCGGCAATGGATCGCCAACCTCTACAGCAACGTGTTCCGCGCCGAGCGCGACATCTCGCTGTCCGGGCCGCAGACATAGGCCCGTTGTAGCCCGGATGAGCGCAGCGATATCCGGGGCCGGCGGCGCCGCATCCCGGATGTCGCTGCGCTCATCCGGGCTACGATAGTGCGCAAAATCCGTGAGCAAAACCATGCAACAAAAAACCATCACCACGGACATCCTCGACATCGCCTATCGCGAATACGGCGCGCCCGACGGCTGGCCCTGCATTATGGGCCACGGCTTTCCCTACGACGTGAACGCCTATGCCGAGACCGCGCCGATCCTCGCCGAGGCCGGTGCGCGGGTGCTGGTGCCTTGGCTGCGCGGCTATGGGCCGACGCGTTTCCGCAGCGCCTCGACCTTGCGCTCCGGCGAGCAGGCAGCACTCGGCGCCGATCTCCTGGCCTTCATGCACGCGCTCGATATCCGGCGCGCAATCGTCGGCGGCTATGATTGGGGCGGGCGCGCGGCCTGCGTGGTCGCAGCGCTTTATCCGGATCGCGTGATCGGGCTGGTCAGCGGCAATTCCTACAACATCCAGAACATCGCCCGTGCCATGGAACCGGCCTCGCCGCCCGAGGAGGCGGCACTCTGGTATCAATATCTCTTCCACAACGAGCGCGGCCGCCGCGCGCTGGAGCGCAACCGGCGCGGCTTCGCCCGCCAGCTCTGGGCGATGTGGTCGCCGAAATGGGCGTTCGACGACGCAACGTTCGAGCGGAGCGCGGTGTCGTTCGACAATCCCGATTTCGTTGATGTCGTGATCCATTCCTACCGGCACCGTTACGCGCTGGTCGCGGGCGATCCCGCCTATGCGGAAATCGAGGCGCGGCTCGCCAGCCAGCCGCAGATCCGCGTCCCGGCCATTGCGATCGACGGCGACAGCGACGGCGTCAATCCCGGCACCGCCCATCACGCGCGCAAGTTCGAGGGCTTCTTCGAGCGGCGCGTCTTCACCGATGCCGGTCATAATCTGCCGCAGGAGCGGCCGGCCGAATGGGCGTAGGCCGTGATCGACGTCCGGACGGCGGCTGCGGCATAGGCAGTCCAAGCTCCGCCCCTCCCAATTTTCCCTGATCGGCGGGAACCTTTTCCGATTGCAGCCGTCCAAGCTGTGGGGCCGCTTAACCTATGCGGCTCATTGCAGGGGAGGATCCCGATGATGTCGCACGTGCGTAAGCTCGAACGTGTCGCGGTGGCGCAGGCGCCGGTCGAACGGCCGGACAGGGCGGAGGTCGAGCAGGCGGTCCGGACCATGATCCGCTGGGCCGGCGACGATCCCGGGCGTGATGGCCTGCGCGAGACGCCGGACCGGGTCGCACGCGCCTTCGAGGAGTATTTCTCCGGATACGCGCAGGACCCGACCGAGATCCTGCAAAAGACCTTCGAGGAGATCGAAGGCTATGACGAGATGATCGTGCTGCGCGGCGTTCGCTTCGAGAGCCATTGCGAGCACCATATGGCGCCGATCGTCGGCCGCGCCTGGGTCGCCTATATTCCGCAGGGGCGCGTCGTCGGCATCTCCAAGCTTGCGCGCGTGGTGGACGTCTACGCCAAGCGGCTCCAGATCCAGGAGAAGATGACCGCGCAGATCGCCAATACCATCAACGACGTGCTCAAGCCGGAAGGCGTCGGCGTCATCATCAAGGCGACGCATCATTGCATGACCACGCGCGGTGCGCACAAGCCCGAGACCGATCTCGTCACCAGCCGCATGCTGGGCGTGTTCCGCGACAATGCGCTGACGCGCCAGGAGCTGCTGGGGCTCGCCAATTCGGACGATTGACCCGCGCGCGCAAGAAGGAGGCGTCGCCATGGCCGAGGACAACAAGCCGAGCGGACCCGATCTGAGCAAGAGCGTATCGCTGAGCGCGTTCAAGGACGGCAAATTGCTCGGTCACGTCGGCGAGGAGGACGTCCTGCTGGTGCAGGCGGGCAGCGAGATCTTTGCGATCGAGCCGGCCTGCAGCCATTATCACGGTCCGCTCGCCGAGGGCCTGGTGGTAGGCGATACCATCCGCTGTCCCTGGCATCATGCCTGCTTCTCCTTGCGCACGGGCGAAGCCACCCGCCCGCCGGCGTTGAATGCATTGGCGGTCTGGGAGGTCACGCGCGATGGCGACAGCATCGTCGTTCGGCGTAAGCGCGAGGCGCTGACGCCGCCGGCCGCACATCGCAGCGCGCCGACGTCGGAGAAGTTCGTCATCGTCGGCGGCGGCGCCGCCGGCTTCTCCGCCGCCGAGACGCTCCGGCGCGAGGGCTTTGCCGGCGCCATCACCATGCTGAGCAATGACGGCGCGATGCCGGTCGACCGGCCCAACCTCTCCAAGGATTACCTCGCGGGCAACGCGCCGGAGGATTGGTTGCCGCTGCGCGACGAGGGCTATTACCAGGACGCCGGCATCGATCTCAGGCTCAACACCGACGTCGTCACGATCGATGCGAAGACGCGCAGCGTCACGCTCCGAAATGGCGACAAGCTGCCGTTCGACCGGCTGCTGCTCGCGACCGGCGCCGAGCCGGTCAAGCTGCAGATTCCCGGCGCGGACCAGCCGCATGTTCACACCTTGCGCTCCGTCGCCGACAGCCGCGCCATCATCAAGGCCGCAGGAAGTGCCAGGCGCGCGCTGGTGATCGGCGCCAGCTTCATCGGTCTCGAGGTCGCGGCCTCCTTGCGGGCCCGCAAGATCGAGGTGCATGTGGTCGCGCCGGAGGAGCGGCCGATGCAGAAAGTGCTCGGCGCCGAGATGGGCGATTTCGTCCGGTCCCTGCACGAGGAGAACGGCGTCGTCTTCCACTTGAAGGATACGGTGGAGAGGCTCGACGGCATGCGCGCGACGCTGAAGAGCGGGGCCGTCATCGAGGCTGACCTCGTCGTCGTCGGCATCGGCGTCAAGCCGCGCCTCGCGCTCGCCGAGCAGGCGGGGCTGGCGGCCGATCGTGGCGTCAGCGTGAGCGAATATCTGGAGACCAGCGTGGCCGGCATCTTCGCGGCCGGCGACATCGCCCGCTGGCCCGATCCGCATTCGCGGCAGACCATCCGCGTCGAGCACTGGGTGGTGGCGGAGCGGCAGGGGCAGACGGCGGCGCGCAACATGCTTGGCAGGCGCGAGCGCTTCGACGCCGTGCCGTTCTTCTGGAGCCAGCACTACGACGTGCCGATCAACTATGTCGGGCACGCCGAGAACTTCGACGACATCGCGATCGACGGCAGCATCTCCGGAAAGGACTGCCTGTTGAAGTACCGCAAGGGCGGTCGCGTGCTCGCGGTTGCTTCAATTTATCGCGATCTCGATAATCTCAAGGCCGAATTGGAGATGGAGCGCTCACGCGGCTGAAGCCGGGGCGCCCGATCTTGATTTGCGTCAACGTTGCGGCGGGTAAGGGCTGATCTGCTGGCTGTTGTCCCGGTGCGGTGCGTGCTATCCTGGCGTGTGCCCGCGGGCTTCGCATGCAGGAGTGGCCAATGACAAGTGCTTCAGATGCACCTCACCCTTCCAGTCTCGGCTCGGGTATCTCGGCGCTACATGCCAAATGGGGCTGGATCGTCGCCCTCGGCGTCGTTTACCTCATCGCCGGCTTCGTCGCGCTCGGCAGCATGATGATGGCAACGGTGGCGAGCGTGATCGTGGTCGGCGCGATGATGATCGTTGCCGGCGTGACCGAGGTGATCGGCGCATTCCAGATGAAGAGCTGGGGAAGATTCCTGATCTGGGCCTTGCTTGGTGTGCTCTACATTGTAGCCGGCTTCCTCACCTTCGCGAATCCGCTCTTTGCCGCCGTGCTGCTCACTCTCTTTCTCGGCGCTTCGCTGCTGGCCTCTGGCGCAGTCAGGCTGTTTCTCGCTTTCAGCATGAAGCGCGAGAGCCCGTGGGTCTGGGTGGCGCTGTCGGCCGTCGTCACGCTGCTGCTCGGGCTTTTGATCCTGGCGCGCTGGCCGGTGAACAGCGTCTACATCCTCGGCCTGTTTCTCGGCATCGACCTGATCATGGCGGGTGCGGGCTGGGTCAGCCTTGGTCTCGGCTTGAAGTCGCGCCGCTAGCTCCTGCGCGCTGAGTGCCGGGCCATCAGCAACTCGACGCAAGACCACCTCGCCGAACTCCGCTGAGCTGGCGCGCTGACAAAAAAGCAGCGCGCCGTGCGTTCACGCCACGATCTCGTGCGGCGACAATCATCGGAGAGAAACCATGAAAGCCGCTCTGGTCCTGGCCGCAGCGCTGGCTGCCGCCTGCCTGTCGACGCCTGTCTCCGCGCAGAAGTCCTACGGTCCCGGCGTCAGCGACACCGAGATCAAGATCGGCAACACGATGCCCTATAGCGGACCGGCTTCGCCGCTCAGCATCACGGGCCGAGTCATCGCGGCCTATTTTGACGAGGTCAACGACAAGGGCGGCGTGAACGGCCGCAAGCTCAATCTGATCTCGCTGGACGACGCGTTCTCGCCGCCCAAGACCATGGAGGCGGCGCGGCGCCTCGTCGAGGGCGACGGCGTTGCCTTCATCTTCGCCACCATGGGCACGGCGCCGAGCTCGGCGATCGCGAAATATCTCAACAGCAACAAGGTGCCGCAGCTGTTTTTGATCAGCTCGGCCTCGAAGTGGAACGATCCGGCCAACATGCCCTGGTCGATGGCGCTGCCCTGGGCGCCGAACTATACCAGCGAAGCCGCGATCGACGTCGCCTATGCCCGCGCCAAGAACCCGAATGCGCGCTTTGCGGTGCTCTATCAGAACGACGATGCCGGCAAGGAATATCTGCGCGGCGTCAAGGAAGCCCTTGGGGCCGACGCCGACAAGGCGATCGCGATGGCCTCGAGCTTCGAGGTCGCCGATCCCACCGTCGATTCCCAGGTGCTGACGCTGGCGAGCACCAAGGCCGACGTCTTCATGATCTATTCGGTGACGCCGCGCGCCTGCGCGCAGGCGATCCGGAAAGCCCATGAGGTCGGCTGGCACGCGATGCGCTTCATCGCGAGCGGCTGCGCCAACAAGGCAACCGTGATGGTGCCCGCGGGCCTCGATGCCGGGAAGGGCGTGCTGTCGCTCGGCGCGCTCAAGCCGTTCGTCGAGACGCCGAAGGACGATCCGGCGATGTCGGCCTATATCGACTTCATGAAGAAGCGCCTGCCCAATGCCGACGTCAACAACGTCGCCGGGCTCTACGGCTACACCGTCGCCGAAGCGCTGGTGGTGCTGCTGAAGCAATGCAAGGACAACCTCACGCGCGAGAACATCATGGCGCAGGCCGCCAACCTGAAGAACGTGCCGCTGTCGCTGCTGATGCCCGGCATCACCCTCAACACCACGCCGCAGGATTTCCGGCCGATCAAGGACGGCTACATGCTCCAGTTCGACGGCAACGACTGGGTTATCGCGAGCGAGCTGTTGCGCGGGACGTGAGCGGTATCTCTCCGCGACTCAGAAATCGTGGGGTGGGCAAAGGCGCCTTGCGCCGTGCCCACCACCTCTCTCGGTCGCAAACAATGCGTGGGCACGCTTCGCTTTGCCCACCCTACGACACTGACGCGCGACGAGGCGAACAGGAGGACCCATCATGGACTTTCAACACTCTCCCCGTTCGCTGGAGCTTCAGGACCGCGTCCGCCAGTTCATGCGGACGCATGTCGAGCCGGTCGAGGAGCTCTATTACGAGCAGGTGAAGCCGGACGCCGCGCGCTACAAGACGCCGCCGGTGCTGCAGGACCTGAAGAAGCTCGCGCGCGAGCAGGGGCTCTGGAACCTGTTTCTATCCGGCGAGCACGGACCGGGCCTCACCAACCTCGAATACGCGCCCGTGAAGGAGATCATGGGGCGCATCCTCTGGGCGCCAGAGGTGTTCAACTGCTCGGCGCCCGACGTCGGCAACATGGAGGTGCTGGCGAACTACGGCACCAAGGCGCAGCAGGAGCGCTGGCTGAAGCCGCTGCTGGAGGGGCGCATCCGCTCCGGTTTCTCGATGACCGAGCCGCAGGTCGCTTCCAGCGACGCCACCAACATCCAGTGCGCCATCACGCGTGACGGCAGCGACTACGTCGTCAACGGGCGGAAGTGGTTCACCTCGGGCGCGATGAACGAGGATTGCGAGATCCTGATCGTGATGGGCAAGACCGCGCCCGACGATCCCGACCGTCATCGCCAGCAATCCATGATCCTGGTGCCCAGGAACACGCCCGGCGTGCGCATCGTCCGCGACATGCTGACCTACGGCTATGACGACGCCCCGGTCGGCCACCCCGAGATCGTCTACGACAATGTCCGCGTGCCCGCCGAAAACATCCTGCTCGGCGAGGGGCGCGGCTTCGAGATAGCGCAGGGGCGGCTCGGTCCCGGCCGTATCCATCATTGCATGCGGCTGATCGGATGCGCCCAGCGTGCGCTCGAACTGATGTGCCAGCGCGCGGTGTCGCGTGTCGCCTTCGGCAAGCCGCTCGCCGAGCAAGGCTCGGTGCGCGAGGACATCGCGCACTCCTTCTGCGAGATCGCGCAGGCGCGCCTGCTGACGCTGCAGGCCGCCGACAAGATGGACCGCGAGGGCAACAAGGCCGCGCGCGACCTGATCGCCGCGGCCAAGATCGTGGTGCCCAGCATGGCCGCCCGCGTCATCGACCGCGCCATCCAGATCCACGGCGCCGCCGGCGTCTCGCAGGACACCTTCCTCGCCCGCGCCTACGTCTACGCCCGCTTCATCCGCATCGGCGACGGCCCGGACCAGGTGCACCTGGCCGCGGTGGGGAAGGAGCTGATCAGGCGCGGCGGGGTGATGGGGTAGGGCCCACATCGCGGTGCGCCGTGATGACATCCTGCCGGTGTGGTGCCCGACGAGTCAAAGCGGGTTCGTAAAATCCGCAAGCCGGCGCGCCGCTAACTCATTGATTTCGCTGCTGTCGGCTACTGTGCATGGGGTTGTTTTCGCGCTTTTGGGGGGCGCGGGAGCCGCCGACGGCTTCGCAAGGCCCGGTCCGCGCCGTCACCCCGCCTTGGCAATCCGCCCGTCCGCCGACCCCGCGCGCAGGTTCTGGAAGAACGTCTCCACCTCGCGCGACAGCGTGTCCGCGGTCTCGGCGACGCTGCCCGCCGCCGTCAGCACCGAGGATGCCGCCGCATCGGTCTCGCCGATGGCGTCGCGCAGCGAGGTGATGTTGGCGACCAGCGTCTCGTTGCCCTGCGCGGCGCTCTGCGCGTTGGACGAGATCTCGCGCGTGGCGGCGTCCTGCTGGCCGACGGCTCCGGCGATCGCCGAGGTCACCTCGTTGATCTCGCGTACCGCGCCGCCGATCTCGCGCACGGCGTCGACCGCGTTGCGGGTCGAGGCCTGGATCATCGCGACGTTCTCGCTGATCTCGGCGGTGGCCTTGGCGGTCTGGCCCGCGAGCGCCTTCACTTCATGGGCGACCACGGCAAAGCCGCGGCCGGCATCGCCGGCGCGCGCGGCCTCGATGGTGGCGTTGAGCGCCAGGAGATTGGTCTGCTCGGCGATGGCCTGGATCAGATTGAGCACGCCGTCGATGCGCTGCGTGGCCGCGGCAAGGCTCTCGATCTCGGAGATCGACTTCTCGGTGCGCTGGCCGGTCTGCTCGACCGCGCCGGCGCTCTGCCGCACCTGGCGGCCGATCTCCACCACCGAGGCGGACAGTTCCTCGGCCGCGCCCGCCACCGCCGTGACGTTGTGCGCGGCCTGCGCGGTGGCGTTCGCCGCCGTGCCGGCGCGGCTGTTCGCATCCGCGGTGACGCGGGTGATGGTCTGCGCGGTCTGGCGCATGACGGAGGCGTTGTCGCTGAGGCCGCGCATGATCGCGCCGATCGCCTCGCGAAATTGCTCGACGGATCGCTCGATGTGGCGGGCGCGCTCCTCGCGGGCGGCGGAGTCCTGCGAGACCTGCGAGGCGAGGTTGCGGTTGCGGCGCATGGCTTCCTGAAAGACCTGGATCGCGCGGGCGAGCGCGCCGATCTCGTCGGCGCGGTCGGAGTGCGGCACCACGACGTCCTCGGTGCCGTCGGCGACCTGCTTGATGGTCGCGGTGATCGCGGCGAGCGGCCTGGCGATCGAGCGGGCGATGATGACGATGCCGATCACGACCAGGGCCAGCGCCACGCCGCCGAGGCAGGTCAGCACGAAGGACAATCCATGGTTGGCCGCGGTCTGCTGCGCGATCTGCCTGGCCCGCTCGGCATAGACCTTGGACAGCGCCTCGAGATCCTTGTTCAGCGCCGAGCGCACGGCGCGGTTGGCGTCGTTGTCGCCCCATTCGCGGCCCGCGGCCGCATTGATCTCGACGCCGCGGCGCACCAGCTCCTTGCGGAACTCGACGAATTGCTCGATACGTTTCTTGAAGGTAGCGAACTGCTCGGCATCGTCGGCCTTGACGATGGTCTCCCAGCGCTTCACGACGTCCAGGATCTGCGCGTTGAACTTGAGCAGGCCGTCGCCGTATTTCTTCACCACGGCGGGCTCGGTCGACATGTAGACGCCGCGCGATTCCATCACGACCGCATAGACCAGCGAGTTGACCCGCTCGACGTTCAGCGCGGCGGCGTTCGCCGTCTCGATCGCGTTGGTCAGGTCGGCGCTGCGGCGGCTGTTGTAGTCGGACAGCGTGGCGATCGCCGCCGTGAGCAGTGCGAACAGCGTGAAGATCGCATAGAGCTTGGTGGCAAGCGTGAAGCGGCCTGCCAGCTTGGCGGCATTCCCAGATCGGTCTGATGTCATGGTACTCAGGGGGCCGGAATGGCCTGAAACGGCCGGTGAACGGGGGCGTGTAAAATTGATGCAAAACTATGCAGAACGAAGATGGATGCCGCGTTAACGCGTCGGTCGGCTCTGTTGGCCATTGCTCGAAGGAAAGCTATGATATTTCAGCGTCTTGATCCGCGGATATAGTGTCCGGACAGTCTTGGGCTCGGCCAGCGGCCGACGAACCCCGGAGAGGCCCTTGGTCTACCGCCACACCATCGACGCCACGACCTACACGTTCCCGGACCTGCGCGATCTGCTGGCCAAGGCGACCCCGCCGCGCTCCGGCGACCGGCTGGCCGGGATCGCCGCCGACACCGCCGAGCAGACGATCGCGGCCCGGATAGCGCTCGCCGACGTCCCGCTCGGCCAATTCCTGCAGGAAGCGGTCATCCCCTATGAGGCCGACGAGGTCACCCGCCTCGTCATCGACAGCCACGACGCGGCGGCCTTCGCGCCGGTGGCATCCCTGACGGTTGGCGCCTTCCGCGACTGGCTGCTGTCGGATGCCGCAACGCCCGAGGTCCTGCGCAGGCTGGCGGGCGGCATCACGCCGGAGATGGCGGCTGCGGTGTCGAAGCTGATGCGCAACCAGGACCTGATCCTGGCGGCGCGGAAATGCGAGGTCACCACCGCCTTCCGCAACACCATCGGCCTGAAGGGGCGGATGAGCACGCGGTTGCAGCCCAACCATCCATTCGACGATGCCAGGGGCATCACCGCCTCGATCCTCGACGGCATCCTGCTCGGGGCGGGCGATGCCTGCATCGGCATCAATCCGGCGAGCGACGATCCGGCCGTGATCGCGCAATTGCTGCGCCTGCTCGACGAGATCATCGCGCGGCTGACGATTCCGACGCAGGCCTGCGTGCTGACCCATGTCACGACGACGCTGTCGCTGATCGGGCAGGGCGTGCCGGTCGATCTCGTCTTCCAGTCGGTCGCCGGCACCGAGGCCGCCAACCGCAGCTTCGGCATCGACCTTGCGCTTTTGCGGGAGGCGCAGCAGGCCGGGCTGTCGCTGCGGCGCGGCACCGTCGGGCAGAACGTGATGTATTTCGAGACCGGCCAGGGCTCGGCGCTGTCGGCGGGCGCCCATCACGGCGTCGACCAGCAGACCTGCGAGGCGCGCGCCTATGCGGTCGCCCGCGCCTTTGCCCCGCTCTTGGTGAACAGCGTGGTCGGCTTCATCGGCCCGGAATATCTCTATGACGGCAAGGAAATCATCCGCGCCGGGCTGGAGGATCATTTCTGCGGCAAGCTGCTCGGCCTGCCGCTCGGGATCGATATCTGCTACACCAACCACGCCGAGGCGGACCAGGACGACATGGACAACCTGCTGACGCTGCTCGCCGCCGCCGGCGTCACCTTCATCATGGGCGTCCCCGGCGCCGATGATGTCATGCTGAACTACCAGTCGACGTCTTTTCACGACGCGCTCTATGTCCGTGACGTCTTCGGCTTGCGCCGCGCCCCGGAATTCGACGATTGGCTGGCGCGGTCGGGCATCGCGGGCGCCGATTTCCGGATTGCCGGCGATGCGGGCCTGCTGCCCGATTTTGCCTCGCGGCTGATCGCCTGAGCGAAGGAAGGCCCTTCTCAGGAAACCATTTGGCGCCCGCGGGATTATGCTTTCGCCACAATATTGAGAAATTCCGGCGGCAGCATTACGCTATGTGTCTGGCTGGCAATTTCCGCAACCAGGTCGAGCGTGGCGGGGGAGCTTAGATGCGAGCTGAAAGTAACGGAACGTCCCGGCGGATCCTCTGTGTGTTTCCGCGCTACACCTCCTCGTTCGGTACGTTCGAGCACTCCTATCCGCTGACCGATGGCGTCCGAGCCTTCATGCCGCCGCAGGGGCTGTTGCTGATCTCGGCCTATCTGCCGCAGGATTGGCAGGTCAAATTCGTCGACGAGAACCTCCGCCGCACGACCAGGGAAGAGTTCGAATGGGCTGAGGCGGTCTTCGTCAGCGGCATGCACATCCAGCGCCAGCAGATGAACGACATCTGCCGCCGCGCGCATGAGTTCGACCTGCCGGTTGCACTCGGCGGCCCCTCCGTCAGCGCCTGTCCCGACTACTACCCGTCATTCGACTATCTCCATGTCGGCGAGCTCGGCGATGCCACCAACCAGCTGATCGAGATCCTGTCGCGCGACACCTCCCGCCCAGAGAGCCAGGTGGTGCTGACCACCAAGGATCGCGTGCCGATGACGGAATTTCCGATCCCGGCCTACGAGCTTGCCGACGTGAAGAAATATTTTCTCGGCAGCATCCAATATTCCAGCGGCTGTCCCTATCAGTGCGAGTTCTGCGACATCCCGGGCCTCTACGGCCGCAACCCGCGCATCAAGACGCCGCAGCAGATCATCGCCGAGCTCGACCGCCTGCGCGAATGCGGCATGACCGACACGGTCTATTTCGTCGACGACAATTTCATCGGCAACCGCAAGGCGGCGCTGGACCTGTTGCCGCATCTGATCGAATGGCAGAAGCGGACCGGCTACGTGGTCCGGCTGGCCTGCGAGGCGACGCTCAACATCGCCAAGCGGCCCGAGATCCTCGAGAAGATGCGCGAGGCCTACTTCATCACCATCTTCTGCGGCATCGAGACGCCCGATCCCGACGCGCTGAAGGCGATGCAGAAGGACCACAACATGATGGTCCCGATCCTGGAAGGCGTGCGCACTATCAACTCCTACGGCATGGAGGTCGTCTCGGGCATCATCATGGGGCTCGACACCGACAAGCCGAATACGGGGGATGCGCTGCTCGCCTTCGTCGAGGAATCGCGCATTCCGCTGCTCACCATCAATCTGCTGCAGGCGCTGCCGAAGACGCCGCTGTGGGACCGGCTCGAGCGCGAAGGCCGCCTGATCCACGACGACGGCCGCGATTCCAACGTCGATTTCCTGCTGCCTTATGATGAGGTCGTCGCCTCCTGGAAGCAGGCCATGGCGCTCGCTTACGCGCCCGAGAAGGTCTACGCCCGCTACCAGCATCAGTGCGATCATGTTTACACGCAGCGTCTCAAGGTGCCGGTGCCGGACGAGATGAAGACCTGGCCCAACATCCGCCGCGGCCTCGTCATGCTGCGCAACATCTTCTGGAAGGTCGGCGTGCTCGGCGACTACAGGCGCGTGTTCTGGAAGTTTGCGCTGGGACGCATCAAGCGCGGCGATCTCGAAGGCCTGATCGGATGCACCCTGATCGCGCATCATCTCATCACCTTTGCGCGCGCGGCCTCCAGCGGCAGGCAGAACGCCTCGAACTACTCGATCCGGCTGCGCGAGGCCGCCGTTCCCGCCGAATGAGCGACAAGTCCGTTCCGGCCCGCCCAACCATTGACCTCAGGTCATTCACGCCCGCGCGCGTTGCCCTGGGCCGCACTGGTGCAAGCGTGCCGACCAAGGCGCTGCTCGACTTCACGCTCGACCATGCCCGCGCCCGCGATGCCGTGCATGCCGCCTTCGATGCGCCGCGCCTGCTCGCCGATCTCGGCGCGCTGGGACTTGCCGTCACCGAGGCGAGGAGCCAGGCGGTCGACCGCAGGGACTATCTGCGGCGGCCGGATCTGGGGCGACGGCTCGAGCTCGGCTCGGTCGAGGTTTTGACGCGCGCGGCTTCCGCGCCATGCCAGCTCGCGCTGGTGATCGGCGACGGGCTGTCCGCGGCGGCGGTCCACGCCCATGCGGCGGCCCTGGTGAAGCGCCTGCTGCCGTTGCTGGCGGAAGGGGATGCTGTCGCGCTCGGCCAGGTCGTCGTCGCCTCAGGCGCGCGCGTTGCGCTCGGCGACGAGATCGGCGCCATTCTCGGCGCGCGCATGGTCGTGACGCTGATCGGCGAGCGGCCCGGCCTGTCGGCGCCGGATAGTCTCGGCGCCTATCTGACTTTCGCGCCGAAGCCCGGCCGCACCGATGCCGAGCGCAATTGCGTGTCCAACATCCACGAGGCTGGGCTCAGCTATGACGAGGCCGCCTTCAAGATCGCCTGGCTGGTCCGCGAGGGGCTGGCCCGGCAGGTCAGCGGCGTGGCGCTGAAGGACGAGAGCGCGGACCGCGCGCCGCGTCGAATTGGCACATTTCCCCCGGATGACCGGGGGCAGGGACCCGAAATCGCCACATCTTGATCGATTCGCCCGCACTTCGCCTGCTTGCGAGAAGGGCAATTGACCTGCTAAACCCCTCGCGGCGATTTTCCGCGCATTTTCAAAGGGCAAGCCTCCCATTGGTATGGCGTTTTCAAGCCGTTCGCGGGGGCGCAATAAGCTCTCAAGACCGAGCCGATTTAGGAACTGGATAAGGCATGCTCGAAAAGCACAGCGAGAATGAGGTTCATGTCGACAAGGTCGAGCAGGGACCTGCGTCCTCGATCGCCTTCGGGCTGGAGCGCCTCGGGCTGATCGCCGTCCGGGCGCCGATCGTCTCCTGCATCGTCCTGCTCGTCCTGATCGTCGGCGCCGTGTTCGGCATCCACAGGATCAAGATCGACGATTCGCTGTCGCAGCTGTTCCGCTCCGACAGCCGCGAATTCAAACAATATGAAGAGGTGACGAAGAAGTTCCCGGCCGAGGAGTTCGACGTCCTTGTCGTGGTCGAGGGCAAGAACCTGCTGGCGCGCAACAATCTGGAGAAGCTGCGCGACTTCGTTACCGACCTGCAATTGGTCGAAGGCACGCGTGGCCTCGTCTCGCTGTTCTCGGCGCGTCAGGCGCCGGCACCGGGCAAGCTGCCGGCGGCGCTGTTCCCGGCCGAGCTGCCCGAAGGCGCCGACTACGACAAGTTCATCGAGACCGTCAAGAACAACGAGATCATCCGCGGCAAGCTGCTGTCGGAGGACGGCACGCTGGCGCTGGTCGTGCTCTCGCTCGATCCGGAGGTGGTCGCTTCCAACAAGCTGACCAAGACCGTCGCCGATATCCGCGCGCTGATGAAGGAGACGCTCGGGGACACCGGCCTCAACGTGCAGCTCTCCGGCGTGCCAGTGATGCAGCTCGAGATCCGCAACGCGGTCGAGCGCGACGGGCTGACCTACAACATCCTCGGCATCCTCGCCGGCTGCATCATCGCCATCATCTTCTTCCGCAAGATCTCGTTCATGATCGCGGCGGCGTTCCCGCCGATGATCGCGATCCTGCTGGCGCTCGGCGCGCTCGGCTGGGCCAATTTCAACCTCAACATGTTCCTGAACGTGATGACGCCGCTCATCATGGTGATCAGCTTCTCGGACTCGATGCAGCTCACTTTCGCCGCGCGCGACCGGCTGATCGCAGGCCAGGACAAGTTTACCGCATTCAAGAACGCGGTGCTGGTGGTGGGCCCTGCCTGCGTGCTGACGCACGGCACCGCCGGCATTTCCTTCATCGCGCTGCAATTCTCGGACTCCGACCTGATCCGCAAGTTCGGCGAGGCGGGGCTCGCCGCCACCATCATCGCGCTCGTCGCGGTGCTGTCGCTGGTGCCCGTGTTCGGCGTGCTGTTCGTGCGCAACGAGAAGGTCTTTGCAGTCAAGTTCCAGGGCGCCGATGCCGGCGTGCAGGCGCTGCGCAATTTCTGCTACTGGATCGCGGTGCGCATGGTCGGCCGGCCCGGCCTGTTCAGCCTGATCGCGGTGCTGTTCGTCGGCGGCCTCGGCGTCATCTACGCCAATCTGGAGCCGCGCTACCGGCTCGCCGACCAGGTGCCGGACAAGCGCCAGGCGGTCGCCGCCAGTGACCGGCTCGATGCCAAGCTGACCGGCGCCAATCCGGTCAACGTGCTGATCGTGTTTCCGAAGGGGCAATCGCTCTATTCGCCGGAGACGCTCCAGACCATCGCCGAGGTGCACGCGACGGTCGAGAAGTCCGCCGGCGTCGGCAACGTGTGGTCGCTGGAGACGCTGCGTCGCTGGCTGACGGAAAAGGCCGGCAGCGCCGACGTCGCGACGCTGAAGGAATATGTCAGCGTCATCCCCGAGCATCTGGTGCGTCGCTTCATCGACGCCGAGCAGGACGCGGTCGTCGTCGCCGGCCGCGTGCCGGACAAGGATTCCAGCCAGTTGCTGCCGATCGTCGACAAGCTCGATTCCGAGCTCGACGGCGTCCGCAAGAAGCATCCGGGCTACGAAATCGCAGTGACCGGTCTCGCCGCCATCGCCGCGCGCAACTCGGCCAACATGATCGAGAAGCTGAACCACGGTCTCACGATCGAATTTGCGCTGGTCGCGATCTTCATCGGCCTCGCCTTCCGCTCCTGGGTGGTGACGCTCGCCTGTATCCTGCCGGGCATCTTCCCCGTGGTGATGTCGGGCACGGTACTGTGGGCGATGGGCGAGGGGCTGCAATTCGCCAGCGTCGTCGCGCTCACCGTCTCGTTCGGCCTCGGACTCAGCGCCACCATCCACTTCCTCAACCGCCTGCGGCTGGAGAACAAGCCCGGCGTCGGCTCGGCGCTGGCGGTGGAGCGGGCGACCGTGCTGGTCGGCCCGGCGCTGATTCTGACCACGGTGGTGCTTGCCTGCGGCCTCGTCGTCACCGTGTTCTCCGACCTGCCGTCGCTCAGGCTGTTCGGCTGGCTCAGCGCCTTCTCGATGGTGATGGCCCTCGTCGCCGACCTCTTCATTCTCAGGCCGACGGCGATGTGGCTGATCAACCTGCACGACAGGCTGCAGGGGACCGACAAGCCGGCGATTTAGCCGTCATCGCGCCTTCACCACGGCGCCCCCGCGACGCGGTCAGGCACCGCTCTCGCCCCGTGCGGAACTGCCGAGGTTTTTTCGGCAGTTGACGAACCTTTGCCCTGCCAGCCTGTTCAACCCTAGGTGTGGCCTGCCGACATCGTCAATTCGGCAAACACGCGCGAGCGTGGCAGGCTAAATGGCTTCGGCGACAGCAGCTCTGAGGAGGGGTGGCATGTGCCTTGAGCCCGATCCAGCTTCATCGGGCCTGGCTGCAATTCCCCGGCGCGACGCGGCCGCGCCGGATTGGATGAAAGTCGTGCTCGTAACCGCGACGGTGGGCGTGTTCGCCGTCGCCACCGGGCTGTCGTCGCCGCTGCTCGCGCTGGTTCTCAAGAGCGAGCAATTCAGCGGCGTTCTGCTCGGCGCGAATGCCGCGATGATGCCGATGGGGCTTCTGACCTCCGCGCTTTGCGTGCCGCGCCTTGCCCAGCACATCGGTGCCCACAAGGCTGCCGTCGGGCTCGCGCTGACCGCGGCCGCAGCGCTTGCCCTGATGATGATGTTTCGCACGCTTTGGATCTGGTTTCCGGCGCGGTTCGCACTCGGGCTCGCCATCGGCGGTTTCTACATCGTCAACAAGGCATGGTTGAACGAGATTGCCGTGTCGGTCTATCGCGGCCGCATCATGGGACTTTATGCGGCCATCCTGGCCGCCGGTTTCTCGCTCGGCCCCTTCGCCCTTGCGCTGACCGGCTCTTCGGGGTGGCCGCCATTCGCGGTCGGCATTGTGGCCCTGCTGACTGCATCGCTGATCACGGCCATCTTCGCGCACCGGTTGCCCGGCTTCTCGGTCAAGGAGCGCATGCCGACCATGAGCTTCCTTCCGCGCGCGCCCGTGCTGCTCGCTGCGGTCGGGGCCTTTGGCTTGTTCGATCATGCCACGCTGAGCTTTCTGCCGGCGTTCGGGATGAGGAACGGCTATTCCGAGCAGGCCATGGCGATCGGCCTCGCCGTGCTTAATGGCGGCAACGTGTTCTTGCAAGTTCCGGTCGGCTGGCTTGCGGATCGGTTTCCGCGACGGCTCGTGCTCTTCGGGCTTGCAGCCGCGACCGCAGCCGGCGCCGTGCTGCTTGTTCTTGCCGTCCAGCGGGGACCGCTCATGCTGTTCGTGTTGCTGTTTGTCTGGGGTGCATGCGCCTATGGCGTCACCACGGTCGCGCTTGCCGAGCTAGGCGATCGTTTCAGCGGTTCGACTTTGCTGGCAGGCAGCGCGGCCTTCACGCTCAGCGGCGGCATCGGCGGCATGTTGGGCGGCCCGCTCACCGGCGCGGCTGTCGACACTGCCGGCGACAGCGGCTTGATCCTGGTCCTGGCGGGTGCCTACGGACTGCTTGGCCTGCTGGTCGCAATGGTCCCGCTCACGCGTCGATCCGCACGACCCCGTAGGGATTGAACTTGAGGTCGCCCGCGGCGTAGTCCTGCTCGTGCGACAGCGTGAGCTTGCGTGTCGGGTCCATCTCGGCAGATTCCGCCTGAGTTCATGTCAACAAAAAGCCCCCGGCTCGGCAGAACCGGGGGCCATGATCCTTTCAAGCGGGACGGGATCAGCTCTTCGTCATGGTGATGTTGACGCCGCGGATCTCGCCCTTGGAGGAGATCTGCACCGTTTGCTTGGTGCCGTTGGTGCGCAAAGAGAGGTTGGCGGCAAAGCCGTTGGCCTCGACGAACACGTCGATCTGGCCGCCGCCGGCGGTGCCCTGGAGATTGCCGAAGATGTTGCGGCTGGACTCGCTCCAATTGCCGGAGATGCGCTCGCCCTGGCTCGTCACATCGCTGGTGAGATCGAACTTGTAGCTGTCGGATGCGCAGTGCAGGGCCTGCTTCAGGTTGAGGCCGCTGCCGGCGACCTTGTAGTCGGCCTTGCAGCGAATGCGCTCGGTGGATCCGTCGGACAGCGACACCGTGCCGGTGCCGGTCCATGCGCCGTCGAAACCGGCAAACGGGCCGGACGACTGAGCGTGGCTTGCCGAAACCGAGAAGAGCAGCGCCGCCCCGATGCCGGCCGCCTTGATTGCCAGTCCAGATCGCCCAAAGAATGTCATCTCAAATATCCCGTTTTAGAACGACGCCCGCTTACGCGTGATAACGTCTCGCCACATCGAAAGTTTAGTGCTCCGAGCCAGTGGCAGGTTCAAAGCCAGGCCGCCAGAGATGGCCATTCACGAAGCCTCGCGCCAGGCCCGGGGCCCCCGGTCTGCGCAGTTTCGGGAGGTTTCCGGCGGCAAAGGCGGGATGGAGAGATGCAGCTCTGCAACAGGTCCGCAGCAAAACGCGGCGTCCTTGAATTATGACGTAGTATCAACCTCTTACATCTGCCAATGAAGGTTGAGGGAAGACCTGATTTGGTGGACGCGGCGCCAATTTGGCCGCATTTGCCAGTGCTTGTGCCTTCTCTGAAAGCCGCTATGTCCGCGGCGATTTGCCATCAGAACAAGCCGTTCCGGTCGTCCGCCCTGTGCAGTCCGGGTCCGGTGCGATTCTGCCGCCAGAATGAAGGAATACAATGCGTAAGCTTCTCGTCGCTCTCACCCTGCTGTCGGCATCTGTTTCGACGGCGGCGTTCGCCCAGCAGGGGCGTGGCACGGACGCCGAGCAGAAAGCCTGCACGCGCGACGTGCAGAAGTTCTGCCGTCCGGTTATCGACCAGGGCGATTTCACCATCCTGGCCTGCCTCAAGGAGAACCGCTCCAAGATCTCGCAGGCCTGCGACCAGGTGCTGAAGAACCACAACCAGTAAGCTCGGCCACTGGCCCACAAGGCGGCCCCGGGGCCGCCTTTTCGGGCCCTTTCGCCAAGGGCAGCCATCGAGAGACAGGATTGGTTTTGCGGCCGTATTCCCCTATATGGGGGCCGCGGCGGATCGCCGGCACGAGCCCGCGAGCGAACAAGCCCTTTCTATCCAAACGATTGTAAGCCAGCCCTCGATGACCTCTGCGAGCGAATTGCGATCCGGCAAGGGAGACCGCGACGAGAATTTTCCCGTCGCGTCCTGGATCATTCATCCGCGTCATCGTGCCCTGATCCTGGCGTACTATAATTTCGTCCGCACCGCCGACGACATCGCCGACCACGCCACGCTCCCGCCCGACCAGAAACTCGCTTATCTCGACCTGCTGGAGGCGGAGCTGCTCGGCAAGGGCGATACCCAGGCCGAGGCCGTCAGTTTGCGGCATGCGCTCGCCGAGCGCGGCATGGCGCCGCGCCATGCCCTCGACGTGTTGACCGCGTTCCGCATGGACGTGACCAAGCTGCGTTACGAGACCTGGGACGAGGTCATCCACTATTGCCGCTATTCCGCGATGCCGGTCGGCCGCTTCATGCTCGACGTCCATGGCGAGAGTACCTCGACCTGGGCCGCATCGGATGCGCTCTGCGCGGGCCTGCAGATCAACAACCACCTGCAGGATTGCGGCAAGGATTTCCGCGAGCTCAACCGCGTCTATCTGCCGCGCGATGCGCTGGCGGCACACGGCGCCTCGGTCGAGCAGCTCGGCCTTGCCCAATCGCCGCCGGCGATGCTGGCCTGCCTGCACGGGCTTGCCGCGCGCAACGAAGCGCTGCTCGACGAGGGCAGGTCGCTGGCTGCCGAGATCCGGGATCTTCGCCTCGGCGTCGACGTCGCGGTGATCCAGGCCTATGCCGACCGCATCGTGCGCCTCTTGAAGGTGCGCGATCCGCTGCGCGAGCGGGTGCATCTGAACAAGTTCGAGCTGCTCGTCTTCAGCCTTGCCGGGATGCTCCGTGAGGCCGGCCGCCGCGCGATAGGACGCAAGGCCATTTCCAGACCGGGGACTGCCCATGACGCTTGAGGCGACCTCGCCCGGCGCCAGTTATGGCTCGACCGCATCAGGCAGCTCCTTCTACGCCGCGATGCGCATCCTGCCGCATGACCAGCGCGAAGCGATGTTCCAGATCTACAGCTTCTGCCGCCAGGTCGACGACATCGCCGATTCCGACGGCCCGCGCGAGGAGCGGCTCGCCGCGCTTCAGGAATGGCGCAACGACATCGAGGCGCTCTATCAGGGCAATCCGCCGCCGCGGCTGAAGGATTACGTCGCCTCGGTGAAGGCCTTCGGCCTCAAGCGCGAGGATTTCCTGGCGATCGTCGACGGCATGGAGATGGACGTGCCGCAGGACATCCGCGCGCCCGACATGGCGACGCTGGATCTGTATTGCGATCGCGTCGCCAGCGCGGTGGGACGGCTGTCGGTGCGGGTCTTTGGCCTGCCCGAAGAAGACGGCATCCAGCTCGCCTATCATCTGGGCCGCGCGCTTCAGCTCACCAACATCCTGCGCGACATCGACGAGGACGCCGGCCTCGGCCGGCTCTATCTGCCGCGCGAGGCGCTGCTGCATGCCGGCATCACCTCCAGCGATCCGAACCGCGTGATCGCCGAGCGCGCGTTGCCGAAGGTCTGCCTGCCGCTGACGCAGCGTGCGAAAGCGCATTTCGAGAAGTCGGACGAGATCATGAACCGCAACAAGCGCCGCGCCGTGCGCGCGCCGCGGATCATGTCGAAATATTATCATTCCATTCTGGATCTGCTGATTGCGCGCGGTTTCAACGCGCCGCGCCAGCCGGTGCGTGTGTCGAAGGTCACACGCATCGCCATCCTGCTCCGTTACGCTTTCATCTGATGCAAAAGACAGCTCACATCATCGGTGCTGGAATTTCCGGCCTCTCCGCCGCCGTGCGGCTCGCCAATGCCGGCTTCAAGGTCGCCGTGCACGAGGCCACGCACCAGGCCGGCGGCCGCTGCCGTTCCTATTTCGACGGGGCCACCAACCTCACCATCGACAACGGCAATCATCTGCTGCTGTCGGGCAACAGCCATGCGCGCGCCTATGCGCGCGCGATCGGCTCCGAGGCGGGCTTGGTCGGCCCCGAGAGCGCGCAGTTTCCGTTCGTCGACATCAAGACCGGGCAGCGCTGGCAGATCGATCTCGGCAGCGGTCGGTTGCCGACCTGGGTGCTCGACGAGAGCCGCCGCGTGCCCGACACGGGCCTTGCCGATTACCTGAAGCTGGCGCCGTTGATCTGGGCGTCGGAAGAGACATTGGTCGGCAAGTCGATTCCTTGCGAAGGCGTGCTCTATCAGCGCCTGGTGCAGCCGCTGCTGCTCGCAGCCCTCAACGTCGATCCGCCCGAGGGCTCGGCGGGGCTTGCCGGCGCGATCGTGCGCGAGACGCTGCTTGCCGGCGGGCAGGCCTGCCGTCCGCTGATCGCGCGCGACGGTCTCAGCGCCGTGCTGATCGAGCCCGCGGTGAAGTTCTTGGCTGAACGTGGCCACATTGTTCAGCTCGGCCATGAGCTGCGCTCGTTCGCGACCGGCGACGGCAAGGCCAGTGCGCTGCATTTCGGCGGCGAGGATGTGATCCAGCTCGGTGAGGGCGATGTCGTCGTCATGGCGGTGCCGCCGCGCGCCGCCGCCAGCCTGCTGCCCGGCCTGAAGACGCCGACGGAATTCCGCGCCATCGTCAATGCGCATTTTCGCATCACGCCGCCGCCGGGTTCGGCGCCGATCCTCGGCGTGATCGGCGGCATCGTGGAATGGCTGTTCGCGTTCCCGAACCGGCTTTCCGTCACCATCAGCAATGGCGACCGTCTGGTCGACATGCCGCGCGAGGAACTCGCGCAGGCGGTCTGGAACGATGTCTGCAAGGCGGGCGGCGTGTCCGGCGAGCTGCCCCCTTGGCAGATCGTGCGCGAGCGCCGCGCCACATTTGCGGCGACGCCGGCGCAGAATGCCCTGCGTCCGGGGCCGGTCACCGCGCTGAAAAACCTGTTCCTTGCGGGGGATTGGACTGCTACGGGATTGCCTGCAACCATCGAGGGGTCGGTCCGGTCCGGTGATCGCGCCGCCGATCTGGTTCTGGCCGCCAAAGCATCCTGAAAGGCGGCCCTGACGGGCAGACGTCCCGGCCAATTTCAATCCACTATCGGAGCAATCGAGCGAGATGGATTCCGTGAACGCGACCAGCCGCGAAGCCCTTCAACAGGAGGCCTTGCAACCGGGGACCTTGCAACCGGGCATCTTGGAATCGAGCATTGCATCGGCGACGCAGGGCGTCCTCGAACTCCAGCAGGCGGACGGCCATTGGGTGTTCGAGCTCGAGGCCGACTGCACGATTCCGGCCGAATACGTCCTGTTGCGCCACTATCTCGCCGAGCCGGTCGATGCCGTGCTCGAAGCCAAGATCGCCAACTATCTTCGCCGCATCCAGGGCGCCCATGGCGGCTGGCCGCTGGTGCATGACGGCGAGTTCGACATGAGCGCCAGCGTGAAGGCCTACTTCGCGCTGAAGATGATCGGCGATTCCGTCGACGCCCCGCACATGGTGCGTGCGCGCGAGGCGATCCATGCGCGCGGCGGTGCGATTCACAGCAACGTCTTCACCCGCTTCCTGCTTGCGATGTACGGCGTGGTGACCTGGCGCGCGGTGCCGGTGCTGCCGATCGAGATCGTGCTGCTGCCGTTCTGGTCGCCGTTCCACCTCAACAAGATCTCCTATTGGGCGCGCACCACCATGGTGCCGCTGATGGTGCTTGCAGCGCTGAAGCCGCGCGCGAAGAATCCGAAGGGCGTCGGCATCGACGAATTGTTCCTGCAGGATCCGCGCTCGATCGGCATGACCGCCAAGGCGCCGCACCAGAGCATGGCCTGGTTCCTGCTGTTTCGTTCGCTCGACGCGATCCTGCGCGTGATCGAACCGCTGTTTCCCAAGAGCCTGCGCAAGCGTGCCATCGACGCCGCACTCGCCTTCACCGAGGAGCGCCTCAACGGCGAGGACGGCATGGGCGCGATCTATCCGCCCATGGCCAACATCGTCATGATGTACGACGCGCTCGGCAAGGACGAGAATTATCCGCCGCGCGCGGTCACGCGCCGGGGCATCGACAAGCTGCTCGTGATCGGCGAGGAGGAGGCCTATTGCCAGCCCTGCGTCTCACCGGTCTGGGACACGACGCTGACGGCGCATGCGCTGCTGGAGGCGGGCGGCGACAAGGCGGTGCCAGCCGCCAAGCAGGGCCTCGACTGGTTGATCCCGAGGCAGGAGCTCGAGCTGAAGGGCGACTGGGCGGTGAAGCGGCCCGACGTGCGTCCGGGCGGCTGGGCCTTCCAGTACAACAACGCGCATTACCCAGATCTCGACGACACCGCCGTGGTGGTGATGTCGATGGACCGCATGCGCCGCGAGCACGGCGCCACCGGCTACGACACCGCGATCGCCCGCGGCCGCGAGTGGATCGAGGGCATGCAGAGCGACGACGGCGGCTGGGCCGCCTTCGACGTCAACAATCTCGAATATTACCTCAACAACATCCCGTTCTCCGACCACGGCGCGCTGCTCGATCCGCCGACCGAGGACGTCACGGCGCGCTGCATCTCGATGCTGGCCCAGCTCGGCGAGACCGCGAAGACCAGCAAGCACGTCGCCGACGGCGTCGCCTATTTGCGCAAGACCCAGCACCCCGAGGGGTCCTGGTACGGCCGCTGGGGCATGAACTTCATCTATGGAACCTGGTCGGTGCTCTGTGCCCTCAACATGGCCGGCGTCGACCACAAGGACCCCATGATTCGCAGAGCCGCCGCCTGGCTGGCCTCGATCCAGAACAAGGACGGCGGCTGGGGCGAGGATGCCGTCAGCTACCGGCTGGACTACAAGGGCTGGGAAGCTGCCCCCTCGACTGCCTCGCAAACGGCATGGGCCTTGCTTGCCCTCATGGCGGCAGGCGAGGTTGATCACCCGGCCGTTGCCCGCGGGGTGGAGTACCTGATTGCAACACAAAACAAAAAAGGACTGTGGGACGAGCAGAGGTACACCGCCACAGGCTTCCCCCGCGTGTTCTATCTACGTTATCATGGTTACCCAAAGTTCTTTCCGCTGTGGGCGTTGGCGCGGTATCGGAACTTGCGGAACACCAACAGCAGGGTGGTAGGGGTCGGAATGTGACTTTGGGGACGGGGGACTATTTTACCGCGGGTCAGGCCATCGACCCGCGGCCGATACTGATCGTGACCGGACTGGTGCAGGAGGCCCGCATCGCGGCCGGGCCGGGAATGGCCGTCATCTGTTCATCCAGCAGCCCGACGCAGTTGCGGGCGCTTCTGACCGTGGTGGATCCTGAAACGATTCGCGGCGTGATCTCGTTCGGCGTCGCCGGCGGGCTCGACCCGAGCTTGCGCTCCGGCGACGTCGTGCTGGCGACCGAGGTGCTGTCCGGCGACACCCGCTGGGCCGCGGGGCTCTCGCTCGGCGACGATCTGATCGACCGCCTGACGTCGGGACGCCGCCGCGTGGTGCGCGGCAGCCTCGCCGGCGCCGAGGAAGTGGTCACCAAGCGCTCCTGCAAGGCGGCGCTGCATTCTGAGACGGGCGCCGCTGCCGTCGACATGGAAAGCCACATCGCCGCCGCCTACGCCGCCGAAGCCGGACTGCCCTTTGCCGCGGTTCGCGTCATCAGCGACCCCGCTCACCGCGCGCTGCCGGCGATTGCCCGCGCCGCGATCAAACCGAACGGCCAGATCGACCTCGCCGCCGTGCTGCGCGGCATCGTGCGCAATCCGGCAACGCTGCATGCCCTGGTCTCGACCGGCATCGACTTCAACCGCGCGCTGCGGAGCCTGCGCGGCTGCCGCGACTATCTGATCGGGACGGAGCTGATCGAGAGCGAGCCGCTGGTTTCGAAGGCGGCCTGAGCGGCGTCTTCGAGCTAATGAGATGAAAGGCCCGGTCGCATCGGCGATCGGGCCTTTTTGCTTTCCGGCAACACCACGCATCAAAGACCCCGTATGGCCGATGGGAGAGGCCGGCAGACGTCTCCATGAAGCGTCGGGCAAAACAGGCGGATACCCGTCAACCCCTTCCCGCAAAAATATTCCACTTTCCCGAATTTCGGATTTGTGGCATAGAGCCTCCATCCCGGCCCTTGCCAGAGGGGCGCTTCGCGATCGTCACGAGATGCGGGTCGGGGTGCGGTGGACGCGGTAGCGCCGGCGCGACAGGCGGTGACAGGGGCGGGCGACCGTAGAGTCACGCGCGGCGCGCAACGACACGGCGTGGTCACAGCGGCTTCGGTCGTCGTCGGAGGTGAGCACACGCGAGCTCCCGGCGATCAGGTCGAACCGTCCGCGGACGGAGAAGTCGTGTGGTCCCGACGCCCGGGGTTCTGGCGTCAAATCTCGCCGTGATGCCGCGGCCAACCGGCACGCGCATCGGCCAGCGGCGAGGCGACGGGGGCAATAGTGCAACGCTCCCCGAGGAGAGCACGAAGGACACCGTTAAAACCATCCGCGCAGGGAAGGCCGGGCGACCGGCATCACCTGTGATCCACCCCGTGTGCATCTTTCGTTGCGCACGGATCGCGGGTGCCGCCGGCGCCCGGCCTTCCCTGCGCCCTCTGGTCTTTCGAGGGCGGTGAACACGAGCAAGACTCGGGCAAAAGGTGCCGCGAGAATGCGGATGTGCGTCTGCGATGAAGAGAGCGTATGGCAAGAGCAAGCTGGTGCCGCCCACTCCGTCATTGCGAGCGCAGCGAAGCAATCCAGAATCGTTCCTCGGAGGCAGTCTGGATTGCTTCGCTGCGCTCGCAATGACGGGGCGGATAGCGTGGCTCAATCACCAATCAAAAAGGCCCGGTCGCGATCGCGGCCGGGCCTTTGTCGTGAGAGTTGAGTGCGTCCGCTCTTATGCCGCCGTCGAAGCCTTCTGTGCGGCCTTCGCCTGCGCGGCCTCGGCCTCGTCCTTGCGGATCTCCGAAAGCTTCTTCTGGACCTGCTCGGAGAAGATGTACTGCGCCGGGCGCTGCTTCGACATGTCGATCTCCGGCGCCATCGGGCCCGAGGTCTTAATGCCGCGCAGCGACACCCACATCGCCTTCAGCGGGTTGTTGAGGGCGGCGGTCGCCGCCGTCGGCTCGTAGCCGCAATGGGCCATGCAGTCGGCGCACTTCTCGTAACGGCCGGTGCCGTAGCTGTCCCAGTCGGTGGTCTCCATCAGCTCCTTGAAGGTCTTGGCGTAGCCTTCACCGAGCAGATAGCAGGGCTTCTGCCAGCCGAAGATGTTGCGCGCCGGCATGCCCCACGGCGTGCACTCGTATTCCTGGTTGCCGGCAAGGAAGTCGAGGAAAAGGGCCGAATGCATGAAGTTCCACTTCTTGCCCTTGCCCATCGCAAAGACGTCGCGGAACAGCTTCTTGGTCTTGGTGCGGTTGAGGAAGTGCTCCTGGTCCGGCGCGCGCTCATAGGCATAGCCCGGCGACATCGAGACGCCGACGCCGAGCTCGACGGTGAGGTCCAGGAACTTGGCGATCTCCTCGGCCGGATGGCCGTCGAAGATGGTGGCGTTGACGTTGACGGTGAAGCCGCGTGCCTTCGCCGCCTTGATCGCGGAGACGGCGCGGTCGAACACGCCCTTCTGCGACACGGCCTTGTCGTGGTGGTCGCGCAGGCCGTCGAGATGCACGGAGAAGAACAAATAAGGGGAGGGCTCGAACAGATCGAGCTTCTTCTCGAGCAGCAGCGCGTTGGTGCAGAGCGAGACGAACTTCTTGCGCGCGACGAGGCCGCGCACGATCTCGCCGATCTCCTTGTGGATCAGTGGCTCGCCGCCGGGAATCGCCACCATCGGCGCGCCGCACTCGTCGGCGGCGTCCCAGCACTCCTGCGCGGTCATGCGGCGGTTGAGGATCGCATCCGGATAATCGATCTTGCCGCAGCCGACGCAGGCGAGGTTGCAGCGAAACAGCGGCTCCAGCATCAGCACGAGCGGGTAGCGCTTGCGGCCAAGCAGTCTCTGCTTGAGCAAATAGCCGCCGATACGCATTTCCTTGAAGAACGGGATAGCCATTACGAGTTTCTTTCTGGGCTTTTGAATTCGGGTGGGTCAGCTCGCGGCCAGTTGGGCCGGAAGCCGGAATTCGATGTTTTCCTCGCGGCCCGGCAAAACCTGGACCTTCACCGGTCCGATCCGCCGCATCGCTTCGATGACGTCATCCACGAGTACCTCGGGCGCCGAGGCGCCGGCCGTGATGCCCACGGTCCTGGCATTCTTCAGCCACTCCGGATCGAGCTCGCTGCCGTCGGCAATCAAATAACTCGCGACGCCGGCCTCGGTGCCGATTTCGCGAAGCCGGTTCGAGTTCGAGCTGTTGGCGGCGCCCACCACCAAGATCACGTCGACCAGCTTGCTCAAGTCCCTTACCGCAGATTGGCGGTTCTGTGTCGCATAGCAGATATCCCGGATATCCGGGCCTTGAATATCTGTAAAGCGGGCCTGAAGGGCCGCAATGATGTCCTTGGTGTCGTCGACCGACAGGGTGGTCTGGGTGATGTAGGCCACTGGCGTATCCGCCGGCAGCGTCAGCGCCTTAACCTCTTGAACGCTCTGGACAAGCAGCACGGGGGCGGGAACCTGGCCCATCGTGCCCTCGACTTCGGGGTGTCCGGCATGGCCGATCAGGATCAGCGTGCGGCCCTTGGTGATGTAGCGCTTCCCCTGATTGTGAACTTTCGTGACCAGGGGGCAGGTGGCGTTGAGCACCGGAAGGTCGCGCGCGGCGGCCTCTTCCTCGACGCTGCGGGCGACGCCGTGGGCGCTGAACACCGTGACCGACTTCGGCGGGACCTCGGACAATTCCTCAACGAAGATTGCGCCTTTGTTCTTCAGGCTCTCGACGACGTACTTGTTGTGCACGATCTCGTGGCGCACGTAGACGGGCGGGCCGTACTTCTCCAGCGCCCGTTCCACGATCTCGATCGCACGCACCACGCCCGCGCAGAAGCCGCGCGGCTGCGCCAGATAAACTTCCATGGGTTGCCCATCACGCAAGTTGCACCAATCCGCTTCAAAGTCCCCGGCGGCATGCCGATACTGACCAATGAGTTGCAATATCCGCACCATTGGTTCGCGCACGCGGTAGCCGCCCACCCCCGGTCGGGGCTCCGGCGCATGGAGGCGCAGTACTTTGTGTCAAAAAATCGGCAGCAAGGAAAGGTCAAATGAAACCTCCAGCCACGATCGAGGCCTTTTTGCGGTATTATAGTAGTTAGATTTCCCCAAGCGGCAAGCGCGTCGAAAGTGCCCAGTCTTTCGTCACTTTCCCGCCTCAACTCCCCGGCTATACCGGCCGCCCCGCATGATTTTGCCCGGTCTCCCGCCGTTTACTTCGAACTTCGTCGCGGCGAGAACCACCCAAAACAGCAATAGGTTTCGCCCGGGAACTCCGATAAACAGCGGGCGTTTCCGGCAAGCTATAAACCGCAGAAAGAAAAGAAGTGCTGCAAAGCGTAGTCGTTGCCATCGTCAGGGCCTGCACCCGGTTTGCCTCCCTCGTCGTCGTTCTCGGGCTCCTGCTGTCGGTGGGCGCGGGCTATTACGCGTCCCGGCACTTCGCCATCAACACCGACATCAATTCGCTGATTTCTCAAAATCTCGACTGGCGCAAGCGTGACCAACAGTTCGACAAGGCGTTCGATCAAAATGAATTAATCCTGGCTGTGGTCGAAGCCCGAACGCCCGAGATGGCGAGCGCGGCGTCAGACGCGCTCTTTGCCAAGCTGAGGGGCGACAAGACCAACTTCCAGTCGATGCACCAGCTCGGCAGCGGCGAGTTCTTCGAGAAGAACGGCCTGTTGTTCCTGCCGACGGAAGAGGTCGGCAAGATCACCGGCCAGTTCGAATCCGCCGCGCCCCTGATCGAGATCATGGCCGGCGATCCCTCCATCCGCGGCCTGACCGGCGCGCTGGAGACCGGACTTGCCGGCGTCAAGCGCGGCCAGGTCAAGCTCGACAACACCGAGCGGCCCTTCAACCTGATCGCGCAGACGGTCGAGACCGTGCTCAACAAGGGCAATGCGAGCTTCTCCTGGCGCGAGCTCGTCAGCGACGAGCCGCTGAAGGATGGCGACAAGCGCGCCTTCATCGAGTTCAAGCCGATCCTCGACTACAACGCATTGGAGCCCGGCAAGGATGCCACCGATGCGATCCGCAAGGCCGCGGCAGATCTGGATTTTCCGGGCAAGTACCAGGCGCGGGTGCGGCTGACCGGCCCGGTCCCGATCGCCAACGAGGAATACGCCACCGTCCAGGAGGGCGCCGTCATCAACGGCGTCGGCACGGTTCTCGTCGTGCTGGTCATCCTCTGGCTCGCGCTGCATTCGTCGAAGATCATCTTCGCCGTGTTCGTCAATCTGTTCGTCGGCCTTGCGCTCACGACCGCCGCCGGCCTGATGATGGTCGGATCGTTCAATCTGCTGTCGATCGCGTTCGCGGTGCTGTTCGTCGGCCTCGGCGTCGATTTCGGCATCCAGTACAGCGTCCGCTACCGCTCGGAGCGCTTCAAGCACAACGATCTTTCCGGCGCGCTGGTGCTGGCGGCCAAGCGCTCGGCGGTGCCGCTCTCGCTCGCGGCGATGGCGACCGCCGCAGGCTTCCTCTGCTTCATGCCGACCGACTACAAGGGCATCGCGGAGCTCGGCCAGATCGCCGGCGTCGGCATGCTGGTGGCGTTCCTCTCCTCGATCACCGTTCTGCCGGCCATGCTGAAGCTGCTGAACCCGCCGGGCGAGAAGGAGCCGGTCGGCTATGCCTTCCTGGCGCCGCTCGACCACTTCCTGGAGAAGCACCGTGTGCTGATCGTCGGCGGCACCCTGCTGCTGGCGCTCGGCGGCCTGCCGCTGCTCTACTTCATGAAGTTCGACTTCAACCCGATGAACCTGCGCAATCCGAAGGCCGAATCGATCGCCACCTTCCTCGATTTGCGCAAGGACCCCAACACCGGCGCCAATGCCATCAACGTGATGACGACGTCCGAGGAGCAGGCAAGACAGGTCGAGGCGAGGCTGGAGAAGGTGCCCGAAGTGCTCAGGGTGATGTCGCTCGAGAGCTTCGTGCCGCAGGACCAGGCGCCCAAGCTGAAGCTGATAGCGCAGGGCGCCAAGGTGCTGAATCCCGCGCTCAATCCGGATCAGATCGATGAAGCGCCGTCGGACCAGGAAAACATCGAGGCGCTGAAATCCTCGGTCGACAATCTGCGCCGGACGGCGGGCGACGCGAAGGGCACGGGTGCGGTCGCTTCGCGCCGTCTGGCCGATGCGCTCGAAAAGCTCGCCAATGCCGACGAAGCCACGCGCAACAAGGCCCAGGACGTATTCGTCACGCCGATGAAGATCGTGTTCGATCAGCTCCGCAATGCGATGCAGGCCGGGCCCGTCACACTGAACTCATTGCCGCCCGAGCTCGTCAGCGCCTGGAAGAGCAAGGACGGCATCATCCGTGTCGAGGCGCTGCCCAAGGGCGATCCCAACGACAACGATACGCTGCGCAAATTCGCGGCGGCGGTGCTCGTTGCCGAGCCGACCGCGATCGGCGGGCCGGTCTCGATCCTGAAATCCGGCGACACCGTGGTGCGCGCGTTCATTCACGCCGGCATCTATGCGCTGCTGGTGATCGGCCTCTTGCTGTGGATCACGCTGCGCCGCTTCGTCGACGTGCTGATGACGCTGGTGCCGCTCCTGGTTGCGGGCGCGGTCACGCTCGAGATCTGCGTGTTGATCGGCCTGCCGCTCAACTTCGCCAACATCGTCGCGTTCCCGCTGCTGCTCGGTGTCGGCGTCGCCTTCAAGATCTACTATGTCGTGGCCTGGCGCTCGGGCAGGACCAACCTGCTCCAGACCAGTCTGACACGCGCGATCTTCTTCAGCGCGCTGACGACGGCGACTGCGTTCGGCAGCCTGTGGCTGTCGAGCCATCCCGGCACGTCCAGCATGGGCAAGCTGCTTGCCCTTTCGCTGGTGACGACGCTCGCGGCGGTGCTGCTGTTCCAGCCGGCCCTAATGGGCAAACCCCGCAATCTCAGGGAGTAGGCAGATGTCGCCGACCGGATCGGTGGCGCTCTTCTGACCGGGTTTGGCTGCGCCGGCGGCCTTCGGGGCTGCGGGCGCAGGCGCTGGCGCTGCGGCCGCCGTCGTAGCTGCGGCTTTCGGCGCCGCGCCGGTGGGCTGCTTTGGCGCGCCCTTGGCCATGGCATTGGCGGTGCTCAAGGGGATCGGCGGGCCAACCCGGGTCCAGGTCTCGCCGCCGCAGAGGAAGCCCATCACGCAGCCCTTGATTTCGAGCTGGTCGGGACCGGTCGGCGTGATGGTCGCGCTATAGGTCTGGCCGTCCTGGGCGTTGTAGACCTGTCCCTCCCACTGATCGGCGCCTGGCTTCTTCTTCATGTCGATCAGCGTCACCATGCCCAGCGTCGGCCTGTTCTTTTTCGAGACATCCGGATTGTTCTCGTCGCGCCCGCCGGGCTTCTTTTCCCAGGCAACGGCGCCCCACATGCTGCCATTGCATTGGGCGACGCGGATGTTGGCGACGCCGTCGGCGACCCGCCAATCGCCGGTGGGGTCGGCGGCGAGCGCCGGGGTCAGGCAGGTGTAACCGCCAGCCAGTATTAGTCCGGTGTAAAGGGCTAAACGCATGATGGTTCCTTGGCAGTGCAACATGGTCTAAAGCTGTGCTTGCGAAGATGGTCCGAAAAAGGGCAAAAGGCCGCACAGACCGTTTTGAGTAACGGTCCCTTTTCAGTTGACGAGACGACCCTCAACCGAAGTATGTAACGGATGCACAGCCCAAATCCAGACATGTCTCAGCTATTCGCGGACCGTCAGGCCCAGCGCAGCACCCTGCATAATCGGTATCTGAACGAGCAGTTCGTTCGGGTCCTCAAGACCATCGGCTACGATGTCGGCTTCCAGAAAGGGCAGGGGCAGTATCTCTACGATCGCGACGGCGCCCGCTATCTCGACCTGTTGTCCGGCTTTGGCGTGTTTGCGATCGGGCGCAATCATCCGGTCATGCGCGAGGCGCTCAAGAGCGTGCTCGATGCCGACCTGCCCAACCTCGTCCAGTTCGACGTCTCGACGCTCGCCGGCGTGCTGGCCGAGCGGCTGCTGAAATACGTCCCCTATCTCGACAAGGCGTTCTTCGCCAATTCCGGCGCCGAATGCGTCGAAGCCGCGATCAAATTCGCGCGTGGCGCGACGGGGCGTCCCGGCATCGTCTATTGCGCCCATGGCTATCACGGTCTGACCTATGGTGCGCTGTCGCTCACCGGCGATTCGAATTTCCGCAACGGTTTCGAACCGCTGCTGCCCGGTTGCACCCCGATCCCGTTCAACGACCTGGCGGCGCTCGAAAAGGCGCTGGCCTCGCGCGAGGTCGCGGCCTTCGTCGTCGAGCCGATCCAGGGCAAGGGCGTCAACATGCCCACCGACGAGTTCCTGCCCGGCGCGGCCGCGCTCTGCAAGAAATACGGCACGCTGTTCGTCGCCGACGAGATCCAGACCGGCATGGGCCGCACCGGCCGCTTCCTCGCGGTCGAGCACTGGAATGTCGAGCCCGACATGGTGCTGCTGTCGAAGTCGCTGTCGGGCGGCCACGTGCCGGTCGGCGCGGTGCTGACGCGCAAGGCCATCTTCGACAAGATCTTCAACCAGATGGACCGCGCTGTGGTGCACGGCTCCACCTTCTCCAAGAACGACCTCGCGATGGCCGCCGGCATCGCCACGCTCGATGTCATGGAATCCGAAAAGCTGATCGAGTCCGCCGCCAAGCGCGGCGCCGAGCTGCGCCTCGCGCTGACGCGCATGGTGCCCGGCTACGAGCTGATGAAGGAAGTCCGCGGCAAGGGCCTGATGATCGGCGTCGAGTTCGGCCCGCCGAAATCGCTGCGCCTGCGCGCCTCCTGGAACGTGCTGGAGACCGCCAACAAGGGCCTGTTCTGCCAGCTCATTACCGTGCCGCTGTTCAAGGATCACAAGATCCTCACGCAGGTCGCCGGCCACGGCAGCCACACCATCAAGCTGCTGCCGCCGCTCACCATCACCGAGGAAGACTGCAGCTGGATCGAAAAGGCGTTCGACGACGTCATCGCCGGCAGCCACAAGGTCCCCGGCGCGATCTGGTCGCTCGGCAAGACGCTGGTGGACAACGCGGTGCGAAGGTCGGCCTGAGGCGGTCGTAGCACGGAGCGGCGGGACCCAACAGGCTGCACAGTATGCGGCAAGATGGGCCCCGGCTTAGCAGCGCATCACTTGCGTGCTGCGCGGCGTCCGGGCACGAGACCTATTTCGCGAACTCCCGCACGGCTGCGACGACGGCCGCAGGCACTTCCTGAGCCACGCAATGGCCGGCGTCCTCGAAGACCTGCGTGCTGGCCCGCGGAATCAGCGATACCGCGCGCCGCGCCATCTCCCAATAGATCGGCCCTGATTTCCCGGAGGTCGTCACGCGCACCGGGCAGTCGATCTCGGCGAGCGAGGCAAACGGATTGCCGCGGGCGTCGCCAGCGTACACCTGCTCCATCACCTCATAGATCGGATGCAGGATTGCGGACTCGATCTCGGGCGTGCAGCAGAGGCGAACCCGCCCATCGTCGAGCGGCGCGAAGCCGTGGCGCACATAGGCGCGAAGCGAAGTCTCGGTCCAATCCGCAAACGCAGGCGCTGTGCGGTAGCGCTCGAAGACGGCGTCGGCGCTGTCGAACTCGGCGCGTCGGCGCAGCGTGCCTTGGACGCGGGCGACGGATTCGTCGCTCAATCCTCCGGAACGGGTGGCGCGCGGGTCCAT
This sequence comes from Bradyrhizobium sp. LVM 105, assembly GCF_003957705.1. Lineage (NCBI taxonomy): Bacteria > Pseudomonadati > Pseudomonadota > Alphaproteobacteria > Hyphomicrobiales > Nitrobacteraceae > Bradyrhizobium > Bradyrhizobium sp. LVM 105. The sequence goes on along the minus strand of NZ_QZMV01000002.1, from coordinate 438,402 downwards.
CACCGTTGGCTCCATCACGAACAGGCGCGTGAAGTGGCCGGGCAAGAGCTTCGCCGCGAGCAGGAGATCGGTCGCGCCCGCGCTATGGCCGATGCCGTAGACGTTGCGCAGCTCGAGTGCATCCATCACCCGTCGGACGTCATCGGCATAATCCAGGAAATGATAGGCACCGGGCTTGTGGCTGGCGCCATGGCCACGGCGGTCCAGCGCGTAGACGGTGTAGGTCGATGCAAGCTCGCACGCGACCTCGTCCCAGACGGCGGCGACGAAGCCGGTGCCGTGCACGAGCAGGGCGGGCGGCTTGCCGCGCTCGCCCCATTGCAACATGGCGATCTCTGCACCGGCCGGGCCGATTGAAAAACGCTGCGGGCTGGTCATGATGGCGGCAAGCTACTTCGCATCCTCCAAGATCATCGCAGAGCCCTTCTCGGCGATCATCGCGGTCGGCGTGTTGGTGTTGCCGGACGTGATCGTCGGCATGATCGAGGCATCGACGATGCGCAAGCCTTCGAGGCCGTAGAATCGCAAGCGCTCGTCGACGACCGCCATGGGATCACTGACCGCGCCCATCTTCGCCGTGCCGACGGGATGGAAGATGGTCGTGCCGATATCGCCGGCGGCCTTGGCCAGCGAGGCGTCGTCGTCGCCGACGGTGGGGCCGGGCAGGTATTCGCTCGGGCGATATTTGGCGAGCGCTTTCTGCTGCATCAGGCGGCGGGTGGTGCGGATGGCGTCGGCGGCGACCTGGCGGTCGTCGTCGGTCGACAGATAATTCGGCGCGATGATCGGCTTTTCGTCCGGGCTCGCCGAGCGCAGCCGCACGATGCCGCGCGAGGTCGGCTGCAGATTGCAGGCGCTCACGGTGATGGCGGGGAAGCGGTGCAGGGGATCGCCGAACTTGTCGAGCGACAGCGGCTGCACGTGAAACTGGATGTTAGCGCGGGCGCGCGTCGCATCGGAGCGGGTGAAGATACCGAGCTGCGAGGGCGCCATCGTCAGGGGACCGCGGCGGCGGAAGGCGTAGTCGAGGCCCATCAAGCCGCGGCGGAACAGATTGTAATAGGTCTCGTTCAGGGTGCGCACGCCCTCGACCTTGTAGATCGCCCGCTGCTGCAGATGGTCCTGCAGGTTGCGCCCCACGCCGGGTCTGTCCATGACGATGTCGATGCCGAGCGGCGACAGCCAGTCGGCGGGCCCGATGCCGGAGCGATGCAGCACCTGCACCGAGCCGATCGAGCCGGCCGAGAGGATCACCTCGCGTTTCGCGCGCGCCTCGATCATCTCGCCGTTCTGGATGAAGCGTACGCCGACGGCGTGGCCCTGCTCGATGATCAGGCGGTCGACCAGCACGTGCTTCTCGAGCCGCAGGTTCGCCCGCCTCAACGCCGGCTTGAGGAAGCCGCGTGCCGAGGACCAGCGCCGGCCGCGCTTCTGGTTGACGTGGAAATAGCTGGTGCCTTCGTTGTCGCCGGTGTTGAAATCCGGGATGCGCTTGATGCCCATTTCCTCGGCGGCATCGCCGACGGCATCGAGAATGTCCCATGACAGCCGCGGCGCTTCGATGCGCCAGCCGCCGCCGGCGCCGTGATGCTCGCTCGCGCCGAGGAAATGGTCCTCGAGCTTCCTGAACAGCGGCAGCACGTCGTCGTAGCCCCAGCCGGTCATGCCGAGCTGGCGCCAGTGATCGTAATCGGCAGCCTGTCCGCGCATCGAGATCATGGCGTTGATCGCCGAGCAGCCGCCGATCACCTTGCCGCGGGGATAGGCGAGCGAACGACCGTTCAGCCCCGGCTCGGCCTCGGTCTTGAACATCCAGTCCGAGCGCGGATTGCCGATCGCAAAGAGATAGCCGACCGGGATATGGAACCAGATCCAGTTGTCGTCGCCGCCGGCTTCGAGGATGAGGACGCGGTTCTTGGGCTCGGCCGAGAGCCGGTTGGCGACGATGCAGCCGGCCGTGCCGGCCCCGACGACAATGTAGTCAAACTCACCTTCGAGCCGCCTTGGCATCCTGCTTCCACCCGGACAGGCGTCACGCCCGGGCTGGTCCCGGACATTCACGCGCTTTCCGTTCTAATAGTCAGAGGTGGATGGCCAAGACAAGTTGGACCAAGACAGGTTGGAGACGAGCCGGCCGCAAGCCCGGCCATGACGACAGGACAGGGCTACCCTCGATCTGCGGGAGTTAGCTGGACTGATGCTTGCATGGTAGACAGTCCGATATTTTCAATAAAGCTTGAGACCTCCATGCCCATCGTGAACCGCGTCGCCGACCTTCAATCCGATATTCAGGCTTGGCGCCGGGACATCCACCAGCATCCCGAGCTGCTGTACGACGTCCACCGCACCGCAGCATTCGTGGCGGACCGGCTGCGCGAGTTCGGCTGCGATGAGGTCGTGACCGGTCTCGGCCAGACCGGCGTGGTCGGCGTGATCAAGGGCAGCAAGCCGGCCGGCGACGGACTCAAGGTGATCGGCATGCGCGCCGACATGGACGCGCTGCCGGTCGAGGAGCAGACCAATCTGCCTTACGCCTCCAGGATCCCGGGCAAGATGCACGCCTGCGGCCATGACGGTCACACCGCGATGCTGCTCGGGGCCGCCCGCTACCTCGCCGAGACCCGTAACTTCGCCGGCGATGCGGTGGTGATCTTCCAGCCGGCCGAAGAGGGCGGCGCCGGCGGCGCGGCCATGGTCAAGGACGGCCTGATGGAGCGCTTCGGCATCGAGCAGGTCTACGGAATGCACAACGGCCCGGGCATCCCGGTCGGCTCGTTCGCGATACGGCCTGGTCCGATCATGGCGGCGACCGACGAGGTCGACATCATGATCGAGGGCCTCGGCGGCCACGCCGCGCGTCCGCACAAATGCATCGATTCCGTGCTGGTTGGCGCGCAGGTGATCACTGCCCTGCAATCGATCGTCGCGCGCAGCGTCGATCCCCTGGAATCGGCCGTGATCTCGATCTGCGAGTTCCACGCCGGCAACGCCCGCAACGTCATTCCGCAGACCGCGATCCTGCGGGGCACCATCCGCACCCTCTCGCCCGAGGTGCGCAAGCTGGTCGAGAAGCGCGTGCACGAGGTGGTGGCGGGCGTCGCCCAGATCACCGGCGCCAAGATCGACCTGCATTACAAGCGCAACTATCCCGTCGTGAACAACCACGCCGCCGAGACCGAGGTGGCGCGCCGCATCGCCAAGCAGGTCGCGGGCGAAGCCAATGTGCACGAGATGCCGCCGCTGATGGGCGGCGAGGATTTCGCCTACATGCTGGAGGCGCGGCCCGGCGCCTTCATCTTCTGCGGCAACGGCGACAGTGCCGGCCTGCATCACCCCGCCTACAATTTCAACGACGAGGCGATCGTCTACGGCACGTCCTACTGGGTGAAGCTGGTCGAGGAGCAGCTGGCGGCGTCGTAAGGCTTTTTCTTACCTCGCCCCGCTTGCGGCAGGGCAATCCCGTATGAGGCTTGGGTTGGCACCGACAGCAACCACAGCGTCATGGCCGGGCCTGTCCCGGCCATCCACGCCTTTCCACGCAGCACTGAGAACGTGGATGCCCGGGACAAGCCCGGGCATGACGACGTCTGCCGAAGGTTCAAAAGCAATTGCCCTCTCCCCGTAAAAACGGGGAGAGGGAGAGGAGAGCTCAGAACATCCGCGAGAAGATCACGTAGAGCGTGGCCGACAGCATGATCGCGCAGGGCAGCGTCAGCACCCACGCCATCAGCAGGTTGCGGATGGTGGCCATTTGCAGGCCCGAACCATTGGCCGCCATGGTGCCGGCGACGCCCGACGACAGCACATGCGTGGTCGAGACCGGCAGGCCGAACACGTCGGCGGCGCCAATCGTGGCGGCGGCCACGAGCTCGGCCGAGGCGCCTTGCGCGTAGGTGAGGTGGCTCTTGCCGATCTTCTCACCGACGGTGATCACGATGCGCTTCCAGCCGATCATGGTGCCGAGGCCGAGCGCGATGGCGACCGCGATCTTCACCCAGTTCGGGATGAACTTGGTGGCGGCGTCGAGCGAGCCCTTGTAGGCATTCAAGGTCGCGATCTCCTCCTTGTTGAGATCGTTTTCCTTGTCCTTCATCAGGAAGCGGATCGCTTCCGAGATCATGTACATGTCGTTGCGGGTGTTGCCGACGGCCTCCGCCGGCACCTTGTTCAGCGTGCCATATCTGGCGACCTGGTCGCCGACATCCTTCACCAGCACGGCGAGCGAGGGATAGGTGCCCTCGTTGATGTGACGCACCGTGATGTACTGCGTCACGGCCGGACGGGGATCGCCGATGATGCTGTGGCCGGCGCCCTTCGCGGAGATCACCTGGGCGGCAGCATCCGAGGTCTTCTGGAACTGGACGATCTGGGATTCCGGAAGCGCGCGGTTGAGGGCGTAAGCCGTCGGCACGGTGCCGATCAGGATCAGCATGATCAGGCCCATGCCCTTCTGGCCGTCGTTGGAGCCGTGCGCGAAGCTGACGCCGGTGCAGGTCGCGATCAGCAGGCCGCGAATCCAGAGCGGCGGCGCCTTGTTGCCTTCGGGGGCGGCGTAAAGTGCGGGATTGCGCACGATGAACTTGAGCAGCAGCAACAGCACGGCGGCGCAGATGAAGCCGAACAGCGGCGACAGCAGCAGCGCATAACCGATCTCGGTCGCCTTGGTCCAGTCCACGCCCGAAGTGCCGTCGCGGCCGCGCATCACGGCGTTGGCGACGCCGACGCCGATGATCGAGCCGATCAGCGTGTGCGAGGAGGAGGCGGGCAGGCCGAAGAACCAGGTGCCGAGATTCCACAGGATCGCGGCGATCAGCAGCGCGAACACCATGGCGAAGCCGGCGCTGGAGCCGACCTGGAGGATCAGCTCGACCGGCAGCAGCGAGACGATGCCGAAAGCGACCGCACCGGAGGACAGGAGCACGCCGAGGAAGTTGAAGAAGCCCGACCACATCACCGCGACCTCGGCCGGCAGCGAATGGGTGTAGATCACCGTGGCCACCGCATTGGCGGTGTCGTGGAAGCCGTTGACGAATTCAAAGCCGAGCGCGATCAGGAGCGCAATGAACAGGAGGATGTAGGGCAGGTAGGTCGTCACCCGCACGCCCGTCGCGTTGACGTCGACATAGATGCTGTAGGCGACAAACAGCAGGCCGGCGGCGAGGATGCCGAAGAACAGGATCATCGTCAGCGGATTGAAGCCCTTGTCGAGATTTGGCCGCGAGGCCGGCTGGACGGGCGCGGGATCTGCTACCGCGCGGTCGAATGCAACATCGCTCATGTCTGGACGCCCCTTAACTTGCAGTTGAGGCATTGTCCGCGACGGATTTGAAGGCCGGATGACAAGCGGCGGTTGAATACCGCCTTCTTGCCAGTATTCAGGCAGCCCGCGCCGCCTTCTTCTGCAAGCTCGCGGCAATCTTCAGGTCGTCGACAAAGCGCCGATATTCCAGCGCCTTGGCTTCCGGATCAGGCAGTCGCAGCAGATAGGACGGATGCACCGTCACCAGTGCTTTTCGTCCCTCGGGAAGCTCTATGAGACGGCCGCGGGTCTTGCCGATGGGGGTGATCTTGCCGAACACGCTTTGCGCGGCGGTAGCCCCCATCGCCACGATCAGATCGGGCTGGATTGCCGCAACTTCCCGCTCGTACCATTGCCGGCAGGCGCGGATCTCCGGCGTATTCGGCTTCTGGTGCAGGCGGATCTTTCCGCGCGGCACGAATTTGAAGTGCTTGACCGCGTTGGTGACATAGACCTTCTTGCGGTCGACGCCGGCTTCCTCCAGCGCACGGTCCAGCATCTGCCCCGCGGGACCTACGAAGGGATGGCCGGCGAGGTCTTCCTTGTCGCCGGGCTGTTCGCCGACCAGCATGATATTGGCGGACTTCGGGCCTTCGCCGAACACGGTCTGGGTCGCGTCCTTGTAGAGATGGCAGGCGCGGCAATGCGCGGCCTCCTCGCGGAGGGTTTCGAGCTCATCGGCAGCGGGCTTGCGTTTCATCGGAGCCTCCGGCCGCTTCTGGGGCTTGTGCGGATCGGTTGCGGCGTTGGCGATCATGGCGCCGGTCATGCGTTCGGCGTCCTCGATCAAGGGCTTAATGATCGAAGCCTCGGGCAGGTTCCTCCAGTATTTCTTCGGCATCTCGGCCTGCATCGCCTTCACCTTGAGCCGCGCCGGATTGAAGATGCTGGCGTAGTAACGCCGCCAGGTTTCTTCCAGCCGGTCTTCGCTCGGTGCTTCGCTCCTGCCGACACCTGGCGTGAACGAAAGTGCGTGGCCATCCCAATGCGCGCAGAGGTCCGGGGTCAGGATCGACCAGGGCATGTCGGCAAAGCGTTTTGCGAAGAACGGCGCGGCGAACTCGACGATGTGATGCTCAGGCTCGAACCAGGCGACGTAATGCGCCTCGCGTTCCCTGCCGATTTCGCGGAAGCGCACGAAGGCATGCATCTTGTGCTCGTCGCGATGGACCGCCCTCGCCATGGCCGTGACCTGCGCGACGTCAGGGTCGGTCGCGACCTCGATGAGGTCGTGATTGTCCTTCAGCCGAAACAGCAGCCGGTAGAGGATGGCAAAGCGCTCGGGATCGCGGTGCAGGATCGCTGCTTTGGCGAGCTCGATGAATTTGCCTGACACGGTGAAGGTGCCGTCGTTCACTTCGAGGATCGGTGATGGCGCGGGTGGGGCGAACAGCTCGGCTTCGCCGCCTTGCACGGTCCAGGTGACATCGGCCGGCTGCACGTGATGAAGCACGAGGTGACGCGCGGCTTTGCGCCAGCCGTCGAAATCGGTTTCGGTGTCGAGGATGATGTATTGCATCAGAAGCCAAACCCCAGTTGCGTTGCCTTCGGTTTGAACCGTTCGATCAGCCGCGCGTCGTCGAGACGGTGTGGCGACGGCCGGTGATCGCCGAGGACGATGAACGGCATCGCCTTGCTGCGGGGCACATGCAGCCGCGCGAGATCGGCGAGGCGGATCGTGGTGGTGCGCCGTGTCGCGATGATGCGTTCGACCGCCTTGGTGCCGAACCCCGGCACGCGCAGCAATTCCTCGCGGCTGGCACGGTTGACGTCGAGCGGGAAGCGGTCGCGGTGGCGCAGCGCCCAGGCGAGCTTTGGATCGATCTCGAGCGGCAGCATGGCGCTGTCGTCGACGATCTCGCCGACGTCGAAGCCGTAGAACCGCATCAGCCAGTCGGCCTGGTAGAGCCTGTGCTCGCGCAGCAGCGGCGGCTGCACCAGAGGCAAGGCGCGGCTTGCGTCGGGGATCGGGCTGAAGGCGGAATAATAGACGCGCCGCAGCCGGTAGGCGCCGTAGAGATTGGCGCTGGTGTGGAGAATGGTGTGGTCGGAGGCGCTGTCTGCGCCGACGATCATCTGCGTGCTCTGGCCGGCCGGCGCGAAGCGTTGCGGCTTGGCCTTCGTCTTTGCGCTGCGGCCTTCCTCGGCCTCGTCCAGCTTCAATCGTAGCCGGCCCATGGTGCGGCGGATCGCGCGCACGTCTTTCTCGGGCGCGAATTGCTGCAGGCTGGTCTCCTCGGGCATCTCGATGTTGATGGAGAGGCGGTCGGCATATTTGCCGGCTTCCGCGATCAGCGCATCGTCGGCCTCGGGAATGGTCTTCAGATGGATGTAGCCGCGGAAGTGATGTTCCTCGCGCAGTTTTCGCGCGACACTCACCACCTGCTCCATGGTGTAGTCGGGGCTGCGGATGATGCCGGAGGAGAGAAACAGGCCCTCGATGTAATTGCGCCGGTAGAAGTCGAGCGTCAGCTTGACGACCTCGTCGATGGTGAAGCGGGCGCGCGGCACGTTGGAGGAGGCGCGGTTGACGCAATAAAGACAGTCGTAATTGCAGGCGTTGGTCAGCAGCACCTTGAGCAGCGAGATGCAGCGTCCGTCCGGCGCATAGGAATGGCAGATGCCCATGCCGGGGGCGGTCGAGCCCATGCCCTTGCCGTCGCTGGAATCCCGCTTTTCGGTGCCGCTGGAGGCGCAGGACGCGTCGTACTTGGCGGCATCGGCCAGGATTTCCAGCTTGCGTTGCACGTCCATGTTTGAATCCCGTTGATTCCGCTCATGAATCCGAAAGCGCGCCAATTCGATTGACTCTCTGCGCGCCGTTAGCTTTATATTAGAACATATCATGAACAAATGAGCCAGTCGCTGGTTCTTCTTTTGAAGACCACGGCACCCATTCCTGAAGGAGCGGCGAGCATGAGCGGCGCACGTATGAGCGCGCTTGCGATCTTGCGCGGCCAGATCGAGCGCATCGAGACCGCGGAGATCGTGCATCAGCACGATCGGGTGGCGCTCGGCCATGGCCAGGCCGATGGCGCGCTGAAAGGCGGGCTCGCGCGTGCGGCGATCCACGAGGTGTTTTGCGAAGGGCGCCAGGGCGTGGCCGCAACGGGTTTTGTCATGGGGCTTGCGGGGCGCGTGGCGGTACGCAAACCGCTGCTGTGGGTGCGACAGGATTTTTCGGAAGTGGAAACAGGCGCGCTGTCGATGAGCGGGCTCAGAGAGCTGGGCCTCGATCCGCGCCGCGTGGTGACGGTCCGCGCCGCCGATGTCGAGAGCGCGCTGCGCACCTCGGCCGATGCGCTTGCCTGCGACGCGCTGGGCGCCGTCGTGCTCGAGCTCTGGGGCGAGACCAGGCAGTTCGATCTGGTGGCGAGCCGCAAGCTGACGCTGGCCGCGCAAGGCTCCGGCGTCACCGGCCTGATGCTGCGCATGGCCGCGCAACCTTTGCCGTCGACTGCGGAGACGCGATGGATGCTGCGCGCGGCGCATTCGCCGCCGGGACCGGCTTCAATGCCTGCGGCGCCTTGGAGCGTTTGGGGCGCGCCGCGCTTCGATGCCACGCTCTTGCGCAATCGTCATGGCCCCTGCGGCCGGTGGATCATGGAATGGAATTGTGATGAGTGCCAGTTCAGCGAACCGTCGACGTATTCTCAGCCTGTGGCTGCCGCGCCTGCCGATCGACAGGATTCAGCGGTTTTTCAACAGCGCCGGGCTGGGTAAAGCCAATCATGAGCCGAGCATCGTCGTCATCAAGGACAACAATGCGCTGGTGATCCATGCGCTGGACGAGGCCGCCGAGCGCCTCGGCCTGTACATTGGTCAGCCGCTGGCGAATGCGCGGGCGATGTGCCCGGATCTGAAAGTGTTCGACGCCGATGTCGCGGCCGATGCGAAGACGCTCAGCGATGTCGCCGATTGGTGCGACCGCTTCACGCCGCTGGTGGCGCTCGATCCGCCGCACGGGCTGTTCCTCGATATCACCGGCTGCGCCCATCTGTTCGGCGGCGAGGCTGCGCTGCTAACGACGCTGGTTCGTGCGCTCGCTCGCCAGGGCTTTGCCGTCGGTGCGGCAATCGCCGGCACGTCGATCTGCGCGCGTACGCTGACGCGGCAGGCATCTAGCAGCATCGTCGCCGATGGCGGCGAGGCGGCGGCGATCGAGCGGTTTCCGGTGTCCGCGCTCGGTGCGGGCGAGGCCATCACCACCGGCCTGCGCCGCGCCGGCCTGAAGACCATCGGCGACGTCGCCTCGCGCGCGCCGAGCGAGATCACGGCGCGGTTCGGCGCCCGGTTCTCCACGCTGCTCGCGCATGCGCTGGGGCAGGGCGATGCGCCGATCAGCCCACGCAAGCCGCTGCCCGATTACATCGTGGAGAAGCGCTTCGCCGAGCCGATCGCAACCGACACCATGATTGCGATGACGCTGTCGCGGCTCGCCGACACGCTGATCGCATCGATGGAGAAACAGGGCAAAGGCGCGCGCAGGCTCGAAGCCGCCTTCTTCCGCACCGATGGCGTGGTGCGCGCGATCATGGTCGAGACCGGACGTCCGGTGACGAAAAGCACGGTGATCGACCGCCTGTTCCGCGAGCGTCTCGATGCGCTTGCCGATCCGCTCGATCCCGGCTTCGGCTTCGACATGGTGCGCCTGTCGGCGAGCCGCACCGAGATCGTGGTGCAGGAGCAGCGCGATCTCGACGCCCATGTCCACGACAATGACGAGCTCGCCGCGCTGATCGACCGCATCGCCGCGCGCATCGGAGGAAAACGCGTCGTCGTGCATCTGCCTGAGGATACCCATATTCCCGAATGTGCAGTGATGGCCGCCCCGGCGCAGCATCATCTTGCTGCCGCCATGCAGGCCGAATGGCCCGCCCGTGTCGAGAGCGAGCCGCCGCTGCGTCCCTTAAGGCTGTTCGACAAGCCGGAGCCGATCAAGGTGCCGTTCGCGGCCGTGCCGGATGGTCCGCCGCATCAATTCACCTGGCGCCGCGCGCTGCATGCCGTGGTGCGGGTGGAGGGGCCCGAGCGTATCGCGATGGAATGGTGGCGGCAGGACGGCAAGCAGCTGACGCGGGATTATTTCCGCATCGAGGATGCCGAGGGCCTGCGCTTCTGGATCTTTCGCGACGGTCTTTACGAGGGGGAAGTGTTCGATGGCGACGGCAAGCCCGCCTCGCCCGGCTGGTATGTGCACGGTCTCTTCGCATGAATGCGCTTAGCTATGCCGAGATCGGCATCACCACCAACTTCTCCTTCCTGCGCGGCGGCTCGGATCCGCGCGCGTATGTGCATCAGGCCAGCGAGCTCGGCATTCCCGCGATCGGCATCGCCGACCACAACACGCTCGCCGGCGTGGTGCGGGCCTACAAGGAGCTCGACAATGACAAGGTGCTGCACAAGCCGAAGCTGCTGATCGGCGCACGCATCGTCTTCATCGACGGCACGCCCGACATTTTTGTCTATCCGCGCGACCGCGCCGCCTATGGCCGTTTGTGCCAGCTCCTGACTCGGGGCAAGCGCGGCGACGACATCACGCGGATCGAGAAGGGCGAGTGCCGTCTCAGCTTCGCCGATCTGCTGGAATTTTCCGAAGGCCAGCTCCTGATCCTGACGCTGCCGCATCGCTTCGACCCGGCCCAGGCGCTGGACGTTCTTGCGCAGCTGAAGGCCGGCCGCGCCGAAGGCGTGTGGCTGGCGGCGAGCCTGGTCTATCGCGGCGACGACCGGCGCCGGCTGGCGCGGCTCGATGATCTCGCGATGAAGGCGAAGGTGCCGCTGCTCGCGACCAACGAGGTGCTCTATCACGATCCCGGCCGCCGTCCGCTGCAGGATGTGCTGACCTGTATCCGGGAAAAGACCACGATCGAGGCTGTGGGGCGGAAGCTGGAAGCCAATGCCGAACGGTTCCTGAAGACGCCGCGCGAGATGGCGCGTCTGTTCCGCGATTTTCCTGATGCGATCGCGGAGACCATGCGCTTTGCGGACGCAATCGAGTTTTCACTCGATCAGCTCAAATACCAATATCCGGACGAGCCGGTGCCGCCGGGCAAGACCGCACAGGGGCATCTGGAGGATCTGACCTGGGCGGGTGTCGAGAAGTATTTCGACGGCAAGATCGACGACAGGCTGCGGGCGACGCTCAACAAGGAGCTCGCGCTGATCGCCGAGCTGAAATACGCGCATTATTTCCTCACCGTGCATGACATCGTGCACTATGCGCGCAGCCAGAACATCCTGTGCCAGGGCCGCGGCTCGGCGGCGAACTCGGCCGTGTGCTACGTGCTCGGCATCACCTCGGTCGACCCGACCAAGGTCGATCTGTTGTTCGAGCGCTTCATCTCCAAGGAGCGGCTGGAGCCGCCCGACATCGACGTGGATTTCGAGCATTCGCGGCGCGAGGAGGTGATGCAATATGTCTACCGCCGCTACGGCCGCCACCGCGCCGCGATCATCGCGACCGTGATCCATTACCGCCCGCGCAGCGCCATTCGCGACGTCGGCAAGGCGCTGGGCCTGACCGAGGACGTCACCGCCGCGCTCGCCGACACCGTCTGGGGCAGCTGGGGCAAGGGCCTCAACGACATGCAGGTCCGGCAGGCCGGGCTCGATCCCAAAAATCCCATGATCAACCTCGCGGTCGAGCTTGCGACCGAGCTGATCGAATTTCCGCGCCATCTGTCCCAGCATGTCGGCGGCTACGTGCTGACCCAGGACCGGCTCGACACCTATGTGCCGATCGGCAATGCCGCGATGGACGACCGCACTTTCATCGAATGGGACAAGGACGACGTCGATGCGCTTCATATGATGAAGGTCGACGTGCTGGCGCTGGGCATGCTGACCTGCATCAGGAAGTGTTTCGATCTGATCGACCAGCACAAGGGTGAGCGTTTCGTGCTTGCGAGCGTTCCTCAGGACGATCCCGAGGTCTACGACATGCTGTGTGCCGGGGAGTCGCTCGGCGTGTTCCAGGTCGAGAGCCGCGCGCAGATGAACATGCTGCCGCGGCTGAAGCCGCGGACCTTCTACGATCTCGTCATCGAGGTCGCGATCGTGCGGCCGGGTCCGATCCAGGGCGACATGGTGCATCCTTATTTGCGGCGGCGGAACGGGCTCGAGAAGGTGAGCTATCCCTCGCCGTCGCCGGAGCATGGCGACAGGGACGAGCTCTACAAGGTGCTGCACAAGACGCTTGGAGTGCCCCTGTTCCAGGAGCAGGCGATGCGGATTGCGATCGAAGCGGCACATTTCACCTCCGAGGAAGCCAATGGCCTGCGCCGCTCGATGGCGACTTTCCGCAATGTCGGCACCATCGGTCAATACGAGGAAAAGCTGATCGGCAACATGGTGGCGCGCGGCTACGATCCCAACTTCGCCAGAAGCTGCTTCGACCAGATCAAGGGGTTCGGTTCCTACGGTTTCCCGGAGAGCCACGCCGCGAGCTTTGCGCAGCTCGTCTACATCTCGTCATGGCTGAAGCATTATCACCCGGATGCGTTCTGCTGCGGCCTCCTGAACTCGCAGCCGATGGGGTTTTATGCCCCGGCGCAAATCGTCGGCGACGCCCGCAAGAACGGCGTCGAGGTCCGCGACATCGACGTGTCCTACAGCTTTGCGCAAAACACGCTGGAGGAGGGGAGCGGCAGATACTGCGCCGTGCGCCTGGGCTTCCGCCAGATCGACGGATTCCACTGGCTGGACGAGGATGAAGAGAGGCTGAAGCGCTCTCAGCTGTCATTCCGGGGCGCGCGTAGCGCGAGCCCGGAATCCATCGGGCCGCATGCGCCTGGCGGAATGGATTCTCAGATGCGCAATTGCGCATCAGAGCTCGACGCTGACGCGTCGCCCCGGAATGACAATGCGGAGAAATCGGGAGACTGGGCCGACCGCATCGTCGCGGCCCGCAACCGCCGCCCCTTCACCTCACTGGAAGATTTTGCCCGCGACACCGGCCTGCCCAAGCGCGCGCTGATCCTGCTGGCGGATGCCGACGCGTTCCGCTCGCTCGGGCTCGACCGCCGCGAGGCGCTGTGGCAGGTGCGGCGGCTGCCTGACGACGTGCCGCTGCCGCTGTTCGAGGCGGCCACCGCGCGCGAGCAGCCGGACGAGCATGCCAAGCCGCTGCCGCTGATGCCGCGTGCCGAGCAGGTCGTCGCGGACTACCAGACCATCCGGCTGTCGCTGAAGGGCCATCCGGTGGAATTCCTGCGCGAGATGTTTTCGCGCGAGCGGATCGTCGCCTGCAGGGAGATCAGCCACGAGAACGAGCGCCGCCGCGTCCGCTGCGCCGGCGTGGTGCTGGTGCGGCAGCGACCGGGCAGCGCCAGCGGCGTCGTGTTCATGACGCTGGAGGACGAAACCGGCATCGCCAATGTCGTGGTCTGGCCCAAGATCATGGAGCAGTATCGCAAGGAGGTGATGGGCGCGCGGCTCATCGAGGTTCACGGCTATATCCAGAGCAGTCCTGAGAAGGTAACGCATCTGATCGCCCAGCGCATGATCGATCGCTCGCACGATCTGGTCGGCCTCGCCAACGATGCCTTGAGCCGCCAGCATCCGGTGCCGGCGGGCGCCACCTTGGTCGAGCCGCTCAACGAAGACCCTCGCGCGCTCGCGGACATGCCGGCGCAAAAGATCCGCCACCCCCGCAACGTCCGCATCCTGCCGCCGTCGCGGGATTTTCATTGAGGGTGTCGTTACGCTACCGCTCGTTCACCGTCACCCTGAGGTGGCCGCTCCTTCAGCGGCCCTCGAAGGGCGACGGCCCGGCTGCATCCGGGCCGTGCATCCTTCGAGGCTCCCGGCGCGATGCTCTTGCATCGCGCCACTCGCGCCTCAGGATGACGGAACTGACGGGAGGCGGCGCCCTCAAAAATTCACCCGGTTCGAGATCGCGCCGTCCACGACGAGATTCGATCCCGTCGTGAACCCGGATACCGGGCTCGCCAGAAACACCGCGGCGTTCGCGATCTCCTGCGGCGTTGCCATGCGGCCGGTCGGGTTGCGCTTCATCGCGTCGTTGTAACGCTCCGGCATGTTCTTCTCGATCATCTCCCAGACGCCGCCCTTGAAATAGACGGTGCCTGGCGACACCACATTCACGCGGATCCTCTTCTTGGCGTATTGTCGCGCCAGGCCCTTGGCCATGTGGATCAGCGCCGCCTTGATCGGGCCGTAGGAGCTGGCCGTGTCGGCCTGCGCCGCCGAGATCGAGGAGATGATGACGACGGCGGCATCGCCGCTTCTCTCGCCGCTGGCCTCGAGAAACGGCCGCGCGGCGTCGAACGCGTGCACGGCGCCGAGCAGATCGAGCCGGAAATTCTGCTCCCACGAAGCCGCGTCGTGGCCCTGCGCCATCGCGCCGGCATTGGCGAACAGCAGGTCGACGCCGCCGAGCTCCTTTGCCGCGCCTTCGATCCACGCTTTCAACGCCGCGCCGTCGGTGACGTCGACCGGGCCGCCGGTGGCGTTGACGCCGATCGCCTTCAATTCAGCGACGGTGGCCGCGACCTGATCCGCATTGCGCGCGCACACCGCGACATTGGCGCCTTCACCGGCGAGCGTCGCCGCAATCGCCCGCCCGATACCGCGCGTGCCGCCGAGCACGATGGCGTTCTTGCCTTTGAGACTGAGATCCATTGTTAGCTTCCTATTTGGTGCTGCGAGTGCAGCTGTTTCGACATGTATGCTGAACGATCCAGTTCGTCATTGCGAGCGTAGCGAAGCAATCCAGAAAATGCGTCCGAGGCAACGGTCTGGATTGCTTCGTCGCAAGGGCTCCTCGCAATGACGCGGTGAGAGGCTCGCACCCCTCACTCCGGTGCAGCCCCCACCGGCGGGCCGCCGGGCGGGCGGTGCAGGAAGGTTAGCGACGCATAGGCGCCGGCCCAGGAGCCGATCGCGGCGAAGGCGACGTAGAACGCGTTTTCGGTGTAGCTGATCACGGCATAGGAGGAGAGCAGGTACCAGACCGCGCTCCAGTTCGCCGCAGGAATGCGCTTGCGCGCGATCACGGCCGAGGTGAACATGACATAGACGGCGTCGGTGGCCGCCGTCGCGATGAATACGGCACCTGCGATGAGGGGATCGATGGCGACCATTACATTCCCTTATGTGCTGATGGATCGTCGTAAAAGTAAGGGAGAGAGGCGGCCATGCAAAGCCCCGCCGATATTCTCAGGGATATCTGGACCTCCGCCGGCGGCGATCCGGCTGCGCTCGAACACGTCCGGCTGACCGGCGAGGAGCCGCAGATTCCGTCCTCATTTCGTGTTGCTGTCGCCGGCCAGACCACGATCGCCGCCGCCGGGCTCGCCGCGGCCGAGATCTGGCGGCTGCGCAGCGGGCAGATGCAATACGTCTCCGTCGACATGCGCCACGCCGTCGCCGAATGCCGCTCCGAACGCTATCTGCGCGTCGACGACAAGCCGCCGCCGCCGGCCTGGGACGCGATTGCCGGCGCCTACAGGACCGGCGATAGCCGCATCGTTCGCTGCCACACCAACTTTCCGCAGCACCGCGAGGCCGTCTGCGAGGTGCTCGGTTGCGAGCCGGAGCGCGACAAGGTGCAGGCCGCGCTGATGCAATGGAGGGGCGAGGATTTCGAGACGGCAGCTTATACGGCGGGCGGCGTGGTTGCGCTGATGCGGAGCTACGAGGAATGGTCTGCGCTGGCGCAGGCGCGCGCGCTCGCGCAATTGCCGCTGATCTCGATCGAGAAGATCGGCGAAGCCCCGCCAAAGCCGTGGCCCCAAGGATTATCAAACAACGATCGTCCGCTCTCCGGCCTTCGTGTGCTCGATCTCTCCCGCGTCATCGCAGGCCCCGTCGCCGGCCGCACGCTCGCCGCGCACGGCGCTGAAGTGCTGCTGGTGTCGGGGCCGGAGCTGCCCGCCATTGACTGGCTCACCATTGATACCGGCCGCGGCAAGCTCACCACCTTCATCGAGCTGAAGACCGACACGGGCAGGGCGCAATTGCGCGAACTGCTGGAGGACGCCGACATCTTCTCGCAAGGCTATCGCCCGCGTGCGCTTGCCGCCCTCGGCTTTTCGCCGGAGGACGCAGCGAAGATCAATCCGGGCATCGTTTACGTGACGCTCTCGGCTTATGGCCATGCCGGGCCCTGGGCCGCGCGCCGCGGCTTCGATTCCCTGGTGCAGACCGCGACCGGATTCAATCACGCCGAAGGCCAGGCCGCCGGCCTCGATGGCCCCAAGGAATTGCCGGCGCAGATGCTCGACCACGCCACCGGCTATCTGATGGCGTTCGGCGCGATGATGGCCAGGATGCGCCAGGCCTGCGACGGCGGCAGTTGGCACGTACGCGTGTCGTTGGCGCAGACCGGACGCTGGCTGTGGAATCTCGGCCGGCTCGATGGCGGACTGAATACCCCGGATCTTGCGGGCGAGGCCGTACATGCTGCGTTCATCGAGAGCATGCCATCTGGATTCGGCATGCTGAAGGCGGTGCGCCATTCGGCGCTGCTGTCGACGACACCGGCACATTGGCGCCGTCCCGCGATGCCGCTCGGCAGTCATCCGGCACATTGGCCGGCGCGAAGCTGACATGAAGCTGACATGTCGCAAAGTTTTTAACGCAAACCGAAAGGCGCCAGCGTTTTTTGGTTGTTTGAAATTGCAGTTCGGCACTATTAGCGCAACCGACACGGCAGACATCTGCCGAGATCGTCGCAGACACGACCGGGCTCCATGGTAGTTGAAAATACCAAGCGATTGCAGCTGTTTACGAAACAACGGATGATCACATCCGTGGTTTTGCTAGCTCTTGCCGGCGCCGGTGCCTACGGCTTCCTCGCTTTGGGGCCCAAGGACAAGAAGCACTCCGAAATCTCCAGCCAGTCGCGCAGGAATGCGCAGGCCTTCACGCCGACGCCGTCCGAATGGGCGACGCTGACGATCGAGCCGGTCAAGGCCAAGAGCTTCCGAGCCGAGTATGTCACCGAGGGCAAGGTCGCGGTCGACGAGGACCGCTCGACGCCGGTGTTCTCGCCCTATGCGGGCCGCGTCACCAAGCTGCTGGCCAAGCCGGGCGAGACGCTGAAGCAGGGTCAACCGCTGTTCACGATCGAGGCCGCCGACACCGTGCAGGCCCAGAACGATTTCATCGCGGCGATGACCTCGCAGAACAAGGCGAAGTCGGCGCTCGAGCTCTCCGACATCCAGTTCAAGCGCGCCAAGGACCTCTATGAGGGTCATGCCATTCCGCTGAAGGACTATCAGCAGGCGGAAACAACCCAGGTCCAGGCGCAGAACGACATGCGCTCTTCGGTGACGGCGCTGGAAGCCGCGCGCAACAAGCTGCGCATCCTCGGCTTCACCGACGAGACCATCAGGGCGTTCCAGGACAAGGGCACGATCAATCGGGAGGTCACGATCTATTCGCCGATCGCCGGCACGGTGGTGCAGCGCAAGATCGGCCCCGGTCAGTACGTCAATTCCGGCGCCAGCGATCCGGTCTTCGTGGTCGGCGACCTCTCCACCGTCTGGCTCACCGCCTTCGTGCGCGAGAGCGACGCCGCTGCCGTGTGCATCGGTCAGGACATCACCGTGAACGTGATGGCACTGCCGGGTCGTCCGCTCACCGCCAGGATCAACTACGTCGCCGCCGCGATCGATCCCAGCACGCGCCGCCTGCTGGTGCGCGCCACCATCGACAACAAGGACGGCCTGCTCAAGCCGGAGATGTTCGCCAACGTCACGATCTACTCGGCGGGCGACCGCGCCGCGCCGGCAGTGCCGAAACAGGCCTTGATCTACGAAGCCGACAAGGTTCGCATCTGGGTCGCGCGTGAGGACAAATCGGTCGAGCTGCGCCAGATCAAGATCGGCCTCATCAACGGCAACCTCGTCGAGGTCACCGGCAATCTGAAACCCGGCGAGCAGATCGTTACCAAAGGCAGCCTGTTCATCGACCGCGCGGCGTCCGGCAGCTGACGACGACCCAAGAAAATTGAAGACCTGAATGGATCGTCTCGTCGCTCTTGCCGTCAACCGGCGCTTCCTGATGGTCGGCATGTTCGTCGCTGTCTTGGTCGGCGGCCTGATCGCGTTCAACCAGCTCAACATCGAGGCCTATCCCGATCCGACCCCGCCGATGGTCGATATCGTGACGCAGAGCCCGGGACTGTCGGCAGAGGAGATCGAGCGCTACATCACGATCCCGATCGAGACCCAGGTCGCGGGCCTGAAGAACATCACGACCATCCGCACCATCTCGCTCTACGGTCTCTCCGACGTCAAAATCCAGTTCTCCTTCGCCTACACCTATGACGAGGCGTTGCAGCAGGTGTTGAACCGCCTGGCGCAGCTCGCGCCGCTGCCGGGCAACGTGCAGCCGCAGATATCGCCGCTGAGCCCGATCGGCGAGATCTTCCGCTACCGTCTCGTGGGTCCGCCGAACTACAGCGTGCTCGACCTCAAGACCATCCAGGACTGGATCCTGCAGCGCCGCTTCCGTGCCGTGCCGGGGGTCATCGACGTCACCGGCTGGGGTGGCAAGAGCAAGACCTACGAGCTCCAGGTCGATTTCAACAAGCTGGTCGCCAATGGGCTGACGCTGCCGCAATTGCTCCAGGCGGTCGGCAATTCCAACGTCAATGTCGGCGGCAACACCGTCGATATCGGCCAGCAATCGGCCGTCGTGCGCGGCGTCGGCCTGATCCGGTCGATCGACGATCTCGCCAATACCATGGTGGCGCAGACCGGCGGCAATCCGGTGCTGGTCAAGGACGTCGCCACCGTCACCGTCGGCCAGAAGCCGCGCCTCGGCATCGCCGGCCTCGACGAGGCCGACGACATCGTGCAGGGCATCGTCCTGATGCGGCGCGGCGAGCAGAGCTCGCCGACCATCCAGCGTGTCCACCAGCTCGTCCAGACCATCAACAATTCCAGCATCCTGCCGCCCGGCGTGCGCATCGAGCGCATCTACGACCGCGGCGACCTGATCGAGCTCACCACCCACACGGTGCTGCACAACATGGTTGTCGGCATTCTCTTGATCGTTCTGTTGCAGTGGATCTTCCTCGGCGATCTGCGCAGCGCGCTGATCGTCGGCGCCACCATTCCGTTCGCGCTGTTCTTCGCCGTCATCATCCTGGTGCTGCGCGGCGAATCGGCCAATTTGCTGTCGGTCGGCGCGATCGATTTCGGCCTGATCGTCGATGCCACCGTCATCATGGTGGAGGCGATCTTCCGTCGCCTGACGCAGACCACGCCGATGTCGGAATCTGAGCACATGTCCAACGAGACGCTGTTCGGTATGAAGAGCCACGCCATCCTCAGCGCGGCCGCCGACGTCTCGCGCTCGATCTTCTTCGCTGCGGCAATCATCATCGCGGCCTTCCTGCCGCTGTTCACGCTGTCGGGCGTCGAGGGCAACATCTTCGGGCCGATGGCCCGCACCTATGCCTATGCGCTGGCCGGCGGGCTGCTTGCGACGTTCACCGTCACGCCGGCGTTGTCCGCGATCATCCTGCCCGCGCATGTCGAGGAAACCGAGACCAGGGTCATGCTGATCCTGCACCGCTTGTACTCGCCGCTGCTGCAATGGGCGGTCGCCAATCGCAACATCGTGCTCGGCGGCGCGGTCGGCCTCGTGCTGATGACGGTGGCGCTCGGCCGGCTGCTCGGCCTCGAATTCCTGCCGAAGCTGGAAGAGGGCAATCTGTGGATTCGCGCCACGCTGCCGCCGACCATCTCGCTCCAGGAAGGCAATTCCTACGTCAACGAGATGCGCAAGGTGATCCGCACCCGGCCCGAGGTCGAGTCCGTCGTATCGCAGCACGGCCGTCCCGACGACGGCACCGACGCCGCCGGCTTCTTCAACGCCGAGTTCTTCGCCCCGCTCAAGCCCGTGAGCCAATGGCCCGGCACGCGCGACAAGGAGGAGCTGACCGCGCAATTGCTCAAGCAGCTCGATGACCGCTTCCCCGGCGTCGAGTTCAACTTCTCGCAATATCTCCAGGACAACGTCTCCGAAGCCGTCTCCGGCGTGAAGGGCGAGAACTCGATCAAGCTGTTCGGAAGCGACCTCCAGGCGCTCACCGACACCGCCAACAAGATCAAGCAGGTGCTGGCCACGGTGCAGGGCGTCACCGATCTTGCGGTCTTCACCTCGCTTGGCCAGCCGACCGTCCAGATCGACATCGACCGCGCCAAGGCCGCGCGCTATGGCCTTGCGCCGGGCGATATCAATGCCACGATCAAGGTCGCGATCGGCGGCGACACCGCGGGAGACCTCTACGAGCCCGGAAGCGATCGTCACTTCCCGATCATCGTCCGCCTTGCGCCGGAATACCGCAGGAGCGCGGAGGCGATCCAGAATTTGCGGATCGGCGCGCCCGGGCCGAACGGCACCGTCACCCAGATTCCCCTCAGCGAGGTCGCCAACATCAGTCTCGTGTCGGGCGCGGCCTACATCTATCGCGAGCAGCAGGAACGCTATCTGCCGATCAAATTCTCGGTGCGCGAGCGCGACCTCGGCAGCGCGATCAGCGAGGCTCAGCAGAAGATCGCGGAGCAGGTGCAGCTGCCGCCCGGCTCGCACATGGAATGGGTCGGGGAGTTCGGCAATCTCCAGGACGCGATCCGGCGGCTGTCGATCGTGGTGCCGATCTCGCTGGCGTTGATCGGCGTGCTGCTCTGGTTCAATTTCGGCTCGATGACCGACACGCTGCTCGCGATGAGCGTGATCCCGATGGCGATCTTAGGCGGCGTGCTCGGCCTGTTGATATCAGGCACGGCCTTCAGCGTCTCCGCGGCGATCGGCTTCATCGCGCTGTTCGGCATCGCCGTGATGGACGGCATCATCATCCTGTCGCAGTTCAACCAGCTGATCGAAGAAGGCATGGACCGCATGACCGCGGTGGTGCGCACGGGAGAGTTGCAGCTTCGGCCGGTGCTGATGACCTGCGTCGTCGCCGGCGTCGGCCTTCTGCCGGCGGCGCTGTCGGAGGGGATCGGCTCGCAGGTGCAAAAACCGCTCGCGGTCGTCGTCGTCACCGGCATGATGCTGGCGCCGGTCGTGATCCTCGTGACCCTGCCGGTCCTGATCTCGTTCTTCTCGCGCCGCGCGCGCTGAGCGTCAGAATCCGTAGAGCCGCGCCGGATTGTCGACCAGGATCTTCTTGCGCACGTCGGCATCCGGCGCCCACACCGGAAGCTGATTGAGCAGGCGGCCGTCATCGATCTGGTAGAGCGGCGCGATGTCGGTTGCCTTGCGCCCCTCGACGCGGCTGGAATCCGGATGCGGCCAGTCGGTGCCCCAGACGATGCGGTCGGCATTCGCCGCGATCAGCGCCTGCGCATAGGGCACCATGTCCTGGTAGTCGGGTGCGAGCTTCGAGGAGCGATAGGCGCCGGAGATCTTCACATAGGCCTTGCCGGACTTGACCAGCGCGATCAGGTCGGAAAATCCGGGTTGCTCCAGCCCGAGCGCAGCCTCGAGCCCGCCGAAATGGTCGAACACGACGGGCACCGGCGCCGCCTCGACGAGGTCCTTGATCGCCGAGATCATGGCCAGCGTGGTGTAAAGCTGCACGTGCCAGCCGCGCGCCCTCATGCGCTCGACGGCGGCGGTGAAGCGCGGCCGGCCGACATTGGGGTCGTTGACGCCGCCCGTCGCCAGATTGAGGCGGATGCCGCGGAAGCCGTCTTGATGCATCGCATCGAGCTGCGCCTCGGTTGTCTTGTCGTCGATCACGGCGACCCCGCGCGCGGTCGCGCCGCGTGCCTTGATGCCGAACAGGGTGGAGGAATTGTCGGTGCCGTAGACGCTCGGGGTGACGATCACCACGCGCTCGATATGCAGCGCCTTGTGCAGCGCGGCCATCTCTTCAGGGCTTGCCGGCTCCGGCGTATAGACGCGGCCCGCGAAGAACGGAAATTTTTCGACATCGCCATGGATATGGGTGTGGCAGTCGCAGGCATGCGCCGGCACGTCGAAATTGACCGGCGTCGCGGGCTGCGCTGCACGCGCGTGGGCTCTGCTGGTCATGGCTGCTCCGGCGGCAAGGGAGGCAAGCAGGACGCTGCGTCGGTTGAGCATGGTTTCTCTCCCTGCTTCGTTATTTGGCGGTGGTGCCGGGAGAATATCACATCAGCCGGACAGCCGCTGCGCTTCGCTGCATAGCTGGTCGACGAGGTGCGCAAGCGGGCGTGAGCCGTCGACGCGCGTGATCGGGCAGCGCAGGCCGGCGAGCCACGCTTCATGCTTGGCGAGACTGCGACCTTCGCGATCGCCGGCTTCGTAGTGAGAGGCCCATTCGACGAAGTCTTCGGTCTCGTCATGGCGCCAGCCGCCCGGCGCGACGGCATCCGCGCCGAAATGGGCGGCCTCGCGGGCGCGCAATCGCTCCAGGCGGATGTCGCGCGGCGTGGTCACGAAGACGACGAGGTCGAAATACGAGACGATCTCCTCGCCCCAGCCGGTGACGGATCCGCTCAGCACCCAATCCAGACGCGGCAGAAACATCTCGCGCATCAGGCGCAGCCGCTCGGAAGCGGGCCGCGTCGTCTGATAGGGCGGCACGGTCGGCAGCCAGAAATAGTCGTCGCTGTCGTGATGCGGCAGCGCGAGCCGGCCGGCAAGCGCGCGACCGAGCGTCGTCACGCCGGAGCCCGAAGCTCCCATCAGATGGATGCGGCGGCTTTTCATCAGCCCCGGCCAGAGAGTTGAGCCTACTGCCCCGACGGTGTGCGCAGGCCGTGCCAGGCGTCGCGGACCTGGTGGTAGTGCACCTCGGGCAGGTAGTCCGGCGTGTTCAGGTTCAGCGTCTTGACGTCGAGATGGCCGATGGCGCTGAGCAGCGTGTAGGAGGCGATGACGCGGTCGCGCTGCGCGCCGATCAGGCGGGCCTTGGCCTGGATCAGATCGGCTTGCGAGTTCAAGACATCCACGGTCGTGCGCTGTCCGCCGGATGCCTCACGCTGCACGCCCTGGAGCGCGACGGTCGCCGCCTTCACCTCGGACTCCGAGGCCGAAACCGTGACCTTGGCACCTTCATTGGCAACCCATGCGCTGACCACCGCCGTGCGCGCCTGGTTGCGCACCTGGTCGAGCACGAGCCGGCTCTGTGCCGTGATCTCCTTGGCCTGCCGCGTCTGCGCTGCGGCCTGACCGCCGTCATAGATCGGGGCGGTGACGTTGGCGACGATCGAGGCCTGGTCCTCGGCGAAGGTGCCGAGCGTCGGGTCGTTGTTGCGGCTCTTGCTGGCGCTGCCCTGGATGGTGGCGCTCGGCAGCAATACGCCTTCGGCGATGCGGATGTTGGTGGAGGCGACATCGACATCGAAGCTTGCGGCCATCACCGCCGGATGCTGGCGGATCGCCATCGTCACGGCGTCTTCGCGGCTCTTCGGCAGATAGCGGTCGACGGCCTCGGCGGGCCGAAGCTGCGAGGGCGAATTGCCGATCACTTGCGCATAGGTCGCCTGGCTGACGGCAAGCGCGACCTCGGCCGCGTTGAGATCGGCAAGGCCGCGATTGAGGCGCGCCTCGGCCTGCGCGGTATCGGTCGGCGTGACATCGCCGGCGTTGAGACGGCGCTGGGTGACGGAGAGCGTCTCGCGCAGGAAGGCGACGTTGGAGCGCTGCGCTTCGACGAGCGACTGGTTGGCGAGCACGTTGGTGTAGGCCGTGACCGCATCGAGCAGCACGCCCTGGCCGACATTGCGCAGCGCCTCGCGGCCCGACTGCACCTGGAGTTCGGCGGCCCGCACGCTGTTGGCGGTGCGGAAACCGTTGAACAGGGTCTGCGTCACGGTGACGCCGATGATCCACGGCTTCAGGTTGCCGGTCTGGATCGTGTTGTCGGGCAGCAGATTGCGAACCGATTGCAGGCCGGCGCTGAGGCTCGCCACGATCTGCGGCCGGTAACCGGCAAGAGCCTGCGGCACGTTCTCGTCCGTGGCGCGTTGTCGCGCGCGCTCGGCATTGAGCTGCGGATTGGTCTGGTAGGCCTTGGCGAGCGCCTCCGGCAGGGCTTCGGCCCGAGCGGCGGAGGGCAGGGCGCAACAGAGCGCCAGCGCGGTCCATGTCGCAAGCACGGCACCCATGCCCGATCGGCGCCGGTTCATCACGCGACCAGCTCTGGCGGCTCGCCCAATCATGTAATCCCGCTTAATCCCGGCTGTCCGCCCCCGCCGACGGTTGCCTCTTAGCTTGTTTAGCCAGCCGAGGTCGCGCAGGCAAACTGCCGCGGGGAAAACCCCCATGAAATCCGTGCTTGTTGCAGCTTCGTCACAGGGATCCTGTGTAACGCGGCGAGCCTTACAACAGCCTGACCGTTCGGCGCCGTTACCGGTTCTTGTTCACCGGCTTGCGCTTCTCGATGAACGCCGCCATGCCCTCGGAGCGGTCCTCCAGCGCGAAGGTCGCGTGGAACAGGTTGCGCTCGACGCTCATGCCTTCGGCGAGCGTGGTCTCGAAGGCGCGGTTCACCGCTTCCTTGGCCATCGCGGCGGCAGGGCGCGACATCGCGGCGATCTTCTCGGCTGCCGCCATCACCTCGTCCATCAGCTTGTCAGCGGGCACGATGCGGCTGACGAGGCCGGAGCGCTCGGCCTCCGCCGCGTCCATCATGCGGCCGGTGAGGCACAGGTCCATGGCCTTGGACTTGCCGATCGCGCGCGTCAGGCGCTGGGTCCCGCCGATGCCGGGAATGGTGCCGAGCGTGATCTCGGGCTGGCCGAACTTTGCGGTGTCGGCGGCGATGATGATGTCGCACATCATGGCGAGCTCGCAGCCGCCGCCGAGGGCATAACCGGCAACCGCCGCAATCGTCGGCTTGCGGCAACGTGCGACGCGGTCGCCGCCGATCGCGGCGAAATCCTCCGAGAACATGTCGATGAAGCCCTTCGGCTGCATCTCCTTGATGTCGGCGCCGGCGGCAAAGGCCTTCTCGCTGCCGGTCACGATGATGCAGCCGATGGCGTCGTCGGCCTCCAGATCGTCGACCGCAGCGGCGATCTCGCGGAAGACGCCGAAGGAGAGCGCGTTGAGCATCTTCGGCCGGTTCAGCTTGATGATGCCGACCGCGCCTTTGCTTTCGACGATGATGTGTTCGAACGTGCTCATGCTCCACCCACGCGTTTGATTGGGCGGGCAATGTGCCCGCTGGCGCGGATGCCTTCAAGGGGGCCGGAGAGGCAGGACGCGCGGGGCCGCGCGTCCTGGCGGAACCGCGATCAGGCCATGAACATGCGCGCGGCGGACGCCAGCGTGAGCAGCGTGCCGACGCCGATGAAGATCTTGCCGATCAGGGAGCTCTGGTCCCAGGCCGTGCTCTGCTGGCTGCTTGCCATCACCGGCGCCGGCCGGGGCCGGGCTTCGGTCGCGGCAATGACCGCCTTCTGTGCCGGCGGGTTGTCCTGTTGCACGGCGCGGTCGATGTCGTTGAGCTGGTCGGGTGCGACGACCTGGCTCTCAACGTTCGGGGCGTTGGTATTGTCAGCCGCGGCCTGGACATTGCCGTTGGCACGGTCCGTCATCGCGGAGGCCGCAGCCGCGGTCGGCGTGTCGGTGCCGGCGAACTGCGCGTTGGCGTTTGCAACCGCCGGCGGCATCTGGCCCGAGGCCGGCAGGATGCCGTCGGCCGCCTTGCTGTCAGACGCCTTGCTGTCGGGCTTGGCCTCGTCCGTCTTTGCCGGAGCGTCGGCCTTGTCGTCCGATTTCTGTGCCGTCTTGCCGGTGCCGGTGCGGCGTGACTCCTGGCGCCGATGCTTGCCCGGCTTGGCCGCGTCGGCCTGGTTGCCCGCGCTGTCCGATTTGCTTGTGGCTGAGCTTGGCTCCGCCTGTGCAGGGCCTCCGAACAACAAAAGCCCGGCCAGAACAATCAGGGCCGTGCGCCCGCTGGCTTTCATCATGGTGATGATCTCCCCAATTCCGCCCGTCCCGGGAACGAACAGAGACCCTGGGGCGTGACGACAGCGGGGCAGAAAATGGGAATCTTCGGGCACCACCGGGCAAAAACGGGGCAAACCGGCCCCCCTGCTGGCGGCCGCCGAGTGCGGGCCGGGGCGATCGGTGTTATGAGCCGTCGCAGAGTCTGACGGCCGTATCGGTCGCGAGGTCGGGCCTTGATCACGAATTCGTGATCTCGTGCCGCCCCGCGTAACAAATTGATCGAACGGCCGAATTGCATGGTGAGGGGCGCGCGTGCGCGGATGTGAGGACGAATGGACCGGCCTGATGCGGTCGGCCATGGCAGGCGATGATGCGGCGTATCATCGCCTGCTGAAGGCGGTCACGCCGGTGCTGCGCGCCGCGGCGAGGCGCGGCCTGGCGCGGGCCGGGCAGCCTCCCGATCAGGCCGAGGATATCGTGCAGGAGATATTGTTGGCGGTGCACCTGAAGCGGCACACCTGGGACAGCGAGGCCCCGTTCGCGCCCTGGCTGTTCGCGATCGCCCGCAACAAGCTGATCGATGCGCTGAGGCGACGCGGCAGGCGCGTCTTCGTCAACATCGACGATTTCGCCGAGACGCTGCCGGGCGAGGCGCCGCAGGAGACAGCCTCGGCTAGCGAGGTCGCAGCGCAACTGGGCACGCTGCCGCAGCGCCAGCGCGACGTGCTGCAGTCGATCGCGGTCGAGAGCGCCTCGATCAAGGACACGGCGTCGAAGTATTCGATGACCGAAGGCGCGGTGCGGGTTGCACTGCATCGCGGACTTGCGGCACTGACTGCCAAATTGCGGGACCACTAGTCATGGATACCGACCAACTGATCCGCTCGCTCGCCGCCGACAACGCCCACCGCGTGCCGCGCGTCGGCGCCGTGCTGACCATGGCGCTGCTGGTGGCCGCGCCGCTGTCGATCCTGATTTTCGCGACCTTCCTCGGCGTGCGGCCGGACGTGATGACGGCCATGCGCAATCCGTTCTTCGACATGAAGTTCGCGGTCACATTGTCGCTCGCGATCCCCGCGATCGTCGTCAGCCTGCATCTGTCGCGTCCTGAAGCCTTGATGCGCGGCTGGGGCTGGTTGCTGCTGTTTCCGGTCGGGCTGCTGGCGGTCGCGATCGGCAGCGAAGCGATGATGGCCCCGGCGATGCCGATGACGATGCGACTGATGGGCAAGAATTCGAGGGTGTGCCTGGTCGCCATCCCCGCGATGTCGCTGCCGCTGCTCGCAGGTGCGCTGTTCGGCCTGCGGCATGGTGCCCCCTCGCACCCTGCGCTTACAGGCGCGCTCGCCGGCCTTTTGTC
The DNA here is from genome assembly GCF_003957705.1 of Bradyrhizobium sp. LVM 105. Classification (NCBI taxonomy): domain Bacteria; kingdom Pseudomonadati; phylum Pseudomonadota; class Alphaproteobacteria; order Hyphomicrobiales; family Nitrobacteraceae; genus Bradyrhizobium; species Bradyrhizobium sp. LVM 105. The sequence continues at coordinate 410,872 of NZ_QZMV01000002.1, read as the reverse complement.
GGCCGGCCTGGCCGCGACGCTCTACGCCTCGCACTGCACCGACGATTCCCCGCTGTTCGTCGCGACCTGGTACACGCTCGCGACCGCGCTGGTGACGGCGATCGGCGCGGCAGTAGGCTCCAGGGTGTTGCGCTACTAACGAGCCGGCTTCACGCCGCCGGTGTCGTGGTTTGCTGCATGCGGTGGAAGCGCAACACCTGCTGCGCGGTCGATGAGCGCAGCGCCTGGTAAGTGTCGCGCAGCGTCAGCATGTCGGTCTGCGGGCCGCCCGAGAGCTTCTCGCGCATGGCGAGGATGGCGCGCACGCTCGGCCAGGACATGCCCGCGACCTTGGCGAGGATCATCACGCCCTCGGTGCGGCTTTCGATCATCATGGTCTCGGCGGTCTCGACCGCGACGCCCGCGAGCGCGGCGAGCCCCGCATTGGTCTCGTCGAACTTGCCCTGCTCGGCGAAAGTGGTGACCTGGAATTCGTTGAGGCGGCCGTCCTCGTGCAGCGATTTCACCAGCGCGCGCGCCATCTCGGTCTGCTTGTTCATGGCGGCGGCGCGCATCCTCTGGGCGACTTCCTGGACCACGCTCGACACCTCGTCCGCGAACTCCGGATGCGCCGCCTCGAGCTTCCTGCGCACGCTCGAGGACGCCTTGGCGACCAGCTTCAGATAGTAGTGGCGCGGCAGGTCGGGCCGCAGGCCGATGCAGGTCGCGAGGTCGTCGTCGCGTTCGGCGCGGGTGACGAGGTCGGTGAGGCTTCCCTCCGAGAGCCGCGCGCCCGGATTCTTGACGGTCGACTGCACCACGTCGGCGTTGCCGCGCGTCACCAGCACGTCGGTCAGCGCTTCCGACAGCACGCGCCGAAGCGAGATCGCCTTGAGATGCGCCTGGCCTCTCGTGCGCGCGATCTCGATCAGGGTCGTCTCGTCCAGCCGTTCCGATTTCGACAGCACGGGCCCGGAGACCTCGATGACCTCGTCAAGCGCGAGCGTGCGGATGATTTTCGGCGGCGCGGCCGCGACCGGAGCGAGGCGGTCGGCGAGCAGCGCCCTGGCTGACGTCTCGATCTGTTCGACCAGGCATTGGAACACGTCGTCGAACAGGCGGATGTGGTCGTCGGAATAGTCCACCGCGTTGCCCACGAAGAGATCGGTGACGCGGCGCAGCGTCTCGACCCGGCGCGCCACGGTGCCGTGCGAGAGCGCAGTCTGCAATTCCTCGAGCAGGTTCTCGGATGATTTTGGGGATTTGGATCTCATTGCCCTGTCCTGGAGCGTTCGGCCCGACTGCTGCTGTCGCGCCGGAAAAAAATGGATTGGTCAGCTCGTTGCAATACGGTTGCGCCCCTGCGCCTTGGCGGAATAGAGCGCGCGGTCGGCGCGGGCGAGAAACGTGTCGGCAGTATCAAGCTCGCGCAGCGTCACGACGCCCGCAGAAATGGTCACGCGCATGCCTGCGGAGAATGCGTCCCAGTCGAGATCGGCGACGATGCTGCGCAAGCGCTCGAGCATGCGCTCCGCGGCATCGCCCGTCGTGTCCGGCAGCAGCAGCAGGAATTCCTCGCCACCGTAACGGCCAAAGCTGTCGGACGGGCGGATATTGGCGAAAATGGTGATCGCGAAGGTGCGCAGCACCTCGTCGCCGATGGGATGGCCGTGGACGTCGTTGATGCGCTTGAACCAGTCAAGATCGATCAGCGCGATCGCGCAAGGAGAAGAGGTCTGTCGCGACTTTTCGATCTCGACGTCGAGAAGGCGCATGATGCAGCGGCGGTTGTAGGAGCCGGTGAGCTCGTCGAGCTCGGCCAGTTCCTCGATGCGCCGATAGGCGGCCTTCAGCTCGATGCTGCGCCGGTACAGGATCTTGCGCAAGGTTGCGCCGAACAGGCCGAGAGAGGCGCACTGACCGATCACCAGCACGAAGCACAGCATCGAGGCGGTTCGCTCCAGGCGGGTCGCAACCGGCAGTCCGATCGGCAGGTTCGTGCCCAGGAACACAAAGGCCAGCCCGCAAGTGGCAAGGCCCCAGGTGACCATTGCCTGGCGCGAGGTCATGCGCAGCGTGCCGAACGCGAAGATCAGAAACAGCACGGCGAGGAACGCGACCCCGACCCTCGGCACGGCGAGCAGGAACAGCAGTTGCAGCGCCATATGCGCCGAGATCTGGAACACGGTGAGGTAATGATCCTCAAACCGGTCGCCGAAGCCGGCTTCCGACAACACGGTGAATGTCCCGATGATCAGGAGGCCGCCGAGCCAGAACAGCGACGGAACGGCCATGTCGACCGTGCCGCCATAGGCGTAGAGCAGCAGGACGGAGGCGCCCAGCGAATAGCTCGCCACCTGGCCGATATACATCTGGCGGCGCTGCCGGGTCCGCCGCGCCTGGACTTCGGGGGCCGCCGCCTCGGAGGCGAGGACGATATCCGCGACCTCAGCAGCATTCCTCTCGGGAAAGGACGTCGCGGCCGTGCTCATGGTCCCGCCAATGGTGGATCTCAGCGTAAAAATCTACGTGGCAAGCCTTTAGGTTTGGTATCCTTTTGAAACCGAATCCGAACCGTGCAGCACGGAACAAGGTGATGGGCCGGCGAGGGAAATTTTACCGGTGGTCGGGTATCGGTTTGCGATGCGATCGAGCCTAAGTCCGGCTTGGCGAGACATATGTCGTGCAACGTTGCTATGGAACCGGACGAGGCCGGGCCGCCTGTGCCGGACAGGCATTCCGCAAGGAAGTATCTAGTATTATGCTACCGATCTGGATTGTGGCGGCCGACGGCTGCGGGCGGGACAAGAAAAATGCGCGTATGTGGGGTGGATCACACAGGCGCCCGTACGACTGCGGTAAATTGAACAATTTTGCACCCCTGGTCGAACCGTCTGCTGCGCCGACCCGACCAACTTTGCGAGACGGCCTTTGAGCGTGACACAGGCGGCTACGGACGAGGTCCTGATCGCCAGGATCGCCCAGGGTGACCGGCTCGCCATGCAGGTGCTGTACGGGCGGCACCATGTCAGGGTCTACCGGTTCGGGCTCAGGCTCGTGCGGGACGAGCAGGCGGCGGAAGACCTCATCAGCGAGGTGTTTCTCGACGTCTGGCGTCAGGCCGGCAAGTTCGAGGGCCGATCCGCCGTTTCGACCTGGCTGCTGGCCATCACCCGATTCAAGGCCCTGTCTGCGCTCCGGCGCAGGAAGGATTTCGAGCTGGACGAAGACGCCGCGAACGCGATCGAGGACACGTCCGACGATCCGGAAACGGTGGTGCAGAAGAAGGATACCAGTGCAGCGTTGCGGGGGTGTCTGACGGGCCTCTCGCCGGAACACCGGGAAATCGTCGATCTCGTCTACTACCACGAGAAGTCCGTGGAAGAGGTGGCCGAAATCGTCGGGATACCGGAGAACACTGTGAAGACGCGCTTGTTCTATGCGCGCAAGAAACTGGCCGAACTGCTGAAGGCAGCCGGCGTTGAGCGAGGCTGGCCATGATGGCTTTGAGCAAGAAGATGCTGGAGCAAGAGCCCGGTGAAATTGAACTGCTGCTGCCGTGGCACGCTGCCGGGACTCTGAACGCGCGCGATGCGCGCCGGGTCGAGGAAGCGCTGGCGCGCGATCCCGAGCTTGCCAAGCAATACGCCGCGATCCGCGGCGAGTACGAAGAGACCATTCATCTGAACGAGAGCTTGGGCGCTCCGTCGGCACGCGCGATGCAGAAGCTGTTCGCCGCGATCGACGCCGAGCCGGCGCGGGCGACCGGCTCGCTGCCGCTGTCGGCGCGCATCTCGACCTTCTTCGCGAGCCTGTCGCCGCGCACGCTGGCGTGGTCGGCGAGCCTTGGCGCTGTCGCGCTCGTGCTGCAAGCCGGCGTGATCGGCGCCGTGCTGATGAAGAACCAGCCCGCGACCTTCCAGACCGCTTCGCTCTCGACCAGCGCGCCGCTCACGCGCGAGCTTGGCAGCACCGCCGCGCCGGCCCGCGCCCTGGTGCGCTTTACGCCCGAGGCGCGCATTGCCGACATCACCGGGCTGCTCGACAGCTACCACGCCTCGATCATCGACGGCGCCAAGGGCGGCATGTTCCGCCTCCAGTTCGACAGGGCCATGAGCCAGGACGAGCTCGCTTCGCTGCTCGGCAAGATGCAGCGCGAGAAGTTCGTCAACCTCGCCGTCGCGGCGCCCTAAAGCGATGATCCGGAAAAGTGCGCAGCGGTTTTCCGAAAAGATCATGCTCAAACAGCAAGCTAAAGCGCGATGGCGATTCATCCTCAGCGCATCGCGCTTTAGGCGCGCCGCAGAACCGATGACGGGCAAATCCGAGAGCAGGGTACGCGCCGGGGCCTACGCTTCATCGGTTGGCGCCGCGCTTCTGATCGCCGCCTGTCTCGGCGTCGAAGTTGCGCAGGCGCAGGCGATCATGCGTACGCCGACGATCAGCGTGCCCTCGCGAACGCCGACCGTCTCTCCGAGCATCGCCCCACGAGTCAGTCCCAATATTGCCGCGCGCGCGGTCAACGTCGGCACCGGCCCGCGGACGATCGCGACCATTCCCAACACCACGACGTCGCGCATCCGGCCGCCGACGACGGTGCTGCCCTATGCGCGTTACTCGCCGAACCTGTATCCGGCCTGCACCGCGCCCTATCGCGATGCTGGTGGCGAATGCCTGGCGCAGCCGAGTGCGGGCGGCGGTGGCTCGGCCAAGCCGGGCAAGAAGAGCGCCGGCAAGGGCCGGGGCGACGCCACGCCGGCCGCCGCCGCCAATCTGCGCAGCTTCGCCAACGAATTCGTGGCGGAGATCGATGGCACGCTGTCGCCCGGCGATGCCGACGCGCTTGCCCGCCGGCACGGTTTGACGCGCATCTCGTCGGAGAACTTCCCGCTGATCGGGGCCACGTTCGGTCTGTTCCGCATCACCGATGGCCGTCCGTACGAGACGGTGCGGCGCGAATTCGCGGCCGACGGCAGCGTGCGCTCGGTCCAGCCGAACTTCCGTTATGCGCTCCAGGATCAGAAATCGACGATCCCGAGCGAGGGCGATCCCGCCCAATATGCCCTGGCCAAGCTCCGCCTGCCGCAGGCGCATACGCTGGCGCACGGCGCCAACGTCACGATCGCCGTGATCGATTCCGGCATCGATGCCAGGCATCCCGAGCTCGCCAATTCCATCGCCGACAATTTCGATGCGCTCGGCAGCGCCGAGGGGCCGCACGTCCACGGCACCGGCATCGCCGGCGCGATCGTGGCGCATGCCCGGCTGATGGGCAGCGCGCCCGAAGCGCGCATCATCGCGATCCGCGCCTTTGGCGGTGCCAACGGCGGCGCCGAAAGCTCGTCCTACATCATCCTGCGCTCGCTGAATTACGCCGCCGAGCACGGCGCGCAGATCGTCAATATGAGCTTTGCCGGTCCCAAGGACGCGGTGATCGAGCGCGCCATTGCGGCCACCGCCGCGCGCGGCCTCGTGCTGATCGCGGCCGCCGGCAATGCCGGCGCCAAGTCGCCGCCGCTCTATCCGGCCGCCAATCCCAACGTCATCGCGGTCAGCGCGACCGACCAGCAGGACAGGCTGTTCGCCGCCTCCAACCGCGGCAACCACGTCGCCCTTGCGGCGCCCGGGGTCGATATCTTCCTGCCGGCGCCGGACGGCAAATACCAGATGACGTCGGGAACCTCGTTCTCGGCGGCCTATGTCTCCGGCGTCGCGGCGTTGCTGCTCGAGCGCAATTACGCCTTGAAGCCGGAAGCGCTGCGCATGACGCTGGCCAAGACCGCGCGCGACCTCGGCTCGCCCGGGCGTGACGATCTGTTCGGCGACGGCCAGACCGATGCGTTTGCCGCGGTCATGGCCGTTTCTGCCGACAGCGCCACGCCGCTCGCGGCTGCGTCCGGTACAACAAAACGTGAAGATGCCGGCAAGCGTCGCGATGAGCCCAATAGCCGCGCGATCGAACTACCCTCGCTGTCGAGCGCGGATGAGAAATCCACGGATTCTCAAGCGGATAGGCCGACGGCGCGGTAGCCGCTGCGACAAAGATGCACGCGGGCCGAAGGTCAGAAAAGCGAACCCCGCGTTGAACGTTCAGCTCCCTGCCACGACCAAATTATGTGGGAGCGGTCATCCCTCCCCATCAGTCATATCAGGCGCGAGCGCCCATCCACCCCAAGCGCCCATATGGCTCGACCCGTCCGGTTGTCCCCCCGGACGGGTCTTTTCTTTTCAGAGCGTTCTTGAGCGAAGTGGATTCCGGTTCGCGTGAAGAAGACGCGTCAAAACGAATCCAGAAGCATCGGTTCTGATTCAATCAGAACCGCTCCGGGCGTCCGGCCCTTTGAAGCGCCGCGGGCGTTCAGCTTTCGGTTGAAAGGCGCGCCCGGTCCCGCCCGGGCAGCAAGCAGCAGGTCCGCTATGCTTGTGCGAAGCTTGACTCGAAAACACAGCAAATCTCCGCACGACTACGGTATTTGACGGCGAGCGCCGCGTCGTTGCTGGACAAGTCAAATCTTTTCCACAAAATATTCATGTCGCGTTGAAATTGATTCGTGTGCGTTGCGTCCCCGCATCCGTGTTTTCGCCTGACGGGCTGGTTCATGACACATCGCCGAGAATCCGACTGCGCGGCTGTTCCTGCCGTGGCTGTTGACCGCGCCGTTGCGGCGCGCTGGTGCGCTCTCGCCGAGCAGCGGCTGCAACATCTCTCCGAGATGTTCGAGACCGGCCGCTGGCGCCGTTATCATTCCGAGATCGCGTTCCTCGAAAATATCCAGGAAGCCAAGCTCGCGGTCCAGACCTGGCGCGCGCTCGCAACCGGTGGAGACGTCGCCGAGGCGGCGGCGAGCGTGACGCCGGCATTCGGCTGGTCGCCGGCGACCATGCCCCGCGTATTTCCGCGTGAGCAGCAGGCGCAGACCATGCAGCCGAAGGCCGTCCACATCGCCCCCGAGACCGCCGTGCCGGTCAGGCTTGATCCCACGCCGGACGTCCTTGCCGAAATCACCCAAGCGCCGCTCGCCGCGCCCGCAACTGTGGCGTCATTCACCGCGCCTGCCGAGATGCCACCGCTCAAGGCTCCCGCTGCGAGGGCGCCGCTCACCGCACCCGTCGTGAGATCGCCGCTCGCCGCGCCCGCCGCAATGGCTCAGTTCAACGCGCCCGAAGTGAAGCCGCCGCTCGCGGTGCCGGCCGCTAAGCCGCCGAAGACTGCGCCTGCCGCGATGGCGGCGCTCCTGCCGCAATTCGCCCCGCCGGCCGAGGAAATCGTCGCAGCCCCCGAGCGCGTCGTCGAATTCACCTTCAGCCTCGACGGCCTGGAAGCCAAGTACCCGCTCCTCAGGAATGCGTTCTAACGCTCCGGAGCGTTGGCAAAGGGGAAGCAACCGCAGCTCTCGCTCCGTCATCCTGAGGCGCGAGGCACGGGACGCGAGGCGTCCCATGGCAAGCCTCGAAGGATGAAACGGCCCGGCCGTCAGCCGCGCCTACCTTCGGACCGCATTCCCGCCGAGCACCACCTGCGCAAATCGCTGCGCGCCGTCTGCCGACAGATCCGAGGTCACGGCTCGCGCGTGATCGAGGCCGACGATGGCGCCGCGCGGGGTCTCCGAGATCATGTTGTTGTTGACGAGCGCGATGCCGGCGCCCGGCACGACCGAGACACCCACACCCGCGAAGGCCTTGCGGATCACGTTGCCCGTGATCGCGACGTCGCGCAGATACTTGCCCCAGCCGGCGACGATGCCGTAGGACGGCGCGTTCTCGATCACGTTGCCGGTCACCGACGTATCCGCCTCGATGTAGATGCCGACGCCGGCATCGTCGTCCGGCGCGGTGCCGATCGGCCGCTTCGGGATCAGATTGCGGATGATGTTGCCCTGGACCACGGCGATGCGGCCGCCCTCGTTGAAATTGCAGACGGAGACGCCGACGGCGGCGCCATCGACCGTGTTGTTGGCGATCACGGCGGCTTCGAACGCGAACTCCGAATAGAGCGCGACCTCGCGCACGTCGCTGACGCTGTTGCCGGTGATGTGGATATTGGCGGCCGAATTGCCGCGCACCGCGGAATAGTCGCAGTTCCTGATGCGGTTGCCGCGCACGATCACGTTGCCGGCGCGGAAAGCGTTGATGGCGTTGCCGTACTGGCCGGAGCCGCCGGGGCCCGCCTTGATGTTCTCGATGCGGTTATCAGCAACCAGCGTGCCGTCGTCGCCGATCGACGTGCGCAGGATCTCGATGCCGTTGTCGTTGGTGCTGAGAATCGTGTTGCGGGAGACGTTGAGGCCTTTGGCATCGAACGACACCACCGCCGTCACCGCGATGTCGGTGAAGATATTGCCGGAGATCTCGCCGGACACCTGCTCGAGCCAGATGCCGCTGCCGCCCGAATTCGCGATCTCGCAATCGGCGATGCGGACGTCGCGTCCGCCGAGCAGGTGGACCAAGCCGCGCCGGGCCGGCAGCGCAATGCCGCCGCCGTCGAAGGTGATGCCGGAAAGACCGACGGAGTTCGAACCCTCGCTCTGGATCGCCGAGGCCCCGCCGGTGAAGAGAATCCTCGTTGCTCCGCGCACGCCGATCATTTGTGCGCCGTTCGGCAGCCGCAGCAGCCCGCTGCGGTAAACGCCGGGCGGCAATGCCAGCGGCATCTGCGCCCGCGCGGCTTCATCGATCGCCCGTTGGAGCACGCGGGTCTGATCCTCGCTGCTGCCAGGGCGCACACCGTATTGCGTGGCGTCGCGGCCGAGCAGGGACGTCAGCGGCGCCGCGCGCGCGGCCTCGGCCGGCATGGCCAGCGCACCGGCGATGCCGGCGGTGGAAGCTCCGATGAGGTAACGGCGATTGAGGTCCATGACGCGTCCTCCGCGCAGATTAGGTAGCGCAGGGCGGGCGAGGGCGCGGGGATTGTTCGCGGTAGGGTTAAGTGTTTACCGCGGCCGAGGTGCCGTAGGGTGGGCAAAGCGCAGCGTGCCCACGATTTGATGATGATGGAACGAGATGGTGGGCACGGCGCAAGGGCGCCTTTGCCCACCCTACGAAACCGGCCTGTTCCGTCGCTTCCGGGCCAACCCCACCATTTCCATCAGCATGGCCTCGCCGGCATCAACGAGTTCCTCCAGCGTGATCCGCCGCGCCCCCTTGCGGCGCGCGGCGTCGCCGCGCGCAAGCAGGGGAATATGGACGAACGCCGCGAACTGCGGACCACCTGCCTTCACGCTTTCGATCGCGCGCCAGCTCAAATAATTGCAGAGATAGGCGCCGGCATCGCGCGAGGACCGCGCATCGATGCCGGTGAGGCGCGCGGCGCGCAGCAGCCTTGCCGTGTGCGGGCCGAACGTCATGGCGTCCGCACGGCCGGCGATGCCGCGCTTGCTCGAGCGGGTGTTGGCGGCATCGGGCCAGAGCATGGTGACGGCGTTGCGCGCGCGGGTCTCAATCCGCAGGTAAGGCGTGCGCGCAGCGAGGCCGAACATCAGAAGCGCATCCGGCTTCACTTTCGCGAGCACATCGGGCAATTGCCGGTCGACCGCGGCATAGGTGACCGGGAAGATGTGGCTGGCGATCGCGACATCATCGAGTGCCGGACGGCGCAATTGCGCCAGCCGCGCCACCAATGGCTGGGTCGGGTTATGGGGCGCGCCGGGAAACGGCCCGAAGCCAGTCAAGAGAATGCGGAGCTTTTCGCTCATTGCAGCAGCTCCAGGATCTGCTCGGCGGCGAGTGCCGGGGTGAGGTGACCTTCGGCGACCTCGGTTTCGATCTTCCGGACCTTCGTGCGAACCGATGCCTCGCTGCGCAGCCGCGCCAGCATGCGCTGCTCCAGCATCGACCACAGCCATTTCACCTGCTGCTCACGCCGCCGCGTCACGAAATCGCCGGAGGCATTCATCACCTTGCGGTGGTCGAGCACCTTCTGCCAGAGCTCGGCGATGCCGGTGCCGGCCAGCGCCGAATAGGTGACGACGGGCGGATGCCAGTGCTCGGATCGCGGAGCCAGGATATGCAGCGCGCCGCGATAGTCCGCGGCGGTGATGTTGGCGCGCTTGAGGTTGTCGCCATCGGCCTTGTTGATCGCGATCATGTCGGCGAGTTCGACCAGGCCCTTCTTGATGCCCTGCAATTCGTCGCCGCCGCCCGGCAGCATCAGGGCGAGAAAGAAGTCGGTCATGTCGCAGACCGCGGTCTCCGACTGGCCGATGCCGACGGTCTCGACCAGCACGACGCCAAAGCCGGCCGCCTCGCACAGCAGCATCGCCTCGCGGGTCTTCGCGGCGACGCCGCCGAGCGTGCCCGAGGACGGCGACGGCCGGATGAAGGCGTGGTCGGAGGCCGACAGCCGCGCCATCCGCGTCTTGTCGCCGAGGATCGAGCCGCCGCTGCGCGCCGAGGACGGGTCGACCGCGAGCACCGCGACCTCATGGCCCTGCGCGATGAGATATGTGCCCAGCGCGTCGATGGTGGTGGATTTGCCGACGCCGGGCGAGCCGGTGATGCCGACGCGGAACGCCTTGCCGGTGTCCGGCAGCAGCATCTGCACCAGCTCGCGCGCCAGCGCCTGATGGTCGCCACGCCGGCTCTCCACCAGCGTGATGGCACGCGCCAGCGCCGCGCGGCTGCCGGCGCGGAGTTCCTTGGCGAGGGTCTTGATGTCGATGGATTTGCGAATGGTCATGATTGTTTTCGCGTCCAGCCGCTAGCGGCCCGACATGCGAAGGTGTCTTTCAGCGCAGGATTTCAACGGCGGAAGGTGAGTTTGAATGACGTCCCAGACGATCTCGGCTTTCGTCATATGGTAGGCATGGCGGAGAAGATTTCCGAAGTCGATCATCTTGCGCCAGTCGATTTCAGGCTCGGTTCGCTTGATCTCGTCCGGGATGAATCTCGAAGCCTCGCAGATGATCTCGAGAAGGCGTTCGATTGCCAGACGAGAGGTCCTTTCAGAGACGAACTGATCGAAGTTGAGGCCCTTCACGACGCTTTCGATGTCGGCGATGGCTTCCAGAATATCTCGCAGCCGGTCTTCCGCGGTCGGCGGCATTCAGAAGACCTCAACCAGATCACCCGCGATCCGCTCGGCCATCCGCGGCTTCAGCAGGTCCCGCATCGAGATCTGTGCTCGAAGGCCGACCTGATCCTCGATCAGGTGCAGGACCCTGAAATAGTCGAATCGCGGCGTTTCCTCGCGCGAGGTCGTCTCGATCAGGACATCAAGATCGCTGTCGGGCCGGGCGTCGCCGCGCGCGCGGGATCCGAACAGGTACAGGCGGGTGACCCCCGCGGCCCTCAAGGCGGGAGCAAGCTCTCGGAGCTTTCCGACAATCGTCTTGAGCGGAACGTCTGCGACCTCTGTCATGGCCCAATACTAGCACAGGGTTGCAGCCTGGCCCAGCCGCCGGCTTCGACCGCCCGGGCGGGGGCAGGCGAGAGCCCCGCCGATATCACCTGCTCGTCGCCGCCGCGGCTTGCGGCTGTTTCACCTTGCGCCAGATCCACACCATCACCGGCCAGAGCAGGGCACCGATCGCCATGGCGGCGAGAATGGCTGCGATGGGACGTTCGAAGAACGGCAAGATGCTGCCGTCGGACTTGATCAGCGAGGTCACGAAGGCCTGCTCGACCATGGTGCCCATGACGATGCCGAGCACCATGGCGGCGACGGGATAGCCGTTCGTTTCCATGACATAGCCGATCACCCCGAAGGTGGCGACGGTGACGACGCCGAACATGTTGTTGCCGATCGCGAACGAGCCGACCGCGCAGCACAGCATGATGACCGGCATGATGGCCGAGCGCGGCGCCAGCAGGATGTAGGCGGCGACCCGGATCATGGCGATGCCGAGCGGGATCATCATGATGTTCGCGATGATGAACATCAGGTAGATCGCGTACATGCTCGACGCCTTCTCGGTGAACAGCGTCGGGCCCGGGTTGAGACCCTTCATATAAAGCACGCCGATCGCGATCGCGGCGATGGTGTCGCCGGGAATGCCGAACAGCAGCGACGGCACCCAGCCGGAGGCGATGCTGGCATTGTTGCTGGCGCCGGCCTCGACCAGGCCCTCGACATGGCCTGTGCCGAACTTTTCCGGCTCCTTGGAGAAGCGCTTCGACATCGCATAGGAGACCCAGGCGGCCATGTCGGCACCGGCGCCGGGCAGCACGCCGATGATGATGCCGACGATGTTCCCGCGCGTCATCTGCCAGCGATACAGCTTCGTCAGCCTCCACTGGCCGGCCAGGATGCTTCCGAATTTTCGCCGCGGCAGCGGCGGGGGCTCCGGCGTCAGCATCGCGCGCATCACCTGCGCCACCGCGAACACGCCGACCAGCGCCGGGATCGGCTCGATGCCGCCGAACAGATCGGTGAGGCCGAAGGTGAAGCGCGGCACACCGCCGGGATTCTCGATGCCGATGCAGGCGACGAGCAGGCCGATGAACATGCCAGCAATCGCCTTCACCGGCGAGGAGCGCGCGACCAGAGTCGCGCACATCAGGCCGAGCAGCGCCAGCCAGAAATATTCGAAGGTCGAGAACGACAATGCGATCTCGGCGAGCGGCGGCGCCAGGATCATCAGCGACAGCACGCCGGCGATGCCGCCGACGGCGGAGAACCACACGCCGGCCCCGAGCGCGAGCTCGGCCTGGCCCTTGCGCGTCATGGCATAGGCTTCGTCGGCATAGGCGGCGGAGGCGGGCGTGCCGGGAATGCGCAGCAGCGCGCCCGGGATGTCGCCCGAGAAGATCGCCATCGAGGATGCCGCGACGATGGTCGCGATCGCCGCGATCGGGGACAGGTAGAAGGTGACCGGGACGAGCAGGGCGGTCGCCATCGTTGCCGACAGGCCCGGCAGCGAGCCGATCACGAGGCCGTACACGGAGGCCGCGAACATCGCGATGATGACCTCCCAGGTGGAGATCAGCGCGAACGCGTCGAGCAGGGTTTTCAGCATGGGATTACCAGGGCGTCGGCAGCAGGCCGGCGGGCAGCGGCACGCGGAGCAGCTTGCCGAAGATGAGGTGAATGGCGAAGGGCGAGAGCGCCGCGAGCGGCAGCGCCAGCTTCCACTTCGCGCCGAGCGCAGTCGAGGTGACGTAGACCATGATCGCCGCGGTGATGATGAAGCCGAGCCTGTCGGCTGCGACCACGTAGAACAGCAGCAGCAGCGGCGGCAGCAAAGCGCGCAGGCCATAGAGCTTGCCTTGCGGCGGCGGGGCTGCTGCCTGGCCGTCCTCCAGCGGGACCAGCTGTTCCTCCTCCTCGAAGGAGTGGCCGATCCCGAACACGATCGCGAGCCCGCACAGCGCCAGCCCCGTGCCGATCACCAGCGGAAACACGTTGGGGCCGACCGGCTGCCCGGGCACCGGCGGCAAGATCCAGCCGCCATAGGCGGCCGCCGCGCCGAGTGCGACGAGAAACGATCCCGTGACGGAGTCGGGAAGACGCATGGAGAAGTCCTGTCAGAATTGCGGAAGGTATGCTCCCTCTCCCTCCGCGGGTTGGGCTAGCGCAGTGCCGAGGGCGCTCGGCCTGCATGGTTCGAGACGCCCGCTTTCGCGGGCTCCTCACCATGAGGGTTTGATATCTCGCCGCAAAATGCGACCTCATCCTGAGGGCCCGCCGGAGGCGGGCGTCTCGAAGGATGGGCTGCAGGCGAGCTACTCGCCACCTTCTTCTTCATAAGCCGATAACCTGCGGCGTGCGAGAAGAGGCGAACAATCACGCCTTGCTGAGGCCGGCCGCCTTCATCGCTTCGCCCATCTGGGCGTCGCCCTTGTCCATGAAGCTGGCGAATTGGGCGGCGTCGCCCCACACGGTGCCGAAGCCGCGATTGCTCATGAAGTCCTTGAACTCGGCGGAGTCGTAGACCTTCTTCAGTGCCGCGGTGAGCTTGGTTGCGATCTCAGGCGGCAAACCCTTCGGTGCGCCGATTCCGCGCCAGGCGCCGGTCGCGTAGTCGATGCCCATTGCCTCCTTCAGCGTCGGCACGTCCTTGAAGACCGGATTGCGTGCGGGCGCCATGATGGCGAGGCTCCTGGCCTTGCCGGCCTCGATGATCGCGCGCGCCTCCGGCACCGAGCAGGTGGTGAGGTCGAGCCCGCCGGCGGCAAGATCCTGCATCGCCGGCGCCGCGCCGTTCGACGGCACCCAGGCGACCTGGTTGGCGGGCAGGCCCATCGCCTGCATCCAGCCGACCAGCGCCAGATGCCAGATGCCGCCCTGGCCGGTGCCCGAAGCCTTGAACTTGCCGGGAGGCGCGGCCTTGATCGCGTCCGCGAGCTCCTTGACCGTCTTGTAGGGCGACGAAGAGGAGACCTGGATGCCCGGAGGATCCTCGTTCATCAGGGCCAGCGGCGTGTAGCTCTTCGGCGTCAGCTCGGTGAGGCCCTGCCAATGCATCATCGAGATTTCGACGGTGAGCATGCCGATCGTGTAACCGTCGGGCTGCGCGGTCGCGATCGCGCTATGGCCGACCACGCCGGAGCCGCCGGTGCGGTTGACCACGTTGAAGGGCTGGCCGAGATCCTTTTCCAGCAGCGCGGCGACGATGCGCGCGGTGGCGTCGGTGCCGCCGCCGGCGCCCCATGGCACGATCACGGTGACCGGCCGGGCCGGATAGGCCTGCGCGAGTGCGGGCTTGAAGCCGAAAGCGGCGGATGCCGCGACGGCGGCGGTCGAAGCCGCAAAGGTGCGGCGCGAAATCTTGGACATTGAATTCCTCCCAGCGGCGCCCGTGACGCCGGGCGCTCTTGTCGATGGCGACATTCTAGTCGGCTTTGCAGCGCCGCCGCAAGGTAGCGCTACCAACGAGACCGACATGTTGTGTGAAAACAGCATGCCTTTTGGATGGGGCAGTCGGAAATCGGGTGGGTTTTGCCGGCATGTTTCGCCAACCTGTGCGCGTAACGAAAGCCAAAGGCAAGCTATCGATGACCCAAGCCTATTACAGCGCCGTGCTGGACTGCCCGCTGGACGACGTCTGGTCGCTGATCCGCGATTTCAACAACTATCCCGTCTACATCGACGGCGTGAGCGAGAGCGTGATCGAAGACGACAAGCGCGGCGATGAAGTCGGCGCCATCAGACGCTTCTGCTATCTCGGAAACTGGATCCGCCAGCGCCTGGTCGATCACTCGGACCGCCAGCACACGCTGACCTATGCCGGTCTCGAAGCGCTGCCGTATCCGCAAGATGACGGCAGCAGGACGCCGGCGCCGACGCGCTATCAAGGCACCATGCATCTGCGCCCGATCGTGGAAGGCGACCGCACCCTGATCGAATGGTCGGTCGCGCTCGATACCGAGCCTGCGGACGCCGACCGCTGGCAAGCCCTGTTTGCGTCCTGGATTCCCGATTGGACGGATTCACTTGCACGGACATTGGCGCGGGCCCATCCGCGATCTTAAAGCGCGATGCGATTAGGATGAATCGTCATCGCGCTTTAGGTTGTTGTCTAAGCATGATCTTTTCGGAAAACCGCTGCGCACTTTTCCGGATCATGCTTTAGCGATCGCTCACGGCTCCTCCGCGTCGCCCTTCGGCCGCGCGCCGCCGAAGATGCGGGTGCCTTCCGCGCTCAGGTAAGGCTTCAGCGTCTCCCACGGCACGAAGGCGACATACTCGCCCTCGGCATAGGGACCGACGGCGTAGGGCGGATAGTGGAAGGTGAGGCCGGAGCTCTTGCCGGACTCGGTCGAGGGCGCCAGCGTCACGGCGCCGATCTTCAGCAGGCTCGGCGCGACCCCTTTGAACCATTCGTCGGTCGCGGTCTCGCTGGCATCGCGCTTCTTCTTCTCCGCCCTGAGCGAGGCGACGATCGCCTGCGCCATCGCCTTCATGGTTGCTCCATTGTCGGCAGTCTCGGTGAAGAACGGGCGGATCGAGATGCGCTTGGTGTCGGCCTTGTCCCACAGGATCGTGTTCACGTCCGAGTTCGGATGCGCACCTCTTGTATTCATGTAGTCGTTGCGCAGGATGCTGACATAGCGATCCGCAACGACGGAGCGGATCTCGTATTTGCGCTCGAAATCCCAGGCGCCGTCCCTGAAGAATTGCGGATCGGCTTTGCGCGCGGCGGCAGCTTCCGCGGCATTCCTGTCGAGCCACTTCTTGCCCTCCTTGAGGCAATCCGCCGCCAGTGCCGCGTCCGCCTTGATCCTGTCGTCGAGGAACAGCCGCGCCTCGATGCTCTTGGTCTTGACGACGGCGTCGGGCCTGGGGTCGGCGGCGTGGGCGGGGGAAATATTGATCGCGCCCAGCAACAGCGTCGCGAGGCTCAATTTCAGGACGGGGTTCAAGCCTTTGGCTCCTCGGCGATTGTTCGGATGAAGATCTCCAGCGGCGGGAGATCGTCTTTGATCATGTCCCATAGCAGGTCCGCGTCGGTTCCAGACGTATGAAGACATCCTGGGCGAAGATCTAACGGCGATGAGCAGATACGGCCAGCCTGATCTTGGCCGTCGCATCCAGGATATGGCCGATGCGGTCGGCTAAAGTCGGGGGCACGTCAGAATATTTCGAGAATGTCGTCTGCGATCCGCTCTGCGAAGCGGGGAGAGATAGAGCGACGAACAGTTGCCTGTGCTTGCAAGCCCGTCGCATCCTCGATGATGTGCTCGACATCGATCAAGTTGAGTAGCGAAAAGGCGGTGTCCGGCTCGATTTCGACGATAACGTCGATGTCGCTGTCAGGCCGATAATCGTCGCTGGCACGCGAGCCGAAAATGGCAAGCTTCGATACGCCTTTACCTTTGATGGCATCTGCGTTCTTGCGTATGGCAGCGACGATTTCGTCACGCGTCATGGAGACACCTGGCCGGTCATGCGGCCAGTCTATCAGCTACTCTGCAGCCTCGCTATGCCCGAGACGGGCGTTGAGCTTGCGGATCAGCTCCTCGGCGGCTTCCGCGATCACGGTGCCAGGCGGAAAGATCGCCTCCGCACCGGCGGCATAGAGCGCGTCGTAATCCTGCGGCGGCACCACGCCGCCGACGATGATCATGATGTCGTCGCGGCCCTGCTTCTTCAGCGCGGCCTTCAGCTCCGGCACGGCGGTGAGATGGGCGGCGGCGAGCGAGGAGACGCCGAGGATGTGGACGTCGTTCTCGACCGCCTGCCGGGCGGCTTCGTCGGCGGTCGCGAACAGCGGCCCAATGTCGACGTCGAAGCCGATGTCGGCGAAGGCCGAGGCGATCACCTTCTGGCCGCGATCGTGCCCGTCCTGGCCGATCTTTGCGACCAGGATGCGCGGGCGGCGGCCTTCCGCCTCCTCGAAGGCGTCGATCAGCGCCTGAACCTTCTCGACCTGGTTGCCCATGCTGGACGCCTCCCGCTTGTAGACGCCGGTGATGGATTTGATCTCGGCGCGGTGGCGGCCGAACACCTTCTCCATCGCGTCCGAAATTTCGCCGACGGTCGCCTTGGCTCGAGCCGCATCGATGGCGAGCGCGAGCAGATTGCCGTTGCCTTCGCCGGCCGAGCGCGTGATCGCCGCGAGCGCGGCATCGACGTCCTTCTGGTTGCGCTCGGCTTTCAGCCGCGTCAGCTTGTCGATCTGCAAGCGGCGGACGTTGGAATTGTCGACTTTCAGGATCTCGATTTTGTCCTCGTCGGTCGGCTTGTACTTGTTGACGCCGATCACCGCCTGCTTCCCGGCGTCGATCCGCGCCTGCGTCTTGGCGGAAGCCTCCTCGATACGCAGCTTCGGCAGGCCGGCCTCGATCGCCTTCGCCATGCCGCCGAGCTCCTCGACCTCCTGGATGTGGCCCCAGGCCTTGGCCGCGAGGTCGCGCGTCAGCCGCTCGACGTAATACGAGCCGCCCCAGGGATCGATGATGCGGGGGGTGCCGCTCTCCTGCTGCAGGAACAGCTGGGTGTTGCGGGCGATGCGGGCCGAGAAGTCAGTCGGCAGCGCCAGCGCCTCGTCGAGCGCGTTGGTGTGCAGCGACTGGGTGTGGCCTTGCGTGGCCGCCATCGCCTCGACGGTGGTGCGCATCACGTTGTTGAAGACGTCCTGCGCGGTCAGCGACCAGCCCGAGGTCTGGCTATGGGTGCGCAGCGACAGCGAGCGCGGGTCCTTCGGGTTGAACGGCTTGAGCAGCTTCGCCCAGAGCAGGCGCGCGGCGCGCAGCTTGGCGACTTCCATGAAGAAGTTCATGCCGATCGCCCAGAAGAACGACAGGCGCGGTGCGAAGCGGTCGACGTCGAGGCCGGCAGCAAGGCCGGCCCGCAGATATTCGACGCCATCGGCGAGCGTATAGGCAAGCTCGAGGTCCTGCGTCGCCCCGGCCTCCTGCATGTGATAGCCGGAGATCGAGATCGAGTTATATTTCGGCATCTTTTGCGACGTGTAGGCAAAGATGTCCGAGATGATCCGCATCGAGGGCGCGGGCGGATAGATGTAGGTGTTGCGCACCATGAACTCTTTCAGAATATCGTTCTGAATGGTGCCCGACAGCTTCTCTGGCGGCACGCCCTGTTCCTCGGCGGCGGCGACGTAGAGCGCGAGGATCGGCAGCACCGCGCCGTTCATGGTCATGGACACGCTCATCTGGTCGAGCGGAATCCCTGCGAACAGCGTGCGCATGTCGTAGATGGAATCGATGGCGACGCCGGCCATGCCGACGTCGCCGCCGACGCGCGGATGGTCACTGTCATAGCCGCGATGGGTGGCAAGATCGAACGCGACCGAGAGGCCCTTCTGGCCCGCCGCGAGATTGCGGCGGTAGAACGCGTTGGAATCCTCCGCCGTGGAGAAGCCGGCATATTGCCGGACGGTCCAGGGCTGATTGACATACATGGTCGGGTAGGGGCCGCGCAGATAAGGCGCGATGCCGGGATAGGTCTCGAGGAAATCGAGCCCGGCGAGATCGGCCTCGCCATAGGCTGGCTTTACCAGGATGCCCTCCGGCGTCAGCCACGGCTCGGCGCCGCCTGACGGCGCGGCAGTGGCGGCTCGCTCGAAGGCAACGTTGGCGAAATCAGGAATGCGGCTCATGGTTTCAACCATATCATAGACGCTCAATCATGATCCGGATGCTGATGGCTGACGATGGTCGCCATCTTCTCCGGTCCGTAATTCTGCTGCGTGGTCTGGCTCGGCAAATTGGCGATGCCGACCACCCAGCCGAGGCGGGATTCGGTGCCGAACTGCCGCGTCGGGATCACGCGGTCGGGGCGGTCGAATGCGCCGGTCATGATCTCGATGCGGTCGCCGTCGATGCGGCCGAAGCTCAGCGGCGTGCCGCAGGCGGCGCAAAAGCCGCGCTCGGCGATGGTGGAGGAGCGGAAGAACGAGGGCTGTCCCCTGGTCCAGGCAAAGTCGGTCTTGTTGATGTCGGCAAAGGAGGCGAATGGCGCACCGGCGGCCTTCTGGCACATGCGGCAGTGGCAGATCGAGACCTTGGTCGGCGCCGTCATGACAGCAAAGCGCACGGCGCCACATTGGCAACCGCCGGTGAGAACGGGTTTGCTGGTGTCGGTCATGGCTGCTCCATCCGTCGATAGGCGTCTTGCAGCGTGGCAAGCGCATCGCCTCCGGCGAAGACAAAACCCGTGACGCCGGCGGCCCGCAGCGCCGCCTCGGCATCGGTCGGGCGGCCCGCCAGATAGATATGTCGGGCGCCCGCCGTTTGCAGGGCCTTCGCGGCAGGTTCCGCACGATCGGCATAGACCTTGTCGCTGGAACAGAGGCAGGCGAGCTCGGCGCCGGAGGCCTTGAAGGCGGCAACCAGCTTGGCCGGATCGGCAAAGCCTTCGCTGTCCAGGGCCTCGATGCCGCCGGCCTCGAAGAAGCTCTTCGCGAAGGTCGCGCGCGCCGTGAAATCGGCGGGCGTGCCGAGATTGGCCAGGAACACCTTTGGCCGCGCGCCGCGTGCCTTCAGCACGGCATCCGACTTGTCGCGCAGCGCCTCGAACGGCTCCGCGAGCCGGATCGGCGGCAGCGGATCGAACTTGTATTTCTGCTCGCCGTACGGTGCCAGCGCGATCGACGTCGCCTTCAGCACGGTGGCTTCGCTCTCGCGCAGGTTTGGAAACTCGCTGGCGCCGGTCAGGACGTCACGGCGCTTTGCGATGTTGGCGTCACGCGCCTTTCGTGCGGCCGCGACCTTGCTCTGAAACAGGCCTTGCTGAAGCGCGGCAAAGGCGCCGCCGGCCTTTTCGCTCTCCTGGAACAGCGCCCAGGCGGCCTCGCAAAGCTGCGCGGTCAGCGTCTCGATGCCGCCGCTGCCTGCCGCGGGATCGCTGACCTTGGCGAGGTTGCTTTCTTCCAGCAGCAGGAGCTGCGTGTTGCGCGCCACGCGCCGCGCGAACGGATCGGGCAGGCCGAGCGCCAGCGTATGCGGCAGCACCGCGATCGCGTTGGCGCCGGCGAGCCCGGCGGCAAACGTCGCGACGGTCGCGCGCAGCATGTTCACATAGGGGTCGCGCTGCGTCAGCATGCGCCAGGCCGTATCGGCGGCGATGAACAATGGTTTCGGCGCGAGCCCGCACGCTGTTTCGATCCGCGCCCACAACAGCCGCAGCGCGCGGAATTTGGCCATGGTCAGGAACTGGTCCGCATCGGCGGAAAGCCGCGCATAGACCAGGCCCTGCGCCTGCTCGAGGGGAATGCCGGCGCCTTCGATCGCGCGCAGATAAGCGACGCCGCAGGCGAGCACGAAGCCGAGCTCCTGCACCTCGGAGCCGCCGGCATCGTGGATCACGCGTCCGTCGGCGGAGGTGAACGGCCCCTTGAAGCCGAGCCCGGCGAGCCCCTTGATGGCTCCGGTGATCGCGGGTGCGATTTCGTCCCAGGTATAGGGGCTGTGCCCCCACACCGCGCCGGCCGCGAGCGGATCGAGACCGAAGCGGATGTTGCAGGCGGCGGGATCGAGGCCCTTGCCCTTTACATATTCCGCGACGTGGATCGCCGCCATCCGCGATTGCGGACCGATCTCGAGCTCGAGGCCGATTCCGGCGTCGAGATGAATATCCTTCAGGACCTTTGCCACCGCGTCGGCTGCAGGTTCCAGCCCGAAACCGTGCGCGCCATTGGCGCCGGCGAACACCAGCGCGAGCCCGGTCGCGCCGTTCTCCAGATCCTGCAACGCCTGCGCATTCGCGAGCGCCGCATCGGGATGGTCGATCCGCTGGATGACTTGCCAGGGCGCTGCGGCCGGCCGCCCCACCACGGGCGCAACGCCTTTGGCGCGCGGATAGAGCGGATCAATCTTGATGCCGTCATAGGTCTTGCCGACCAGCTTCTCGAACGGCGCGCCCTTCAGCACGCCGTCGACCAGCTTGCGCCAGTCCTCGACCGTCGCCTTGGGAAAATCCGCCGCCAGCGGCAGGTCGTCAGTCACGGAGGTCATGCGGCGAGGGGCTCCCGAACGTATCGTTATGCGCAGGCGAAATTGCCACGGCGGACCGTCCCTGCAAACGGTTGTTTTTGGTTAACCGGTATCCGGAAGCCGCTCAATGCCTTGCGTCGAGACGCTGGCGAGCCCGTCGCGCACGCGAATGCCCGAGATCACGCGATCGGGCGCGATTTCGGCCAGCGGCACCAGCACGAAAGCGCGCTCGAACAGGCGCGGATGCGGCAAGGTCAGGTCAGGCTTCTGCAAGGACAATTCGTCATAGGCGATCATGTCGAGATCGAGCGTGCGGGGACCCCAGCGCCGATCCTTCTGCCGCATGCGGCCGAATTTCTGCTCGACCCTCTGCAGCACGAACAAGAGCGCGTGCGGATCGAGGTCGGTCTCGATCTCGATGCAGGCATTGATGAAGGCAGCCTGATCCTCATCGCCCCAGGGCGGTGTGGCATAGTCCGAAGAGCGCGCGATCAATGCGCCTTGCGCCATGCCGCAGATTTGGGCGATCGCCTTGCGGAACGTCGCGCGGACATCGCCGACATTGCCGCCGAGCGCGATCAGCACGCTCGCCATCTCAGGGATGCCGCGAGCGCGTCAGCACGATGCCGACGTCGTCGAAGATCGCGGCGATTGGCGCATGCGGCTTGTGCACGGTGACCTTCACGGCGCGGATGCGCGGGAAGTGCGACAGGATGGCGTCGGCCACCGCGCCCGCCGCGCGCTCGAGCAGCTTGTAATTGGTGTTCTTGAAGGCCGACGTCGTCGTCGCCACCACCTCGGCGTAGGACACCGTATCGGCGAGCCGGTCGCTGCGCGAAGGCTCCGACAGGTCGGTATAGAGTTCGAGATCGATGACGAAGCGCTGGCCGACCTCGGTCTCGTGATCCATCACGCCGTGGCGGGCGTGGATCGACAGCCCGGTGACGAAGATCGTGTCGGTCATTGCTTGCCCTCGATTGCGTTCGCCACCCGCAGCGCCTGCAAGGTCTCGGCGACGTCATGGGTCCGGATGATCCTGGCGCCGCGCTGCGCGGCGATCAGATGCGCGGCGATCGAGCCGGCCAGCCGCTCCTTCGGCTCGGACGGCGACACCGAGGCGATGAAGCGCTTGCGCGAGGCGCCGACCAGGATCGGCAGGCCGAACATCTCGAATTCGCGCAAGCGCGCCAGCGCGGTCATGCTCTGCTCGGCGGTCTTGCCGAAGCCGATGCCGGGATCGAGCACGATCTTGTCGCGCGCGATGCCGGCCTTTGCGGCGATGTCGAGCGAGCGCAGGAAGAACGTCTTCATGTCCGTGATGATGTCGATGGCCGGATCGGCATCGTCGCGGTTGTGCATGACGATGACGGGCACGCCCCTTGCGGCCACCAGCGGGGCCATGGCGGCGTCGCGCTGCAGGCCCCAGACGTCGTTGGCGATCGCCGCGCCCTGGTCGAGCGCGAAAGCCACCACCTCGGCCTTCATGCTGTCGATCGAGACCGGCACGCCGAGGGCTACGACCCCGGCCAGCACCGGCTTCAGCCGGGCGAGCTCATCCTCCGCCGTGACCGGCCGGGCCCCCTTGTAGGGCCGGGTGGACTCGGCCCCGATGTCGATGATGTCGACGCCGGCCTCGATCATCGCCCGCGCGCGTGCGAGCGCCTGCTCGGGCGCGACGAACTCGCCGCCGTCGGAGAAGGAGTCCGGGGTGACGTTGAGCACGCCCATCACCGCCGGGATCGGCCGTTCCAGCAGCGTCCGCAGCACATCTGGCCCGGCCGAGCCGGCCGGCGGGACGGATGGGGAGGGCGAGGCATTCATGCGGGTGGCTTTAGCGGGCGGGGAGAGGGAGTTCAAGCGGAGACGTTGCCTCGTGCCCCGGACGCAGCGCAGCGCTTCTTCAGCGGTGCGCTGCAGAGCCGGGGCGGGCCTATGTTGCCGAGAGCAGTTTGCGCGGTATGGGTCCCGGCTCTGCGCCGCAACGCCAAGGGCGTTGCAGCGCGTCCGGGACATGAGACCGAACGCGAAGCTAATACGTGATCTTCGGCTGCAGCTTCTTCGCCTTGGCGATGATGTCGCCGACCGACTTCTCGGAAGGCAGGATGCGCAGCAGCTTCTTCTTCTCGTTGGCGTCGCGCATGCTCTGGGCGAGCCTTGCCGGATTCCTGTAGGCGAGCTCGCGCACGGTGGTGACGCCGGCGGCGCGGACCAGGCCGACCTTGGCCCGGCCCATGCCGGGGATGCGCATGTAGTCGGACACGTTGGCCCATTCCAGCAGCAGCTGCTCGCTGATGCCGGTCTTGGCGGAAAGCGCCTTGCGGCCCTTCACCGTGCCGGCCGCCTCGAGCAGCGCGTCGGTGGTGCGGATGCCCTGCGCCTTCAACTTGTTGGCGGCAAAGACCGACAGGCCCTCAATCTCGGAGATCGGATATGTCATGATGCTCGATATGAAATGCCGAAGCTTCAGGCGAACTGGCTGAGGCCCGGCGTCCCCGCAACGATCCTGCCCATCTGATCTGCTCCGATTTTGTCTCGACCGTAGCGGAAAAGTTCACGGGCGACGTTTTGAATTTCGGACATGCCGAGCCCCAGGCCCATCAGGCGCGAGCCGACCGCCATCAGGCCGCCGCCCATCAGCCGCGACAGTCCGCCGCTGCTGCGGGATGCCTCGATCGCGGCTTCCGCTCCGGGAATCTGATCAATCAGGGCCTGTACGCTATCGGGAGGACCCTCGCTGCGGAGGAAGCCCAGGATGATGCCGACGGTCTTTTCAGCGACAGCACTATCTATGCTGGCGTTTGTCGCCAGCCGCCCGATCAGTTCGTCCATAAGGTCCGCCCCTCAGCCGGTTGCATGCCGGAGTATTTCTTCGAAAATGATCTTGAGCCGGTGTGATGTGAAATTCAAGCGATGAACGCGGGCGTCGGAGCGATTCATCTTCGAAGGCGCGAAAAGTGTTGCAGCGGTGCAAGAGCGGAGATGGAATCGGCGAAAAATTGCCGCGTTGCGAACGGCTCGCCCCTACTTTCGGCTGATGTTGTCCGTCTGTTTCCGGCAATGTCGCATGCTTCGACTGCGTTGAACGGTTTTAATCGGCGCGCGACATGCGCTAAACTACGGAACTGGTGCATTCGAGTTTCGATACGTGAAACCCGGCAAGAAGAGATCAGAGAGAAGAATGACCGCACAGGACAGCAAGCTCGGCGATACCGACGACAAGATCTTCGTCGGCAAGGGAGACGAGCAGGCCTGGCTGACGCTGGCGCTCGCCAATCGCCACGGCCTCGTCACCGGTGCAACCGGAACCGGCAAGACCGTGACGCTGCAGGTGATGGCGGAAGGATTTGCGCGCGCGGGTGTTCCGGTCTTCGCCGCCGACATCAAGGGCGACCTCTCCGGCATCTCGGAGGTCGGCGTGCCCGCGGACTTCATCCTCAAGCGCGCCTCCGGAATGGGTCTGAATTTCCAGCCCGACCAGTTCTCGACCGTGTTCTGGGACGTGTTCGGCGAGCAGGGCCACCCGGTGCGCGCGACCGTCACGGAAATGGGGCCGCTTCTGCTCGCGCGTATGCTCGATCTGAACGACGTGCAGGAAGGCGTGCTCAACGTCGCCTTCCGCGTCGCCGACGACGCCGGACTGACCCTCATCGATATGAAGGATCTGCGCGCGCTGCTCGACGCCATCGTGCCTGATGGCGGGAAGAAGGCGGCGGACGCGGAGGAGAATCCGCTCGCCGCCATCCGCAAGGCCGCGCAGGGGTTCGGTAACGTCACCAAGGCCACCGTCGGCACCATCCAGCGCCAGCTCCTGGTGCTGGAGAACCAGGGCGGCACCAAATTCTTCGGCGAGCCCGCGCTGGCGCTGCAGGACTTCATGAAGACCGACCGCGACGGCCGCGGCATGGTCAATATTCTGGTTGCCGACAAGCTGCTGCAGAGCCCCAGGCTTTACGCAACCTTCCTGTTGTGGATGTTGTCGGAGCTGTTCGAAGAGCTGCCCGAGGCCGGCGATCTGCCCAAGCCGAAGCTGGTGTTCTTCTTCGACGAGGCGCATCTCTTGTTCAATGACGCGCCCAAGGCGCTGTTGGACAAGATCGAGCAGGTGGTCCGCCTGATCCGCTCCAAGGGCATCGGCG
Source organism: Bradyrhizobium sp. LVM 105 (assembly GCF_003957705.1). Classification (NCBI taxonomy): domain Bacteria; kingdom Pseudomonadati; phylum Pseudomonadota; class Alphaproteobacteria; order Hyphomicrobiales; family Nitrobacteraceae; genus Bradyrhizobium; species Bradyrhizobium sp. LVM 105. Next base: position 385,424 of record NZ_QZMV01000002.1, on the reverse strand, counting down.
TCTACTTCGTGACACAGAACCCGATCGACGTGCCGGACCGTGTGCTCGGACAGCTGGGTAACCGGGTGCAGCACGCGCTGCGTGCCTTCACCCCGCGCGACCAGAAGGCGGTCGCGGCTGCGGCCCAGACCTTCCGGCCCAATCCGAAGCTCGACACGGCCAAGGTGATCACGGAGCTCGGCAAGGGCGAGGCGCTGGTGTCCTTCCTCGAGGGCAATGGCACGCCGGCCATGGTGGAGCGGGTGATGATCCGTCCGCCGTCGGCCCGCATCGGATCGATCACGCCGGACGAGCGCAAGGCGATCATGGCTGCAAGCCCGGTGAAGGGCAAATACGACACGGCCGTCGACGAAGAATCCGCTTACGAGATGATCCAGAAGCGCATCGCCGGCACGGCGGCGACGGCCGACGGCCCGGCTGGCGCGAGCGGCGGCGGCATTCTCGGTCAGCTCGGCTCGATCGTCGGCACCGTGTTCGGCACCAACGTCAAGCGCGGCCGGATGTCGACGGGCCAGGTCATCGCGCGCGATGTGACGCGATCGGTCACCAACCAGGTGATCGGCGGGATGGCCGCCAATATCGGCAAATCGCTCGGCGGCCAGCTCGGCGGCTCGATCGGCCGCACGCTGGTTCGCGGCGCGCTCGGCGGATTGCTGCGGCGCTAGAGCATGATCCGGAAAAGTGCGAAGCGGTTTTCCGAAAGATCATGCGCAAACAACAACCTGAAGCGCGATGACAATTCAGTCTCATCGCGGTGTAGGCAGCCCGCTATGCGCATCCTTCCAGAGGCGCGCCGTCGGCGGGGTTGCGATGTCGTGACGTGGCTGGCACCGCCGCGGCCGCGGCGTTAAAAGCGTTAGACGTCTCGACACCGGCAATCAGGAACACGACCATGGCCAATGCGCAGCTTCAATCCGTGCTCGACCACATCGACAAGGACTTCGACAACAGCCTGGAGCGTCTGTTCGCGCTGCTCCGGATCAAGTCGATCTCCGCGGAGCCGGCCTTTGCCGGCGATTGCAAGGCGGCGGCGGAGCATCTCGCCAAGGACATTGCGAGCCTCGGTGTCGCCACCGAGGTGAGGCCGACCGCGGGCCATCCCGCCATCGTCGGCAAGACCGGGGCCGGCGGGCGGCCGCACGTGATCTTTTACGGCCATTACGATGTGCAGCCGGTCGATCCGCTCGATCTCTGGCACCGCCCGCCGTTCGAGCCTGTGGTGACCGACCACGCCGACGGCCGCAAGATCATCGTTGCGCGCGGCGCCGAGGACGACAAGGGCCAGGTGATGACCTTCGTCGAAGCCTGCCGCGCCTGGAAAAAGGTGACGGGCTCGCTGCCGATCGACGTCACCTTCCTGATCGAAGGCGAGGAGGAGGTCGGCTCGAAGAATTTCGTGCCCTTCATCGAGGCCAACAAGGACGAGTTCAAGGCCGACTACGTGCTGGTCTGCGACACCGGCATGTGGGACCGCAACACGCCGGCGATCACGACCTCGCTGCGCGGCCTGCTCTATGAAGAGCTGAAGATCACCGCCGCCAATCGCGACCTGCATTCCGGCGTGTTCGGCGGCAGCGCGATGAACCCGATCCGGGTGCTCACGAAAATTCTGGGCGGCCTGTTCGACGACGACAACCGCATCACCATTCCCGGCTTCTATGACGGGGTGAGGGATCTGCCGCCCGACATCTTCGCGCAATGGAAGAAGCTCAACCTGACGCCTGAGATGTTCCTGAAGCCGATCGGCCTGTCGATCCCTGCCGGCGAGAAGGGGCGCCTTCTGATCGAGCAGGCTTCGTCGCGCCCGACCTGCGACGTCAACGGCATCTGGGGCGGCTATATCGGCGAGGGCTCCAAGACGGTGATCCCCTCGCATGCCTCGGCCAAGGTCTCGTTCCGCCTGGTCGAAGGGCAGGACCCGCAAAAGATCCGCAAAGCCTTCCGCGATTACGTCACCGCACGGCTTCCGGGCGACTGCAAGGTCGAGTTCGGCGACCATTCCGCCGCACCCGCCGTCGCACTCGACTGGAACATGAAGCCGCTCGCCGCCGCCAGCAAGGCGCTCACGGACGAATGGGGCAAGGAGACCGTGCTGATGGGCTCCGGCGCCTCGATCCCGATCGTCGCCGACTTCAAGCGCACGCTCGGCCTCGACTCGCTGCTGGTCGGCTTCGGCCTCGATGACGACAACATCCACTCGCCGAACGAGAAGTACGACCTGCGCAGTTTCCAGAAAGGCATCCGCTCCTGGGCCCGCATCCTGGCGGCACTGGCGGAGGTGAAATAGGCGCGGGTGCCGTAGTGCGGTAGTGCCGTAGGGTGGGCAAAGCGTAGCGTGCCCACCACCTCTCAGTGATTCCAAGAGAGAAGACGTGGGCACGCTGCGCTTTGCCCACCCTACGAGATCTGGCCAACAAAAACGCCGCCCGGGATTGGGCGGCGTTTCATTCCAGAACGTGCAGAGGTAGTTCGGCGAAAAGACTACCTCAAATTCGTGAAAATCTCAAGACCGATAGCCCGGAAGCTCGCGGTCGAGCTTGCGCAGCAGCGGCGGCCACACCAGGTTGGTGGCGCGCAGCTCGGCGCGATCGCGGTTGGCGAGCAGCTCGCTGTTCTTCTCGATCGCAGTCTCCTCGACCGGATAGACCGGCGTGCCGAGCGCGCGCGTGCGCACCTGCATCGAGCAGGCGCGCTCGAGGTGGTACATGCGCTCGAAGGCGGAGGCGACCGAGCGGCCGACCGTCAGCGTGCCGTGATTGCGCAGCAGCATGTGATTGTGGTCGCCGAGATCCTTCTGCAGCCGCGGCCGCTCGTCGTGGTCCAGTGCGATGCCTTCGTAGTCGTGATAGGCGAGGTCGTGGGTGACGAGCTGAGCGGTCTGGTTCAGCGGCAACAGGCCTTCTGCGCTGCTCGACACCGCGGTGCCGTCGAGCGTGTGGAGGTGCAGCACGCAGATCGCGTCCTCGCGGACCTCGTGGATCGCCGAATGAATGGTGAAGCCCGCCGGGTTGATGCTGTATTCGCTCTCGGAGAGCTGGTTGCCGTGCAAATCGACCTTGACGAGGCTCGAGGCCGTGATCTCCTCGAACATCAGCCCGTAGGGGTTGATGAGGAAGTGATGATCGGGGCCGGGCACGCGCGCGGAGATGTGGGTGTCGACCAGATCGTCCCAGCCGTACAGCGCGACCAGACGATAGCAGGCGGCGAGATTGACCCGTTGCTGCCATTCGGCCTCCGTCATGTTCGACGGCATTTCCTTCAGGCGCACTTCCGCTGGCGACATGGCTCATCTCTCCGAACATCGTTGTTGCGGGGAGGGAGCGTAGCCCTGGTGGTGAGTGGCGGCAAGGCGCGTCAGCAGCGCGGCAGTCAAGCGTAGCCCGCATGCTTGTCCGCCGTAGCTCGAAGAGCGAAGGCGGAAGCGCTACGGGAGAAAATCATCAGGGCGCCGGGATCGACAGCAGGCTGGAGATGCTGCGGCCGCGGATGTCGTAGACGCGGGCGAACACCACATCGTCGCGCTTGATCTCGACCATCACCGGCGCGGTGAGGCCCTTGCAGTAGAACTCGCTGAGCGTCATGGCGAAATCGGCCGCGTTGGAATCCCAGCCAATGGTGAAGTCGGGGCCGAGGGCGACCTGCGCCGGGCGCTGCGGACCGCACACCGCGACCTTCCATTTGCGGTTCGCAGGCGGCACCTCCTGGCGCTCGACGATCTGCTCGCGCAATCCGTCGGAGGCCTGCTTCAGCGCGAGGCCCCAATAGTCCAGCATGAAGCGGCTGTCGGCGCCGCGCACGGTGCCGGCGATGTGGTTGAAGTGCGTGTATTGATAGGGATGCAGCCGGATCATCTCGGCGAGCGGCAACGCGAGGCCGAAGCAGAAGGTGGCGAGCACGACGGGCTGCCAGGTGCGGTGATTGGCGCGCAGGCGCTCCATCGCCCGGGCGAAGGCGACGCCGGCGAGCACCGCCATCGGCGGAATCACGAACACGAAATGGCGGATGCCGTTGTACAGCGCCGGCCGCTTCACCATCGCGATCACAAGCGGCAGGGTCGCAGCCAGCGTCAGCATCAGCATGATGGGCTTGCGCCGCGCCGGCACTTCGCCTCGCGCCAGCATGGCGAAGGTGCTGAACACGGCGCCGGCCATCAAGACCAGCATCACCTCGGGCAGCTGGAGCGCGAACAGCGTCGGCAGATAGGACCACGGCATGTCGGGCACCGACACGATCGCGCCGTCGAACATCTCCTTCCACGGCTTCTCGAAGAAGTGCGAGAAGTAGGTCAGGGCCTGGAGGGGATTGCCGGGCTCCATGATCGACCACGGCCAGATCAGGCCCATCACGAGATAGCCGAATACGAGGCCGGGCAGCAGCACATAGACGACATGGGCGAAGCGGCGAACCGACTCGCGCAGGCCCTCGCTGCGCAGTTCCTCCAGCAACAGCGGGATGAAGCCGAGCAAGGCGTAGACCAGGGCGAGCCCGCCGAGAACGCGGCAGCCGAGCGAAAGACCGGCGCCGAGCCCGACGATCAGGATCGTGCGCGGCGAGGGCTGCGGATATTCCTCGGCGAGCCGGACGAGGCCCAGCATCAGGATGATCATGGCCACCGCGAAGGGCGCGTCCTTCGGGTTCATGAACATGTGGCCGTAGAAGATCGGGCACAAAGCGAGCAGCAGGAGTGCGGCAAGACCGGCAAGCGGGCCGCCGATGCGGCGGCCGAGCCGCCACGTCACCGCGAGCCCGATCACGCCGACGACGGCGCCGACCAGACGTCGCGTCTCGAACAATTCGAGCGGAATGATTTTGTGCAGGAGGGCCGCGACCATGTCGAAGCCGCCGCCATACATGTAGAGATTGGCGAAGGAGAGCGCCGCAATGTCCTTGAAGCCGGAACCGAACATGCGCAGCAGCAGGTCGGCATATTCAGCATGGGTGTAATCGTCCCAGCCGAGGCCGTAATCGCGGAAGGTCAAGCCTGCAATGACGGCGACCACAGCCAGCACCAGCATGGCGAGATCGTCGCAAGTCCGTTCGACCGAGCGCCGTTGAGGCGTGTCGATCGCCGAAGTCGTGATGGATGTCATGGCTATCGGTGCCCCGGAATCCCCTCTTGGCCCTGCTGGTGCGCGCGGGCCTCAACCCCGGACTCCCTATAGCGCAGTTCCATTACCAAGTAATTGGGCATTATGGCTAAAATCCTGATGCGCCGCAGCAATTCCCGATTTCAGAGCAGCCTAGCAGTAGCGAGCCCTGTCTGAAGGGAATGTGAATAAGTCCCTGATTTCCTTCCCATTAGGAACGCGGGTTGTAATTGGCCGTTGGCGCGGACCGGCGTATGACGATATCGTGGCGTGACGGGTCGCGTGTGGATGTGTGCGGCCGGGGGTGAGTTCGATGACCTTGGCATTGTTGATCGCGGGGATTTTCGCCGTCGTGGCGGGCCTCCTTTCGATCCTGTTTGGCTTCTCCGTCAGGGAGTTCAGCCTCGGCAGTCCCCTCATAATCGCGGGCACGATCGCCGTCTGCTCCGGACTGTTACTGGTCGGCCTCTATGCCGTGGTCACGGAGCTGCGGGGCATCGCTCGCCGGCTGGCCGGTGCGCCGTCCGAGGTGCGGGTCAGGCCCGTGCTGCCGGGCCTGGCAGCATCAGGCGCCGGTGCGCCCGAGCCGCTGCCTGTCTCGGCGGCAAGGACCGAGTCGGCATCACCGCCGCCACCGCCCGCAGGCCCGCCGCCGTGGCAGAGCGAAGCCGCCGCGCGCGAACGTCCGCGCCTCGAGACGCCGCCGGAGCCGGAAGCCCCGACGCCGCCGGCGGCTCCGGAAGCGCCGCGCCGGCGTAACCTGTTGTTCGCCTCGAGCTCGCGCAAGGAGCGCGAGCGCGCGGAGGCGAAGACGACCGAGGGGGCGCCGCCGCCTCACGAAGCACCCGCAGCGCCCGCGGCGCAGGACGCTCCGCCTGCCAGTTTCGACGACGCCTGGCCGAAGCCGGAGCGCATGCGCCCGCCGGAGCCGCCGGTCGGCTCGCGCCGGCCGCCGCCGCGCTCGCCCTCTGCGGAAGCCGCTCCCCCGCCGCCGCCCGCACCCGAGCCGCCGGCCGCGCCCGAGCAGCCGCCCGTGACCGTGCTCAAGTCCGGAATCGTCGACGGCATGGCCTATTCGCTCTATTCCGACGGCTCGATCGAAGCGCAGATGCCGGAGGGCATGATGCGCTTTGCCTCCATCGACGAGCTCCGTTCCCATCTCGACCAGCGCGGCTGAGGCGGCTGAGGTCAGCGCCGCCGTTGTTGTCACCTCGTCAGTCATCGACCTGTTTCGGCCCAACGCATTGTTGACAGGGAATAGTCCGGCGTCGTCTATCCCGTGGGGCGCAAGGTGGAGAGAGGGTGGGCCGATGTCGGACGCGGGGGCGAAGAATTTCATCGAGCTGACGGCGAATATCGTGTCGGCCTATCTCAGCAACAACCCGACGCCGGCTGCGGAGATTCCGAACCTGATCAGCCAGGTGCATGGCGCCCTGGTGCGGGTGTCGTCCGGCCGCGCCGAGACCGCCCCGCTCGAACCGGCCAAGCCGGCGGTCTCGCTGAAGAGGTCGATCGCGCCCGATTATCTGGTCTGCCTGGAAGACGGCAAGCGGTTCAAGTCGCTGAAGCGCCATCTGCGCACCCAGTACAACATGACGCCGGAGCAATACCGCGAGAAATGGGGCCTGCCGGCCGACTATCCCATGGTCGCGCCCAACTATGCGGTGGCGCGCTCGCAGCTGGCGAAGCAGATGGGCTTGGGACAGCAGCAGCGGAAGAAAGGGAAGTAGTGCGGGTCACTGCTCTCGTAGGGTGGGTTAGCGCAGCGTAACCCACCACTTCTGCTTCTGCGGATAGAGAAGCGGTGGGTTACGGCTTCGCCTAACCCACCCTACGAAGCCTCTTACGTCGCTTCCGCGAGCGCCGCTTTCGCGTCTCTCTTGATGCGCTCGACCATCGAGCGCAGGCCGTTGGAGCGTTGCGGCGTCAGGTGATCGCGAAAGCCGAACTCGTCGAACACGGCGATGGCGTCGGTCGCCAGAATCTCCTGCGGCGTGCGGCCCGAATAGAGCGACAGCACGATCGCGACCAGCCCGCGCACGATATGCGCGTCGCTATCGCCGCGATACCTCAGGATCGGAACACCCTTGCTGCAGTCGACCAGCTTCTGGAGCCAGACCTGGCTGACGCAGCCGTTCACCTTGTTCTCGGCGGAGTGCTCGGCCTCCGGCATCGGTTCCAGGGTTCGGCCCAGCTCGATGACGTACCGGTAGCGGTCGTCCCACTCGTCCAGAAGCTCGAAATTGTCCCTGATTTCGTCGATCGTCGTCATGCTGGCCCAAAGTTCCCGCTTCCCGCCAATATAGGGATGCGAGGCGCCGAAATCGATAGGGTTTGACGCTAATTCGCCGGCGGGCCGCGCCATTCCAGCGCGAGGTCGTCCTGGCTCAGGGTGTCGCGCGGCGCTTCGCTCGAGGCGGCATCGCCTTCGCCGGCCATCGCGATCGAGCCGGTGTGGTCGGGGGCCTTCTTGTCGTTCTTGTCGGTCTTCTCGTTCTTGTCGTTGCTGATCTGCTCTTTCTTGTCGTTGATGATCTGGTAGATCTTGCGCGCGCCGTCCTGGGCGCGCTGGCCGATGATGGTCGCGGCCTGTCCGCCGACCTCGCAGGCCGCCGGCTGGCGCTTGCAGAACTGGGTCATGTCGGAGACGGCCGCGGTCGCAGCCTGAACCGCGTCGGCAGCGCCGATCTGCGGCAGCTTGTCCGATTCGGGCGTCTTGTCCCGTGGCAGGAGCACCAGCACCAGCCCGAGCCAGAATGTGATGCGGAGCAGAAAACGCATCTTATCGACCTGTATGATAGATCCCGTCCGCGGCGATGGTCCGCGCGCGTTTCGACCTAGCAACTCTCGATAAATCGCAAGTCATTGCCTTGAGCTTAATTCGCGGAAAATTGACGCAAAATTCTTCGGGATCGACGGCGTCGTAAATTTTCGATTGACGCCGCGGCCCGTGATTCTGCCGGCAGGCATATCCACCAATTCGAAACCATCAGCGGAAAGGTGAAACCCTGTGTTCACCATCCGCAGCGAAGACGTCGTCAAATCGTCTAAAAAGCCCCGCGATGTCCCGGCGTCCGGTCGCGTGCCGCGCCGCCTTAGCACTCGTTTAAGGTCGCTCTGACACGGTGGCTCAACGACAAGGAGGCGTTCCGGCGCGTCTTCTACGACGATTGAGCCGAAGCGCGAGACCCGTGACAGTTTTGAGTATCATCCGCGATTGTCTCGATGCACTGCTGCATCCCTCCGCGCGTTCCGATGCGCTGATGCGAGCGCGCCACCGTGCCTTCATGGCGCCGCGGCTGCTCGGCAGCCTGGGTGCCTTCGCCGCATTCCCGGTCTATCTGGCCCTGCGGGGCGCACCGAGCGCGGTCGAGGTCGCCGCTTTCGCATGGCTGATCGCGCCGATCCTGTTGTCCTGGTTCCTGTCGCGCACCGGACGCTATGAAGGCGCGCATGTGCTGTCGTCGCTGGCGCTCGCCGGCCTGATCATGGCGGTCGCGGGCTCCACGGGCGGCATCGAATCGTTCGCCGCGGTCTGGCTGGTCGTGGTTCCGCTCGAAGCCGCGCTGTCGGCCTCGCGCCGCGTCGCCGCCTTCGCCTCCTTGCTCGCACTGTCCTGTGCGGGCCTCCTGATCCTACTCGGTCAGCTCGGCTGGCTGCCGCCCGCAGACATCAGCGCCGCGGACCGCGGCGTGCTGATGGCCTGCGGTGTCGTCTCGGCGACGCTCTATGCCGCGGGCCTTGCCTTCGGCGCGGAATCGCTCGCCCGCACCAGCGTGGCGCTGCTTGCGCGCGAAGAGGAGCGCTATCGCCTGCTCGCCCGCAACATGAGCGATGTGATCTCGCGGCATCAGCGCAACGGCGCGGTGCAGTTCATCTCGCCGGCGGCGGAGGCCATGCTCGGCGTGCCCGTGGCGCAACTGCTCGGTCATGGCCTGTTCGACCGCGTCCACGTCGCCGATCGCCCGGCCTATCTCACCGCGCTGTCCGATGCCGCGCGCGGCGAGGTGCGCAGCGTCGAGTTCCGGCTGCGGCGCGAGGCTGACGGTTCGGAGCGCGGTCAGGTCGATTTTCTCTGGGTCCAGATGCGCTGCCGTCCGCGCGACGGGGATACGGGCCATAATCCGTATAGAGTCGTCACACGTGAGGCCGACGTCGTCGCCGTGATGCGCGACGTCACCGACCACAAGCTGTCCGAGCAGGCGCTCGAGCAGGCGCGCAGCGCCGCCGAAGCGGCCGATGCCACCAAGACGCGCTTCCTCGCCACCATGAGTCACGAGCTGCGGACGCCGTTGAACGCCATCATCGGCTTCTCCGAGATGATCGCGCAGGAGCAGACCCTGATGCTGGGCGCGGCCCAGCGCCGGGAATATGCCCAGCTCATCAACGATTCCGGCCAGCATCTGCTGTCGGTCGTCAACGGCATCCTGGACATGTCGAAGATGGAATCGGGCAATTTCGAGATCGCGTCCGAGCCGTTCGCGCCGCGCGCCTCGCTCTTGCATTGCTGCAATCTCCTGGCGCTGAAGGCGCGGGAAAACGGCGTCGACCTCGTCACCGACGCGCCGCACGACCTGCCCGTCATGACCGGCGATCCCAGGGCCTTCAAGCAGATCGTGCTCAATCTCGTCGCCAACGCCATCAAGTTCACCGAGCGCGGCGGTCAGGTTTCCGTTTCCGCCGCGGTGACCGGCTCGCAGTTGATGCTGCGCATCAGCGACACCGGCGTCGGCATCGCGCCCGACGATCTCAAGCGCATCGGCGCGCCGTTCTTCCAGGCGGGCAGGACCTATCAGCGCCGTCACGAAGGCACCGGCCTCGGATTGTCGATCGTGAAGAGCCTCGTGGCGTTGCATCTCGGCGAATTGACGGTACAAAGCAGCCTGGGTGAGGGCACCGCCGTCACCGTCAGGCTGCCGCTCGTCTACACGCCGCCGCAAGTCAAGCCGGCCGAGAGCAAGATCGCGACGCTGACGCCGGTGCTGCGCCAGGAACTTCAAGGTCAGGAGCTTCAAGACCAAGCTCACGACCAGTCTCAGGACCAACCCGCTCTGGTGAAGAAAAGTGCCTAAGAAGTCTGCCAAGGACGAAGCCGCTCCGCGCCGCCGTGGTGCCAAGGCCGCGACTGTCGATGTCGAGACCGAGCGCAACCTCGTGATGCGCGTTCTGCTGCACAGCCCCAAGGACACGCTGGCCGGTCTCGTCGCCGTCGCTGCGATCGGCGCGATCGTTGCCAATGCCCTGTTCCTGCAGACCGGCCGGCACCCGGCGCCGATGTTCGGCACCGTGATCAATCTGCCTGCGCCGTCATCGATGCAGCTGTCGAACCCCTTGCCGCGTCCGCGCCCCGTCGGCGCCGATACCTCGCCGCTGGAGCCGCGCGCGACCGAGTTCCGCGCCGAGCCCAAACCTGCCGAGCGCGCCGCCGAGAAGGCGCCGGAGAAACCCGTCGAGGCGACCGCATCGACGCGCGCGAACGATCCCATGACCAATCTGGTCAAGGCGACGACCTCGGCGCCGCCGTCCGCCATGCGCCCGCCGGCCCCGATTCCCGTGCCGCAAAGTCCGGCCGCGCGGCGTATCGCCGGCGTGCAGCGCGCGCTGTCCGAATACGGCTACGGCAATCTGAAGATCACGGGCACGATGAGCGGCGAGACCCAGGCGGCGATCCAGAAGTTCGAGCGCGAGCACAAGATGCAGGTCACCGGCCAGCTGTCCGATCGGCTGCTGCGCGAGCTCGGCGCCGCGATCGGCCACCCCGTCGAATAGAGCGCATCCCGCTGTCATTGACGCGGATCAACTTGCGGCCTCACGCGAGGCTGCGTCCCGCCGGCGCGATTTGCTTGGGATCAATGACGGCAGCCGGCTTCGCGGACCATGATCGCCCATCTTCAACGAAGAAGAGAGGGTGCCATGTTCAAGGTCTCCGTTCTGGTCTGGATCATGCTGGGTACGGTGCTGGCGGGCGTCAGCCTGATTGTGGTGCTGATGGTGCCGGGCTTCGCCGCCGACTCCATCAGGAACATCCCCTATGCGGTCGCCGTCGGCTTTGCGCTCGCAATGCCGCTGTCATACCTCGTCGCGCGCCAGATCAATGGCGGGCAAGGGCAAGGCGTCGGGAAGGCGTAACAATCGGACGCTGACACTGGCGGCGCGCGTCGCACTGGCCTATCGTTCGACTCATGCGTTTGAAATCAAACATATGGGTCGCCGCCTATCTGCGCCGGTGCCAGACCGAAGGCGTGTTCGGCGCGGTGCGCCGTCGCGGTGCCGAGGAGGCAGGAGCGGTGTTCGTGAAGGTGTCGCTGCTCAACGGCCATGCGATGCTCTACGTGCCGGCCCCGCAGACCTCTTACGACGACGGCCGCCCGGTCGATCGCTTCTTCGTGCCGGTCGCGCCGCAAGCTCTGCCGGAGCACACCGTCGAGGAACGGCTGATCAGGGAAATCCGCTTCGATCCGGACGCTTGGATCGTCGAGACCGAGGATCGCGCCGGACGGCATTTTCTGGAGCTGGCGAAGACGTGACTGCAGCCCCGCCGTCATTGCGAGCGTAGCGAAGCAATCCAGAATCCGTCCGCAGAGCGACTCTGGATTGCTTCGTCGCAAGAGCTCCTCGCAATGACGAACTCGGAGGGATGCCGCGCCCACCACGCTCAGCGTCAGCGCGCGAACGGGATCACCGCTCCGACGACCCGCCGGTGCCCTTCCGCACCGCCGGCATCGCACCCGGCTGTACGCCCGGCCGCGTCTGGGCCGCGCCGGCGCGCGCGCGCTGGCGTTCGCCGTCGTGCAGGGATGGCTGGTACTTGGCGCGGGTGACGGCGAGCGTCGAGCCGCGCCAGGCCGCCAGCATTACCAGCGCCGAGCGATCGCCGAGGCGGTCGTAGAGCCGCGCCAGCCGGTACACCTCGTTCACGGAATTGCCGATCTCCGGCTTGAAGAACAGCAGGATGCGCTGGAAGTTCGGGCTCGGCATGTCGAGCGCGCGCGCCGCGACCGCGAGGGCTTCGCCGCCGGCATCGTCGACGATCTGGGCTGCGACGCGCGAGGGCAGGATCAGGCTGTCGCCGAGCTCCAGGGCGAAGCTCTCGACGTCGCCCGCGATCGCCGCCATCTCCAGGATCTGAATCGCGCGCTTGGCACGCACGGTCGGGATCCGCGGCGCGGCCTTCAGCGGGGTCTGCGCCAGGTTGTGCAGGATCAGCGCGCGCTCCGATGGGCCGGCGCCGAAGAACATGTCGTGGATCTCGGCGGCGTCCTTCGGCTGCATCGCCATGTTGGCGGCCATGCGCCGCTCGGCATCGCTCGGCGGGCGGGCCGGGGAGGGGGGCGGGGCGGGCGCCGGAATCTCGCGGGCGAGCGGAACCCTGCGGCCTTCCTGTGCTGCGACCAGCCCGAGCTTCTGCAACACCGGGACGGGCGTCTGCGGATAGATCGCGAGCTTGGCCTTGACGGCCGCGCGTGTCGCATCGTCGACCTGGTCGATCAGCCGTGTCGCAAGCTCGGTAAATTGACGCTGCTCGTCGTCGCTGTGGATGCGCGTCTGGACATAAAGGTCGGTCAGCACGCGCAGCAGCGTCGGCCGAACATCGACGCCTTCGCGACGGGAGAGGGACATCAGCCCGTCGAATCCGGGAAACAGCGACTTGGTCATGGAGAGATACGCGACCTGGAAAAGATACTCGTCCCCAGCCTAGCGCAGGCTCCTTTAAAGGCTCGTTAAGGAAAACGAGGCGTGAAGGCCGCCGCTTGCTTTGGAGCAATCTCGTCCCTGAACGGGACGCAGCGGCCGGCCCGTGCGGCTACGGTCCGAACCCGACGTTTACACCCCGTTAACCATGAGCTGATCTTAATGAATTGCATGTTGCACGGGCGCGTTCGGTCGCGCGGCAATTGAAGAGAGCTGACATGGGGACCATCATTGAATTTCCGGCCGGTCGCCGGGTGGGCTCGTCGGGGGATGTCGCTCCGCGCCCGGACATGGGAACGATCCTGATCCTTCCCGTCATCCGTATCGAGCGCGAGGCAGATGAAACCAGCGGCGACCGCGACCCTGAGCAGGGCACCGCGCCGGGGCGCCGTCGTCGCCGTCGCTGACATCCGGCTTCATGCAATGCCGGACACCGTCCGCCAGATCCGGCCCGTCAGATCGGCCGTCCTGCTCGCGCTGCTCGCCGCCACGCTCGGCGCGTGCAGCGGCGGCGATTTCGGCCGCACCCGCGCCGACATGCGCAGCGACGACATGCATCGCTGGCTGGGCGCGGAGGTCACGTCCAGCGTCGGCCTGAGGCCGTCGCAATTCCAGCTCACCGACGAGGAGCGCCAGCTGCGCGACCTCGCTTATCCCATGATCGAGCCGCCGCTGTCGCGCCCCGCATGGAAGAGCGTGTTCGGCGACTACAAGGCGTTGCCCTCGCCCTGGCGGCAGAAGGTCGTGTTCGACCGCACCATGTACGGACGCACGCTGATCGACGAGCCGCACCGCTCGCACTCCTCGCGCTATGCGCAGCTGATCGAGGACGTGCGCAACGACATCACCCGCTTCGAGCCGTTCTTCGCCTCGGCGATCCGAGTCATCGACCTCGACAGGAAGCGCGATGCCAGCATGGCCCGCGTCTCCGCGCTCTCGCCGAGAGAGCGGGACGATGCGGTCGCGCGCATGCAGGAGAACTCGCTGATCGTGCAGTGGGTGCAGCAATGCCTGGAGCAGCGTGTCTCGTCCTATCGCTGGGCGCTGGAGCGGCTGGTGATCCAGGCCCCCGACGGCATGGCCGCCGATGCCGACCGCCTGATCGGCGAGCTCGCCGCCCAGACCGCCAACCCGCCGGTCCAGGCGCAACCGCCCTACGGCCGCGCGGTCATCTCGAAGGGCTGAGCGCGCGGGCCGCCGCCCGTCAACGCGGGCGATCGTGCCGCGGCTTGCCGGCGCGACCGGGCCGGACCCGGCTGTCCCCCGCAATTCCTGGCCCCTCACGCCGGACGGGCCGTCGAACCCCTCTTGAGCGCGTCCGGGAACCGCATTGATAGCGCTTGTCCTTCCCGGCCAGGGGGATAGGATTGTCTCGTTTCTTCAAAGTCATTTATCCGAAGGTTCTTCGAGATGAGCTTAGACGCAGCGCGTCCTTTCATGAGCCGTCTGGATGTTTCCCCGCGCCACCTGCTGGCACTTGCCATTCTGCTTGGATCGGCCGGCTCGGCCGCCGCGCTGACCAAGGAGGCGGCGATCGAGAATTGCCGGATGAGCGTCGGCAAGCCGATCGTGCAGGCCTGCATGCGCGCAGGCGGAGGCGCCAATCTCGAAGCCTGCCGCGCCAAGGCATCGCCTCAGGTCAGGGCCTGTGTGATGGCGGCGCTGAATGCCGCCAATGGCCGCGCCAACGTCGCAGTCGAGCTTCCCAAGGAAGTGGCACCCAAGCTCGAACCCGGTACGGCGCTGCCGAAGGATTTCGTCGCGCCGCCCCGCACCATCGCCGACATCACCGCGATCCTCGACAGCGAAAAGCCCGACTCGAAACTGCTCGCGGAGCTGAAGGCGGATGCGGATTCGACAGCGACGGGAAAGGAATCCCGCGCGGATCTCGCGCAGTTCTATTTCGACCGCGCCAATGCGCGCGCGCAGCTCGGCCGGCTCGCCGAATCCATCGCCGACGCCAGCAAGGCCGTCGAGGTCGGCCGTGGTGCGGTCGAGGCCAACATGATGGGCCGCCTGCAGCAGCTTCTCTCGATGCAATACGCCGCAGCCGGTGATCCAAAACGATCGCTCGAGGTCATCCAGCGCCTGTTGCGTGAGACGGCCACCCAGCAGGGGGCCAAGGGCTATCAATTGAGCGCCAACAGGTCCATCGCCGCCAACCTCATCCAGATGGGCGATGTCGCCCAGGCAGAAGCCTATCTGCGCCGCACCCAGGCCGTGATCCAGGAAGCGCGCACCAGCGGTCTTCCGGGCTGGCGTGCTTCCTACGCGCGCCTGGGACAGAACTGGGAAGGGGAGCTCGAAGCCACACGGGCCCTGATCTTCGAAGCGCGCGGGCAGTTCGCGGAGGCCGAGGCCGCCTATCGCGTGTCCGAGCAGCGCAAGCGGGCGGGCATGAAGGGCGTGATGGACTCGGACAATCCCCCGGCGGAGACCGTCATGCTGCAGGCAATCGACAACCTCGTGCTCAGCCAGGCTCGCATGAAGGCGCGGCAGGGCCGGCTGGCCGAAGCCGAGGTCGACGCACGCCGCGCGCTGCTCTCGCGCCTGAAGGATACCGGCAAGTACAATCCGGTGACGCCGCGCTACGTGATGGGACTCGCCGGAATTCTCGTCGAGCAGGGCCGCTACGAGGAAGCCGAGCAATTGGGCCGTGTCGCCCTGGAGATCAACAGGACCGTCGGCGTGCCGGACGATTCCCATTCGACGGTGCAGTTGCTGGCGCAGCTCGCCGGCATCCTGACGCTCGAGCGCAAGAATGCCGAAGGAAACGAGCTGTTCGCGCGCATCGACCGGGCGATCGCCAATTGGGAACCGCAGCGCCGCCAGGTGTTCGAGCTCAATCCATCTCGCATCATGTCGCTGTACAGCTCCGGGCAACTCGACGCGGGCATTGCCGCCGCCGAGCAGCTCGTCAAGAAGCAGATCGCGCGGGTCGGAGAAAATCATTTCGACGCCGCGGCAGCGCGCGGCACCCTGGCCGTCGGCCTGATGCGCGCAAGGCGCGATGCCGAGGCGATCCGCGAGTACAAGGCCGCCATTCCGATCATGATGGCGGGCGCCAACGAAAACGCCGATGACGAGAATACGACGGTGGTCGCCGCGCGCAGCCAGCGGCTGCAGACCATCGTCGAGAGCTATTTGATGCTGCTTGCCAGGGCCGAAGGCACCGGCAAGGATGTCGGCGAGGAGACGTTCAGCCTCGCCGACGCCATTCGCGGCCGTTCGGTCCAGCAGGCGCTGGCGGCGTCGAGTGCGCGTGCGGCGGCCAAGGATCCCGCGCTCGCCGAACTCGTGCGCAAGGAGCAGGATCTGACCAAGCAGGTCAACGCCCAGCTCGGCACGCTCAACAATGTGCTCGCCCTGCCTTCGGCGGAACGGGACGAGAAGGGCGTTGCGCAGATCCAGGCCTCGATCGCGGCGTTGCGCGGGCAGCGCGACAAGGCGCGCCAGGAGATCAAGCAGAAGTTCCCGATCTACGCCGATCTCGTCTCGCCCAGGCCGCCGAGTGTCGCCGAGATCCGCGCCATTCTGGCGGATAACGAGGCCATGCTGTCGTTCTATTTCGGCCAGAACGGCAGCTTCGTCTGGGCGGTGCCGAAGTCGGGACCGGTGGCGTTCGCCGCCGTGCCTGCCAAGATCGGCGACATCGAGAGCAAGATCCGCAAGCTGCGCGAAGCCCTCGAGCCGCAGGCGGCGATGATCTCGGACATTCCGCCCTTCGACCTCGTGCTCGGCTACGAGCTCTACGA
Organism: Bradyrhizobium sp. LVM 105; assembly: GCF_003957705.1. Taxonomy (NCBI): domain Bacteria; kingdom Pseudomonadati; phylum Pseudomonadota; class Alphaproteobacteria; order Hyphomicrobiales; family Nitrobacteraceae; genus Bradyrhizobium; species Bradyrhizobium sp. LVM 105. The sequence goes on along the minus strand of NZ_QZMV01000002.1, from coordinate 368,890 downwards.
TCTTCTGCTCAGACCCGTCGAGAGCGGATGGAAGCCGGCCAAGAACCTCATCGTCGTGACCAATGGCGCGCTCGGGCTGCTGCCGCTGTCCCTGTTGCCCACGGCACCGGCACAGGTGGCCGCCGACGAGGACCCGCTCTTTGTCGGCTATCGCAACGTGCCGTGGCTGGCGCGAACCCATGCGGTGTCGACGGTACCGTCCGCGGCGGCGTTGCGCACGCTCCGGCAATTGCCGCCGGGCAAGCCCGGCCGCGGCGACCTCGTCGCCTTCGGCGATCCCTATTTCAACAGGGATCAGCAGGCCGAGGCGGACGGCGCCGGGGAGAAGATCCAGGTCGCCGACGCCGGCGGCAATGTCACGCGCGGTGGCCCGCTGAAGCGGCGCAACAGTCCGAAGCTGGACGGCGTCGACAGCGCCGAGCTCGGTTTGCTGCCCCGGCTTCCCGATACCGCGGACGAGCTGAAATCGATCGCGCTGGCGCTGCAGGCCGATCCCTCGAAGGTGCTGTTCCTCGGCAAGAACGCCACCGAGAGCGCGGTGAAGACCATGACTCTGTCCGGCTTCAAGATCCTGGCCTTTGCCACCCACGGTCTCGTCCCCGGCGAGCTGAACGGGCTCACGCAGCCGGCGCTCGCTTTGTCCTCGCCGGCGGTGACGGGCGAAGGCGGCGACGGCCTCCTGACCATGGAGGAAATCCTCGGCCTCAAGCTCGATGCGGATTGGGTGATCCTGTCGGCCTGCAACACCGGCGCGGGCGCCGGCGCAGGGGCCGAGGCGGCATCCGGGCTCGGGCGCGCGTTCTTCTACGCCGGGACGCGCGCGCTGCTGGTGACGAACTGGTCGGTGCATTCGCAATCGGCGCGGCAATTGGTGACGGATCTGTTCAAGCGGCAGGCCGACGATCCGAAACTGTCGCGCAGCGAGGCGCTGCGCCAGGCGGCGATGGCCCTCGTCGATGGCCCCGGCTATCTCAGCAGCGAGGGCAAGACCGAGTTTGCCTATGCGCATCCGCTGTTCTGGGCGCCGTACACGATCATCGGCGATGGCGGTCTGCGTTGACGAACGGGGGAAGGGGTGTACGGAAAATGAAGCGGAATGTCTTGCTGGGCGTTGTTGCCGCAGCTCTGTTGTTCTCGGGACCATCGCGTGCCACGCCATTGATCACGGAGGAGGAAGCCAAGCTGCCGCCTCCGAAAGGCGCGGTGGCCGTGGAGCAACGCGGCATCATGCGCGGTCCCAAGGTCGAGTTCGTCTCGCCGGGCGATTCCGCGAGTTCACCTCTGCCGCTGGTCTTGAAATTCCAGTCCTATGGCGGGGCAAAGATCGATCCGGCATCGGTCAAGATGATCTTCCTCCGGACGCCGAACGTGGACCTCACCCCGCGGGTCAAGCCCTTCGTGAAGGCGGACGGCATCAACATGCAGGATGCGGAGGTGCCGCCCGGCGAATACATGGTGCGCGTCGATATCAAGGACAGTGATGGCCGTTCGGGCACGACCGTCTTTACGCTCAAGGTCGCACCCAAGTGAGGTGTCCCTATTGCCAGGCGGGGACCGGGGAGGGGGCGCTTGTCTGCGCGTCCTGCGGGCGCGACATCGCCGTTCCCGCGACGCTGATTGCGGAGCGTGACGATCTCCTGCGCAAGCGCCAGGAGCTCCGCGACGAGCTGAAACGGGCCAGAGACGAAGCCGAGGCCTTCATGAGGCGGAGGCATTCGCGTTAGCGATGGAATGTCCGTTCTGCGCCGAGACGATCAAGGACGAAGCCATTGCGTGCAAGCACTGCTCGCGCGACCTGCGCGTGGTGCGTCCGACCCTGCTCGAGATCGAAGAGATCGTCGCCGATCTGGACAGGCTCAGGCGTGATCTCGATCGGATCAATGTCCGGCTCGAACGGTACAGGAATCCGCTGCGCTATTTCACCACGCATGCGGTTCTCTACGTCGCGATACCGTCCCTTCTTCTGGTGATCGCGCACGTGCTCGTGACCATCACTTTCAACCTGTCGCCGATCCCGCTTCGGATCGCGTCCATCGCCATACCGCTGCTGTTCGGATTCGCGGCCTACCCGCTGCACCGGGTTTCGGCCTTGACGGCCTTGGTGCTGGCGTTCCTTTCGGCAGCCGTCAGCGTCCTGTCGATGCTGACGGTCACGGGAATTCACGATCATGTTCCGATCCTGCCGGAAGCCTGGATCGAATGGCGCGAAGTGTTCGAATATGGCGCCAGCATCCTGCTTGCCTTCGTCTCCGGAAACATCCTCAGCGTCGTGATCTTCCAGGTGCTGCCGCGCGTGCTGACCCAGGGCGGCAAGCCGAACGCGTTCGCCTTCCGCGTGGCGCGTCTGCTCGGGCAGCACGTCGGCGAGGAGCAACTGCGCCGCCGCGCCCGCTTGATCCAGGACCTGATGCAGACCGTCGGCCCGCTGGCCGGCGTCGCCGCGACCGCCGTCGGCTCCATCTATGCCGGCCTGAAGGGTCTGCTGGGATAGCCTGGCCTTCAACCTCGGCGCGCGGTCCGGGCGGCGACTGCGAGCGCTGCCGCCGTGGAGGGCATTTAGCGGCCGCGGCACTGCGAGAATCCGCTTGCGAACTGGACAGCCGGCCCCTGGTCACGCATGCTTGATCCGGATCAACAAGCGCCGCCCGCTCCGGGATATGTTAGAAAGGAGGCGTTGCGGCCCGAAAGGTAAAGTCGATCTTGATGCGGTTCGTCCGTACCATCCTGGCATTCGCCATCGCCATGTCCCTGGCGATGCTGCCGGCTGGCGTGTCCGCATCCGGCCTTGCCATGTCGTCGGACGACATGCAGATGGCGATGCAGATGGGCGGCGATGTCGAGATGGCGATGGACGATTGCTGTCCCGACATGAAGGGAACGCCGTCCCAGACCGGCGACTACGAATGCGGGATGGGCTTCTGCTGCGTCAGCGGGCTCGTTGCGCTCGATGACGTCAGGCCCGTCGCCTTCGGCCGTTTCGCCGTCGCGGCGAGCACGATCGCCATCCCTGAGGACCAGGTCGTCTCCGTCCGCGGCGGCAGTCCTCCGTTCCGGCCTCCTCGAATCTGATCTCGCCCAGCCCCAAGACGCGAGCGGCATTGCCTGCGCGCGTCGACGACTGACGTGTGCGCCATGCGCCACGGCGAAAGATCAGATCATGAGGACAGGACAATGCTTTCCAAATTCAGCACAGCGGCTCTCGCCGCCACCCTTTCGCTTGCCGCTTCCGCCGCCATGGCGGGCGCCGGCGACTACGCCTTCGAGCCCGTCAACGCGCAGATGAAGAAGGGCGACGACGTCACGCTCTCGGTTCGCCTGACCAACAAGCAGACCGGCAAGCCGGTGGCGGACGCCGTCATCTTCAAGACCCGCGTCGACATGGCCCCGGACGGGATGGCCGAGATGGAATCGGCCGTGGCGCCGCTGCCGTCGAAGGAGCCGGGCGTCTACGCCTTCAAGACCGATCTGCCGATGGCCGGCCGTTACCAGGTCACGCTGTCGGCCAAGGTGCAGGGCGAGCCCGAGACCGTCACCGGCAAGGTGATCGTCACGGCGACCAAGTGAGCGTGCGGACGCCGCCCGCGGCGTCCGGACTTCTCCGTTCCACTCAGATGGACGCGCGCCCGGCGCGCGAAGACACACCATGAAGACGCTGCGTCTCCTGACGATTCTCGCGCTCGGCGGCGGCATCGCCTCAGGCGCGTACTGGTTCTCGAACGAGGGGAGCTGGTCGGTTCATGCCGAGGCGACCCCGGCTGCGGCCCAGGCGAACCGGGCTCCGCTCTATTACCGCGATCCCAGCGGCGCGCCGTTCTGGTCCGCCGCTCCGAAGAAGGACGACCGCGGCCGCGACTATCTGCCGGTCTACGACGACGATCAGGCTGCCGCGGCGGCGCCGAAGCCGGCGCAGGCGGCGTCATCGCGAAAGATCCTTTACTACCGCAATCCCATGGGCCTGCCCGACACCTCGCCGGTGCCGAAGAAGGATCCGATGGGGATGAACTATATTCCCGTCTACGAAGGCGACGAGGTCGACGACGGCACGGTGAAGCTTTCGCCAGGCAAGATCCAGCGCACCGGCGTGAAATCCGAGCCGGTCGAACGGCGCGCGATCCGCGTCGCGGTCAAGGCGCCCGGCACGATCCAGCTCGACGAGCGTCGCGTCTCGGTGATCGCGATGCGCGCCGAGAGTTTCGTGCAGAAGGTCGCCGACGTCACCACCGGCACGCGCGTGAAGGCGGGCCAGCCCCTGATGGAGATCTACAGTTCGGCGGTCGCCTCCGCCGCGGCGGAATATCTCGCGACCATCACCTCGAAGACGGTGGGCGGCGTCGAGATGTACGGCCGCGGCTCGCGGCAACGGCTGGTCAATCTCGACGTCCCCGAGCCTGTCATCGCCGAGATGGAGAAGACGCGCGTCGCGCCCGTCACCATCCATTGGTCGGCGCCGCGCGACGGCATCGTGCTCGAACGCAGCGCGATCGAAGGCATGCGCGCCAATCCCGGCGACGTGCTGTTCAGGATCGCGGATATCTCGCTGGTCTGGGCCTTGGTCGACGTCGCCGAGCGCGATCTCGGCAATATCGCGGTGGGGCAGTCCGTGGCGGTGCGCGCGCGGAGCTTTCCCGGCCGTATCTTCAGCGGCAGGATCGCCGTGGTCTATCCGCAGGTGAACCGCGAGACGAGGACGGTTCGCGTCCGGATCGAGCTAGCCAATCCGGATGCGGCGCTGCTGCCGGACATGTACGTCGATGCCGACATCGACACAGCCGATGGCGCGCCCGTGCTGGCGATCCAGGATAGCTCGGTGCTCGACACCGGCACGCGTCAGGCCGTCCTCGTCGACAAGGGCGAGGGGCGCTTCGAGCCGCGTGAGGTGAAGCTCGGCCGGCGCGGCGGCGGCTACATCGAGGTGCGGGAGGGACTTGCGGATGGCGAGGCGGTGGTCACATCCGCCAACTTCCTGATCGACGCGGAAAGCAATCTGAAGGCGGCGCTCAAGGGCTTTGCCGAGGCGGCGCCTCAGGCTTCCCCACCTGGCCATGCGACGGGGGAGCACAAATGATCGCCCGCATCATCGCCTGGTCGGCGCGAAACCTGCTGCTGGTGCTGTTCGGCGCCGGCTTTGCGGCCGCGGCCGGTCTCTATGCGCTGATCCATCTGCCGCTGGATGCGATCCCGGACCTCTCGGACACCCAGGTCATCGTCTACACCGAATATCCCGGCCAGGCGCCGCAGGTGATCGAGGACCAGGTCACCTATCCCCTGACCACGGCGATGCTGACCGTGCCGAAATCGAAGGTCGTGCGCGGCTTCTCGTTCTTCGGCGTGTCGTTCGTCTACGTGATCTTCGAGGACGGCACCGACATTTATTGGGCGCGCTCGCGCGTCCTGGAATTCTTGAACGGCGCCGCGTCGCGGCTGCCCGCCGGCGTGAGCCCGACCATCGGTCCCGATGCGACCGGCGTCGGCTGGGTCTACCAGTATGCGGTCCTGTCGAAGGAATTGAATCTCGCGGACACCCGCACGATCCAGGACTGGAATCTGAAGTTCGCGCTGGCCAAGGCCGAAGGCGTCGCCGAGGTCGCCAGCATCGGCGGCTTCGTCAAGCAGTACAACGTGGTGCTCGATCCGCAGCGGATGCGCGATCGTGGCATCAGCATGCAGAAGATCCGTGAAGCCATCCGCGCCAGCAACGCCGATGTCGGCGGGCGCACCGTCGAGCTCGCCGAGTTCGAATACGTCATCCGCGGCAAGGGCTACATCAAGAGCATCAACGATCTCGGCAACATCGTGCTGAAGACGAGCAACGGCACGCCGGTGCTGCTTCGCGACGTTGCCAATGTCGAGCTCGGACCGGACGAGCGCAGGGGCATCACCGAGCTGAACGGCGAGGGCGAGGTCGCAAGCGGCATCGTGCTGCAGCGCTTCGGCGTCAACGCCCTCGACGTCATCGAGAACGTCAAAAGGCGCTTCAAGGAGATCGCGAGCAGCCTGCCGAAATCGGTCGAGATCGTCCCGGTCTACGACCGCTCCGGCCTGATCTACGCGGCGATCGACACGCTCAAGCACACGCTGTTCGAGGAGAGCATTGTCGTCGCGCTGGTCTGCATCGTTTTCCTGCTCCACGTCCGCAGCGCGCTGGTCGCGATCCTGATGCTGCCGGTCGGCGTGCTGATGGCGTTCGGCGCCATGAAGCTGCTCGGCCTCGGCTCGAACATCATGAGCCTGGGCGGCATCGCGATCGCGATCGGCGCCATGGTGGATGCCGCGATCGTCATGATCGAGAACGCCCACAAGCACCTCGAACGCGCCAAGCCCGATCAGTCGCGCGTCCAGATCCTGATCGACGCGGCCTCTGAGGTCGGCCCTGCGCTGTTCTTCAGCCTGCTGATCATCACCGTGTCCTTCATGCCGATCTTCACGCTGGAATCGCAGGAAGGGCGGCTGTTCAGCCCGCTCGCCTTCACCAAGACGTTCGCGATGGCCGCTGCGGCCCTCCTGTCCGTCACCCTGGTGCCGGCGCTGATGGTGATCTTAGTCCGCGGCCGAATCGTGCCGGAAGGCCGCAACGTCATCAACCGTTTCCTGATCTGGATCTACCGCCCCGTGATCAAGGGCGTGCTTCGCGCCAAGACGCTGGTGATCCTGGCCTCGCTCGTCGTGCTCGCCGTCACCATCTGGCCGGCCCGCCAGCTCGGCACCGAGTTCATGCCGACGCTGAACGAGGGCACGCTGCTCTACATGCCGACGACGCTGCCCGGCATCTCCGTGACCAAGGCGGCCGAGCTGATGCAGATTCAGGACCGCATCATCAAGTCGTTCCCCGAGGTCTCCTCCGTCTACGGCAAGGCGGGGCGGGCGGCGACCGCGACCGACCCGGCGCCGACCGAGATGTTCGAGACCATCGTCAACTTGAAGCCGAAGGAGCAATGGCGCCCCGGCGTCACCGTCGACAGCCTGATCGCGGAGATGGACAAGGCGCTGCAATTTCCCGGCGTCTCCAACGCCTGGACCATGCCGATCAAGGCGCGCATCGACATGCTCTCGACCGGCATCCGCACCCCTGTCGGCGTCAAGGTCATGGGCACCGACCTCGTCGAGATCGACCGGCTGGCGCGGCAGGTCGAACGCGTGATCAAGACCGTGCCGGGCACCTCCTCGGCCTATGCCGAGCGCGGCATCGGCGGATATTATCTGGAGATCGTCCCGGACCGCGAGGCGCTCGCGCGCTACGGCATTTTGATCCAGGACGTCCAGGACACCATCGCCGCCGCGCTCGGCGGCCAGACGGTGACGACGACCGTGGAGGGCCGGCAGCGCTTCACGGTGAACATGCGCTACCCGCGCGACCTGCGCGACAATCCCAAGGCGATCGCCAGCGACATCCTGGTGCCGATGCCGGCAGGCGGCGCCGTGCCGCTCGGCGAGGTCGCCAAGGTCGAGCCGGCGCGCGGGCCGACCTCGATCCGGACCGAGAACGGCCAGCTCGCGACCTACATCTATGTCGACATCCGCGACCGCGACATCGGCAGCTACGTCGCCGATGCGCAACGCGCGGTGACGGAGAGCATCCAGTTTCCCGCCGGCACCTATGTGGTCTGGAGCGGCCAGTACGAATATCTCCAGCGCGCGGCAGCGCGCCTCAAGATCGTCGTGCCCGTGACGCTGACGATCATCTTCCTGCTGCTGTTCCTTAATTTCAAGGCGCTGACCGAGACGCTGATCGTGATGCTGTCGTTGCCGTTCGCGCTGGTCGGCGGCATCTGGATGATGTGGTGGTTCGGCTTCAACCTGTCCGTCGCCGTCGCGGTCGGCTTCATCGCGCTCGCCGGCGTCGCCGCCGAGACCGGCGTCGTGATGCTGATCTACCTCGATCACGCGCTGGCCGAGATGAAGGCGAGGCGCGACAGCGAGGGCAGGGTCTTCAGCCGGGCCGATCTCCACGACGCCATCATGGTGGGCGCGGTCGAGCGCGTCCGGCCCAAGATGATGACCGTGGTCGCCATCATGGCGGGCCTGCTGCCGATCATGTGGAGCACCGGAACCGGATCGGAGATCATGCAACGCATCGCGCTGCCGATGATCGGCGGGATGATCTCATCGACGCTGCTGACGCTGATCGTGATCCCGGCGATCTTCGGGCTAGTCAAGGGCTTCCACCTGCCGCCCGAGGCCGAGGACAAGGGACAACCGACCGAAATGACAAAGCCGATCAGTCCGAGATTGCGGGTGCTGCAGTCCGCCGAATGAGGTCAGTCATGTCGAACGGCTGTCAGAGACGTTGGGCCGATGGAATTGATCACCGCATTGGTCGTCATCGCGCTAATATTGGGGACGGCGCTGGCATGAGGCGAACGTGCGGACGTGATCTTTGCCGCACCTGAAGAGATCAGTAAGACCGCCGAGTGGCGATGCCAGGAGATGCGCGCATGGGCTTCTACAACGACGTCATTCTGCCACGGCTTTGCGACCTTGCGATGCGGAATAAGGAACTTGCGCCCTACCGGCAACGCGCGGCCCGCGCGGCCCAGGGCCGGGTCCTCGAGATCGGCGTCGGGTCCGGCCGCAACCTGCCGTTCTACGGAGCTACGGTGACGCAGCTTGTGGGTCTCGAGCCCGCTCCAAGGCTTCTCGAGATGGCGCGACACGCGCCGCATCTGGAGACTCCGGTCGATCTCGTTGAAGCTTCGGCCGAGGCTATGCCGATCGAGGACCGCAGCATCGACACGGTCCTGACGACCTGGACCATGTGCAGCATTCCGGACGTCGATCGCGCGATGACAGAGGCGCGGCGGGTGCTGAAACCGGGAGGGAAGCTGATCTTCGTCGAGCATGGCCGCGCGCCCGAACCGAACGTGCGCTGGTGGCAAGATCGCCTGACCCCCGCATGGATGCGCATCTCGGGCGGTTGTCATCTCAACCGGGACATCGCTGACGTCTTGACTCGCAACGGCTTTCGCATCGACGAGATGCGCACCGGCTATATGAACGGGCTGAAGCCCATGACGTTTATGTACGAGGGCCAGGCGAGCCCCCGTTGATGCCTGCGACGCTCCGGCCTTGAGATCCAGCGATGAAGAAAGGAATCCGAAGATGAGGGAACGCGGACATGTGATGACCCGTCGGTCACTTGCAGGGCTGATGGCGGCGGCAGTGGCGGCAGTGCTGGCCAGGCCTGCCGTTGCGGCGCAGGCCCAAGAAGCCACCATCACGGTGCATAGGGATCCGAGCTGCGGCTGTTGCGCGGGCTGGGTGCAGCATCTCCGGGACGCAGGATTTGTCGTCCAGGTGGAGGAGACCGCCGATCTCGACGCGGTTCGGAATCGTCTCGGCATCCCCTCGGACCTGGCCGCGTGTCACACGGCGGAGGTCGCAGGTTATCTCATCGAGGGACATGTGCCGGCCGCAGCCGTGCGGCGCCTCCTCTCGGAGCGCCCCATTGCGAAAGGGCTCGCTGTGCCGGGCATGCCGGTCGGATCGCCCGGGATGGAAGGCGGCAAGCCGGAGCCTTACACGGTCGTGCTGTTCGGTGCCGATGGTCAAAGGCCATTCATGCGCTTTATCGGCTCGCAGGTGATCGGTTGAGCTGGATATGGCGAGCTGCGCGGGTACGCGTCCGGCGATGCTGCGCCACCATCGATGAACTGATGCACGAGCCGAACGTTGCCAATCCTCCGATGACCAGGGCTATCGCATATGAGAGCTTTTCTCTGCGGCCATCCTTCGAGACGCCCGCTTTAGCCGGGCTCCTCAGGATGAGGGCGGAGTGCGCGGCAGCAGCTTCAACGGGCACTGACGCCGTTGAGCCTCATCCTGAGGAGGCGCGTCAGCGCCGTCTCGAAGGACGAGGCGTGCACGCAGGCGCCGCCACGAGTCATACCTGCCCTGGATGACGCCAAAAGAGCCGGTGTCATCCTCCGCCGCTACGGCTGCGGCGGATAGCGCTCGAACGTCGGCAGTTCGTGCGCGTGCTGCATCCAGCGCAGGCGCTCGGCGACCTGAATGTGCATCATGGGCGGCACGGCCTCGGGATCGTCGTAGGTCGCGCTCTGGATGTCGATCATTCCGGGCACCAGGCTGGCATTGAAGTAGAACAGGCCGGTGCCGCAATTGCCGCAAAAATGCCGCCGACCGTGTTCCGACGAGCTGTAGATCCTGGGCTCGCCCTTGGTCACCTTGACGGCGCTCTCCGGATACATCGTCCAGCCGACGACCGGAGCGCCGGCGTGGAGCCGGCAATCGCGGCAATGGCACAGTGCGTGCACGATCGCGTCGCCTTCGACCTCATAACGGATTGCGCCGCAGTGACAGCCGCCGGTGATGGTGCTCATGCGTCTCTCCCGATCGCGTATTGACGTTGCCGATCGATAGCTCTCGAGATTTGCGGCATCAACGGCGCAATCGGTTTTGCGCTTGCGTCCTACTGTCGCGTGACAGCTGCTGCCATCGAAGCCAGTCTATCGCGCCTCGATCACTTCGCCGTCTTCCTTGACGAAGCGGCCGACGGGATGATCCAGGAGATCGACGACCGCTTCCGAGGGGCGGCACAGGCGCGCGCCCTTCGGCGTCACCACGATCGGGCGGTTGATGAGGATGGGATGTGCGAGCATCTGATCGATCAACTCGTCGTCGGACCATTTGGCATCGTCGAGGCCGAGCTCCTTGTACGGTGTCCCCTTCTCGCGCAGCAGCGCGCGGACCGGCACCCCCATTTTCTCGATCAGCTGCTTGAGCGTCTCGCGCGAGGGCGGCGTCTTCAGATACTCGATCACGACGGGCTCGACGCCGCTCTGCCGGATCATCGCCAGCGTGTTGCGCGAGGTGCCGCAGGCGGGGTTATGATAGATCGTGACGCTCATCGACTTGTCTCCGCGATTGGAACCGGGCCGCGCGCCTCGCCGCGTCCCAGCAGCCAGTTCATCAGCAGCATGCCGGCAAGCGCTCCACAAAGCTCGGCCAGGATGAAGCCGGGCAGGTCGGTGGGGCGGATGCCCGCAAAGGTGTTCGTCAGTGATCGCGCAATCGCCACCGCCGGATTGGCGAACGACGTGGAAGCCGTGAACCAATAGGCCGCCGTGATGTAAAGGCCCACCAGCCAGGGCACCGCATTCCGCTGAAACCGGATGCCGGCCAGGATCGTCGCCACCAGCCCGAAGGCGGCGACGGCCTCGGCGAACCATTGCGGCCCTCCGGTTCGGACCTTCGTCGAGAGCTCGAGCAGGGGCAGTCCGAACATCAAATGCGCGGCCAGGGTTCCCGCGATGCCGCCGGCGACCTGCGCGACCACGTAGAACGCGGCCTCGGTCGCCGGCAGCTCGCGCTTGCCGGCGAAAACCAGCGTGACCGCCGGATTGAAATGCGCGCCGGAGATCGGACCGAGCATGGTGATCAGCACCACCAGAATGGCACCGGTCGGCAAGGTATTGCAGAGCAGCGCAAGAGCAACATCCTTGGTCAGCGTTTCCGCCATGATGCCGGACCCGACGACCGTGGTGACGAGAATGCCGGTGCCGAGCGCTTCGGCGGCAAGCCGCCGCGAAAGATCGAACTTCTCCATCAGCCGGCCTTCGGCGTCGGATGTGTCGCGCCGTCTGCGCGGCCGATCTCACGCAGCTTGGTGCCGAGCGAGAGGTTGTCAATGCTCCGCAGCGGAAGGCTCACGAACGTATCAATCCGGTTCCTCAGATAGCGGAACGCGGTGACGAACGCCGCCTGCTTCTCCAGATCCGTGCCTTTGGCGGCGGCAGGGTCCTCGATGCCCCAGTGCGCTGTCATCGGCTGGCCCGGCCAGATCGGGCAGGACTCGCCGGCGGCGTTGTCGCAAACGGTGAAGACGAAATCCATCACCGGCGCATCGGGCGCGGCGAACTCGAGCCAGCTCTTCGAGCGCATTCCGTCGGTCGGGTACTCCAGGGTCTCAAGCGTGCGCAGCGCCAGCGGATGCACTGCGCCTTTCGGCGTGCTGCCGGCGGAGAAGGCCCGAAAGCGGCCGGCGCCGTCTTTGCGAAGGATCGACTCGGCCAGGATGGATCGCGCCGAATTGCCGGTGCATAGAAACAGGACATTGTAGATCTGGTCAGGCACGGCTTCGCTCCTTCCGTTTCGGCGAGCAGCAGGATTGCAGGGTTTCGACGACGGGATTGCAGACCTCGGGACGTCCGCCGCAGCAATCGCGCAACAGGAACACCGCGATGTCGCGGAATTCGCCGAGATTGGCGCGGTAGACGATCGAGCGGCTGCGCCGCTCGGAGGACACGAGGCGCGCTCGGCTCAGGATCGCCAGATGCGCCGACAGCGTGTTCTGCGGAACCTCGAGCAGGCGGGCGAGGTCGCCGGCGGCAAGGCCGTCGGGCTCGTGCTTCACCAGCGTCCGGAACGCCTCCAGGCGGGTCGGCTGGGCCAGCGCGGCGAGGGCGAGGATGGCTTCTTCATTTTCCATACATCCAGATTTATGGAACTAATGGGCCGAGTCAACCTGAATCGCGTCGCCGGCCCACTATAATTCGAATATTCTAGAAATATGGTTTGACGGGGCGTGCGAACAGGTGCAGCATGAGCATCATGAAGATCGCCGACGCAGCAGCACGTTTGGAAGCCCTTGGCAATCAAACCCGGCTCCAGATCTACCGGGCCCTGGTCCGGGCCGGGCACGCGGGCATGCCCGTCGGCCGCCTGCAGGAGAAGCTGAAGATCCCGGCCTCGACGCTGTCGCATCACATCAAGACCCTGGTTGCGGTCGGACTCGTCAGCCAGGTCAGGGAATCGACCACGCTGATCTGCCACGCGAACTTTGACGCGATGCGCGGCCTCCTCGCCTTCCTGGCGGCGGAATGCTGCGCCGACGAAACCGGATGCAAGGCAGCGCAAACCGCGGCGTGATTTTCTTGCGAACTTATTCGATGATTCTAGAAAGATGGGAGAAGCTGGAATGAACGCCAAGACGGTCGCCATCATCGGGGCAGGGCCGGTCGGCCTCGCTGCCGCCGCACATGTGCTTGAACGCGGCATGTCGCCCATCGTGCTGGAGGCCGGACCTGAAGCCGCGCACGCGATCCGCCAGTGGCAGCATGTCCAGCTGTTCTCGCCATGGGAATACAATATCGACAAGGCCGCGGCGCGCCTGCTCGCGCCGACGGGATGGAATTCGCCGGACCCGCAGTCCTATCCGACCGGCGGCGAGCTGATCGACCGCTATCTGACGCCGCTCGCAACGCGCACGCCGCTGCGCGAGACGATCCGAACCTCGAGCCGCGTCACGGCGATCAGCCGCGCCGGTTTCGACAAGGCAACAACGAAGGGCAGGGACCGGGCGCCGTTCGAGATCCGCTATCAGAACGGCAGGGGTCCCGAGGTGCTGCGCGCCGATGCCGTTATCGATGTCTCGGGCACGTGGTTCTCCCCCAACCCCGCCGGCAGCAACGGCTTGCCCGCGATCGGCGAGCGCGAGCGCGCCGACCGCATCGCCTATGGCATGCCGGACGTGCGGGGCACAGATCGCGCCAGATATGCCGGCAAGATCGTCGCCGTGCTCGGTGCCGGCCATTCCGCCGTCGGCACGCTGATCGATCTCGCGCAGCTCGCGGGCGAGGTGCCGGGCACGCAAGCGATCTGGTTGTTGCGCGGCGCCGATCCGGCCAAGGCTTTCGGCGGCGGCCGCAACGACAAGCTGGCCGCGCGCGGCGAACTGGGCTCCGCCTTCGCCGCACTCGTGACCGCCGGCAAGATCAGGGTGGAGAGCCAATTCGGTGTCACTCACCTCTCGGAGTCCGAAGGCCGTCTCAGGATTTCGACTGGCAGCGGCAGCGGTGCGCGCAGCGTGGTCGCGGATGAGCTCGTCGTCGCCACCGGCTTTCGCCCCGATCTGTCGTTCCTGTCCGAGCTGCGGCTGCGGCTCGATCCGGCCATCGAGGCGCCTGTCGCGCTCGCGCCGCTGATCGATCCCAACGAGCACAGCTGCGGCACGGTTCGTCCGCACGGCGCGCGCGAGCTAGCGCACGACGAGCCGGGCTTCTATCTTGCCGGCATGAAGTCCTACGGCCGTGCGCCGACCTTCCTGATGATGACCGGATACGAGCAGGTGCGCTCCATCGCGGCTGACATTGCCGGCGACAAGAAGGCTGCCGCTCGGGTCGAGCTCGTGCTGCCGGAGACCGGCGTCTGCACGCGCGGCGGGGTGGAGTCCGCAAGTGCGGTGGGATGCTGTGGCGGTCCGGCGCAGGAGGAGACGTCAGCCTGCTGCGCCGCCGACGAAAAAGCCAGGAAGGCAGGCCGCGCCGGGTGCGGCTGCTGATGAGCAGCCTCGCTGCGGCCGGGACTGCGCGGCCGCTCGCTGTTGTTCTCGCGCTCGGAACCGCGCAGACCATTGCGTGGGCATCGAGCTACTATCTTCCGGCCATCCTCGCGGCGCCAATTGCTAGCGATCTCGGTCTTGTGCCGACACACGTGTTCGGTGCGCTGTCGGCCGCGCTCGTCATCTCCGGGCTGCTCGGCCCGCGCGTCGGGCACGCTATCGATACGTTCGGAGGGCGCGGCCTGCTTGCCGTTTCGAATCTCGTTTTTGTGGCAGGCCTGCTCCTCCTTTCGGTGGCGCATGGCGTGGTGGTGCTGATCGCATCCTGGATATTGCTCGGTATTGCCATGGGCATGGGCCTGTATGAGGCGGCCTTTGCGACGCTTGCGCGCATTTATGGCAGCAATGCGCGACGAACGATTACCGGAATTACCCTGATTGCCGGTTTCGCCAGCACCCTCGGGTGGCCGCTTACGACCTGGCTCGCTTCGCAATACGACTGGCGCGTGGCCTGCCAGGTCTGGGCGGTGATTCATCTTGGCCTTGCGCTCCCACTCAATCTGTCGCTGCCGCGCGCCATTCCACTAGACCAGCCGCATCGGCCGGATCCAGGCGCTAGCCGGGGATCCGGACGGCAGAGCGAGACCTTCGCGATGGTGCTGTTGGCTTACATGTTCGCGGCGGCAAGCTTCGTCAGCTCGGGTGTCTCGGCAATCCTGCCGGCCATGCTGGTTGCGTTCGGCGCAACGCCGGCACAGGCCCTGATTGCAGGAGCATTGGTGGGGCCGGCCCAGGTTGGCGCCCGCCTACTGGAAGCAGGATGGCTCGGCCGGTTTCATCCGCTGCTGTCGGCAAGGCTGGCCATGCTCATGAATCCGATCGGTGTGATCGCACTGGTCATGGGCGGTCCCTTCCTCGCATCAACTTTCACGGTGCTGTATGGCGCAGGCAACGGCATCATCACCATTGCCCGCGGTACGCTTCCGCTGGCACTGTTCGGCCCGTCAGGATTCGGCAGGCGGGTCGGCATGATCTCGCTGCCTTCGCGAGCCACCGGCGCGCTCGCGCCACTCGCACTCGGCGTGATGGTGGAGCATTTTGGCAGCAGCGCGCTATGGATCAGCGCGCTGGCCTCGATCTCCGCATTTTTCGCACTGCTGATGCTGCGTGCTGATCAGACGAGATAGGACCGACGGGAGGAGAGCATTCGGAGCCTGAGCGGGGGACCGCTGATTGCGGCGATGTGCATCGGCCAGCTCGGCAATCTGCTGCCGCACGTGACGCTGTCAGCGAATCTGGCGCAGCATCTGATGCCGGCATGGGGGCTGTCCGCCGCCGAAGGCGGGTTGATGGCGAGCGGCTATGCGTTCGGCTACATGCTGGCCGTCCCGGTGCTGACGACGCTGACCGATCGCATCGACGCGCGGATCGTGCTACTCTGCGGCTCCATCGTCAGCGGGCTTGCGACCGCCGCCTTCGGCTTCTTCGCCGAGGGGTTCTGGTCGGGCACCATCATCTGGTCGCTCGCAGGATTGGGCTTCGCCGGCGCCTATATGCCGGGGCTGAAGGCGCTGACGGATCGGTTGCCCGCCGGCGACACCTCGCGGGCGGTGACGCTGTACACGTCGAGCTTCTCGGTCGGCGTCGGCCTGTCGTTCCTGGTTGCGCAGATCCTCGCCGATCGCTGGGGGTGGCGGACCGCGTTCTACGTCACCGGCGTCGGCCCCATCGCGATGGTGCTCGCGTGCCTCCTGATCGAGGGACGGCGGCCGGCGCCGAAGTCCGGGCGTCTTCTCGACTTCGCACCCGTCCTCGCCAATCGCGAGGCGCTCGGCTACATCCTCGGTTACGGCGCCCACTGCTTCGAGCTCTACGGCATTCGCACCTGGCTGGTCGGGTTCTGGACTTTCATCGTTGCGCATCAGGGTGGGCCGTCCTGGATGACGCCGGTGCTGATGAGCTTCTGCTTCGCGGTGATCTCGATGCCCGCCAGCATCCTCGGCAACGAGGCCGCCCTGAAATTCGGACGGCATCGCGCCATCACGGTCGTGATGATCGCGTCGGCTTGCGTCGCGCTGGCGATCGGCCTCAACGCAACGGCCCCGGCATGGCTGCTCGCGCTGCTGCTGATGATCTACGGCCTGACCGTGCCCGCTGATTCAGGTGCGTTGACCGCGGGCATGTCGGCGGCGGCCACCTCCGAGCATCGCGGCGCGACCCTGGCCCTGCATTCGACGGTCGGCTTCGGCTTGTCGGCGCTCGGCGCCTGGGGAACCGGCGTCGCGCTCGACATCGCTGGCGGTCCGCAGAGCGCGAGCGGCTGGCTGCTGGTGTTCATCGTGCTCGCGGCCGGCATTGCGCTGGGGCCACTGGCGCTGGTGTGGGCGCGGAGAGGGCATTCCGGCAAGCGGCCATCGTGAGCGCACCCGCTCCAACATGAAAACACCAGCGTGTAGAGTCCCCGCGTGCGTGTGATCACGACCCGCAGTCAGGAACCTTTTCAGGGCAGACCGGTTGGCGTGCCACGGCGCGGCCGCAAATAGGGCCCCGCTCATGAAGACCGTATGGACGAGTGCCCTGAGCGGCTGTCCCATGCAGTGTCGTCCTGCGCCCTTGCAGCTGAAATGAATATGCGCTCAGCGGACGACGGGGACAGGGACGGAAAATGAGGCCTGTAGCGAGACAGCCTTTCAAACCACGCACCACCGAGGAACTGATGGCGCTGCTTGGTGCAGTGGCGACAGCGATTCTCAGCGTCATCATTATCGCGATGCTGTACTTCGGCCGGGATATCTTCGTGCCCGTCGCGCTGGCTATTCTCCTCAGCTTCGTGCTGGCGCCACTGGTCGGAATATTGCAGCGTATCCATGTCCCGCGGGGACTGGCAGTCGTGAGCGTGGTGGTCGCTGCCTTCATGCTTATTTTTGCCATAGGAAGCCTTCTCGCCGCGCAATTGACGCAACTCGCCGGTGACCTTCCTCGCTACCAATCGACGATCAGCGAAAAGATCCAGTCGTTTCGAGATACCAGAGCGGGGCGGGGCACGCTGGAGCGTGCTTCCGATATGCTGAAGGATCTCGGCAAGGAGCTCGATAAACCGAAAGACGCCGCATCTGCGCCCAAGATCGGCACGATAGCCGGCTCGAATGCCTTCGCGCCCCCGGTGCCGGTCGAAGTACGCCAGCCGGATCCCGGCGCGTTGGAAAGCCTGCGGACCTTGATTTCCCCACTCGTTCATCCGCTCGCGACCACCGGCATCATCATTATTTTCGTTATCTTCATTCTCATTCAGCGCGAGGATCTTCGTAATCGCTTTATTCGGCTGGCCGGTTCGTCGGATTTGCAGCGTACGACGGCTGCACTGGACGATGCCGCGAGCCGGCTCAGCAGGCTGTTTCTGACCCAGCTCGTCTTGAATGGCGGTTTCGGCGTGGTGATCGGCACCGGCCTGTGGTTCATCGGAATTCCAAGCGCGATTCTCTGGGGCATCCTCGCGGCTGCGCTTCGCTTCGTCCCCTATGTCGGCGCCGTTATCGCGGCCGCATTCCCGTTGGCGCTGGCGGTCGCCGTCGATCCCGGCTGGTCGATGCTGCTTTGGACTCTCGCCCTATTTCTTGTTGTGGAACCGTTGGTGGGCCATGTCATCGAGCCGATGGTTTACGGTCACAGCACGGGGCTTTCGCCCATTGCCGTAGTCGCATCGGCTACGTTCTGGACAGCGCTTTGGGGCCCGATCGGGCTCGTCCTCGCCACTCCCTTGACGGTTTGCCTCGTGGTTCTCGGACGGCACGTGGAGCGACTGGAATTTCTCGACGTCATGTTCGGCGACCGGCCAGCGCTTTCTCCTCCGGAAATATTCTATCAACGGATGCTGGCGGGGGACCCGACGGAAGCGGCCGAAAAAGCCGAAGAGTTTCTGAAAGAGCGTTCGCTGGCATCGTACTATGACGAGGTCGCCCTGAAGGGTTTGCAGCTGGCGCAAGCCGACGCCGAACGCGATGCACTTGACCAGGAGCGTCTTACCAAGATCCGGGACGCCGTCAGCGAGTTTACCAGCGACCTTTCCGATCAGGACGACCGGCCGCTGGCGAAGAGCAATTCAACCAGCGACGCCGAAGCATGGTCGGCGGTGGAAGCCGTTGCAGAAAATGCGGTCAATGAACGCTTGCCTTATCTCCGCAGGGAAACCCTCCCGCTGGATTGGCAGGGTGAGCACCCCGTCCTTTGCGTGGCCGGGCGCAGCCTGATCGATGAGGCGGCCGCGATCATGCTGGCCCAGCTGTCGACGGAGCATGGCCTCGCGGCACGAGTCGAAGGGCCGGAATCGCTTTCCACGACGAATGTCTTCCGCCTCGACACGACGGGAGTCGCAATGATCTGCCTGGTCTATCTCGATGCCCGCAGTGCGGCACACATGCGGTATTCCGTCCGGCGTCTGAGGCGAAAATTGCCGAAGGCAACCATCATTCTGGGCTGCTGGGTCAAAGACATTGACGCTGCTGCGCTGGAATTGCTGCGGGAGAGCGCCAAAGCCGACCTCGTTGCGACGAGCATCGGCGAGGCCGTCAGGCTGTGCATCGAGGCAACGGGGTTGACGGGGTCGGCGGGCGAGGCCCTCGGGCTGAAGAACTCACCGACGGCTGCAGCGTAAGAGTTCGACCGGTGCCGGTGCTTTGCCCGACGTATCAAAGCTGAGCGCTGCTGTATTGGCGCCGAAACGATGCGTCGGCTTGCGTCGCGCTCGTGATCGGCTCCAACACGACGGCCCCGGCATGCTGGTGTTCGTCGTGCTCGCGGCCGGCATCACGCTGAATCCACTGGCGCTGCTGTGCGCGGCGGGCGATGCGGAGCTAGAGACGATCTGATCCATCGTCCGCACCGTCCTCGTCAACCTGGAGGATGGTCTCCGAGAGCAGCGCGGCGGCTTTCTGAAGCGGCGCGATGAAACGGTCCAGCTCGGCGAAGCTGACGCGGGCCACGGGAACGGAGACGCCGAGGCAGGCGATCAGCTCACGGTCCGGAGACAGGATGGGCACGGCGCAGCCGACCACCCCTTGCACGTATTCTTCATTGGTCTTGGCCCAGCCGCGCTTGCGGGTCTCGTCGAGAACCTTCATCAGGTTTTCGACATCGACGATGGTGGTCTGCGTGTACTTGGTGAGCGCAAGTGCGCGGCACAGCTTCTCACGCGCCCGCTGCGGCAGCCGGCTCATATAGATCTTGCCGGTCGAGGTGCAGTGGAGCGGCGCCGCTTCGCCCGGATTGAACTGCAGCCCCTGCGGCTGCGACACGCGGACACTGTCGACATAGGCAACGACGTTGTCCCGCACGACGCCGATCTCGCATTGCTCGCCGATCTCGGCCGCCACGGCGCGCAGCACGGCGTGCCGGCGCGCGGTGCGGAAGGCCGCGCCGATGACCTTGGCCGACAGCGTGACCAGTTGATTGCCGACCACGTAGCGCTTTGTCCCCAACGCCTTCTGCAGAAGCCCGCGCTGCTCGAGATTGCCGATCAGACGATGCGCGGTCGGCAGCGGGAGGGCCAGTGCGCTGGCGATCTCCGCGACCGAAACGGCTCTGACCTGGCCAGCGACATGGCCAACGATGGCGAATGCCCGGTCGAGCGGTCCATCGGCGTTGATCTCAGGCATTCTTCTTTCCTCCCTCGGCGCGAGTTAATTATCATTTTTCGGAATGAATACTATTGAAATATGAAAATAAATCTGGACCGCTTGAGTGGGTTGCCCATATCGTTGGCGTTGCCGACAGGTGATTGGGATTTGTGCAGTGCCGTCCACGGCCCCGCCGGGTGCGCTGATCGGGAGAATGGGATGTCTCGCCATTACGACGTCGATGCCGTGCGGAAGGAATTTCCGGCCGTCGAGCGCATCACCTATCTCGACTCCGGTTTCCAGACGCCGCTGGCGCGGCCGGTCAAGGCGGCGATCGATCTCTTCCTCCGCGAGGGCCTTGAGACCGCCGGCCCGAAAAACGTGTGGCTTGACCGTGTCGAGCAGACCCGCGCGAGGCTGGCGCGGTTTCTCGGAGTGACGGCCGATGAGATCGCCTTCACCAAGAACACCTCGGAAAGCATGAACATCGCCGCCAACGCGCTGCCCCTGCGCGCCGGCGACAGGGTGCTGATGATCCATGGCGATCATCCCAACAACGCCTATGCCTTCCTCAATCTGAGACGCAAGGGCGTGACGGTCGATTTTGCGCCGATGACGGAAGTCGTGGACGCGGACAGCCTTCGTCCGCATCTCGGCGAGAAGACCCGGGCGATCTCGATGTCGCAGGTGACCTTCCACGCCGGTCATCGTTTCGACGTCGAAAGCATCGGCGCGCTCTGCGCGGAGAAGGGGCTCTATTTCATCGTCGACGTGATGCAGGCGATCGGCGTCGTGCCGATCGACGCCAGGGCAATGCGCGCGACCTTCATCGGATCGGGCAGCCACAAGGGCCTGCTCGTGCCGCAGGGGCTTGGCCTGCTGGTCTGGGACAAGTCCAGGACCGAGCTCGAGCCCGCCTATCTCGCCGCCGCCAGCCTTGCGGAGGTCCCGGCCGATCTGATCGCCCGGCCCGACGGGCTCGAGCCCGCCGCGAGCGCGCGCCGCTTCGAGCTCGGCAACTTCAATCTTCCGGCGATCCACGCGCTCGGCGCCTCGCTCGACATGATCGAAGCCCTGGGCGTGCAGAACATTCAGAACCATTGTCTCGATCTCGGCGATCATCTCATCGCCGGCCTCGATGCGCTGGACGTGCGCCTCGTCGGTCCGCGCGAGCGGCGGCACCGCGCGCCGCACATCTACGTTATCGCGCTTCCTGCCGCCGAATGGCTCGGCCATTTCGAGCAGAACGGCATTCGCGTATCGCCGGAGCGCGACGGCATTCGCGTGTCGTTCGGAATGTTCAACTCGTTCGCCGACGTCGATCGCCTGATCGACGTCATCAAGCGGCGCGGCGTGAAGCCGTCATCCAGGGCCGCCTAGACTGTTTTTATTGGAGGGGAGATGCACATGAATGGTTTTGCGCGTGTCTGGGGCGTTCTGTCCGGCCTCGCGGCCGCCGCCGCCTTTGCTGCACCGTCGATCGCGGCCGACAGTCCGACGCTCGCCAGGATCAAGTCGAGCGGGGCCATCACCATCGGTCACCGCGAGGCTTCCATTCCGTTCTCCTATCTCGGTCCCGATCAAAAGCCGATCGGCTTCTCGCTGGATCTCTGCGCGGCGATCGTCGAGAGGGTCAAGACGGAGCTGAACCTGCCCAATCTCGCTGTCAAATACACGCCGGTGAACTCGTCCAACCGGATCCCGCTCATTCAAAGCGGCACCATCGACATCGAGTGCGGCGGCACGGCGAACGACAGGAAGCGGCAGGAGCAGGTCTCGTTCTCGGTCGCCACTTTCGTCAGCCAGCCGCGCTGGCTGGTCAAGGCGGATAGTGGCCTGAAGACGGCGGGCGATCTCAAGGGCAAGACCATCGTCGTGACCCAGGGCTCCAACGCGGTCGGTTTTGCGCAGGGCGTCAACGCCAAGGAGCAGCTGGGCTTCAACATCGTCCAGGCGAAAGACCACGCCGAATCCTTCCTGATGCTGAATACCGGCCGTGCGGCCGCCTTCATGGAGGACGATATCCTGCTCGCCGGCCTCAAGGCCGCCGCTGCGAAGCCGGATGCGCTGATCTTTCTCCCCGAGGGCTACGCCAAGATCTATTATGGCCTGATGTTCACGAAGGGCGATACCGGCTTCAAGGCGCTCGTCGACGACGTCCTGTCGAAGCAGATGGCCTCGGGCCAGTTCGAAAAGACTTACGCCAAGTGGTTTACCCGCGCGATTCCGCCCAAGGGCGAGAATCTCGCATTTCCGCTGACGGACGAACTGCAGCAGCGGATCGCCCATCCCAGCGACGCGGTCGACTAGCCGGAGACAAGGACCGGGGTTTCAACCGGGATTCATTGGCACGCTGATCCTCTCTCGCATCCGGAGCTTCGAGGTTGGCCATGTTCGCAGTGCTTTTTGAACAGACGGCGGATGGCCAGCGCTATATCGACTGGCTGTTGTCGGGCCTCGGCTGGACCTTGGCACTGGCCTTCTTCGGCTGGTGGATCGCCTTTGCCCTCGGGATCGTCGTCGGCATCGGCCGCACCGTGCAGAACCGAGCTGTCGCGGCGCTTGCGCGGCTCTATGTCGAGATCTTCCGCAACATCCCCGTCCTGGTGCAGATGTTCCTCTGGTACTTCGTCCTGCCGGAGATACTGCCCACGACTCTCGGAAATGCGATCAAGCAGATTCCGCCGCCCTGGGGATCGTTCTTTCCGGCGCTCATTTGCCTCGGGCTTTACACCGCAGCCCGGATCGCCGAGCAGGTCCGTGCGGGGATCGAGGCCCTGCCGAAAGGACAGGCCGAGGCGGCGAGTGCGCTTGGGCTCGGCGCGTATCTGACCTATCGCCACATCATCGTGCCGCAGGCCCTGCGTTTGATCGTGCCAAGCCTCACCAGCGAGGTGATGGGCATCTACAAGAACACCTCGGTCGCCCTCACGATCGGGCTGATGGAGCTCACGGCCCAGGCGCGCCAGATCAGCGAAGCGACGTTCCAGACCTTCACGGCGTTCGGCGCTGCAACGCTGATCTACCTCGCGCTGGCGCTGATTGCCTATCAGGGCATGGCGCTGATCGACAGGGCGGTGCGCATCCCCGGCACGACGCGGACGGAGGACGATATCGCACCGAATCTCGCCGAGGAGGTTCAACAGGCCGGCTCATTGCCCGCGGGGATGGAGATCGCGAAATGAACAGCCTCGATTTCTCGATCGTTCTGCAGGCCTGGCCCTATCTCTGGTCCGGATTGCTGTTTTCCTTGGCGCTCACCGCGGTCGCTTTCGTGGTCGGCATGGTCCTCGGCACCTGCTTTGCGCTGTTGCAGCACTTCGAGGTGCCGGTGATCGCAAGGATCGTGCGCGGCTACATCGCCCTGATCCGCTCGATCCCGCTGATCCTCGTCCTGTTCTGGTTCTTCTTCCTGGTGCCGATCGTGCTCGGTCACCTCAGCGGAAGCGGCGGCCCCGTTCCGATCGGCGCCACCTGGACGGCCTTCATCACCTTCGGCCTGTTCGAGGCGGCCTACTATTCGGAGATCATCCGCGTCGGCCTGCGCGCCGTGAACCGCGGGCAGTTCGAGGCGTGCCAGGCGCTTGCCTTGTCCACTTTCGAGACCTATCGCAGCGTGATCCTGCCGCAGGTGCTCCGGGTCGCGAGCCCGATCATCCTGAGCCAGACCATCATCCTGTTCCAGGACACCTCGCTGGTCTACGTGCTCTCGCTCACCGACCTGCTCGGCGCAGCCTCGAAGCTTGCGCAGCTCAACGGCCGTCTCGTCGAGATGTACCTCGTGATCGTCGTGGTCTACCTCGCGATCAGCTCGGCAGCCTCGCAAGGCGTCGCGCTCCTGCGCAAGCGCTATGCGATCGCCGGCGCGCGTCGATAAGCAATCAGACGAAACATCCTGTCCCCTGGGAGACGAAAATGGTTCAGCAGACCGCCGTGGACGAGACGAGCCGACCGCAGGCCATCGTCGCCGTGGAGGGAGTGGTGAAGCGGTTCGGGCGCTTCACGGCCCTGAACGACATCAATCTCAGCGTGAGGGCAGGGGAGAAGATCGTGCTTTGCGGTCCGTCGGGCTCGGGCAAGTCGACGCTGATCCGCTGCATCAATCATATCGAGAAGCATGACGCCGGCCGGATCGTCGTCGACGGCGTCGAGCTGACGGACCGGATGGGGGACATCAACAACGTCCGCCGCGAGGTCGGCATGGTGTTCCAGAGCTTCAACCTGTTTCCGCATCTCTCGATCGCCGAGAATTGCATGCTGGCGCCGATCAAGGTGCGCGGACTGTCGCGCGCCGAGGCGCACGAGCGCGCGCTCGGTTTCCTGCGCAAGGTGCGCATCCACGATCAGGCGAACAAATATCCGGGACAGCTGTCTGGCGGCCAGCAGCAGCGTGTCGCCATCGCGCGCGCCCTCTGTATGCAGCCGAAGATCATGCTGTTCGACGAGCCGACCTCCGCGCTCGACCCCGAGATGGTCAAGGAGGTGCTCGACATCATGGTCGAGCTCGCGCGGGACGGGATGACGATGGTCTGCGTGACCCACGAGATGGGCTTCGCCCGCGAAGTCGCCGACCGGGTGGTCTTCATGGACCGCGGCGCCATCGTCGAGGAAGCCGATCCCGAAACCTTCTTCCGCGCGCCGAGCACGGAGCGGGCAAGGGATTTCCTCGGCCAGATCATTCATTGATCGAGGGCGACCTTCTTCCGGGTTCGGTGCGATATAGCGTTCCGCCGAGATCCCGATCTTCGCTGCAGCGTCGCGGGCAACCTCATAGAGCGCGGGATGTGTCGGGTTCTTGGACGTCAGGACGTCGAGTCTTGCGACGTTCGGGAATACGAGCCGGACGATGTCGAGCGTCTTGGCGGTGAGGTCGCCGAACATGTTGGCGACGCCGGTGATGTTGCCGCCGGGTTTGGCGAAACTCTTCACGAAGCCAGAGCCGATCGGATCCGTCGATGGCGACATGACGATGGGAATGGTCGATGTGGCTTTCTGTGCGGCGGCTATCGCCGGAGTAGCCTCGGCGATGATGACGTCGGGCTTCAATTGGAGAAGCTGCTGCATCAGTTCCGGAAGCTCTGAATAACGGCCATTTGCGTCGCGAACATCAAAAACGAGATTCTTGCCTTCTTCTTCGTAGCCGAGGGAGCGGAGCGCCTCCTTGATGAGGGGAGCCGTGGCCGAGGCTCTTCCAGACACCAGATAGGCCACGCGCCAGGTCCGGGATCGTTGCGCAACCGCATTCTGCGTTGCCAAACCCAAGCAGCCGATAAGCGCCACGCGACGAGAGATTGTGCGATGCATGACGTTGCTCATGAACTTGAAAAACGTGCTGCTAACATGCCGTTGGAATCCCGCCAGCGGCTTGTGGCGCCCCTCAACCCGCGCCGAATGGTCCCGCGCAGGCGCTGCGACTTCTGATGGTGGCACTCTGCCGTCGTCGGCGCCACGGCTTCGCCGGGGAATCTGCGCCGTCGGTTGTCCACACCCACGATCCGCAGTATCGAACCGCACGCTTGACCTACTAGCGATCGATAATTTGCCAACGCTCGCTGGCCTCGCATTGGTCGCGGCATGGGCACCAAATCACGCGAGGTCATCTGGAGCGGCTGGATCATGGGGGCGGAAATCTCCGCCAGGCACGCGCGCGAGGAAGCGAGGAAGGCGGTCCGCGAGGTCGATCGCGCCGAGGCCGAAGCCTGGTCGATCCGCATGGAAGGTTACGGCGGCCCCTCGCAGCCTTCACCGACGATCGCGCAATGCCTCAACGGCGGCATGGGCTGGCTCGAGGTCGAATGCTACAGGTGCAAGACGCGCGCGAGCCTGTCGCTCGATGCGATCCGTCGGCCGCGCCATACGCCGATCTGGAAGCCTTGCTCAAATGCCGATCGTGCCAAAGGGACGTTCCGCACCGCCCATCCACATGATCAAGCTGACCGCAACGCAAAGCATCACGCCCTACAAATGGGTGCATCCGACCGAGGAGCGCTAGTCCAGGCGCTGCGATGACAAGGGCGCTTGTCGTCTGAGCTTCAACCATCCGCCGAGTGCTGACGACCAAGAGCCGTGCATAAGATCGGCCGACCGCGCAGGTCGGGAGCGCTATCGAAATGCCGATCAGGCAGAGATCATGTTCGACGTTCTCGTGAATTCCCTGGCTGTTCTGTCCTTCGGCTTTCCCGCCGTGCCATGGCTCATTGGTGCGCGATGGGGAAGAAGAGGCGTTTGGCTCAGTACGGGATTTTGCCGTCGTCATCCTGCTCTGTCTTTTTCCCATCGTGTTTTGGTTTGGGTGCGGTGCCTGTGGGCAGGGCGCGCTAGCCATCTTCGTGCTGGTGCCGATCTGGATCGCTTCGGCATTGTTCACGATCGCTTCGGCGGCGGTTGCCCACTTCAAATTCGTGCGCTGACGTCCGGAGGCGCTGGGGTTACGAGCCCCCGCGTTAGCACGGACCCGCAGCACGAAATCAGCAACGGCGCGCCGAATCGAAGCGGCCGCGAGTGGGGGTGTCCTCGACGTCGCAATAACTAAACAAGCGGGGATGGCAGGGGATGCCACAATGAACACGCCCGAATGCTATACCGTGATGGTCACTTGCGGCTCGTCTCTTGCGATTGTCGTCCTAATGGCTCGGGGCTTGGTAGGCGCGCACAAGCGCGGTGCTTGCGTACGGCAGACAGCCGCCCAGGCGAAGGCCCCGCTAGACCTGCCGGCATGGAGCCGACGTTCCTCCTGACCGCCGAATTGGAGCTCGCCAGCTTCGCCTGGCGCGCGCTGCGCCGCCACTTCCCCTCCGTGACACCACACTCCTGAAGGCAAGCCGTCCACTTTCAACCGCCAGTGGTTGTATCGGTGTTACTTTACGCTTCAGCCCTCGCGTGTGATTTCGGTAGCGTCCCGATGAAATTGCGTCTAGCCTATTGTCGATTGGTTCAAACGACGAGGCTTGTTAGGCGAGATTGTTGAATCCGCCAACGAGCGCGACATTCTTCGCGAGGATCAATGAAATCAGTGCCTTCGAACGTTGCTCCATGCTCGCCGAACACTGCCAATGACGGCGGTGTGACGACGTTGAGCAGTTGTGCGCAGCAGGACTCTGATCCCTCAATAAGCGCTGTCCCCGAGTTCGAAAGACCTTTCCGAGCCGTTCTTGTGGCTGACGTGGTCAGCTACACTCGGCTTATGGAAGCTGCGGAGGTCGAGACGCATAGTCGTTATCGGACCCTTCGTGTCAGCGTAATAGACCCCGCCTTGGTTAGTCGAAGAGGCGAGATTGTTAAAAATACTGGTGATGGTTTCGTTGCGGTGTTCGAGAGCCCGCGGGACGCCCTCCGCTGCGCCTCTGAGCTGCAGCGGGAAGTCACTGGGTTTGAGGCTCAGCAACCTCCCGAGCGCCGCATCGCTTTTCGCATCGGTGTCCATTGGGAGCCAGTTATCTTTGATCTGAACGATGTTTATGGACATGGCGTCAATATCGCAGCACGCCTGCAATCCGTCGCTCCCGCTGGCGGCGTTGTGGTCTCCTCTGTCCTTCTGCGGGTGGCCTCGGATCTGAGCGAGTTCAAGTTCGACGACTTGGGCGAACTCCATCTCAAGAACCTGTCACGGCCTGTTCATGCCTTTCTCCTCCTCATGCCGGGAGTAGACCGCAGTACAGTGCTTGGCGCTTCCAGCAAAGCCACGGGGCGCGCCAAGTTACCTTCCATAGCTGTTCTTCCATTCACGAATATCTCCTCGGAGGTTGGCGACAGCTATTTTGCTGAAGGCTTCGTCGAAGACATTATTGTAAGCTTGAGCAATATTCAGGAGCTCCTGGTCGTATCACGTGGGTCGACGATGCCATTTCGGCGGCGAATGATCGATCCCATTGAGGTGAGCGAAAAGCTCGGAGTTCGCTATTTCGTCAGCGGTCGCGTTCGCCGGTCGGGGAAGCGGATCCGGCTCTCGGTCGATTTGGTCGATGTCACCTCCGGCGCCGTAGTGTGGGCGGAAAATTATGACACGGACCTCGCGGAGGTCTTCGGTGTACAGGATGAAATCGCCACTCGCATCGTCGAGAAAATCGCCGCATATGTCCGCCGGGCCGAAGTCAAACGTGCGCTGCGAAAGCCTCCCAAGAGCCTGAACGCATATGACTATCTCCTCCGTGCGCTTGACCTGCTCTACAAATTTGATTTCGCGAGCTTTTCGCAAGCCAGGGGACTGCTCGAGAAGGCCATAGAGGAAGACCCTGAGTACGCGGCACCGTACGCGTATTCTGCGAAATGGCACAATTTCAACATCGCAGAGGGCTGGTCGGTAGATTTCGATGCGGATTCGGCTGAGGTGATCCGGCTGTCCAATTGCGCCATCGAAAGAGACCCGCACAACGCTCTCGCGCTCGCGATACAGGGGCACGGAAAGAGCATGTTCTTTCGCGACTACGACAGCGGATTGGATCTGTGTGAGCGTGCTCTCGCCGTATCCCCCAGCAACTCGTGGGCATGGGTGTTCAGTAGTGGGACTCCCGGATTCATCGGCGATGCTCTAACCGGAATTGCCCGGGCGGAACGCGCGATCCGGCTGTCCCCGCTTGGCCAACAGGCGTTTTTCAATTTCTGCCTGCTCGGCCAAAATCATTATCTGAACGCAGCTTTTGATGATGCCATCCGCTGGTCGAAAAAGTCTTTGAACCTCAGTCCGCGTTTTGGAAACGCCGCACGAGTCTTGGCCGCCAGCCTGGTCGCTGTTGGTCGCATGGATGAGGCGCGGCAAGTGTCGCTGCACCACAAGCACATCTTGCCCGCCTTTAGGGTATCGGACTACGCACGCCGTTGTCCGTTCAAGGAGCCTCAGGGGTCATTGTATGTGGAGCGTTTAAGAGCAGCTGGGCTGCCGGATTAAAGGGGCAGGAGCCCGGCTCAGGTTGTTAGCCCCACGATGGAGAGCAACTATGACTGATGTCGAAGGCGGCGGAGTCGGTGGTGGCGGTGGCGGTGGCGGTGGCGGCGGTGGCGGTGGCGGCGGTGGTGGTGGCGGCAACGGTTCAGTGAGCGGCGGCTACGTCGGCGGCGGAGTCCCCCCACGTCCCTTCCCAATCTTCGAGGGCCTGTGTTCCATCCAGCCTGACCGCTTGAATTACGAAGCGACATTCCCCGAATCCGCTTGGCGGCCTGACTTTTTTGCTCAGATAGCATTGGCCGAATTCGGCAGAACTGATTGGCAAAGCATAGATGTCAGGGGGCCGCCGACCAATCACGCTGTCATTTTTGCGGAAATCGAGGATCTTCTTGGGCCGGCGATGGATGATCGCGACGATTTGGCAAATGAGATCATTGACCAGGACGTCAGACTCGTCGGCTATTTTGCGCAGGTCCTCATGCTCTCGCCGTCGGCGCATCCCAATACGATCAAGATCATTGAGATGGCTGACCATGTCGGGCTGATGGTCGCCGTCTATTATAAGCTCAAGTTCAATCGTGGGCGGCCGCAACAGGTGTGTCCAGCGCTTTTCCCAATGATTGCCTCTCCCTGGCACGCCTCCTATCCAAGCGGACATTCGCTTGAGGGCCACCTGATGGCGTTGTCGCTGGGAGAGATTATGCCCGGCGCTAAGAGCGCACTGATGGCACTGGCCGCGCGCATCGGAAAGAATCGCGAGATCGCCGGCGTCCACTACTCAAGTGACACCGTTGCTGGGAAGGAAATTGCTGAATCCGTGTTTCCGTACCTCAAGGATTGCGCCACTTTTAGCGCGGTGCTCGATGCTGCAAAAAAAGAGCACTGAACGGAGTCCAACGCCGCGCCGCTGAAGTTGCATCCTTGACTGTGCGACGAAGCACCAAGCGACGAGCAGTACTTGAAATTGACTTATCGATTCCAGCCTCGAGGGGATTGCCATGGGCGAGTTGGAGGAAGTTTCCGTAATTGACAGAACGCGGATTCCGCTGGACCTGGGTTATGAGGAGCCGGAGCTGGAGACGACAACCGAGGCGCTGCATCCCAATTTTACGATGCAGCAACAGTGTCACACCTACTGGTGCTGGGCAGCCGTCGCTGCCAGCGTCTCGGGTTTTTACGATGAGGCCAGTCCATTCACGCAGTGCCTCATCGCCAATCTCGTGCTTAACCGGCAAGATTGCTGCGATTTCGCTTGCGGCGTTCCGAATTTGGAATTCGATGTGCCGCACACGCTTGGGTCACCACTCAACCAAGTCGGTTGCCTCGGTAAATTGGCCCTCGACCACCGCGCGACACGAATCGACGTGCAGCAGGAGATCAACGCAGGCCGGCCCCTTTGTGTACGCACGGTTTGGTCCGGTGGAAATGGAGGGGCGCACTTCCTGGCGATAGTTGGATATCTGCCGGATACTGACAGTTTGGTTCTTGAGGATCCCTTTTACGGCCCGACACCCGAGATCAACTATGACCTATTTTGCACACGGTACCAGCACGCGCGCGGTGTTTGGACGGATTCCTACTTCACAAAGGCTCCTGACTAGCAAATTGCCTCTACGGAAGGAGAGAACGAGATGCCAATTCATCCCAGCGATCCTCCGGCGGCCGCCGTCGAAGCCGTGAAACGAGCAGTGGCCAGCCGCGCGGGCAAATCGAGATTTCCGCGGTCCAATCTTTCCGTTGCAGACCTCGGTGCGGTCTCAATTTCTATGCCGCATCAGGTCGCCCACCTGCCACTTGGCAATATCCATCGCGCAGCCAGCCTCAGGATGGCCGCGATACTGGGTGACTGGAGATTTCTTGTTCATGAGACGAAGCGGCGCATCGTCGCCGACAATGATGAACGAGAGGAGCGCGTGCCAATTGCTGCTGCCACAATGGTCATGACCGCGACGGGGACGTATGAATT
Source organism: Bradyrhizobium sp. LVM 105 (assembly GCF_003957705.1). Classification (NCBI taxonomy): domain Bacteria; kingdom Pseudomonadati; phylum Pseudomonadota; class Alphaproteobacteria; order Hyphomicrobiales; family Nitrobacteraceae; genus Bradyrhizobium; species Bradyrhizobium sp. LVM 105. Next base: position 338,138 of record NZ_QZMV01000002.1, on the reverse strand, counting down.
AGGTGAGTTGAATGAAGGGCCGTTCGTGGCGGCGACCGAGGAAGCGATTCGCCGCGCCGAGAAACTCCCCGAGGTTCAGAAAGGACGCTTCGAGGCCGTATTGCTCATCGTGCCGGCGGTCTACGTGGTAGCGCTCTGGCTACAAGATCGCGATGGCGATGCGGACCTATTGTTGACGATGCCGCCCTCGAACCCGGCGTTGATGCCGTACCGGCCGATGACGTCGCCCGCATTCCTCGACATCGTGCACAAGCTTGCTCAGAAGGCTCCTTCCGATGGCGTTACGAGAGGGTGACCGCGGTCCCCTCTTTTCGGGCGTCATGATCGAAATATTGAGAGTGTAAGCAATGCGCGAGAAACGGGGCGAAGGCGGCGCGACTTCACCAGGGCAGTCCGGAATTCGTCAAATGATGTGAGGCGCACGAAAATCCGCAGCACCGACTTCAGCCGCAAGGTGATGCAGTCGAGGCCATGGAAAAAGGATGCCGATAGGGTGTTTCGGGCGCTCAGAGGAAGCGAACGCGGTGCTGTGGCTATGCAGCGACGCTGCGAGCTATGTGACCGGCCAGTCCATCTCGGTCGACGGCGGCTTCGTCATGCGTTGAAGTCGTCTTCTGGCCTGTTGCTGACCTGTCGCGTGCCCGCCGATCCGGGGGCTTGTGACCCAAGGCGACTTTGAGTGCGCCAGTTGAATAAATTGTTAGGGAGATGCCGTACGCTAAATTCGTATGGGCACTAAACAATTCATTGCGCAAGCTTACGGCTCTTCAAAGATGAAGCGATTTCAGACACCACTGGTCCATCCACTCCCGGTCAAGCGGCCTCGTTTGGCTTGACGTTCTTCCTGTGCCAATGGCAGGACCGGCCTATGTGTCGCTGCACGACCCTCAGCCACCGGGCGTCTGGATCGGTGACGGGATCGAGCCGACATTGGTCGCCGGGCGCTCTATGAGTCCGCGGCAGAAGCCCAATGATTTCAATGCCCCCGCTACTGTGCATGGGGTTGTTTTCGCGCTTTTTGTTTTGAAGGTGCCGAGCCAGCCGCGCGTCAACGCCGTCCGCGCGGCGCCTCGGCCTTGGCCGGCGGCTCGGTCTGCGGCGCGCAGGTCGCGGCCTGCAGGGTTGCCTGCGCCTGCGGCATCAGGCCGGGCTCGGGGGCGAGCGCCTTCATCACGATCAGGCCGGTGGTGGTCGGGGAATCGATGATCAGGCGGTCGGCCGCGGTGACCTCTTCGTCCTCGGGCAGCTCGTTGTGCTGCGCCTCCGTCATCAGATCGAGCTCGATCACCTTGCGGCCCGCCGAGCGGTCGTTGATGGCGTAATAGGCGATCTCGTTACGGGTGTAGAACGACACCGAGGTGTAGGCCTGGCTGACGGGCACGGTGAGCTTGATCGGTCCGCCCGAGAGGTCGTAGCGGCAGATCGCCAGCGCAAAGGCCGGGTCCATGAACGGCATCGGCGACGTGTTGGGATCGGTGAGGGGAAGCTGGCTGACGCCGTTCACCTTCGTCATCGGCGTCAGCCGCGAATAGGCGTCCTGCGTCGCGATCCGCGGCAGCGCCAGCACGCTGACGAGATGGACCACGAGGCCCAGAACGATGCCGGCAACGATGGTGAACAGCAGCCGGATCATGAGCAGCCCACCGTCGAGATGCTGGGCATCGGCGCATCGCGCTGGGTGCGCGTGGCGACGCCGACCGGCGTGTCGTAGAGGCGCAGCATCAGGGCGTAGCGCTCGATGCCGCCGGTCGGCAGCCAGTTGCCGGCGCGCGAGCGCGAGGCGATGCGGATCTCGAACGAGCCGTCGGAGGACCGCACGATCTCCTGGCTGGTGAAGCCGTAGCGCTGCAGCGAATTGGCGACGAGATGGCCCTTGCGGTCGTAGAGCGTCAGCGTCCAGAACCGCGCCGGCGGCGTCACGCCGGAGACGATCACGTCGCAGCGGCCGTCGAGCGCCTTCTTCTTGTCGTCGGTGGTGGCGGTGAAGGCGACGCCGTCGCCGGTGCCGATCGGCAGCTCGCCGTTGCGCACGATGGTGGCGCGCGAATAGGGATCGACGTCGGCGGTGCCGGTGCGCGGCCGCGCGGTCCAGGCGCCGATGGTCAGCGCGCCGATCTCGGTGCCGCGCGTCGTCGTCATCCAGGTCGCGCCGACGCCGACCACCGTCGCGAGCAGAAGAGCCGTCAATGTGATCAGGATCAGACGCACGGGTTTCGATCAGTTCTTGCGCGGAGCCGAGGCGTTGGCATTCTCTTCCGCGTAGTTCTGCGGGAAGGCGAGCGCACTCGTCGCCGCGGATGGTTTGCTGTCGGCATCCGCCGATTTCTTGGCCGTCCGGGCGGCGTCATCCAGCAGCTTCTCGACCCGCACCAGGATGTCGGCGCCGCGCTTGGTCAGCACCGGCGGCGGACCGGGCTTGGTCTCCAGGATCTTCGGCGCCGCATTGGCCTGCGCGTTGCTGACATGCTGCGGCGGCAGCTTCTGGCCCATGCCGATGCCGGGGATCTCCCGGACCTCGACGCCCTGATGCGCCGCGAGCATGATGTCGTGCCAGGTCTGCGCCGGCAGCGAGCCGCCGGTCATGCGGTTGGTCGGCGAGTAATCGTCGTTGCCGTACCAGACCGCGCAGGTGAAATTGCCGGTGTAGCCGACGAACCAGGCGTCGCGATAGGCATTGGTCGTGCCGGTCTTGCCCGCGGTCGGAATGCCGTCGAGCGCGGCGCGGCGTGCGGTGCCTTCGCTGACGACGTGGCTCATCATGCCGGCCATGTCGGCGGCGACGGACGCGGGGATCGCCTGCCGCGGCTTCGGTCCGTCGCGGTCCCAGCGCCAGACGAGATCGCCGGTGCCGGTGCGCACTTCGAGCACCGCATGCGGCGTCACCGCCTTGCCGCGGTTGGGGAAGGTTGCGTAGGCCACGGCGTGCTCGAGCACGGTGACTTCGTCCGAGCCAATCGGCAGTGACGGCGTGTCCGGCAGCGGCGCCTTGAGGCCGAAGCGGCGCGCGACCTCGACGATCTTGGCGCGGCCGATCTTGGCCGGGTTCGGCGCCTTCGGCTGCTCCTTCTGGCCGATCGCGATCGAGAGCTTCACCGGCACGACGTTGATCGAGCGGGTGATCGCCTGCGTCAGCGTCACCGAGCCGGAATAGGAATGGCCATAATTCTGCGGGCACCAATTGCCGATGCAGACCGGGCCGTCGACCACGATCGAGTTCGGCGTGTAACCGTTCAGCAGCGCCGTCGTGTAGACGTAGGGCTTGAACGAGGAGCCGGGCTGGCGATAGGCGTCGGTGGCGCGGTTGAACTGGCTGGCGCCGTAGTCGCGGCCGCCGACCATGGCGCGGATGCCGCCGTCGAGATCGGCGACGACGGTCGCAGCCTGGGTCGCGTGATAGTCGCGGCCGAACTGGCGCAGCTGGTTCTCGACCGCGTCTTCCGCCGCCTTCTGCACGTTGGTGTCGATGGCGAGGCGCACCACGAAGACGCGCTCGCTGTAGGACTTCGGGAAGGTGTCGACCAGCTTGCGCATCTCGTCGAAGGCGTAGTCCAGATAATAGTTCGGCGAGGCCTCGTCGCGGCGGTCGACCGCGAAAGCCGGATTGCGGCGGGCGCCGAACACCTGGCCCTCGGTCATGAAGCCGGCATCGACGAGATTGTCGAGCACGACGTTGGCGCGGGCGCGGGCGGCGGGCAGGTTGATGTGGGGTGCGTACTTGGTCGGGGCCTTGAACAGGCCGGCGAGCATCGCGGCTTCCGCCAAGGTCACGTCGCGTGCCGACTTGTTGAAGTAGAAATGCGCCGCGCCGTCGACGCCGAAGGTGCCGCCGCCCATATAGGCGCGGTCGAGATACAGCTTGAGGATCTCGTTCTTGGTCAGACGCCATTCCAGCCAGATCGCGAGGAAGGCCTCGTTGACCTTGCGCTCGATGGTGCGCTCGTTGCTCAGGAACAGGTTCTTGGCGAGCTGCTGGGTGATCGAGGAGCCGCCCTGGCGGACGCCGCCGGCCTGCGCGTTGGTGACGAGGGCGCGCGCGGTGCCGGCGATGTCGATGCCGAAATGCTCGTAGAAGCGGCGGTCTTCGGTCGCCAGCGTCGCCTTGATCAGCACGTCGGGAAAGTCTTCCAGCGGGATCGAGTCGTTGTGCTTGATGCCGCGGCTGCCGATCGGGTTGCCGTAGCGGTCGAGGAAGGTCACCGCCAGATCGGACTTCTTCAGCCAGTCCTCGTCCGCGGTCTCGCGGAAGGCGGGGATGGCGAGGGCGAGCATCACGACCAGGCCGCCGAGGCCCAGCGTCGCCGCCTCCGACAGCGGCTCGATGAACACCCAGCGCTTCCAGCGCCCGACATAGAACCGGTCCATGAAGGTCGAGTAGCGCTCGTAGAGTTCGCGGATGCCCTTGGCCGAGGAGAACAGCGAGGAGTCGATGCGCGCATCGAGATCCAGGAAGAAATTCCGGATCCTCTGCTTCCAATGCGATGGTATGATCTGGCGCACCTGGAACCTTTGAGGCTCGCTTCAACAGCGTTCAAGCACCCGGCCGGGGCGGCGTCGAGACGTCTTGGGGGAATGTTGCGGCAAACCCAAGGCGCCCGGCCAGCATCCGAGGGACTTGCTGTTCCTTCTAGCCGAGCGGGGCCCATAAACCAATGGTCACGCTCGCGATTTTGAACAACAGGCCTAATTGACCCCGGTTCATTACGGGCCTCAAAGGCGCCTTGCTTGCACCATCGCGGCCGCACGCCCTAGAAGGCGTGGCCGTCACTTTTTCGAACCTTTGTTGAGGCGCATGACCGCAGCTCCCAAACGACCTTCAGGCCAGGAAGGATTCTTCTGGAAAACCAAGACGTTGGAAGAGATGTCGGCGGGCGAATGGGAAAGCCTGTGCGACGGCTGCGGCCGCTGCTGCCTGAACAAGCTCGAGGACGAGGACACCGGGCAGATCTATTTCACCCATGTCGGCTGCAAGCTGCTCGATGGCGCGAGCTGCGCCTGCAAGGACTATCCGAATCGGTCCGACAAGGTTCCGGATTGCGTCCGCCTGACGCCGGCCAATGTCCGCACCCTGAACTGGCTGCCGCCGAGCTGCGGCTACAAGCTCGTCGCCGAGGGGCGGGACCTCTATTGGTGGCATCCGCTGGTGTCAGGCGATCCCAACACCGTGCATGAAGCCGGCGTCTCCGTGCGCGGCCGGGTTGAAGGCAGCGAGGAGGAGATCCCGGACCAGGAGCTCGAGGACCACATCGTGCAATGGCCGGCCGTGCTGCCGAGACGGGCTCGCCTGAAGCGACCTCCGAAGGACTGAGCCGCCTTCCAGGGCAGGATCAGTCCTTTCGAGCGAAAACTCGTCATGCCCGGGCTTGTCCCGGGCATCCACGTTCTCCGTACCGCGCGAAAGATCGTGGATGGCCGGGACAAGCCCGGCCATGACGACGGAGACAGGTCCGACGTCGTTCATTCGGCTGATCAATTGTTCGGGATGGCCCGGGGGCGGGATGCACCCATGCGCGGCGGTGCCTGCCTGGGAAGGACTTTGCTGTCTACATTGGGCTGCATAGAACGAATCCTTCGCGGCGTTGCGCCGCCACACGACGTCCGAGCGAAATGAACAAGTTCGACCGGCAGGGCGCTTCTGCCGACCTCCAGACTTTGCCCGACGACATCGCCGAGGAGCTGTCCCGGCTGCCGAGCGAGGTCATCAGCGTCGACGACGCCCCGTCCATCACGCCGCCGGCGCCGCTGTCGCAGGACGAGGTCCGCACCATCGTCATCAGCCTGATGCTGACGATGTTCCTGGCGGCGCTCGATCAGACCATCGTTGCGACCGCGCTGCCGACCATCGGGCGCCAGTTCCAGGACGTCTCCAATCTCTCCTGGGTCATCACCGCCTATCTGCTCGCCTCGACCGCGGTCGCGCCGGTGTTCGGCACGCTCAGCGACATCTACGGCCGCCGCGCCATGATCATCATCTCGCTCAGCCTGTTCGTGGCGGGCTCGGTGCTGTGCGCGATCGCGCCGAACATGCCGATGCTGATCCTGGCGCGCGGCCTTCAGGGGCTCGGCGGCGGCGGCATCATGCCGGTGGTGCAGACCGTGATCTCCGACGTGGTGAGCCCGCGCGAGCGCGGCCAGTACCAGGCCTATTTCTCCAGCGTCTGGATGGTCGGCGGCATTTTGGGCCCCGTCATCGGCGGCGTGTTCGCCGAGCATCTGCACTGGTCGATGATCTTCTGGATCAACCTGCCGCTCGCGGCTGCGGCCATCGTGATGCTGCTGCCGAAGATGAAGAAGATCCCCGTGTTCCACCGCAAGCGCAAGGTCGACTGGCTCGGCGGCGTGCTGCTGATGGCCTCGGCCGTCGTCTTCATGCTGGTGCTGACCTGGGGCGGCACGCGCTATGCCTGGCTGTCGCCGACCGTGCTGGCGCTGGTGGGCGGCGCCGTCGCGCTCGCGGTCAGCTTCGTGTGGCACGCGCGCCGCGCCGACGAGCCGTTCCTGCCGCTGAAGCTGTTGACCGGATCGGTGGCGCCTTTCGCGCTGACCGCCGGCGGCTGCGGGCTCGGGGCGATCACCGGCCTCACGGTGCAGCTGCCGCTCTATTACGAGTCGGTCTACCATTTGAGCGCAAGCGAGGCGGGTCTTGCCCTGATCCCGCTTGCGGCGGTCTCGACCGTCGGCGCGGCCGTTGCCGGCCGCACCATGGCCCGTGCGAAACACTACAAGCGCGTCGCCATCGTCGGCACCTCCTGGGCCGCGCTGTGCGGCCTCGGCCTCACGTTGACCACCTTGCCGCTCTGGGGCCTGTTGACGCTGATGGCGGCGTTCGCACTCGGGCTCGGCACCACCTTTCCGGTCTGCGTGGTGTCGCTGCAGAACTCGGTCGCGCGCCCGCAGGTCGGCACCATCACCGGGGCGATGAACTTCTTCCGCTCGCTGATGTCCTCGTTCACGGTGGCCGCCTTCGCGGCGATCCTGCTTATCGCGCTCGGCGTCGACGTTCCGCTCGCCGGCGAGCATCACGCCGCGGGCAGCGTTGCGATCCCCGCCGACGATATGCGGCACGCCTTCCGCTACGTGTTCGGCGCCGCCACCGCGCTGATGACCACCGCGGCGCTGTGCCTGATCGCGATGGAGGAGCGGCCGCTGGCCGGGCCGTCGGCGCAGCAACCCGTCGAGATGGCGGAGTAGGGCTCAGCCCGCACCATCCGGCAAGCTGCTCTTCCGCGGCAGCAGAATCGTGAATTCGCTGAACTCGCCGGGCTTGGTCGCGACGTCGATCGTGCCGCCATGCTGCTTCACCACGATGTCGTGGCTCATCGACAATCCGAGGCCGGTGCCTTCACCGGCCGGCTTGGTGGTGAAGAACGGATTGAACATCTTCTCCTTCACCTCGTCCGGGATGCCGGTGCCGTTGTCGCGAATGCGGATCTCGACCTGATCGCCGCGGTCGCGGGTCGCGGCGGTCACGACCGGCTCGTAACCGGCCGCCTCGCTCTCCGCCTTGCGCTTGGCGACCGCATGGAATCCGTTTCCGATCAGGTTCAGAAGCACCCGCGTGATCTCCTGCGGGAACACATCGGCCGAGCCGGCCGCCGGATCGAGGTCGCGTTCGAGCGTCACGTCGAATTGCGGCTGCTCGGCGCGGGCGCCGTGATAGGCGAGGGTGAGGCTCTCTTCCACCACCGCGTTGATGTCGCTGATCCGATGCTCGCCGCCGCCTTCGCGCGAATGCAGCAGCATGTTCTTGACGATGGAATCGGCGCGCCGTCCGTGCTGCACGACCTTGCCGAGATTGTCCTTGAGAAGCCCCGTCAGCTCGTCGACCTCGGCGCGAATGTCGGCTGCGAGGCTGACCGGTGCCAGCACCTCGTTCAGCTCGTCGGTCAATTCGGCGGAGACCGAGGCAAAATTGTTGACGAAGTTGAGCGGGTTCTTGATCTCGTGCGCGATGCCGGCGGTGAGCTGGCCGAGCGAAGCCAGCTTCTCGGTCTGGACCAGCCGGTCCTGCGCCGCGCGCAGATCGTCGAGCGACTTGGCGAGCTCCCCGGTGCGGCTCGCGACTTCGTTGAACAGGCTGACATTCTTGATCGCGATCACGGCCTGATCGGCGAAGGTCTGCAGCAGGCGCACGTGATGCTCGGCGAAGGCACCGGTCGCACGGCGCGTCGCGATGATGATGCCGATGGCCTCGCCCTCGCTCATCAAGGGCGCGAACAGCATGCTGCGATAGCCGCGGGCGCGCGCGATGTCGCGCGCGGCCGGCTCGAGCTCGGTGTCGGGTAATTGCGCCGCCGCGCCATTGGCTACGAGCCCGTAAGGCGGAAACTGGGCGAACGGCACCGGAAACGAGGCCTGCAGCACGCGATCGCCGGCCGGATCGGTCGGTGTGAACGCGGCAAGGTGCGCGGCGCCGTCGGCATAGCGCAGCACCGCCGTGGAGAAGCCGCCGATCAGCCGGTTGGCGTTGGCGGCGATAGCGTCGAACACCGGCTGCACGTCGGACGGCGAGGCGGCCATTACCTTCAGGATGTCGGCCGTCGCAGTCTGGCGCTCCAGCGCCGCTTTCGTCTCGTTGAACAGGCGCGCATTCTCGATCGCGATCACGGCCTGGTCGGCAAAGGTCTGGAGCAGCTGCACGAGGTCGGGCGCGAACGCGCCTGTTACAGTGCGCGTGACGCTGATCATGCCGACCGGCGTGCCCCGGTTCATCAGCGGCATGAACAGCACGCTGCGGAAGCCGCGCAGCCGTGCAAGGTCCCGGTTCAGCTCAGGGACGTCGTCGGCCTCGCTGTCGGGAAACTGGATCGTCTCGCCGCCGCGCACCAGCGCGAAGGTCGGAAACTCCGTGATCTTGCGCGGGAAGGAGGCCTTCAGCCCTTCGTCCGCCTCCGGGCTGGTCGGCGTGTAGGCAACGAGGTGCAACTCGTCGCCGATGAACTGCAGCACGGTGGCGGAGAAGCCGCCCAGCAAGCGCTTGGAGCTCGAGGCAATCGCCTCGAACACCGGACGGGCATCCGAGGGCGAGGCCGCGATGGTGCGCAGGATCTCGGCGCTGGCGCTCTGACGATCCCGCGCAATCGCCAGCTCGCTGCGCAGCCGCGCATTCTCGGCTGCGAGTTCATCGGCGATATTGTTCGGAGAGTTGGTCATTCCTGATCCGGCCTGATGCCGCGACGCGCGCGGCACCCGGCCGGATTATCACATCTTTCGCGGCGGGAGCCAGCGCCGGGGTTCACCTCTCCCGAAGGGAGAAGTCGGATCGCATCGAAGATGCGGTCCGGGTGAGGGGTTACTGTCTCACGATGCGTTGCGGCCCCTCACCCGGATTGCACTGGACGGTGCTCCGCATCGCCAGGCGCAATCCGACCTCTCCCCGCTGGGCAGGGCTATCGCATATGGCGCTTTGCGGGGACCTGAGCGCACGCCTCGTCCTTCGAGACGCTTGCTACGCAAGCTCCTCAGGATGAGGCTAAGCAGCATTGGTGCCTGTTGAAACTCGTGCCACGCACCCGCATCCTCATCCTGAGGGCCCGCCAACGGCGGGCGTCTCGAAGGATGGCCACAGGCGAGATCGGCTCCATATGCGATTGCCCTGCCCGCTGGGGAGAGGTGGACCGCGGCGCAAGCAGTTGGACTCCATCGTCGGCGCCCGCCTCACGTGCCCGGCCGCGACACGTCCGTCTCCTTGCTGGTGATGAACTCGAGCAGCACCGGGACGCCATCCTGCGTCTTCTGGATGCCGCGCCTGATCGCGGGGACGATGTCCTCCGGCCGCGTCACCCGCTCGCCGTAGCCGCCGAAGGCGCGCGCCATCGCGGCGTAATCGCCGGAAATGTCGGTCGAGCGATATTTTTCGGTCGAGACCGGCATCACCTTCAACTCGATCGCCATCGAGAAATTGTTGAGCAGGATCGACATGATCGGGATGCGCTCGCGCACCGCGGTCTCGAAATCCATGCCGGTGAAACCAATGGCGGCATCGCCCCAGACGTTGATGCAGAGCTTGTCGGGCTTGGCAAGCTTGGCGCCCATCGCCAGCCCAAGGCCGTAGCCAAGTTGCGTCGTCTTGCCCCAGCCGAGATAGGTGAGGGGCTTTGTCGATTTCCAGAACGGCGAAAGCTGGTCGCGCGGGCTGCCGGCATCGTGCGTGATGATGGTGTTGTCGACGTCGACGGTATGCTGCAAATCCCACAGCACGCGATAGGGGCTCAAGGGGGCGTCGTTGCTGGTGAGCTTCGGCATCCATTTCGCCAGCCACTCCTGGTGCGAGGCCGCGATCTCGGCCGCGACGGCCGAGGCGTCGCGATCCGACGTGACGGTCTTGCCGATCTCCTCCAGCAGTGCGTCGAGCACCAGGCCCGCATCGCCGACCAGGCCGATTTTAGCCTCCACATCCTTGTTGAGGTGGTTGGGATCGAGCGTGGAATGGATAATGGTCTTGCCCTTCGGCATCGCGATGCCGAAATTCGTTTCCGTGAACGAGCAGCCGATGCCGAAGATGACGTCGGCTTCGCCGAGGAATTTCGGCACCGCGCGCGGCACCGCAAGGCCGCCGCTGCCGAGCGAGAGCGGATGCGTCTCCGGGAACGAGGATTTGCCGCCCAAGCTGGTGGTGACGGGGGTCGCCAGCCGTTCGGCGAGCCGCTTCAGCTGCGGCCAGGCCTGCGCGTAATGCACGCCCTGGCCGGCATAGATCACCGGCCGCTTCGCGTTGACGAGCAGGCTGGCGGCTTCCTTGACATGAACGGGATCGGCGCCGTAGCGGGTGCGCAGCACCGGCGTGTAGTCGAGCGGCTCCGGCACCTCCTCGTTCCACATGTCCGAGGGGATCTCGACGATCACAGGCCCGCCGCGGCCGTTCTTCAGCCTGGTGAAGGCGCGGCGAAAGATATTGGCGACCTCAGCCGCCAGGATGATCGGCTCGGACGATTTCGAAAACGGCTTCATCGCCTCGCTGGAATTGAAGCTCGGCTCGATATGCGCAAGCCTGCGCTGATAGCCCATCGGCAGCACCAGCACCGGCACGGATTCGCCGAAGCATTGCGCGACGCCGCCCATCGCATTCTCCGCACCCGGCCCGTGCTGCATGCAGAACGCGCCGATGCTGCGCCCCGACGTGACCCGCGAGATCGCATCCGCCATGTGGATGCCGACGCGCTCCTGCCGCACCATCACGGGGCGGATCTCGGCTTTCGCCGCGTGCTCGATCAGATGGTTGACCGGATAGCCGCAGAGGATCTCGATCCCCTCGCGCCGCATGATTTCCGCGATCGCGGTCCCGAGCTTCATGGCGTCTCTCTCCCTGGCGAGGCCGGTTGATCCGGCTGGTTGGGAAGAGAGGATCAGGAATTACGCGAGGCGTAAAGCGCGCGCGGCAGGTGCGGCGGTAGGCCAGCTATGCATCGCGGGCGTGCACTGGGTTCGGCTGGCGATGATGGCCGCAGCCGCTCGCCCTCGGCGGCACGCGCTCCAGCAGGCGAGAGGCCGCAACCAGATCCGGCGTCTCGAAGCCCTCGGCGAAGCCTTCATAGATCGGGGCCAGCAATCGGACAGCCTTGACCCTGCGGCCGGTCTCGATCCAGTGTGCGGCGAGATCGGTGGCGATGCGCAATTCGAATGTCGCCGCTCCGATGGCGCGTGCTTCGGCGAGTGCCTGTTGCAGCCGTTTTTCAGCGCGTAGCGGCTCGCCGGAATGGAGAAGGACCGCTGCGTCGACCCGCTGAAGTTCTGACCGGCACCAGCGTTCACCCTGACGTTCCTGATGGCCGATCGCCCGCGTGATGGCCTCGCGCGCCTCCGCGATCCGCCCTTGCCGCAAATAGGCGCGGGCGAGGACCGCGAGATAGCTGCCGATCCGCATCAGGAAGCGAGATTCGATCAACTCTTCGATCGCGGCTCGAATATACTCCACAGCGCGCGGATCGCCACGCAAGTCGCGAAGGCAGGCGGAGAAATAGCGCTCGACCGGAACCCAGCGCGAGATGCGCTCGCGTTCCAGGTTGCGACGCAGCCGCATCGTGTAGCTCTCGAGCGCGTCCAGATTGCCGGTTTCGAACGCCACAGGAAGGGCGGCGAGCCCAAGTGCGTTCGATTGCGACACCCAATGACCACTGCGGTCCGCGGCATCGACGGCGTCTTGGGCCAGCCTCGCCGCGTAGTCGGCCTGTCCTTGCATCCAGGCCACGAAGGGCAGGTTGAAGCGGACGGTGATGAACCGGTAGACCTCGTTCGCGTTCTTGCGCGAACGGCCCTCTGCCAGGGAATAGGTTGCCGCAAGACGATCCAGAACAGGGCGGCTCTTGCTCAATTGGCCGGCAAACGCGCGGGCCCAGGCCAGTGCCCGGTCGGCTTCGGACGTTGCCGTCAGGTCACGTTCCCGGTCGGCCAGCGCGGTGGCCTCCTCGAGATAGGTTATGGCGCGCGGGAGCTGGCCGATCTGCAACAGGTAAAAGGCAAAGCCCACCAGCGCACGTTGCTGATACTCGATGTTGCCGGCCCGCCGTGCAAAGGCGATCGCATCGAGCCAGGCAACCTCGTTCTCATTCGACATGTTGCGGGCGTAGAACAGGCTCCATCCAAGGGCGCAGGCGAGCTTTGCCTTCGACAGATCATCGCACGCGACCGTCTTGGCCAAAGCGAGCGCATCGTTCAACCGTGCCTGCGCTTCCGACAGGATGGAGGTTTCCGACCACAAGGTGATCGCCGCGACCGTGAGCCTGATTCCCAGGTGGGCATCGCCTGCGTCTCCGAATGCCCAAGAAAGCGCAGCTCTCAGATCGGCAATGCGACCGAGGTAGCGCTGGGTCCAATCGGCCGGCTCGCGCCAGTTCCACTCCACCTCGGACTGCTCGAACAGCGCGAGGACGCATTCTGCATGGCGGCGCAGTGCCTGGCCGCAGGCCGGATCGGCCAGGCGCCGCTCGGCGGCATACCGCCGCGTGCTGTCGAGCAGCCGATAGCGCAGGCTTGCGCCGCGTGCCTGCGCACTCAACAGCGATTTGGCGACGAGACTGCCGAGGCCGGTGACGACGTCGACCGGGGCGATCCCCGCCGCCTCCGCGACGAAAACCGCATCCTCGGCGTCAAAGGCTTCACTGAACACCGAAAGCAGGCAGAATAGTCTCGCTTCGTTCTGCGGCAGCAGACGGAAGCTCCAGTCGATTGTCGCCATCAGGGTTTCATGTCGCGGCGGCGCGCCCTCGGTGTCGGGGGCGCGAAAACCCAATTTCCGATCGAGCAGCGCCACCAATTCGCGAGGGGTGAACTTGCCGATCTGGGCCGCCGCCAGTTCGATCGCCAGCGGAAGGCCGTCGAGAGCGTGACAGATCGAGGCGACGTCCCCGCAATCGTCACCGGCGAACTGGTAGTCCGACCATTCGGCGGCGCGACGGACGAACAGCTGCACCGCTGGAAACCTGACGGCCTGATCGACGGTCAGGGCGAGGCCGGATTTCGGTGAGGCCAGCGAACCAAGCCGCACGATATGCTCGGTGGCGGTGCCGAGCGGCTCGCGGCTCGTCGCAAGCAGCCTGGACGGCGATGTATCCGTCATGAACTTGCCGGCAAAGATCGTGGCGGCGGGCAGCACATGCTCGCAATTGTCCAGGATGAGCAGCATCTGCCGCGGCCTCAAATAATCGAGAGCCGCAGCCAGATCGTTGTCCGTATTGCCTCTGACGCCCAGCGCCGTCAGCAGCGCCGCGCCGAACAGCGTCGGATCGGAGATCGTGGCGAGGTCGACGAAGCAGACGCCGTCGCGGCACCGTGGTGCAAACGCCTGGGCGACGGCCACCGCAACCGTCGTCTTGCCGATCCCTCCCGTGCCAGCCAAGGTCACGTGCCTGTTGTCGGCCAACAGATCCGCGATTTCGACGATGTCCGCTTCGCGACCAACGATGCCGCGCAACAATGGCGGATTGGACAGGGAAAGCGGATCGGCAAGCGCCAGATCGTCCTCGACGTCGCCGATGCCGATTTGCACGTCCGCGATGAACTTGTAACCGCGGCGCGCCACGGTCGCGATGTAGACGGGCTCGATCTGGGTATCCCCCAGCGAGCGCCGCAGGCTCCACATGTTGACCTTGAGATTGCTGTCGTGGAGGAAGGTACCCGGCCAGGCCGCCGCCATCAGGTCATTCTTGCTGACCAGATCGCCGCAGCGCTGCACCAGCACCTGCAGGAGCTCGAATGCGCGTCCGCCCAGCTTGACGGGGCGCCCCTCGAGAAGGAGCAACTGGCGGCGGGGAACCAGTCGAAATGGGCCGAAGCAGTATGTGAGTTCCCGTCGGCGTGTGCCCCGTTGTCGTGTCTCCGTGGCAGCCCGCATTGACCATTGCCATTCGATCGAAAAGATCGCCTGCAATTATCATGCGCTGCAAAGCTGTTGAAGTGAGCGGTTCTGAATTCGCACGATTGCCGCCGGAATTTGCCGGCAGAATGACTGCGACAAAACCGCTCGCGCGGGCCGGCTATTTCTTGGGCACGCCAAGAACCGCCATGCGCATGACTTCGACGCCGCCATCGGCAAGTTCCGGAAGCTTGGCGAACCACGCCTGCACATAAGGCATGGCATTATGTGCGTCGAAATCGGCTTGGCTGGCGAACACCTCGTAGAAGATGAAATGACCCGGTTTGGCGCGGTCTTCCTGGAGAAAATAGACCAGGTTCTTGGGATCGCCGCGAACCAGGTCGATCAGCGGAAGCGTGGCCGCACGCAACGCGTCTTCCTTCCCGGCCTTGGCGCGCACCTGGGCGACCACCGAATAGGCGCCTTCCGGAATCTCCTGATAGCGCACGCGCGGGGCTTCCTGGGCGACGACCGATGCCGCCGTCGTGGCCATCGAGGCAGCGAAGAGCAGGGCGCCAAGCGAATTGCAGACGAGCTTTTGCATGATGCAGTCCTTCACATTGAGATCATGGGCGCCTCGGCGGGCGACCAGCGGAAGCCGGTCGCCCGACGATTGATGGTCAGCGCACGATTGTCTGCTGGCGCTTTGCCAGGGCCTCGCTGAAGCGCTGCTTGACCGGGCCGAGCGCTTTGACGAATTCGAGCTGCTCGCCCTCAGGCCCCTTGCAATAGATCAGCTCCCAGCCGTTCGAGGGTTCCGCGGTCACCCGGTTCGTGTTGGCGCTGCGCGGAGCGGCCTTGCGATCCGCCTCCGTCATGACGCGGATGGTCCGGTTCGCTCTCACCTGCGTCATGCCGCGGCGCGCGGATTCGGCTTCGAGGTCGGCGATGAACTTGTTGAAGTCGACGTCGTCGCGAACGTAGAAGCAGATGTGCATCATGCGCGGGAAAGCCGGGCTCATGTGCTCCAACGGCTCGGCAAAGCTCTTCGCGCTGCCCATGGGCTGGTCGGCCTCGCGATATTGCAACAGTTCGAGCACCATGTTGTCGAACTGGATGAAGCGGACATCGAGCCGCTGCGCTCCGCTTCTGAGGTCGGGAACGCCGATGGTCCGCGGATTGACCCCGCGCACGTTCGCCTCGATCTCCTGGTCGGCCAGCAGCGTGTTCTGCACCCCGTCGCCCTGGAAGTCGCCGTGACGGAAGACCTCGGAGCCGCCCAGCACCTCCGTATAGAACTGATAGGCCCGCTCCATGTTCTGCACCGTCAGCCCGAAATGCTGGACGCCCTGCAGCCGCGCACCGAGCGGCGCCTCGTTGCGCTCGGCTGACGACATGCCGTCCGGCGCCGCGGACGCGGCTGACGGCATGCTTCCGACCGCAAGACCGGTGATCATCGCGGCGCCTGCCGTGCGAAGCAGGCTGCGGCGCTCGATTTCGGCAACGTTGCAGGTTTCGTCGGTCATTCTCGTCTCCTCGGTCTGTGGGTGATGTCATGTGCCGGTCAGCCGGCGTCCGGAAGCGGAGCCGCCGGATTGACGAGACCGGCCGATCGAAGTTCGCGCCAGAAATCGCCGGGTATTGATTGGTCAAGGGCCGCGCGATCCTCGGCGATGCGGCCCGGGCGACTCGCACCGGGAATGACGGCCGCCACCACCGGATTGGCGAGCGCGAACTGCAGGCCTGCCGCCTTCATGCTGATGCCGTAGCGGTCGGCGATCGCCTTGATGCGCGCCACCTTGTTGAGGATTTCCGCCGGCGCCGGCGCATATTCGAAATTCGGGCCGCCGACGAGCGCGCCCGAACTATAGGGGCCGCCGACGACGATCGCGAGTTCGTGTTCCGCCACCATCGGCATCACCCGCTGGAGCGCCCTTGCATGATCGAGCAGCGTGTAGCGGCCCGCGAGCAGGAAGGCATCGGGGCGCGGCTCTTCGAGCGCGAGCAGCAGTTCGATCGGCTCGACCCGATTGACGCCGAGGCCCCATGCCTTGATCACGCCCTCGTCGCGCAGCCGGTCGAGCGCTTTGAATGCACCCTTGCGCGCGCTTTCGAACACCGAAAGCCATTCGTCGCCGTAAAAGTCCTGCGCGACGTCGTGCACGAAGGCGATGTCGATGTGGGAGGTGCCGAGCCGCTTCAGGCTGTCTTCGATCGAGCGCAACGTCCCGTCCCGGGAATAGTCGTTCACGATCCTGTTCGGGCGCCCGTATTGGAAGACGCCGCCCTTCTCGCCGAGGTCGCGGGCGCCGACATCCTCGATCTCGTCCAGGATCAGGCGTCCGACCTTGGTGCTCACGACATAGTCGCTGCGCGGCCGGCCGGCGAGCGCAGCGCCCATGCGGATCTCGGCCAGACCTGCGCCATAGAACGGCGCGGTGTCGAAATAGCGGATGCCGTCGTCCCAGGCCGCATTCACCGTCGCGAGCGCTTCCTGCTCCGGGATGTCGCGGAACATGTTGCCGAGCGGCGCCGCACCGAAACCCAGTCTTCCCGGCAGAATATCCTTGAGGGCCATATTGCGAGTCCTTCGTCTGTGACCGCCGAGATCATCCGTGCGGCGCGACCGATCTCAGTCGGCTGCGGATGTGTCTGCGCTTCTGATGAACGCGGCGACCTCGCGCGGATGCGACAGCATCACCGCGTGGCTGCTTTTCATCTCCGTCACCTTCGCGCCCGAACGCTTGGCCATGGTGCGCTGTGCGGTCGGGGGGATCATGTGATCCTCGCTCGTCACCATGTAATGGGTCGGCTTCGTCTTCCAGGCGACGCGATCGACCTTGGTCTGCACCGCCTGCAATCCCCAGGGCAGCTGCGCCGCATTCATGAAACGGGTCGTGGCCGGGTCGACATCGGCCGCGAAGGAGGTGGGGAATTTGTCGCGGTCGACGAGGAGATAATTGCCTTCGGCGACCAGCGGAGCCTTGTGCTCGCCGGCCGGTGCCGGCGCTTCCGCCAGCGTGCTGACCGACTCCCCGACGTCGGGAGCAAATGCCGCGAGATAGACGAGGCTGCGAACCTTCGGATTGTCGCCGGCTTCCGTAATGACCATTCCACCATAGGAGTGCCCGACCAGAATGACCGGATGCCGCGCCTTGGCGATCACGCGTTCGGTCTCCGCGACATCGTCTCGCAGCGTGATCGTCGGCTGCTGGACGACCAGCACCTCATAGCCCGCCTTCGAGAGGATGTCGTAGGTGTCCTTCCAGCCCGAGCCGTCGACGAAGGCGCCATGGACAAGGACGATGGAAACGGCCCTCTCGGCCGCGACCGCGGGGAAGGCCGTTGCGATCGACATTGCGGCAAGCGCCGAGACAAGCGTCTTCATACCAGGCTCCATTCTCGATACGGCGGCGTTGCCGTTGATGAGCGCTTCATAGCGTTCGCGAGCACTGCGGTATTTCCGATTCCTGCGCGATGACCGACGCATCTTGCTCATCCGCAGCGCGATCGGCTTTCCAAGCCCGATCGCGCCGCGTTCCAAGCCTTTGCTTTGTCTGCCTTTTACCTCTTTTAACCGCGCCGCCTCTGGACTTCGCTATCGCCGCTTGTGAGAAATTCATAGATCGGCGTGGCGGCGGCCGGGGCCGCAACTCACCACCGGATGGAATGATCGCTCGCTCGCGATACGGAGCCGGGATTCGCCGCAACGAAGCGGAGGTCATGATGGCGCTCGTGACGCATGGAGATCAGAAATATCAGAACAGCGAGAAGCTCGCGGCGACGAGCGATTGGCCGGGGCTGAGCATCGAGCATCGCAAGTTCGAGGCGGGGCGCCAGGCAACGCCTGTCCCCATCTGCACCGAGCTCGTCATGCTGCTGTCAGGCGGCGGGATGGTGTGCCGCGCCGGCAATGGCGAAGTCCAGAAGAGCCTCGCCCGGCCGGGCATGAGCTACCTCGTGCCGGTGGGGACGCAGGAGAGTCACCTCGAGCTTTCGGACCGGATGGAATGTCTTCATCTCTATCTGCCGCCGGAGCTGCTGGATCAGAGCGCGCTTGCGGACTTCGATATCGATCCGGCGAAAGTCGAGATCGCCTACGCGCACGGTCTGGCGGACCAGATCCTCTTCCACATCTGCTCGCCGCTTCGCGACCTGCTCCATCGCCCGCGCCAGCCGACCGACGCGCTGTTCGTGGAGGGAATCCAGGTTGCGCTCGCGGCTCATCTTCTCGGGAGTTATACGATCGACCGCTGGCGCGCACCTGACAAGTCGCCGTCGCTCGATCCCAGGCGTCTCCAGCGCGTGCTGGACTACATCGGGGCTTCTCTTGCCGGCGATATCAGGCTCGAGGATCTGGCGGCCCAGGCTTGCCTCAGCCCGTATCATTTCTCCCGGTTGTTTCGCGAGGCGACCGGATTGTCGCCGCACCGTTACGTGACCGATCGCCGCGTCCAGGCTGCGCGGCACGAACTCGCGCGCGACCGCTTGTCCCTGGTCGAAATCGCCCTGGAATTCGGCTTCGGCTCCCAGGCCAATTTCACGCGCGTGTTCCGCAAGGCCGCCAGTCTTACGCCCGGGCAGTATCGCGAATTGTGCTGCGGCCAAGCCGAGGTGAAAGCCGATCCGGCAATCCGCAGGGATTGCGCATGATTCCGCAGGAATCGGGAATACGGCTCGGTGTGCATCAGGCAGTGCTGTTGTGCCGACGAGGTCCGCTAGGGGATATACCGACATGATCGAGCTCACGGTGAACGGGATCAAGCGCCAGGTCGACGTCGTCCCCGAGATGCCCTTGCTTTGGGTGCTGCGCGACGAGCTCGATATCACCAGTGCCAAATACGGCTGCGGGGTCGCGCAATGCGGCGCCTGCACCGTTCATATCGACGGCAAGGCGGTGCGGTCATGCCAGTCGCATATCGGCGAGGTCGCGGGCAAATCGGTCGTCACGCTCGAAGGCCTCGACAACAAGGACCAGCACCCGGTGATCCAGGCCTGGATCGAGCATCAGGTGCCGCAATGCGGCTACTGCCAGGCCGGACAGATCATGCAGGCCATCTCGCTTCTTGCACGGATCTCCAAGCCGACCGACGAGCAGATCAACCAGGTGATGTCCGGCAATCTCTGCCGCTGCGGAACCTATCCGCGCATCCGCGCGGCGATCCATGCGGCGGCGTCCAGGAAGATGGCGGAGAAGTGAGATGGGCCACATGCAGAGCCTTTCCCGTCGCGCCTTCGTTTTCGGCTCCGCCGCCGTCGCCGGCGGCATCGCCTTCGGCGCCTATGGTAGCGCTGAAGCGGCCGCACCGAGCGCCGATGGCAATCCACTCGCCGTCGGCCTCGGGCCGAACTCGGTGACCTTCAATCCCTGGGTCGAGATCAGTCCGGACAAGATCACGCTGATCGCCCAGCATGCCGACATCGGGCAGGGCGTCGGCTCGGTGCAGCCGATCATGATCGCCGAAGAGATGGACCTCGATCCCGGCCAGTTCGAAGTTCGCTTCGCCGTCCCCAGCCCCGCTTATTTCAACACCGGCTTTGCCGACGAGTTCGCGCCGTTCGTGGCCGCGGACCAAAGCCCGGCTGCGGAGGAAGCGCGCGCCAAGTCGCTCGAATGGCTGAGACAATCCGGCCTGCAGATGACCGGCGGGTCGAGCACGCTGCCGGACACCTACGACAAGCTGCGTGTTGCCGGCGCGGTCGCACGCGAGACGCTGAAGGCCGCCGCTGCCAAACGGTCGGGCGTCGCCGTGGCCGACCTGCGCACTCGATCGGGCCATGTGATCCTGCCGAACGGGACCAAGATCGCTTACGTCGATCTCTCTGCGGACGCCGCAAAAATTCCGCCCGTGCTCGATGCCAAGCCGCGCGATCCCTCGACATGGCGGATGTTGGGCAAGCCGATGATGCGGCTCGACATCCGCGACAAGGTGATGGGAGAGCTGAAATTCGGCATCGACCTGAAGATGGAGGGCATGCTGCACGCCTCCGTCAAGCTGAATCCCAACAAGGGGCAGCCGCTGAAATCCTACGATGCGACCAAGGCCCGGGCGATGCCGGGGGTCATGAAGGTCCTCGAAATCAAGAACGGCGTCGCGGTGATCGCCACCAACAGCTGGTACGCGATGAAGGCGGTCGACGCCATCGTTTGCGAGTGGGCGCCCTCCGTGTATCCCGCGGAGCAGGCCGACCATTGGAAGGTTTTGGAGTCGTCGTTCAAGCCTGAGTTCCTGGGAAAGGAATGGCGGAAGATCGGCGATATCGAGACCGGGCTGAAGACCGGGACACGCGTCGAAGCCGAATACCGCGCGCCCTATGTGGCGCATCAGCCGCTCGAACCGCTCAACGGGATCGGCCTCGTCACCGACAAGGGAATGGAGCTCTGGGTCGGCCATCAGAGCCCCCGCTTCGTGCAATATGTCGCGGCGACGGCGATCGGCCTCAAGCCGGAACAGATCACCTTCCACAATCAATGGACTGGTGGAAGTTTCGGCCATCGCCTCGAATACGAGAACGTCCGCGTTCTCGCCGAGATCGCCAATCAGATGAAGGGCACGCCGGTCAAGCTGGTGTTCTCGCGCGAGGAGGATTTCCTCCAGGACATTCCGCGGCAGATTGCCATCGCCCGGCATCGTGGCAGCGTGGACAAGGGCAAGATCGTCTCGGCCGACCTGCAATTGGCTTCGACGGCGCCGCTCAAGGGATTGCTCGAGCGTTCGGGCAGGCCATCAAAGGATCCCGACGGGCAATTGGCCGCCGGCCTGTGGAACGTCTATTACGACATCCCCCATTTCCGGGGCACGAGCTACGAGGCGCAAGGGTTGTCGCCATGCACTACATGGCGGTCGGTCGGCGCCTCCACATCGGGCTTCTTCACCGAAAGCTTCATCGACGAGCTGATCCACGCGGCCGGTCTCGATCCCATGAAGGCGCGGATTGCGATGTGCACCGTTCCGCATTACCGCAAATTGCTGGAGACGCTCGCGCAAATGTCGGATTGGAAGGGGCCGCTCGGCAACGGCCGCGGGCGCGGCGTCGCGTTCGTCGAATCCTTCGGGACGCCGGCGGCCGAGGTCGTCGAAGTCACGATGACCGACAGAGGCATCAGGATCGACAAGGTCTGGGTAGCAGTCGACGTCGGCAAGGTCGTGGACCCCGTCAATTTCGAGAACCAGGTGCAGGGCGGTGTCATCTGGGGGCTCGGCCACGCCATCAACTGCGAGCTCACCTATGCCAAGGGCGCGGTGCAGCAGACCAACTACAACCACCACGAAGCGATGCGGATCTATCAGTGCCCCGTGATCGAAGTGCGCGGGCTCGAGAACGATCCGAAGGTGAGGGGCGTCGGCGAGCCGCCGGTGCCGCCGGCCGCGCCCGCACTTGCGAACGCGATCTTTGCCGCGACCGGCAAGCGCATCCGCGAGATGCCGTTCAACAAGTTCATCGACTTTGTGTGAGGGCGGATCATGAAGGGATTTCTGATCGCAACGGTCCTCGCCGCTTCGTCGATTGCAGCGCTCACGGGACTGGTCGCGGCCAAGGACGAATCCAAGAAAGACGTCCTGCCGCCGGGCAGCGTCAATCGCGCCGAGGGGCTGGAGGCCTGGAAGCGGATCGAAGCGGTGGTGACCCATCCACGTTGCGCCAACTGCCATGTCGATGCCAAGGCCATCCCGATCTGGACCCCGGCCGGCGAAACCAAGCCGCGCGCGCATGGCATGAACATCCACGGCGGCGAGAGCCGCATCGGCGCCGAGGCGATCCCGTGCGCGACCTGTCACATGACCTCGACTCAGGCGAACGAGCCTGCGCCCGCACCGCCGCGCGCCGGCATCGACTGGCAGCTTGCGCCGGTGGCCTTCATATGGTTCGGCAAGAGCGGCGCCGAGATCTGCGCGCAGATGAAGGATCCCAAGCGCAATGGCGGCCGCGACGCCGCCGGCCTCGTCGATCATTTGCGGCACGATGCGTCCATGAACGGCTTCATCCCGCGGGGCTGGGCGCCCGGGGCAGGCCGTTCGACGCCGCCGGGCAGCTTCGAGGATCACGTCAAGGACATGGCCCTGTGGGGCGCCGCCGGACAGCCCTGTCCGAACTGACCGTTCTCTGAGTCGCGCCAAGACGATCCCAATCGTAGAGCCAGGATCCCGACAACGAAAATATTGATCGGCCAGTCCTGGTGCTCTGGCCGCCTGAACGCACAGCGTTATCGAAAGGAGAAAACCGTGACCCAACATGTCCTCTTCATTGTCACCAACGCAGCCGTGATCGGTCCGCATAGTCGCAAGACCGGCTTCTTTTTCGCCGAGGTCGCCCATCCTTTCGAGGTGCTCGACAGGGCTGGGGTCGCGGTGGAGTTCGCGTCCCCGGCCGGGGGATGGACGCCTTACGACGCGTACGACGAGAAAGATCCCGCTCAGAAGGATTTTCTCGCGAGCAAAGCCTTTCGCCGCTTGAATCACAGTCGCAAATTGTCCGAGGTGGACGCCGCCGACTACGACGCCATCCTGGTGCCCGGTGGTCTTGGGCCCATGGTGGACATCCAGCGCAATGCAGCAGTCCAGAGTGCCATTGTGCGTGCCTGGAGCACTGGCAAGCTCGTCGCCGCTGTTTGTCACGGGCCGTGCGCGCTGCTTGGCGTTGACCTTGGCGATGGCGTCCCTTTCGTGCGCGGCAAGAAGCTCACGTCGTTCTCGAAGAAGGAAGAGTACGACTACGCGCGCGATGATGTGCCTTACGAGCTCGAGGATGCGTTGAGGGCAGAGGGTGCCGAGTACTCATCCACGGCCAACTGGCAACCTCACGTCGTGGTCGATGGCCGGCTCATCACGGGGCAGAACCCCGCGTCGGCCGGAGCGCTGGGAAAAGAGCTGCTGGCCGCCCTCAAGGATAAGAGCACTGTCGCGAAAATCTGAAGATTCGCAGCGTACGGAATTCGAGAGGGATGGGCGCGGCATCCGAGGCCGCGCTTGCCCTCGCATGGGGAGCTATCGAATGACGCAATTGCCATCCAAGATTACCGCGATCCTGGTTGCTCGCCCGGGCAAGTCCGCTGAACTGAGCGCATTGCTTGTCGGCATGGCTCCGCATTCCAGGGCCGAGCCTGGCAACCTGCGTTGGGATGTCTGGCGCGACATATCGAACGAAGATCGCTACGTTCTCGACGAACTGTACCGCGACGTTGCGGCCGTCGAAGCTCACCGGGCCTCGCCGCATTACCAGGCCTATCTCGCCAAAATTCCCGAGTTGGCTGATCGGACGGCAGTGATCCTGGAAGCGGTCGAGGTTGGGGACAGGTGAACGGGATCGGCGAAGCTTCGTCGTCGCCGCATCTGCGGAACCTGCTCTCCAGATTTCTGCTCTGCTCGATCCGGGGTACAATCGGTTGTGTTGCCCGACGGGCAAAACACGCAAGCGCTGGGTCGAGAGCACTTCGCTAAAATATTCGTATTTACAGAAATTCGCTTTTGCCGTACAAGCCGACGCATCCCGCCCGCCAAAGGGGCGTTTCGCGATCGTCACGAAGCGCGGGCCGGGATGCGGTGGCCGCGACGGCGTCGGCGCGCGATGGGGCTGCAGGGCGGGAATCCCGTGAGCAGCGACCGGCGCGATACGACACGGCGCTGACAGCGTCCTTCGTTCGGTCCCGGCGGCGAGCGCACGCCAGTCCCGGGAATGCGGATGAGAGATGTGCGCGGACGGAGAAGTCGTGTGGTCCTGACGCCCGGGGTTCTGGCGTCAAGTCTTGGCGGAGATGTGGCGGCCAACCGGCACGTGCATCGATCATCCGCAAGGCGACGGGGGCAATAGTGCAACGCTCCCCGGGGAGAGCACGAAGGACACCGTGAAAACCATCGCGCAGGGAAGGCCGGGCGACCGGCATCACCTGTCGTCCACCCCGTGCGCTTTTTTGAAGCACACGCGGGACTTCGGGTGCCAGCCGGCGCCCGGCCTTCCCTGCGCCCTTGCTTGAGATGAGGGCGGAAGAAGCCAGCAAAGCTCGGGCGAACAGCCGCGAGGATGCGCAACCATGTTTATCGCCAAACAACGTTCTCGTGCCCCGGGCGCAGCGCAGCGTCCCTTCGACGATGCGCTGCAGAGCCGGGGCCCATGCAGCAGCGCGTGCCGCGGCCTTCTGGGTCCGGCTCTGCGCAGCAGCGTAAGCACGCTGCAGCGCGTCCGGGACACGAGAGGCGCGGGCTGTGGCCAAACACTCCGTCATTGCGAGCGAAGCGAAGCAATCCAGCATCTCTCCGCGGTGAGATCCTGGATTGCTTCGTCGCAAGAGCTCCTCGCAATGACGAGTTTGCGGCGAGGCTTTCGCGTTTCGGCGCCCCGCTACGCCGTCTCCTCCAGCGCGCGGCGCAGCCTGCGGATGATGACACCGCGGGCGCGGTCGTCGGCAGCGGCCCCCATCCTGTCGTTGATGTCGAGCATGAGCTCGGACATCTCATTGTGCCAGTCGAGACGGGTCACGGCCTCCGGCGCGAGCCGCCGGCGGCGATCGACGTCGAGCACGCGCGGCTCGGGCGCGGCGAGCTCGTAGATGTCGTCCAGCATCGGCTGATAGACCTTGGCGGCCGGAATGATGCGCTCGGCGACACGTTCGGCAAGTCCCGCGATCGCGCCTTCCTCGCCATGGACCAGGAACAGCCCGCGGGCGATGGGCCGGCGCGCCGCGATCCAGCTGGCGATGCCGGCGCCGTCGGCGTGGCCCGAATATTCGTCGATCATGCGGATGCGGGCGGCGACCTTGATCTCCTCTCCCTGGATCCGCACGGCCTTGGCCCCGTTCTGGAGGAAACGGCCGAGCGTGCCGTTGGCCTGGAAGCCGGCGAGCAGCACGGTGGCGCGTTCGTTCCAGAGCCAGCGCTTCAAATGGTGGCGGATGCGGCCGGCGTCGCACATGCCGCTTGCGGCGATGATGATGTGGAATCCGGACAGGCGCATGATCGCCTTGCTCTCGTCCGCGGTCTCGGTGAACTTGAGATGCGGCGAGTTGAGCAGGCGCGTGGCATCGACGGACGGGTCGAGGCTCTCGGCATGCCGGCGAAACACCTCGGTGGCGCGGATCGCGAGCGGCGAATCGAGGAAGATCGGTGCGGTCGGAATCTCGCCGTGCTCCATCAGGTCGACCAGATCGACGATCAGCTCCTGGGTGCGCTCGACCGCGAAGGCGGGCAGCAGCAGCGCGCCGCCGGCGGCCGCCGCATCGCGCACCTCAGCCGCGAGGTGCTCGCGGCGAAGGGCAGGGGTCGTGGCCTCGCGTACCCGGTCACCATAGGTCGATTCCGAGATGACGTAGTCGAAATCGGTTGGCGCTTCGGGATCGGGCTGCAGCAGCTTGGCCTCCGGCCCGACGTCGCCGGAGAGCAGCACGCGCAGCGGACGAGACGCGCCTTGCTCGGCGATCTCCAGCTCGATCGAGGCGGAGCCGAGCAGATGGCCGGCGTTCCAGTAGCGGGCGCGGACGCCCGGGATCACGTCGGTCCAGCGCTCGTAGTCGACCGCGCGAAACGACTGCAGCGATGCGATCGCGTCGGCTTGCGTGTAGATCGGATGCACCTCCTTGCGCCCGCGCGAGGCGTTGCGCCGGTTGAGCTGCATGACTTCCGATTCCTGGATGCTGCCGGCGTCGGGCAGCATGTAGGAGCAGAGATCGATCGTGCCGCGCGTTGCCAGGATCGGTCCCTCGAAGCCCGCGCGCACGAGCTTCGGCAACAGACCGCTGTGGTCGATATGGGCATGCGTGAGCAGCACGGCATCGATATCGGCGGGACGAAACGGAAAAGCGCCGTAGTTGAGCTCCTTCAGCGTCTTCTGGCCCTGGAACAGGCCGCAATCGACCAGGAAGCGGCCGCTTGCGGTCTGGAACAGATAGCTCGCCCCGGTCACAGTGCGGGCGGCGCCGCAGAATCGAACGGTGATGCTCATGGAATCGTCTCCGGAAGCTGTGTCGTCGGTAGCTCGGACCGCAAGGCGGCCGCGAGACTTGCGTCGAGCGCAATCGCATTGGTCGGATGCGGCACGCTGTCGGTCGAGCGGATCGACCGGATGCCGGCCTCAGTGAATGCAGGGATCATGGCCGGTGGGAACAGCGCATGCGTCACGACCGCATCGACGGCGCTCGCGCCCATCGCCGTCAGCGCCTTCGCCGCGGCAATCAGCGTCGTGCCGGAAGAGACGATGTCGTCCACCAGCAGCGCGGGCCGTCCGGACAGCAGGCCGGGATCGGCAAAGCCGATGGACACGGAACGATCGCCGTGCCGCGTCTTCTTCGCCACCGTATGCTGCAATCGCAGCCGGCGCGCGATGTCGTTCACCCAGGGCTCGGATTCCATGTCGGGTCCGATCACGACGGTTGTAGGGTCGATGCCGCCCGTCGCCAGCGCGCTCGCGATCGCCGGCATGGCGGACAGGTTCTCCGCTTCGATGCCCGGAAATACCGACCTGATGTCGGGAGTGCGATGCAGGTGCGCATCCACGGTGACGATGCGGTCGACGGTCCTTGCGAGAAGATCGCCCATGGCGCGCTGGCTGATGGCCTCGCCGGCATGAAAGGCAGCGTCCTGCCGCATGTAGCAGAGATAGGGCGCGACCAGCACCAGCCGCTTCGCGCCGCCCCGACGCAACGCCTCCGCGGCGAACAGCAGGGCGATCAGCTTGTCATTGGGTTGATCGAGCGGGGCATAGAGGAGGGTGGTGTCGGCGGCCGGCGCGACGGCGATGCGCAGCTCTCCGTCCGGAAAGCGATGCACGGCGATCTCGGCGCAGGACAGCCCGAGCCGGCCCGCAAGGCGCTTCGCCGCATCGCGGCCGCCGGGCAGTGTCTGGAGCGCGATCGTGCTCACGAGGTTGACCTGCCCTGCGGGGCCTCGTCACCGTTGACGACGTAGCCGGTCTCCTCGGCGGCGGCATCGGCAACCAGATCATGCTCGGGGCGGTCGAACGTGTAGACGCGATAGAGTGGCTCGCCCTGCTCGACGCGATCGCCGATCTTCTTGAAAAGGTGGATGCCGGCGCCCTTGTCGAGCGGCGCGCCGGCGGTGCGGGCGAGGCGGTTCAGACGCAGGCAGTCGATCGCGGACACGGTGCCGTCATGCGTCGCCTTGACGTCGAAGCTGAGCGATCCCAGCTCGTTGCTGCAGGTCGACGGGCCCTGGGCGTCGATGATTTTCTGCATCTGCTTCAGCGCCGCGCCGCTGTCGAGCAATTCGCGCGCCCTCGCATAGCCGGCGCCGCCGCGCAAGCTCGGATCGTATTCCAGCAGATGCGCGGCGAGCCGCAGCGATTTCTCGCGCAGGTCGCGCGGCGCATCGGGATCGTTGCCGAGCACCGCCATGACGTCATTGGCCTCGAGCACCGGCCCGATGCCGTTGCCGATCGGCTGGCTTCCGTCGGTCACGATCACCTCGACCGAGCGGCCGAAGCGGTCGCCGACGAATTCGAACAGCTTGCGCAGCCGCATCGCCTCGACGCCGTTGGTCACCTTGGCGGTCGGCCCGACCGGAATGTCGATCAATAGATGCGTCGAGCCGGCCGCGATCTTCTTGGACATGATGGAGGCGACCATCTGCTCTCGTGTATCGAGGCTGAGCGGACGCTCGACCGAGATCAGGACGTCGTCGGCGGGCGACAGGTTCACGTGCCCGCCCCAGATCAGGCAGCCGTTGCAGGCCGAGACGATGGCCTTCATCTCCTCGACGCCGACATTCACCCGCGCCAGAACCTCCATGGTGTCGGCGGTGCCGGCAGGCGAGGTGATGGCGCGCGAGGAGGTCTTGGGGATCGGCAGGCCGTGGGCGGCGACGATCGGCACCACGACCATCGAGGTGCGGTTGCCGGGGATGCCGCCGATGCAATGCTTGTCGACGACGACGGGGGTCGGCCACACCAATTGCGTGCCGGCCTGCGCCATCGCCCCGGTGAGGGCGAGCAGCTCGTCGCTGGTGATGAAGCTCGCCGAGCCGATCAGGAAGGCGGCGATCTCCATGTCCGAGTAGCGATAATGGGCGAGGTCGTTGATGATCGCGCCGATCTCGGCCGGGCTCAAGGTTCGCCCGCGGATCTTCGCGCGCACCGCCTCCAGGCTCTCCGGAGGCGAGGCGGGCCTGACCGTGACCTGCGTGCCCGCGCCTTGCGCGAAGCGCCGGAATGCCGGCTCGGAGAGTCCGATCTCGTCAGGCGCCACCAGCGTATCGTCGTCCGTGATCAGCAAGGTCGCCAGCATGACCTTGTCGCCGTGACGTAGCTCGACGCGGCTGAAGCCGCGGAAGATCTCGGCGCGCAGCGCCTTGGACCGCCTGGAGAGGACGACGACGTTCTCGCGGCCGGTATCGAGCCGGACGCGGCGGATCTTCAGTTGGGAGTGCGGAAGGTCTGGATGCATGGACAGGCCGGCAGGGAGGAAGCTCGGCCTTCATGTTTAGACGTGGCGGCGCTGATGCTGTTGACGCAGATCATGCCTGCGCGGCGGCACCGGGCGTTACTTGATCGCCGTGCTGACCGCGTTGAACTTGCTGTTGAGGAGGGCGCCGCCCGTGTTGTTCACGGCGGTCACGATCGCCAGCGCGATCCCCGCGGCGATGAGGCCGTACTCGATGGCGGTCGCACCATTCTCATCGGCAAGGAAAGACCTAAGCAAACGCATTGCCCAACTCCTGTTGATCCGATCCAACGTATGGTCGCGTCGTCATCGAATTCGTCAATAGATCGAATAAGCTTGGTGCGCCAAAAAATTAATCCCGCGCGATCGCGCCTCCGCTGATACGACGGCAGTCATTAAATTAAGGTTCCGCCGGTGCGTCCAAATGGATTCAAATCGACGGACCCTCGTGCGGGGCAAGCGCCGGGAGGCGGTTCGCCATGGCGGTCGTCTCGGGAGCAGGGTGCCGCTTAACGGATTGTTGAGGCTGTTTGCCGAGGCCAGCGCGTTCATCGGCGCCGGCCAGGCGCATTCAGGGCCCGCAGCATGGCGATACGGGCGAACATCACCCAGCCGCCGCCCGTCTCGGCCGCGTTGATCAAGGTCTCGACGGCGGTCTGCCAGTGCGCCTCGTGCTGGGCGTCCTCGGGCAGCTGCATGATGTAGTCCGCGGCGTCCTGGAGCGTGTGCAGCGTGCGCTTGCTGCTCACGCGAACGGGATCGTCGAACGCCGTCGACCAGGGCATGTCAGGCCGCCTGATCCGCGAGGAGTGACATCACGGCGTAATTGATGCGGCGCTGTCAGCCCGCCTTCTTCGCCCGCGCCGGCGCGCGGACCGGCTTGTCGGCTGCCTTCTTCGGGGCATCCTTCGCCTTTGCCGCAGCGTCCTTGCCGCCCTTGCCGGATATCGGCAGCAGCATCTCGCGCTGGCCCTCGACGCGCTTCTTCGGCTTCTTGGCCTTGGACTCCTTGGCGACCTTCGCCGCGGGCGCGACATCCTTCTCGTTCGCGATGCTCTTCTTCAGCGCGTCCATCAGGTTGATGACGTTGCCGCCGGTCTTCGGCGCGGCCTTGGCCGCGATCGGCATGCCGCTGCGCTTCTTGTTGATGAGATCGATCAGGGCGGTTTCGTAATGGTCCTCGAACAGCTCCGGATCGAACGCGCCGGACTTCTTCTCGACGATGTGCCTTGCGAGGTCGAGCATGTCCTTGGTGAGCTTCACGTCCTGGATATCGTCGAAATATTCCGTCTCGCTGCGGACCTCGTAGGGGTAGCGCAGCAGCGTGCCCATCAGCCCGCTCTCGAGCGGCTCGAGCGCGATGATGTGCTCGCGGTTGGTCAGCACCACCCGGCCGATGGCGACCTTGTCCATGCTGCGGATTGTCTCGCGGATCACGGCATAGGCGTCGTGGCCGACCTTGCCGTCCGGCACGAGGTAGTAGGGGCGGATCAGATAGCGGTTGTCGATGTCGGTCTTCGGCACGAACTCATCGATATCGATCGTGTGCGTGGAATCGAGCGCGATCTCGTCGAGCTCGTCCTTGGTGACCTCGATGTAGGTATCGGTGTCGACCTTGTAGCCCTTGACGATGTCCTCGGAGGTCACCTCGTCACCGGTCTCGGCGTCGACCTTGAGGTACTTGATCCGGTGGCCGGTCTTGCGGTTGATCTGGTTGAAGGAGACCTTCTCGGTATCCGAAGTGGCCGGATAGAGCGCAACCGGGCAGGTCACGAGCGACAGACGCAAAAAACCCTTCCAATTGGCGCGGGGGGCCATGGGCTACTCCAAACGCAACAGGGACAGAAGACAAGGATACCATCGTGGAACAACGAATCAAAGCAAGGTCGGTTGCTGAATCTTCCAACTGCGTTAACCGGCCGCGGGGCCGTGCGGTCGCGGCCCGATCCGAGCGTAAAAGCCGGAACATCGTATCCAATCACGCGTTGGCCCGGACATCAGCTGCGAGGAGGTCGCGGCTAACGAAGCGACATCCAGATTGAGGGCATCATGGCAACCACGCGAGAGCAGCGTCAGATCGTGGAAACTCCGACCGAGGCGCGCCAGGGCGAGCCCGGGCCTTCGGTGGCGGCGCTGCTCGCCATTTCGACCGGGCTAGCGATCCTGATCCTCGCCGTCATCTGGTTCGTGTTCTTCCGGACCTGACGGCCGAATTCACGGGAAGGGCGGACCTTCCGGCCTGCCGCGGGCACGCGGCACATTGCGCCCGTCCTGCTGCCGGTCCGTCCGGCCGCAGGGCGGGCGCAGTCGCGTCGGCGATGGACTTCGTATATGACCCAAAAGTATATGACCAAAAAGTAACGCGGCAGGTTCCCCGCGTTCATATTCAGTTCACGCCAGAATTGCTCATCTGGTGCGGTATTGTCGCGGTCTATTTCTGGAGAGAAGCGTGCGCCTGCTCGTTGTTGAGGACGACCCTGATCTCAATCGCCAGCTCACCAAGGCGCTGACCGACGCCGGCTATGTCGTCGATCGGGCCTTCGACGGGGAGGAGGGGCATTATCTCGGCGACAACGAGCCGTATGATGCCGTCGTGCTCGACATCGGCCTGCCGAAGAAGGACGGCATCTCGGTGCTGGAGGCCTGGCGCCGCAACGGCCGCACCATGCCGGTCCTGATCCTCACCGCCCGCGACCGCTGGAGCGACAAGGTGCAGGGGTTCGATGCCGGCGCCGACGACTACGTCGCAAAACCGTTCCACCTGGAGGAAGTGCTGGCGCGCATCCGCGCGCTGCTGCGCCGCTCCACCGGCCACGCCCAGAGCGAGCTTAGCTGCGGTCCCGTCACCCTCGACACCAGGACCGGGCGGGTCAGCGTGTCAGGCAATCCCGTCAAGATGACCTCGCACGAATATCGGCTTCTGGCCTACCTGATGCACCATTCCGGGCGGGTGGTCTCCCGCACCGAGCTGGTCGAGCATCTCTACGACCAGGACTTTGACCGCGACTCCAACACCATCGAGGTGTTCGTCGGCCGCATCCGCAAGAAGCTCGACGTCGACATCATCCAGACCGTCCGCGGCCTCGGCTATCTCCTGACCCCGCCGGCCACCTGACGCGCTCCGGGGCTTGACGGGTCGCCCGACAGGGGCCTTGGTCCGGTCATGACCTCCGACGCCCCGCCATCCTGCGCCTCCCGGGATATTTCCGATGGCCGCTAGCTCACTCGCCAACCGACTGTTCCTGTCGGCGACCGCCTGGCTCGTGGTGATCCTGGCCATCACCGGCGTGGTGCTCTCGTCGGTCTACAAGAACGCCACCGAGCGCGCCTTCGACCGCCGGCTCAACCTCTATCTGCGCACCCTCATCGCCGAGGTTGCGACCCCCGACGAGCCGCCGGACCGCCAGTTCCAGTCGCTGGGCGAGCCCCTGTTCGAGCTGCCGCTGTCGGGCTGGTACTGGCAGATCACCCGGACCGACACCGAGAAGCCGGAGGTGCGCTCCTCGCGCTCGCTCTGGGACAAGAAGCTGCCGAAGCTGGAGGAGCAGGGCAGTGAGCTCACCGCCGCCGGCATTCGCCTCGCCTATGTCGACGGGCCCGAGGGACAGAACCTGCGCATGGTGGAGCGGCCGGTCGACCTCGGCGCCGACGGCAAGTTTCTCGTCAGCGTCGCCGGCGACGACACCGAGATTTTCGACGAGACGCGCAGCTTCGACTATTATCTCGGCGGCACCTTCACCGCGCTCGGCATCGTGCTGCTGCTGACGACCGTGTTCCAGGTCCGTTTCGGCCTGGCGCCGCTCAAGCGCATCTCGGAATCGATCGCCGACATCCGCTCCGGGCGGGCGGAGCGGCTCGAGGGCGAATTCCCGGTCGAGATCGCGCCATTGGCGCGCGAGACCAATGCGCTGATCGATGCCAATCGCGAGATCGTCGAGCGCGCGCGCACCCATGTCGGCAATCTCGCCCACGCGATCAAGACACCGCTCTCGGTCATCGTCAACGAGGCCGGCGCCCACATTGCCGATCCGTTCGCGGCCAAGGTGATGGAGCAGGCGGACGTGATGCGCGACCAGGTCGCCCATCATCTGGAGCGAGCCCGCATCGCAGCGCGGGTTTCCGTGGTCGCGACCGTGACGGAAGTGGCGCCTGCCATCGAGGCGCTGCGACGGACTATGGAGAAGATCCATCGCGATCGTGGCATCGTGGTCGAGGCCAAGGCCGATCCGTCGGCGAAATTCCGCGGCGAGCGCCAGGATCTGGAGGAGATGGTCGGCAATCTCGTCGACAATGCCTGCAAATGGGCGGCCTCGCGCGTCTTGATCGAGGTGCTGGTCGAGGCGCCGCGCCAGGCGGGTGCGGGTCCGCGGCTGCGCATCGTCGTCGATGACGACGGCCGCGGCCTGTCCGAGGCCGAGCGCGCCCAGGTCTCCCGGCGCGGCCAGCGGCTCGACGAGTCCAAGCCCGGCTCGGGATTGGGGCTGTCGATCGTGACCGACCTCGCCGCGCTCTACGGCGGCAGCCTCTCGCTCAGCGGCGCGCCGACCGGCGGCCTGCGCGCCGAACTGGTCCTTCCGGGTATATAATCCTTTGTTCCGGCGTGATATTTCGTCCGCGCCAGGGGCCGGCCGACGCCAACAACCAGGGGGATTCGGCCCGACTTCCTAAACGGCTTCTTAAGTGGGCCCTCCTATGATCGCGCCCGGACGCATCCATGTCCGCCATTTTACCGTGCATTACCCGGGCGCATGAGCCAGACATCGATCGAGCGGCTGAGGGAATATCTCGCGCAGCTCCCGCCGCAGGCGCAGGCGCTGCTGATGCGGGAGTTCGAGCGCGCGCTCGAGCGCGGCCAGGACACGGCGGTGGCGACCCTCGTGCTCGAGCAGTTGCGCAAGATTGTCCGCAAGACCGAAGCCGATGAAGCCCCGCCGCCGCGCACGGACGATCTGTCGCGGCTGCTGTTCCAGGTTCTGGAACCGTTCCTGGTCGAAGCGGGCGTCCCGATCCGGGTCGGCCAGATTCGCCGCTCCTCGCTCCAGCCGATCTGGCAATGGCTCGGCCGCGACGGCGCGCCAGGCAAGATCAACGAATTCGAGGCCGCGCTGGCCCGTATGCCCGCCGATAGTGCGGGGCAGGTCGAGGCCTTGGCGCTGAAGCTCCAAGCCGCGGCTGCGGACGCCATTTTCGGGCTGACGGGTCCCGGCGGCGGCGACAAATCGCGCGCGCTGGCCCGGGTCGGCCCGCCCAACGTGATCGAGGACCTCTATTCGATCGGAGCGGTGCTCCAGGTCCGGGAGGCCGTCGCCAGCCTGAACGAGAGGCTGCCGCGGACCTTGCGCGCGTTCGGCGATTCCCAGATCGCCTCGGTGACGTCGGCGCTCAATATTCCGGTGCTCCAGACGCCGCAGATGCTGCCCTTCGCGCTGTCGATCGTGGTGCAGCGGATGACCGCGCCGTGGCAGATCATTCGCCTCGCCATCAAGATTGCCGCCTCCGACGACGAGATCCGCGTCGCGGCGACGCCTTACGGCGTTGCCGTCACGATCGCGCTGCACGATCTGTCCTGTGTCGCGGCCACCTTGCGCATGGACATCAAGCGCGGCCATTTCGACAACGTGGCCGGCAATCTCAAGGCGTTGCACGACGGCGTGCGCGGCCTGCGCACCGAGCTCGACCTGCGCAACGATTCCGCCTGGGGCAGGCAGCTCACCTCGATCCGGGCCGACATCTCCAATGCGCTGCAATCCGAGATCGACAGCGTTCCCGGCCGGGTCCGCCGCATCCTGCGCCAGCGGCCAGAGAAGGACATTCCGCCGGGGGCGCGGATCGACAGCACCGAGGTGGAAGAGACCGTGGCACTGATCGATTTCGTCGCGACCTGCCGCAATTATGCGAGCGAGCTGGCGATCAACGAAGTGACGCTGCGCACCTATTCCGACCTCCAGCAATACGTCGAACGCTCGACCGAGCAGCTGGTGCAGTCGTTGCGGGCCGCCGATCACAAGGTCCGCACCTATCGGCAACAGCAGGTGGACGCCGCGATTCGCTTCTGCCAGGTGCTGTTTGGCGACGACTACGCCTCGCTGATGAGCCGGGCCGCGCAAAACGCCGCTACGGGCGAACGAAAATCGTCGCGCGCGAGCTGATTGAGGCGTATATTTTGTAATCACAATTTCTGGTTGACGGTGCCGGTACCGCGCCGTACGGTCCCCGTGGAAATCCGGGGACTTCTATTCGTGCGCATGAAACCCGTCATCAGCTCGATCGAAATTGAGAACCGCGTCGTCGTTGCCAAGTATCAAAGGTTGATGGTCGGCGCCAAAGTGGTGGTGGTCGAGAAGGCAAGCGGTCGGCAATTGTCCGAGACCATCACGCGGGTTGCGTCCCCGGTTCCCGTTGGTGCGCTGCGCATCAGATTGCCGGAGGCCGTCCCCCCGGGAACGTACTTCCTGAAGGCCTTCAACGGCCACGGCGAGCAGGCCGCGCAAAGTGCGGATTTCGAGATCCGCTAAGCCGTTGGATTTGCATCGCTTCGAGACTGCTTGCGGTCGCGCCGAATTGACAATTGTCAATTGCCGCATCGTCCGGCCGTGGTGTAAAGGCACCTATGGGCGCGGTTCGTGCGCTGCCGGAAGCTTGCCAGATGACGCTATGGTTCGTGTTCGCGCTGATGACGGTCGCGGCGATTTTCGCCGTGCTTTGGCCGCTTGGCCGCAAGGGACGCGCGCAAGATCAAGGTAGCGAGGTCGCGGTTTACAAGGACCAGCTGGCCGAGATCGAGCGTGATCTCGCCGCAGGCATGATTCCGGCGCCCGACGCCGAGGCCGCGCGGGTCGAGATCAGCCGCAGGCTGCTTGCCGCGGCCGCGAGCGAGCCCGCGACGGCACCGACGTCGAACGTGACATGGCGCCGCGTGGCGGCCGTGCTGGCGCTCGCCGGCCTGCCGCTCGTTGCGCTCGGCGTCTACATGCCGCTGGGTTCGCCCAAATTACAGGACTTTCCGCTGGCGCAACGGGAGCGCGTGCCGGGCAGGGCGCAGTCGCTCGAGAACCTCGTCGCACAGGTCCAGCAACATCTGGAAAAGAATCCGACCGACGGCCGCGGCTGGAACGTGCTGGCGCCGGTGCTGCAGCGGCTCGGCCGTTTCGACGATGCGGTGCGCGCCTATCGCAACTCGCTCACCTACAATGGCGAGAGCGCGGAGCGCCGGGCCGATCTCGGCGAAGCGCTCTCGGCCGCCGCCGGCGGCGTGGTGACCGCCGAGGCCAAGACGGAGTTCGAGCGGGCCCAGGCCCTGGACGCGGACGATCCCAAGGCCAACTACTTCCTCGGCCTCGCCGCCGAGCAGGACGGTCGCAAGGACGATGCCGCGACGATCTGGCGCGCGCTGCTTGCCAAGGCGCCGGCCGATGCGCCCTGGCGCGCCCTGGTGCAGACCTCGCTGGCGCGGGTCGGCGGCGGCGGCACGATGCCGGCGCTGTCCGACGAGGCGATTGCAGCTTCCAAGGACATGGCCGAAGGCGATCGCAACGCGATGGTGCGCGGCATGGTCGAACGTCTGGCCACCCGGTTGAAGCAGAACGGCGACGACGTCGAGAGCTGGCTGCGCCTGGTGCGCGCCTATCTCGTGATGGGCGAGCGGGACAAGGCGATGGGGGCGTCGGCCGATGCCCGGCAGGCGGTTGCCAGCGACGGCGAGCGGCTTCGCCAGCTCAACGAAGGCCTCAGGACGCTCGGGCTCGGCGGATGACGATGTCGGGACGACAGAAGCGGAGAACGGATACGCCATGACGCGCAAGCAGCGACGTATGACCATCATCGGCGGCTCGCTCGCCGTGCTCGCGCTCGCGGCCGCGCTGGTGCTCAACGCCCTTCGCGACTCCATCGTGTTCTTCTCGACCCCGACCATGGTCGCCGAGAAGCACGTCGAGCCGGGCAAGCGGTTTCGTCTCGGCGGGCTGGTGCAGCCCGGCTCGTTGCAGCGCGGGGACAATCTCGCGGTGACCTTCGAGGTCGCTGACGGCAACGCCAAGCTGCCGGTGGCCTACAAGGGCATCCTGCCCGACCTGTTCCGCGAGGGGCAGGGCGTCGTCGCCGAAGGTGCGCTCGATGCCAACGGCGTGTTCAAGGCCGATACCGTGCTTGCCAAGCACGACGAGACCTACATGCCCAAGGACGTCGCCGATGCCCTGAAGAAACAGGGGCACTGGAAGGACGATTACGGCGGTAAGCCTTCTGACGGCGGCAAGACGTCTGATGCCGGCAAGCCGGCGACAACGGCGCAGGGCAATCCGCAAGGAGCGGTGCGGTGATCGCAGAATCCGGACATTACGCCCTGGTGCTGGCGCTCGGGCTCGCCCTGATCCAGTCGGTCGTGCCCCTGATCGGCGCGCGCCTGCGTGACGTCGCGCTCATGAACGTGGCGCGCTCCACGGCGCTGGCGCAGCTCCTGTTCGTCGGCGCTTCGTTCATCGCTCTCGTGATGCTGCACGTGAACTCGGATTTCTCGGTCGCCAACGTCTACGAGAATTCCCACTCGATGAAGCCGCTGCTCTACAAGATCACCGGCGTGTGGGGAAACCATGAAGGCTCGATGCTGTTGTGGGTGTCGATCCTCGCGCTGTTCGGCGGGCTGGTCGCCGCTTTCGGCAACAATTTGCCGCTGTCGCTGCGCGCGCACGTGCTCGCCGTCCAGGCCTGGGTCGCCAGCGCCTTCTATCTCTTCATCCTCGTGACGTCGAACCCGTTCCTGCGTATCGCGAGCCCGCCGATCGAGGGCCGCGATCTCAATCCGGTGCTCCAGGACATCGGGCTCGCCGTGCATCCGCCGATGCTCTATCTCGGCTATGTCGGCTTCTCGATCTCGTTCTCCTTCGCCATCGCGGCGCTGATGGAGGGACGGATCGACGCGGCCTGGGCGCGCTGGGTGCGGCCGTGGACGCTGGTCGCCTGGATCTTCTTGACGCTCGGCATCGCCATGGGCTCGTACTGGGCCTATTACGAGCTCGGCTGGGGCGGCTGGTGGTTCTGGGATCCGGTCGAGAACGCCTCGCTGATGCCGTGGCTCTCCGGCACCGCGCTATTGCATTCGGCGCTGGTGATGGAAAAGCGGAACGCGCTGAAGGTCTGGACCATCCTGCTCTCGATTCTGACCTTCTCGCTGTCGCTGCTCGGCACCTTCCTGGTGCGCTCGGGCGTCATCACCTCGGTGCACGCCTTTGCCACCGATCCCACCCGCGGCGTGTTCATTCTGCTGATCCTCTGCCTGTTCATCGGCGGCAGCCTGTCGCTGTTCGCGGGCCGCGCCACGTCGTTGAAGCAGGGCGGCCTGTTCGCGCCGATCTCGCGCGAGGGCGCGCTGGTCCTGAACAATCTGCTGCTCACGGTCGCCTGCGCCGTCGTGCTGTTCGGCACGCTCTATCCGCTGGCGATGGAGATGCTCGCCGACTTCAAGATGTCGGTCGGTGCGCCGTTCTACAACCTGACCTTTGCGCCGCTGTTTACCCTGCTGCTGCTGGCCGTGCCGTTCGGGCCGATGCTGGCGTGGAAGCGCGGCGACCTGCTCGGCGTGACGCAGCGCCTGTTAGCTGCGGGCGTTGCCGGGCTCGTCGCCGTCGCCATCGCCTGGGGCTGGGCGACGGGCGGCAGCACGCTGGCGCCGCTCGCGATCGGGCTTGGCGTCTTCGTCATCGCCGGCGCGGTCACCGACATCGTCGAGCGGACCGGCCTCGTGCGGCTGCCGTTCGCAACCGTGCTGCACCGGGCGCGTGGCCTGCCGCGCTCGTCCTGGGGCACCGCGTTTGCGCATGCCAGCCTCGGCGTGACGCTGATCGGGATCGTCTGCGAGACCACTTGGAACAGCGAATATATCGCGACGATGAAGCAGAACGACGTCGCCCACATCGCCGGCTTCGACGTGAAGCTCGACGGGGTGCTGCAGCGTCAGGGGCCGAACTACCGCGAGATGATCGCCGAGTTCAACGTCAGCCGCGACGGCGCGCCGCTCAGCGTCATGACGCCGTCCAAGCGCAGCTTCACCACCCGCGGCTCCTCGACCACCGAGGCCGCGCTGCTGACGCGCGGCGCGAGCCAGCTCTATATCTCGCTCGGCGACGCCAACGCCGAGGGCGCCATCGCCGTGCGCATCTATTACAAGCCGATGGTGCTCCTGATCTGGTGGGGACCGGTGCTGATGGCCTTCGGCGGCGTGCTGTCGCTGTCCGACCGGCGCCTGCGGGTCGGCGCGCCGAAGCCGGCGCGGGCCAAGCAGCGCCTCCAACCGGCGGAGTGATCCGATGCGCCGGATCATGACCGCGTTCGCCCTGCTGATGCTGCTGGCTTTGCCGGCAGCCCACGCGGTGCAGCCCGACGAGATCATGTCGGATCCGGCCAAGGAAGCCCGTGCGCGCGAGCTGTCGCGCGAGCTGCGCTGCATGGTCTGCCAGAACCAGTCGATCGACGATTCCGATGCGCCGCTGGCGCGCGACCTGCGGCTCCTGGTGCGCGAGCGCATCGGCGCCGGCGACAGCAATTCGCAGGTGCTCGACTTCCTGGTCGCGCGCTACGGCGAGTTCGTGCTGCTGAAGCCGCGCTTCGAGCGGCAAAACCTGCTGCTGTGGCTGCTCGGGCCGGTGCTGCTGATCGGCGGCGGCATGGCCCTGTGGCTGCAGATCCGGCGTCGCGCCCGTGGCGGTGCAGACCTACCAGCGCCGCCGCTCACGGCCGACGAACAGGCGAAGCTCGCGGCCTTGATGTCCGACGAGACCAAATCTCCGTAGTGACGCGACTGGCCACGTAATCCTACGTAGAGCGCCGGCTCGCCGCGGCGCGGTTCATGGTATTTTGACCTTTGTCTGGAAGCTTGTCGCGAGCTTCGATTCCAGACTCCGAGTGCCCCCATGTTCGCGAACAGCAATCTGACGATCCGCTTCCTGGTCGGCGCCGTCGTCGCTGCATTATTGTTTCTGCTGGGCATCGGCGGCGGCACCGGCTTCATTGCGGTGCTCTATCTCAACAACGAGATCACCAGCCTGTCCTCCGACTTCGCCGCGCTGAGCGGCCCCGCGCGCGACCATGCCATGCAGATCTATCAGCAGGCGCAGGCCGCGTTCTCCTACTTCCTGGCCGCCTGCGGCGTGATCGCCGTCGTCGCCTTCGCGATCTGCCTCACCACCTGGTTTGCCGTCCGCAACGGCATCCTCAATCCGCTGGCGGCGATCGTCCATGCGATGCGCGAGGTCGCCGACCAGAAGTTCGAGACGCCGGTTCCGGGGCTCGGCCGCACCAACGAGATCGGCCTGCTCGCCGGTGCGCTGGAGGTGTTCAAGACCAACGGCATCGAGCGGCGCCACCTCACCGAACGGCAGCTCCACGAAGCGCAGCACCAGGCCGAGCGATCGAAATTCCTGGACGACCGGATCAAGCGCTTCAACGACCTCGTTGCCAGCGTCGTCGACAGCGTGGCGTCATCGGCGGTGCACCTGAAGAGCAACGCCGAGACGCTGTCGCGGACGGCCAACGACACCAGCACCAAGGCCAATGCGGTCGCAAGCGCCGCGAGCCTCGCCAGCGCCAGCGTGCAGACGGTGGCAGGTTCTGCCGGGGAGATGACGAATTCGATCGGCACGATCAGCCGCCGCGTCACCGACGCGACCCAGCGCGCCGAAGGCGCGGCGTCCGAGGCGGAGAAGAGCCGCGACACCATCCACACGCTGTCGGATGCAGCCGACAAGATCGGCGAGGTCGTCCAGCTGGTGCAGGCGATCGCATCGCAGACCAACCTGCTGGCGCTGAACGCCACCATCGAGGCGGCACGGGCAGGGGAGGCCGGCAAGGGGTTTGCGGTGGTCGCTTCCGAGGTGAAGAATCTGGCGCATCAGACCAGCAAGGCGACGGAAGAGATCACCTCCCACGTCGCCAGCATTCAGGGCATCACCGCACAGACGCGCGACGCGATCGACGGCATCTCCAAGACGCTGGCGGAGATCTCCTCCATCATGTCCGGCATCGAGGTCGACACCTCCCAGCAGCGCAACGCGACGCAGGAGATCACGCGCAGCGCCCAGGACGCCGCGCGCGGCACCCTCGACGTCTCCAACCATATCGTCCAGATCACCTCGACCTCCGCGGAGACCGGCCGCATGGCCGCCGAGGCGCGGGATTCCGCGGTCGATCTGTCGCAGCAGGCCGAAACCTTGAAGCGCGAAGTCGACGAGTTCATCGTCAGCGTCAGAGCAAGCTAAGCGCGCCAAAAAGCCCACCCCCGCGCGTTCCGGGAACTCGAGTTAAGTTCCTGTGGAATCACAATTTTCGGCCTGCGCTAAACTGCCGCATCCGCGTTCCGCCTTTATTACGAAAGTTTAACCCCGCCGCCAGCGCACGGTAAGGCGGGAGCCCCCATCTTCAGGTCCGTAAGGTGCCGCCCTCAGGCATCACATGGATTTCAAGGCCCTGGAGATCTCTGCATGACCGACCGTATCGACCTCTCGAACCTTCCGTCCTACCGGCAGCCGCGCCGGTCGGTGTTCTCCGCGCGCAAGTTCGCGCTGATGGCCTCGGTCGTCGCCGGCCTTGGCGCGGCCGTCTATGGCTTCGGC
The DNA here is from genome assembly GCF_003957705.1 of Bradyrhizobium sp. LVM 105. NCBI lineage: Bacteria > Pseudomonadati > Pseudomonadota > Alphaproteobacteria > Hyphomicrobiales > Nitrobacteraceae > Bradyrhizobium > Bradyrhizobium sp. LVM 105. The sequence goes on along the minus strand of NZ_QZMV01000002.1, from coordinate 296,866 downwards.
CCGTCGAGCTCGCCGGCCGAGCTGTTCTCGAGCCCGGCGCATGCGCAGGTCAACAACGAGGTCCGCAAGGTCGAACGTCCCATCGGCTTCGCCGACATCGTCGAGCGCGTGAAGCCCTCGGTGATCTCGGTGAAGGTCAACATGAAGGAAAAGACCGCGAGCAACGATGACGGCGACGATTCCTCCTCGCCGTTCCAGCCGGGCTCGCCGATGGAGCGCTTCTTCCGCCGCTTCGGCGGACCGGACGGTTTCCCCCCGGGCATGAAGGGAGGCCGCGGCCGCGTCGTGCAGGGCCAGGGCTCCGGCTTCTTCATCTCGGCTGACGGCTTTGCCGTGACCAACAACCATGTGGTCGACGGCGCCGACAAGGTCGAGATCACCACCGACGAGGGCAAGACCTACACCGCCAAGGTGATCGGCACCGACCAGCGCACCGACCTCGCCCTGATCAAGGTCGAAGGCAGCTCGAACTTCTCGTTCGCCAAGCTCGCCGACAGCAAGCCGCGGATCGGCGACTGGGTGCTTGCCGTCGGCAATCCCTTCGGTCTCGGCGGCACCGTGACCGCGGGCATCGTCTCGGCGAGCGGCCGCGACATCGGCAACGGTCCCTATGACGATTTCATCCAGATCGACGCGCCCGTCAACAAGGGCAATTCCGGCGGTCCGGCCTTCGATACGAATGGCGAGGTGATGGGCGTCAACACTGCGATCTACTCGCCCTCCGGCGGTAGCGTCGGCATCGCGTTCTCGATTCCGGCGAGCACGGTGAAGAGCGTGGTCGCTCAGCTCAAGGACAAGGGCTCAGTCAGCCGCGGCTGGATCGGCGTGCAGATTCAGCCCGTCACGTCCGACATCGCCGACAGCCTCGGCATGAAGAAGGCCGAAGGCGCATTGGTGGCGGAGCCGCAGGCCAACGGTCCGGCAGCCAAGGCCGGCATCGAATCCGGCGACGTCATCACGGCGGTCAACGGCGAACCCGTCAAGGACGCGCGCGAGCTTGCCCGCACCATCGGCGGCATGGCGCCCGGCGCGACCGTGAAGCTCAACGTGCTGCACAAGGGTCAGGACAAGGTCGTCAACCTCACCCTCGGCCAATTGCCGAACACGGTCGAGGCCAAGGCCGACAACGACAATGACAACGGCAAGGGTGCGAGCAAGGGCACCGACGTGCCCAAGCTCGGCATGACCGTTGCACCCGCCAATTCGGTGGCCGGCGCCGGCAAGGAAGGCGTCGTCGTCACCCAGGTCGATCCGAAGAGCGCCGCGGCTGAACGCGGCTTCAAGGAAGGCGACGTGATCCTCGAAGTCGGCGGCAAGAGCGTCGCCACCGCCGGCGAAGTCCGCGATGCCATCAATACGGCGCGGACCGACAACAAGAACAGCGTCCTGATGCGCGTGAAGAGCGGCGGCCAGTCGCGCTTCGTCGCGGTGCCCCTCGCCAAGGGGTAAGCCTTTAGGAGGCTCTCGAGATGAAGGGTGTCGCCGGCATCAGTCGCCCCCGCCGCCGGCGCCCTTCGGGGAAGCAGCGTAACAATCGCTTCCCCTTGCTACCTTCCGGTGGAAAAACGCCCCCCTCCGTCGGAAGGCCTAGGGCGGTGAAGTCCCCCCAGCTTCACCGCCCGCCTTTTTTCCCATGCCAGCGTCTCCCCCTCGGCTTGCATGCGATTGCCGCTCGCGCCATGTTTAGAGAAGGTTGACCTCCTTGACCGCCGCCGAACGCACGATGCGCCTCCTCATCATCGAAGACGACCGCGAATCCGCCGACTACCTCGTGAAGGCGTTTCGCGAGGTCGGACACATTGCCGACCACGCCGCCGACGGCGAGGAGGGCCTCGCCATGGCCGAGAGCGGGGATTACGACGTGCTTGTGGTCGACCGCATGCTGCCCAAGCGCGACGGCCTGTCGCTGATCGGCGCGCTGCGCGACAAGGGCAACACGACGCCGGTGCTGATTCTCTCCGCGCTCGGCCAGGTCGACGACCGCATCAAGGGCCTGCGCGCCGGCGGCGACGATTATTTGCCGAAGCCCTATTCCTTCGCCGAGCTGCTGGCCCGGGTCGAGGTGCTGTCACGCCGCCGCGGCGGGCCTGCCGAGGACACGCTCTACCGCGTCGGCGATCTCGAGCTCGACCGGCTCTCGCACCGCGTCGCCCGCGGCAAGGACGAGCTGACGCTGCAGCCGCGCGAATTCCGCCTGCTCGAATATCTGATGAAGCATGCCGGCCAGGTGGTGACGCGCACCATGCTCTTGGAGAACGTCTGGGACTATCATTTCGATCCGCAGACCAACGTGATCGACGTGCACATTTCGCGCTTGCGCTCCAAGATCGACAAGGGCTTCGAGCGGCCGCTGCTGCACACGATCCGCGGCGCCGGGTACATGATCCGTGACGGGATCAGATAAGATACGGTACCTATTGCTGCCTCGCGCAGGCTCTTGTTGATCCGTTTCGGCTGCGACATTGATGTAATCCGCAGCAGTTGAATTCGGTGCGGCTTGAGCATGCGCTCGATGAAGGCATTGCGGCAGCCGCCGATCAGCGCCGCGTAGAAATCGGTCTTGGCCTCGAGGGAGGCATCCGACGAGGTCTTGCTTGGCCGCCGCCGCCTTCAGTCGTGTCAGGGCATCCCCGATCCGGCGCGCGACGTCCGGGTCGTGAAGCCTGGCGCATTCGCGGCCGGCGGATCCTTCGAGCACCGCGCGTGCCGACTGACGGTTCATGCGGCCGGTAGGCACTCCGCCGGTCTTCAATTCGTCCGCGTCAACACGCGCCGCGGCCTCGTGCTCGCCGTGACGCATGACGACAGTCCCGCCATGAAACTGCGCGGCTCGATCGGACCGGACCATGACGTCGTCAGGTCCGGTGCGATCGGCGCCGTGCGCGCGCTTAGCTGCAGCTCAGCGGCAATGGCTGGTCGGGATGCAGCTCGTACCAGTCATAGCAATCCGGATAGGCGCCGTAGAATCCATATCCGGGCCGGCCGTAGCGGTGAAATGCGTGCTGGCGGAGGCCGCCGGCATGACCGACGAAGCCGAGATGCTCGCCACCGAACCGGGCGCCGCCGCCAAAGCCGCCGTGGCCGCCGCCACCACCGCCGCCGTGCGCGTCCGCCGCGCCGATGGCCAGCGTCGAAGCGAGTGCTGCTGTTGCCAGAATCATGATGGCTCGTTTCATGGAAAACTCCTCTCGTACTGAGCTGCCCCGCCCATCCCGGAAGCCGCTGACGCATCGTGCTGCGCGCGCGAGGCTGCCGATGATTGGGCGTGTGATGCAAGAGAGGTAGGGGCGATGCACGGCAATCCAACTGAATTCGGTGTCATACATCGGTCGCGCTACTCGCGAAGGTGAACTCGCCGCGCGCTGCAGCGGCGTGCGCGCGAGGAGCGGGCTGAATCGACCAGCCCGCTCCCTGTCGTTCGACGTGCGGCGGCCGGCGGCGTCATCCGCACGGACGGGTCGACGCGATCAGAAGCTGCCGGTGCCCGGCTCGCACGGCACGTTGTTGCCGGTCCACGGCGCGGTGGCGAAGGCGCCGACACGCGGCGCCGGAACGCAGGCGCGTTCGCCCGGATAATAGAAGGGTCCGCTCGTTGCGACCGTATCGGCTTCCACGGCGGGCCGCCGCACGACGCCGTGATGCTCGCGCGCCATCACGGGCCCACCGAGCATGGCGGCCGCAATCAGTCCCATCGACAACAGTCTGGACGTGGTCATTCGCTCTCTCCATTGGTGACGTCGGGCCGAACAAGCCGGCTCGCCGTCGAGGTGCGAACAATCGGGCGCGATTCAAACGCACGATTTGCTCACTCGCGTTCAACGGCCTGTGAGCCGATGCGGCGCGCAGCCACGATCGTGCGAATGCACAACATCCGTGGCCCCGGAAACTACAGCGCGTGCGTTGAGGGCATATGTTCGATGCAGCGCAGTTCGCAGCGGAGCCCGCAAGATGATCACGACATTGGCAACACGCATCGTCCCTGCATTGGCGCTGCTCGTGAGGCGAGCCGTCCGCAACATGAACTGGAATTCAATGGCAGCGCCCGCGCAGCAAACCTATCTCGCACCACAGCGAGTGGCCGGCATCGGGCGGCGTCAGGGCCGCGGGTTCGGCGCGCGCGGACGCCGAACATGACGCTGCGCGCCGTTGTACCCCCGCTTCCTCACCGCGCGCCAAGACGCCGCGCGGAACGTGGAGCGAAGATCATGAACCGGATTCTCCTGATCGAGGACGACGCCGAGACTGCCGAGGCGATTGTCGCCGAGCTCGCCGATCGCGGCTTCGAGGTGCAATGGGCCGGCGACGGTGTCGAAGGGCTCGACCGTGCGCGCGCGTCGAGCCCGGATGCCATGATCGTCGATCGCATGCTGCCCGGCATGGACGGGCTGACCGTCATCGAGGCGCTGCGCAAGGATCAGGTCAGGACCCCGGTGCTTGTCCTCAGTGCGCTCGGTGCGGTGGATGACCGGGTGCGCGGATTGCGCATGGGCGGCGATGATTATCTCACAAAGCCGTTTGCGCTGGTCGAGCTGGTCGCGCGGATCGAGGCGTTGCTGCGCCGTCCGATCGACAGCCGCGAAACCATCCTTCATGTCGGCCCGCTCCAGCTCGACCTGATCGAGCGGACTGCGCGGCGTGCCGAGCGCGAACTCGACCTGCTGCCGCGCGAATTCCGCCTGCTCGAATACATGATGCGCCGGAACGATCAGCTGCTGACGCGCGCGATGCTGCTCGAGGAGGTCTGGAACTACAAGTTCGTTCCGGCGACCACGAACCTGATCGACGTGCATATGGGCCGGCTTCGCCACAAGGTCGACGGTCCCGGAGAGGCGCAGCTCATTCACAACGTCCGAGGCTCCGGCTTCGTCCTGCGCTTGCGGCGATAGGGGCGGCAGATGCACCAGATCCAGTTGATCCGCTCCAGCACGTTCCTCTGGGCCCTGGCCGTGGCGGCCGCTTTCGCGCTGTTCGTGGTCGCCCTGTTCGCGTTCATCTACTGGAAGCTCGACGACTATCTGGTCGCGCGATCCGATCGCATGATCACGACGCAGATCCGCTTCATCGCAGACCTGCCGCCGGCCCGCCGCATCAGCGCCATCGCGGATCATCTCGCGCAGGATTCCAGGGGCGTGCAGTACGCGGGACTGTTCGATGCCGCCGGCGCCAGGCTTGCCGGCAACATCGGCCGCGTGCCGCGTGAGCTGGGGCTGGACGGAGCAGTGCAGGGCGTGCGGCTGGATCTGCTCGAACAGCCCGCGGTCCATGTTCCGGTCGTCAGGGCGGTCGGCAGGCGTCTCGATGACGGCGATGTCCTCGTGCTGGGACGGAACGTGGATGAGACGCGCGAGATATCGAGCGTGGTGGGGGAGGCCCTGGCCCTGGGCCTGCTGCCGGCCTTCAGCCTCTGCCTGCTGGCTGGGGTCTGGCTGAGCGTCCGCGCCCAGAGGCGCGTCGAGGAGGTCAACCAGCGGGTTCAACGGATCGTGGCCGGCGAGCTGCGCGAGCGGCTTCCAGAGGGCAGCACGGACGATTCCTTCGCGCGGCTGGCCAGGATCGTGAACGGCATGCTCGACGAGATGGAGACCATGATCAATGCGCTTGCCGGCGTCGGCAACGACATCGCTCATGATCTCAGGACTCCGCTGACGCGCGTCCGTCTGGCGCTGGAGCGTGGGCGAACGCATGCGGCAACGCTGGAAGGGCTCCAGGACATCACGGACAAGGCCATCGTCGGCATCGACCAGTCGCTCGCGATCGTCACGGCCTTGCTGCGCCTGACCGAGATCGAGAACAGCCGTCGCATGGCCGGCTTTGGCGATGTCGCGCTCGATGAGATCCTGCGGGAGGTGTGCGATGTCTATGAACCCATCGCCGAAGACAAGCGCATCGGGCTCGGTGTCGTCATCGATCGCAATGTGCAGGTGTGGGGTGACCGCGACCTGCTGTTCGAGGCGGTCGCCAATCTCGTCGACAATGCCATCAAGTTCACGCCGCCAGGCGGAGGGGTGGAGCTCGCTCTGGAAGCAGGGGACGACACCGCGCTGGTTCGCGTGAGCGATACCGGGCCCGGCATCAGCGAACGGGAGCGTGAGGCGGTGCTGCGGCGGTTCTATCGCTCCGACAAGATGCGCAATACGCCGGGCGTCGGTCTCGGACTGAGCCTTGTGGCCGCGATCGTCAAGCTGCACGGCTTTCGGTTGATCATCGGTCCCGCTCCCGGTGGGCGGATCGAGATCCTCGCCTGGACCGGGAGAGCGGGCAAGCCCGTCACGCGCCGGCCGCGGACACTGGTACGCGCAGACGCGAGCGAGATGGGATGAGCCAGATGATGCACGAAGCTTTCGAGATCAATCAGCCGGCCTGGAACGTAGGAGTGACAAATGCAGACTAGCCACGAACTGGTGAGGCGCGATCCCGTCGCCGTGCCGGCCGCATCGGTGTCGACGCCGTTTCTCAGCGCCTATTCGGCGAGCATCAGGCGCTTTGACCTGCTCGAGCCGGGTCAGGAGCAGCAGCTGGCACGTCGCTGGCAGGAAACGCGGGACCGGAGCGCGGCGGACGCGCTCGTCACCAGCCATCTCCGGCTCGCTGCCAAGCTGGCCCGTGGTTACAAGGGATATGGCCTTCCGCTGGTCGATCTGATCGCGGAGGCGAATCTCGGCCTCGTGATCGCAGCATCACGCTTCGCACCCGGCCGCGGCGCGCGATTCTCCAGTTATGCGGTCTGGTGGATCAGGGCCGCCATTCACGAATACATCCTGCGGTCCTGGTCCCTGGTCAAGATCGGGACGACGGCCGCGCAGAAGAAGCTGTTTTTCAAGCTCCGCAGCGAGATTAGAAAGGCCACCGGCAGCGTGATGACAGGGCTTACGCCCGACGTCGCCGAACTGATCGCCCGGAAGCTCGAGGTGACGGCGCGCGACGTCATTGAGATGGACGCGCGGCTGAATGGCGACCTGTCGCTGAATGCGCGCGTCGGCGGCGAGGAAGGCGGCATCGAGCTGGAAGCCTTGTTGGTCGATGGGGCAGTCGATGCTGAGACGGTGCTGGCCGATCACGAGCAGACGGAACAGCGCAGCAGGGCTTTGCGTGTTGCGCTGGGCGGGCTTGCGGCGCGGGAACGTCACATCTTCGAGGCGCGGCGGCTGACGGAATGTCCTGTGACGCTCGATCAACTCGCCCGCGAATTGTCCATCTCCAGCGAGCGTGTCAGGCAGATCGAGATTCGCGCCTTTGCCAAGGTCAAGCGGGCCGTCATGCTCGCCGCGCGGGACGCGCCGCGCGCGGCCGCGTGCAGCGTCTGAATTCGTTTTCATTTGAACGGAGGTCCGGCCGTCCTCACCTGTTCGCCGATCTCGCGTCATTTTCTCCAGGCAGACCATCATGGGCATTGTTCGCTTCGCGCTACGGCTTCCGCACACATTCTATGTGCTTGCCGCGCTGATTCTGTTCCTCGGCGGCATCGCGATCCGCTCGATGCCTACCGATATTTTTCCGGAGATCCAGATCCCGGTCGTCACGGTCATCTGGAGCTATACCGGCCTGTCGACGCCGGAGATGGAGCAGCGCGTCAGCACCTACAGCCAGTACTCGATCAGCGCCAACGTCAGCGGCATCAAGAATATCGAGGCGCAGACCCTCAACGGTCTGTCGGTTCAGAAGATCTACTTCCAGCCGGACGTTAATCTCGATCTCGCGATCTCGCAGATCGTCTCGGCGACCAATGCGATCCGCGCCCTGATGCCGCCGGGCATCCAGCCGCCGATCATCGTGCAGTTCAATGCCTCGAGCGTGCCGGTGCTCCAGCTCAGCCTCGAGTCGAACAGCCTCAATGAGCAGCAGCTCTACGATTTCGGCATCTACCGGGTCCGCCAGCAGCTGGCTCCCGTTCCCGGCGTGACCTTGCCCACGCCCGCAGGCGGAAAATACCGCCAGATCATGGTCGACATCGATCCGAACAAGCTGCTGTCGCGCGGATTGACGCCGCTGGACATCGTCAATGCGGTGAACACCCAGAACCTTACGTTGCCGACCGGCACGACCAAGATCGGCGACACCCAGTACACCGTTCGCACCAACGCCACGCCGGCCACGGTCCAGGATCTCAACATGATCCCGGTCAAGTTCGCGAACGGGGCCACCATCTTCCTGAAGGACGTCGCCCAGGTCCGCGACGGCGCCCAGGTCCAGCAGAACATCGTGCGCGAGGACGGCCACCGCGCGGTCCTGCTCAGCGTCATCAAGAACGGAAATGCCTCTACCCTTGCCGTGGTCAACGGCGTGAAAGCGGCCCTGACGTCGATCCGCGCGTCAGCGCCGGCGGGGCTGAAGATCAACGAGCTGTTCGACCAGTCGATATTCGTCACCCATTCGGTCGATGGCGTGCTGCGCGAAGGTGCCATCGCGGCTGGCCTGACGGCGCTGATGATCCTGGTGTTCCTGGGATCGTGGCGATCGACGCTGGTGGTCCTGATCTCGATCCCGCTGGCGATGCTATCCTCGCTGATCGTCCTTTATTTCCTCGGCGAGACCCTCAACACGATGACGCTCGGAGGTCTCGCCCTCGCGGTCGGCATCCTCGTGGACGATTCGACGGTGACGATCGAGAACACGCACCGGCTCTGGACCGAGGAGGGCATGCCGCTGCCGGATGCGACCCTGCATGGCGCCGCCGAGATCGCGGTGCCGACGCTGGTCTCGACGCTCGCGATCAGTTGCGTGTTCACCTCGGTCGTATTCCTGGAGGGGCCGGCCAAATATCTGTTCACTCCGCTCGGCCTCGCCGTGGTGTTCGCGATGCTGGCGTCATACGGGCTGTCGCGGACGCTCACGCCGATCACCATCGGCCTGCTGCTGAAGGGGGAGCGGCGCCATGGTGAGGGCGAGCGTCCGTCGGGAATATTCGCGCGCGCCTCCGCGGCATTCGAGCGCGGCTTCGAGCGCCTTCGCGACGGGTATTCCGATCTCCTGCTGAAATTGCTGCGGCATCGCGCCATCGTGCCCGTCGTCGCCGCGCTGGTGCTGGTGCTCGGAGCCACCATGTTCGTCTATGTCGGCAGGGACTTCTATCCCCTGATCGACGGCGGCCAGATCCAGCTCCATGTTCGCGCCCCCGCGGGCACGCGGATCGAGCGTACGGAAGCGATTTTCCAGGCGGTCGAGGACAAGATCCGCGAAGTCATTCCCGAGCGAGACCGGACGTTGATCGTCGACAACATTGGCCTGCCGGCGCGTCCCTACAATCTCGCATTCACCGATGGCTCCACGATCGGGGTGAACGACGGCACCATTCTGGTGTCGCTGAAGGATGGGCACAAGCCGACTGCGGATTACGTCAGGAAGCTGCGGCAGGTGCTGCCATCCGCATTCCCGGAGGACACCTTCTATTTCCAGGCCGCCGATATCGTCACGCAGATCCTGAATTTCGGTCTTCCGGCGCAGATCGATGTCCGCACCGTCGGTTACGGCAACAACAATCTGGCCGTCGCCAAGGAGCTGCAGAAGAGTCTCGCGGCGATCCCCGGCGTGGTCGATGCGCATCTACAGCAGGAGGTCGATGCTCCCGCCTTCTACGCCGACATCGACCGCACCCGCGCCGCGCAACTCGGCCTCAACGCCAGCACGGTGGCGACCAACGTCAATGTCAGCCTCAGCTCGTCCGCGCAGGTTTCGCCGAATTTCTGGACGGATCCGACGTCGGGCATCCCCTATTACCTGGCGGTGCAGACGCCAGAATACAGGGCCAATTCGCTGAACGCCCTGGGCAACACGCCGGTGTCGGCCTCGCTCGCCGCAAGCGGGCAGACGGTGCCGGGCCTGCTCAGCAATGTCGCGACGTTCAAGCGGGGCACCGTTCCCACCAACTCGAATCAGGCCAATGTCCAGCCGGTGTACGACGTCTATGCCAGCGTGCAGGGCCGGGATCTCGGCAGCGTTGCGGCTGACATCGAGAAGGTGACGTCCACGCTGAAAAAGCAGCTCCAGCCGGGCAATTCGATTCAGGTTCTGGGACAGATCCAGAGCATGCATCAGTCGTTCCGCGATCTCGGGATTGGACTGCTGTTCGCGGCCATTCTGGTGTACCTGCTGATGGTCGTGAACTACCAGAATTTCGGCGATCCCTTCGTCGTCATCATGGCGCTGCCGGCGACATTCTGCGGCATCGTCACGATGCTGTTCATCACCGGAACGACGCTGAACGTGCCCTCGCTGATGGGAGCCATCATGGCGATCGGCGTGGCCTCGGCAAACTCCATCCTGCTCGTGACCTTCGCGCGTGACGAGCAGTTGAAGGGACACTCGGCCTTCCAGGCGGCGCTCAGTGCGGGCCGAACGAGGATCCGGCCAGTGCTGATGACCGCGGCGGCGATGATCGTGGGCATGATCCCGATGGCGATCGGCGGGCCGGGCGAGGAGCAGAATGCGGCGCTCGCGCGGGCGGTCATCGGCGGGCTGCTGTTTGCGACCCCGACCACACTGCTGATCGTGCCTTACCTCTTTGCAATGCTGCGCAAGGGCAACGACGGCAAGCCTCGCCAGGGCGTATTCGAGGAGCAACCGGAATGAGTGATGTTCGAGCAAGGACCGGTGACGAGGGGGCGAGCGACCGCCCGGGGGCAGAGAGCCTCCGGGTCGTGGAGCTTCCGGGCAAGAGCGCACGATCCGGACGCCGTTACGGTGGCGCGCTGCTCGGGGTAGGCGTGCTCCTGCTGGTCGCGGGCGGTCTCGGCATCGGCGGCTGGCGGCACTACGAGGCCGCGCGTGACGTGGCCGCGGTGGCAGAGCAGGTTCGGACCAACGTTCCGGAAGTTCGGGTGGCGACAGTCAAGCCCAGCGGCGACATCATGAAGGTGAGCTTGCCGGCGACGACGACTGCGTTCGAAGCAGCCAATATTTTCGCGCGGACCAGCGGCTATATCGAGAAGCGCCACGTCGATATCGGCGATCGGGTCAAGAAGGGCGATCTCCTCGCGGAAATCACCGCGCCCGAGCTGGACCAGCAGATCGCGCAGGCGCAGGCGACGCTCGCCCAGGACCAGGCTGCGCTTCAGCAGGCGCAGGCGAGCCGGGAGCTGGCCGACGTCACCAATTCGCGGGATAGCAATCTCGTCAAGCAAGGCTGGTTGACGGCACAGCAGGGCGACAACGACCGCCTCACCCTGCGCGCGCAGCAGGGCGCGGTGGGCGTCGCCCAGTCGAACATCACAGCGCAGGAGGCGCAGATTCGCGTCCTCCAGCAGGAGAAGGCCTACCAGCGCGTGGTGGCGCCGTTCGACGGTGTGGTCACCCAGCGCAACGTGGACAATGGCAGCCTGGTGCAAGCAGGCTCCACCTTCATGTTCACGATGATGCACTCCGACGTCATCCGAACCCAGGTCTTCGTACCGCAGGACGAGGCGTTCGGAGTCGGGCCCGGCGTCGATGCGGACATCCGCGTTCCCGAGATTCCGGGGCGGACGTTTGCGGGCAAGGTCACACGGATCGCGACCGCGCTGCAGCCGGGGAGCCGGACACTGCTGACCGAGATCGACGTCCCCAATCCCGATGGCCTGCTCAGTCCAGGCATCTATTGCACCGTCGAATTGTCAATCCCGCGCAGGACGCCGTCAGTGACGATTCCGTCCGACGCGCTGGTCTTCGATCAGAACGGCCTCCATGTCGTGGTCGTACGGAACGGCACGGTTCAATTTCAGCAGGTCTCGATCTCCCGGGACTTCGGTACCACGGTGGAAGTGCGCGACGGCGTCCAGGCCGGCGATCAGGTCGTGCTCAATCCCGCGGTCAATCTGGCAGAAGGCAGCAAGGTCGCCGTTCGCAAGACCGAAGCCAGCTAGGGACTACAGAGATGATACGGATCGTGTTTGCAGCCGTGATGGCTCTGCTGCTCGGCAGCTCTCCGGGCGAGGCACAGGTCGCAACGACCGGCAGCACGGCAATGGATCTGCCGACGGTGCCGGGCGCGATCGTGATCTCGCCGCTCAACGGCCCGGGGCCGTTTTCGGCGACGACCGTGTCGGGCGCGCCTGATACGACGCTGGCGCCCGTTCCGCTCGCGTCGGATCCGACGACGCCGGGGACGGTGGTCGTCTGCGCCCCACCGTCGTCATCACTAACGCCGGTGCCGCCGACTCCGGTCGTATCGCCCACGGGCCTTCCAACCTCGGGCATCGCGGCTCCGATCCTGCCGGTCACGGGACAGAACAGCAGCTCCATCGGGACGATTTCCGCGGCTGCGCCGGCGGGAACAGGTGCGACGGCGGCATGCAGCTCGACGCCGGGAGGGCAGGTGACGAGCGCTGCGTCTCTGCCGCTATCGATTCCGCAAGTGGCTGCAAGCCCGGCACCCGGCACGATCCTGGCGGACACCGGCGGCGCCGGGGGCACAGGCATAGACCCGAGTGCCGCTGTCGTGCCGAGCCCGAACAGTTCGGCTTGCGCGGAAGGCGTCTCGATGAATCTGGCCTCGCCTGCGACGGTGTTGCCGGCCAACGCCTCAGGCGCAGCGCCAACGCCGGGCGTGTCGCCGATCCTGCCGCCGGGATGCTGAAGCACCGATGCCGCCCAGAACCTGTCGTCGAGAGATGCCTATCACGCAAAATCGAAAAGAATGAGGGATCGGTCGTCTCGGCAGTACGGGACGTGCTGCCCCGACCGAACGGCATCGCCACCTAGTGGCAGGTGCAGGACGCTGGCCGATCGCTGTCGCACGTCGAAGGCGAAATGCCCGGTATCTCAGCCAGAGCGCGGGCAAAGGCGAGCGCTGGAAGATCGATCTCCTGGTCGAACAGAGAGCGCTGACCGGACCGACGAGATCAAGGGCCGTCTGCTGACGGTTCGATTTCGCCATGATCCCTGCCCACGCAGCCGCAACCTTCAACTCGTAGAAGCGGCATTGCTGGCCTCTGGCGACGGACAGTCCCTCGGCGAACAGCACTTCGGCTCGCGAGAGATCGGACGGTCCGTCGGCCAGGAGAATCTCGGCCTTGATCCGCAATAGGTCCGCAAGGCACCACAATTGACCACCTTGCCGCGACATGGTCAGGGCCTCTTCCACCACGGCCAGCGCCTGCGCGGCCTCGCCGCTTGCGAGCAGGCCTTCGGCGAGCGATCCGAGAAACTCGGGGTTGCGCATAAGCCATCCGTTCTCAGTCCGCGCCTTCAGACCGCCGCGCAGCAGCGCTATCCCGTCGTCATGCTTGCCTTGCAGAACCAGCAATTGTCCCTTCAGGCAGGAGGTCCAGCTGGTCCAGAAAGCTATTCCCTCGCGTGTGACGAGCTCGAGAAGCGAGGATATCGCCTGATCGGCGGTGGCCAGATCATGCGTCATCAGCGCGATCGGGCAGACCGCGTTCCGAAGTGCGTAAGCGATCGCAAGCTTGTCTTTCTCGCGCTGGGCCTCCTGGAGGCACTCGGCGGCGAGGGACCTGCTCTGGCCGAACTTTCCCTGCAGCAGCAGCACGCGCGCCAGCATGGCCTTGGCAAGGACGCTCCGTTCAGCAGGAACCACATCTGGTTCGCGCCGCCGTCCAGTCCGTGAGCCGCGTGGTCCAGCGACAGAGTCAGTTCGCGCCGTGCATCCTCCTGCGCGCCGAAGAAATGGGGTGGCAGCGCCGATCAGGCGACGGCCTACCGTTTCGTTGGCGGGATTTCCGGTGCGCAGGGCGACATCGAGGTAGCGTTCGCCGACCTCTGATCGGCGAAGGACCAGGCTGCGGATGCGGATGATATCGTTGCTGTTGAGAGTAGCGCAGCGGCGATTAGAATTTTGAATACGCTCATAGCGATTCTCCATTGTTTGCTCTGTGCGGAGAGTCGCTTGGCGATGATCGCTGCTCGGCTGGTGGCGCTTCCGAAGATTGATTTTGATGAAGACTATGTAGGTCGTCGGAGCGGAAAGTCCCGATGGATCTGCATCACTCCTGCGGGAAGATTCTGTCACCGTTGTCAGGATTCTCGCGCGCTTGTGCGTGGTCAAACGCGTCCGGTGTTCGTTTCTGGGAGGCAGATAGTTTGAACATCTGGAGTGTGAGCAATGAGATCATTTGCTGTTGTTTGTATCCTCGCCAGCATTGCGCTCTCGGGCGCTGCGTCTGCCCGCGGTGGCATGGGATCGCATATGTCGATGGAGAGCGGCGGTACGCTCGGTACGAGCGCCGCCGCGCCGGGAACGAACTCGCTGGGCACCGCGCTTCCGTCGTCGGACGGTGGCGGCCACGCGATGAAGGGGCCGTTGCTCGGCACAGACCCGACCATCGCCAAGGACGACGCCCGGCTCGAGAAGATGCTTGAAGGATCGATCTGCCGCGGCTGCTGAACAGCGCGTATTGCAAGACGGGGCTGGACGGCGGCGCCGCCCGGCAACCTGTGTCTTTCGAAAGGTTGATGGTAAGCTGGACTGAAAATGATGAAACCGCTTGGGCTGTCCCGATGATGGCTGAGCCAGGCCAGCGTCCCGTCTACATTTGCGCGGAATGGGAGATCGATCTGGGCAGACGCGAATTGCGCTTGACCGGAGAGCTGGTTCCTTTGGGAGGACGTGCCTTTGAAATTCTTGCGGAATTGGTTCAGGCGCAGGGCCAGCTCGTCACCAAGAACGATCTGACGGAGCGAGTCTGGCGGGGCGTCTTTGTCGAGGAGAGTGCACTTCGCGTCCATATCGCGGCGATCCGAAAGGCGCTTGGTCCTGACCGCGATATGCTGTCAACCACCGTTGGCCGCGGTTATCGTTTGCTGGGTGCATGGCGGATCCAGCATATGGAGACCCCGCTACAATCTGTCGCAACCGGCTTGCCGCCGTCGATCAACATTCCCGCCGCATCATTCGATCTCATCGGCCGGACCGCTGCGATCGCACATTTGTGGCGGCTTCTGTCGACCTATCGCATCGTGAGCCTGGTTGGGCCTGGCGGCATCGGAAAGACGTCGCTGGCGCTGGAGGCCGCCAGAACGCCGCCGCCGGGTTTCGAGGCTGACCGACTGCTGGTCGAGCTGGCCTCGCTGTCCGATCCCAGGCTCGTCTGCTCGGTCATCGCCGGCGTGCTCGGCACCAAGCTCGAGGGCGAGGAGATTTCGCCTGATGCCATCGCGCGTGCGATCGGCGCTCGGCCATTGCTGCTCGTTCTCGACAATTGCGAGCATGTCATCGATGCCGTGGCCCGGGTGGCCGAGTTGATTGTCAGCCGTTGTTCAGGGACGACCATTGTTGCGACAAGCCGGGAGGCGCTACGCATCGAGGAGGAGTATGTCTACCGCGTGCCTCCTCTGGGCGTGCCGCCTGAAGCCTGCCTCGAACCCGCCGGCGCTTTTGCGTACAGCGCAGTGGAATTGTTCACGAGCAGAGCGAAGGCGCTGGGGTCAAGCTTTGTGCCCGACGAGGAGAACATTGGGGCTATCGCGTCCATCTGCCGGCGGCTCGACGGCATTCCGCTTGCGATCGAGTTTGCGGCGGCGCGCGCAGTCATGCTCAGCCCACCGAGGATCGCGGCACTCCTCGATGACAGGTTCAAATTTCTGACGACCGGCCGGCGCACGGCGTTGCCAAGGCAGCAAACGCTGCGTGCGACGCTTGACTGGAGCTATGATCTCTTGCCGGACGACGAGGCGTGGCTGCTCCGGCAACTCGGCATATTCGCCGGTGAATTCCAGCTCGATGCGGTGATCGCGGTCGCCGGCGAGGACATCGGCGACGTGACCGGCCAGCTTGCCAGGCTGGTGGAAAAGTCGCTGGTTCTCGCTGATATTCGCGGCGACAGCCCTCACTATCGCCTGCTGGATACCACGCGCGCCTATGCACTGGAGAAGCTGCGTGCCGGCGGAGAATATCCCGGCGCAGCCCGCCGCCAGGCGACGTACTATTCCGGATTCTTTGCCAGCGCCGAAGCCGACAGCGAAGTGAGGCCGCAGGCGGTGCGGCTCACCCTCTATGGCCGGCACATCGACAACGTGCGAGCGAGTCTTGATTGGGCCTTCTCCCCCGGCGGAGACTCGCAAGTCGGGGCGGCCCTGACGGCGGCCGCGGTTCCGCTCTGGGTGCAATTGTCGCTCCTCGCCGAATGCCGCGAGCGGACCGAACTCGCTTTGGCGCGCCTCGATCCAACGGCTGCGAACGCGCCGCGGCTTCGGATGCAGCTGTCGGCCGCGCGCGGCTGGTCGCTGATGTACGGTGTTGGACGGGCCCGGGAGGCCGGTCCCGCCTGGGCGGAGACCCTTCAGCTTGCCGAGCAGCTCGAGGACCGGGACTACCTGTTGCGTGCGCTGTGGGGACTTTGCATCGATCAGTTCAACAACGGCGAATTCCGCAGGGCGCTCGAATTTGCGCATCGCTTCGCCGAGGTCGTGGCCGATTCCGGCAATCCCGCCGACCGGATGATGGCCGACCGGCTTCTCGCAACCACGCTGCATTATCGCGGCGACCAGCGGCTGGCCTATCATCATATCGGGCGAGCCCTGTCTCGCCTCCCGGATCTGGCGGCAAAGCCGCAGGCAATCCATTTCCGGTTCGACCTGCGGGTCTCGGCGCGCTACTTCCAGGCGCGAATCCTGTGGCTGCTTGGCCTCGCGGATCAGGCCTTGAGCGTCGTCGACCATAACGTCGAGGAAGGCCGGACCAGTGGTCACGCCCTCACGTTTTGCAGTGTCCTCGGCCAGGGTGCCTGTCCGATTGCGTTCCTGGCCGGCGATCTCGACGCGGCCGAGCGCTATTGTACGATGCTGCTCGAGCACACCGAGCGACACCCGATCCGCTTGTGGAATCTGTGGGCGCGCGCCTTCAGGGGCCTCTTGATCTCGCGCCAGGGCGACCTCGCGACGGGATTGCCCCTGCTGCGCAAGACGCTCGAGCTCGCGGGCGAGGCGCGCCACCTGCCGCGCTTTCTTCTTCTCATCGGCGAACTTGCCGCATGTCTCGGAGAGGCCGGTGAAGTCTCGCACGGGCTGGCGATCGCCGACGAGGCGCTGGCGCGATGCGAGGCGAGGGACGAGGGGTGGTATGTCGCCGAGCTCTGGCGCATCAAGGGCGAATTGCTTCTGCTTCCCGGCACGCATCGCTCGACGACCGCAGCTGGGCAAGCCTTCGACAGGGCGTTCGAAGTGGCGCGGAACCAGGGTGCATTGTTCTGGGAGCTGAGGACGGCGCTCAGTGTTGCAAGATTGAGGATGAGCGAGGGACATCGGGGCGATGCGCGCGATGTTCTCGTATCCGTACACGGCAAGTTCAGCGAAGGTTTCGAGACTGCGGACCTTCGCGACGCGCGCGCAATGCTGGCGAAGCTGGGATCGTAGGCGATGCCCCGGGGAGCGACATCCGATTCAATCCATCGGACGCCGGTGCGGCCTCGGTGAGCGCCGCAATGCCCCGTGCTCTGGAACGTTCCGCAATTCGCATGTGACGCCGCCTGTGCCGCGCGCCGACGTCTCATCGCATGCCCAGCATGGACCTCCAGCCAGCACGGGTCGTTCGTGACTGCACGCCTCTATCGCGATTGCACGGCGGTCATTTGGCCGCAAACGAGCACGAGCGTGGCGGGCTCAGCTCGGCAAGCAGGCCCCTTGCCGTCACGAGGCTGCGTGTCTGGAATCCCTCGGTAAACCGCTGATAGACGGACGCAAGCATATCGTGCGCCTCCTGGCGGTGTCCGCCCCGCTGCCATAGTCTCGCAAGCCCGATCGCCGCGCGAAGCTCATAGCCCAGTGCTCCCTGATTGCGGGCGACGTCGAGCGCCTGCACGAGGCTCAGCTTCGCTTGCGCAAGATCCGGATTGCTCTTGTGCATCAGCGCTTCCGCCCTCGCCCGCAACATGTCGGGCATGTCCATCATGAAGTTGCATTGTCGGGCCTCGGCAATTGCCCGATCAATGGTGTCCAGGGCTTCGTCGCCGTGACCTGTCGCCGCCAGGGCTTCGGCGAGAGGCATGCGAAGCCCTGCCACCGCACCGAAACTCAGGCTCTGCAGCTTCTCGATCGAGCCCCTCAGCATGGCGAGACCGATGCCGGTCTCGCTTCGCGCCAGCAGCGTAATCCCCTTCATGGCCTCGCCGACCATCTGGAGGATGGCGAGGTTGTGCCTTCGAGCCTCCACGATGAATCTGTCGATATGGTCTTCGCAATCCTCCGTGTCGCCATTCCAGAAGAAGATGCCGAATGCCCATGGCAGCGCTCGGCAAAACATCACCGGATGGTTCGCTGCGATAACGTCCGAGATGGCCCGGCGCACCATTTGTGCCGCTTGATCGGGATAGCCCTGCACCCAGAGCACGCGGGCGAGGCTGATCTGGGCGCGCCTGGGATATTCGAGGGTGAGGCGGCCATGGGCCTCGACCTCCAGTCCCGGCTGCAGCAGCGCCGCTTCGATGTATGAGCGGGAGGCGGCAAACTTGCCGAGATACTGGCAGGAGATGCCGAGCAACAGGCGCATGCGTGCCACCGCAAGGGAATCGTTGCTGGCGAGGGCAACGGCTTCGCCGTGTTGGGCGGTGCTCAATGCAATATCGTACTTGCCGGCGAACAATTGCAGCAGATGCAACTGGTCGATCAGACGGATCTGCCCAGCTATGTCTCCGATCTTTTCCGTCAGTTCGAGCGCCCGGTTAAGATGATTTGACGCCAGCTCATCCAGCTGGCCCGTGAGCATGCGGGCGGCCCCCAGCGCAGTGTGAAGGACGATACCGTGCCTGATGCTTCCGGTCGTTTCATCGAATGCTTCGATGGCGCGGGTGACCCAGAGTTCGCACTCTGCCAGCAACGACAACTTGAAGAACAGCGGTATCGATGCTGCCGCCAGCGCCACGGCGACTTTGCGGTCGCCCTGATCCGAGAAGGACCACATGAGTGCGGCGCGTATATTGCCGAATTCCTCGGTCGCCGCCGAAAGGTCCCGGTCCGATTTGTCACTGACTTTCTCGAGGAGGCCGAGAAAGTAGCGAGCGTGACGTCGCGAGATCGCACCCGCGTCTCCGCTGGCGGCAAGTTTCTCTTGCGCGTATGCCCGGGTCGAGTCGGCAAGGCGGTAGCGGGTCGGTTGCGGACCGGTGTTCAGTGCAAGCATCGACTTGGCAACGAGGCCGTCGATGATCGTCAGGATCGTGTCGTCGTCCTCCATGGTCACGGCAATCGAGCGCGCGGCGTCCAGGGTCATGCTGCCGACGAACACCGACAGCCGCCCGAGGATCACGCGTTCCGGTTCTGATAGGAGATTATAGCTCCATTCGATGGTTGCGCGCAGCGTCCGGTGTCGGGGCAGTGCGGTGCGTCGTCCCTCCCATAGCAGATTGAGGTGCTGGTCGAGGAGTTGAACCATCGCTCTCGCGCCGTATACGCCCACATGGCCGGCGGTGAGCTCGATGGCAAGCGGGATGCCATCGAGCCGGCGGCAGAGATTGCCGACATCAGAGGCGTTCGCATCCGACAGCGCAAACTCGCCGCCTCCCGCAGCAGCACGCTCCACGAAGAGTTTCACGGAAGCGTAGGCGAGAGCGTTCTCGGCCGTCAGAACGGCCTTCTCCGGCGGGCTCGGCAGCGGGGGGAGGCGATATGTGAACTCGCCTTCGACGCGCAGCAACTCCCGGCTCGTGGCCAGGATGTGAAGCTCCGGCGCTGCCTGGTAGAGCCGTTCGGCCAGCGCCGCAGCCGCTTCGATGACATGCTCGCAGCAGTCCAGAATGAGCAGCATGCGCCTGTCGTGCAGCAATGTCGCGAGGCTGCTGGTGGGGTCATTCGATCGAACCGGCAGTCCGAGTGAAGATGCGACGATGGCCGGCACCGGAGCGGCGTTGCCCGTCTCGCCGAGACCCACGAAGTGAACATGCCCGCCGAATTCCGCGAGCAGCGCGTGACCCGTGGAAACGGCGACCGTGGTCTTGCCGATGCCACCCGGGCCGACGACCGTGACGAAGCGTTGGGTTCTCAGTCGCTCCGAGATGTCCTGGATGGCTTGCTCACGCCCCACCATCTGCCGGGGATGCGCCGGCAGGTTGTGGACGTAAGCCGGATTGGTTGGTGCAGGCTGCCTCTGGTCCGGGCGCGAGACCGCAGCGACGAAGCAGTAGCCCTGCCCGGAGACCGTGCTCAGATATCTGACGCCGTCGTTGCCGTCTCCGAGTGCCTTGCGGAGCGCGGCGATATGGACACGTAGGCTGTTCTCCTCGACAGCGGCGCCCGGCCATATCGTGGCCATCAGTTCTGCCTTGCTGACGACGTTGCCGGCCTGCCGGGCCAGCGCGAGCAGGATGTCGAATGCGCGACCCGACAGGTGCAGCGGGTTCCCGTCCCTTTCAATCCGCCGCTGCGAGGGGACGAGGCGAAACGGCCCGAAGACGAGGATCTCCTGGGCGGCTTCGTCTTGGGTGGGGCCAGCAGCAGCCGTCATGTTGTTGCTTTGCCAGCGTGGGGCCATTTTGGGAACATCAACCCGGCGCACGAATCGTCACGTTCTATGACTTGGAAGCACACCAAGACGTGCGAACGTAGTGGCCCGTTAAGGGTACCATCCGGCCGTAACAGGGTAAAGGATTGGGGCCTATCACTTTGGCTTGGGGCGCCGGGGCGGCTCCCGGCCTCCTCTATCTGATGATAGCGGGCTTGAGAATGTCTTCCAGTCCGATCCCGCGGAGCAGTTCCGCACGGACGCTGTCCGCGACGGCGTCGACGGCTGCGGCTCCGTCGTGGTCCGGACCGAAATGAACTCTTAACGGACGCTGTCCGAACGGCATGTCGACGACATCGGCGATGGCGTTTGCGACGTCTTGCGGAGTTCGATCCTTCGCCGGGAGCTGCGCAAGCGCCGATAACGCGACCTCGCTCAAATCGGCCGTCGGACCATCCGCGTATTCCTCGGCCCGAACGGTGTCCAACGGCCGGCCGGAGCGAACGTAGTGGCCGGGTCCGAGCGCGCTGGGGACGACGATGGTGGTCTCGACGCCCCAACGCGCGAGCTCGCCGGCATAACCGAGCGCCAGCGCGTCAAGGGCGGCCTTTGAGGAAGCATAAGCGCCCAGGAAAGGAACCGAGCCGCCACGCGCGCTGCTCGACGAAACCCATATCAGCAGGCCCTGGCCCTGCTTGCGCAACTGTGGCAATGCGGCCCGATTGAGCCGTTGCGCACTCAGCACGTTGGTGTCGTAGAGCTCGGCAAGCTGGTCCGGTGTAAAGGCTTCCGCCGGCCCGTAGAGGACCTGCCGGGCATTGTGCACGATCACGTCGAGGCGGTTGTTCTCGGCGACGATGGTATCGATGGCCGAGTTCACGGAGGCTTCCGAGGAGAGGTCGAACGCGATGGTTCGCAGCTCCGCGCCGAGCTTGCCGGGCTCGGCTCCGGCCTCCTCGACGCCGTGCTCATCGTAGGCCTCCATTTCCCGCATTGAAACGTAGACCGTGTGGCCGGCCCGCGCCAATTCCTTGCAGGTGCTTCGTCCGATGCTGTTTGCAGCTCCTGTGACGATGATCACTTTGCTCATTCGATTCCCAATCGCATTCCAGCTTCCGCAAAGACGCCAGCGCCGTCGCGACAACGTTCACCGATCGTCGATCGATCGCCGGCCCTGCCGCGAAGAGCCTCCGAAATACGGCGGGGCGCAAGACGGGTCTTTCAAGCCCGGCGGATGATTTTCAGAATGCACGAAATATTTCGAGAAAGCCCGAAGGCGGGCAGGACGAGCCGCCCGCTGGCCGGACAAGCCCGAACGTGCCTTCGCGAAATTGGCGTTGGGTTTCAGAAGATCGCGGCCGTGGCCGCCGGTTACAAGGAACTTGAGCCGCTCGCCAGAACGGACCGTGTGGGCGGTCTGCGAGCAGCTCACCCATTGCAAGGAGAAGCGATGAATCCGTCAGGCAACCTGTCGCGTTCGGGACTCGGATCGCTCGTGTTGATCGCGGCCGTCCTCGGGGGCGGCGCTGCCGCGTTCGCCTACACCGCAGGCTGGCTCTCGCCTGGGCGCCTGACGCCGGAGCGGATGATCGCGGCGCTGACGCCTCCGAGCGGCGCGCCGCTCGGGCACCGGCGAAATCATGCGAAGGGGATCTGCTTCACCGGCATCTTCGAGGCGAACGGAAACGGCGTCGAGCTCTCGCGGGCCAAGGTCTTTGAACGGGGCAGCTATCCGGCTCTGGGACGCTTCAATCTCGGCACCACCGATCCGAACGCCGTGGATGCAACTGTCCGTGTGCGCGGTTTGGGATTGCAGATCGCAGCGGCGGACGGCGAAGAGTGGCGGATGGCGATGATCAACCCGCCGTTCTTTGCAGTGTCCACGCCGCAGGCGTTTCACGATCTGCTGATTGCATCCGGCAAGAAGGATGCGGAGGCGATGAAGGCTTTCATCCAGGCAAATCCGGAATTTGCCGCCTTCGCGGCCTGGGCCAAGACGGCGCCCTGGACCGCCAGCTATGCGGAGGAGCCTTACCACGGGCTGAACAGCTTCATCTTCACGGACGCGAAGGGCGGCGAGCATGCAGTTCGATGGTCGCTGCTCCCGACGGCGCAGATGGTTCCGGTTTCGCAAGCCGAGCTGGAAAAGCGCGGTCCGGATTTTCTCGAACAGGAGTTAACGGAGCGGGTCCGGACCGCCGGCCCGCAACGCTGGACCATGGTTACGACGGTCGCCGATCCCGGCGATCCGACCGCGGACCCCAGCAAGGCGTGGCCGGAGGGCCGGCGCACGGTGCAGGTCGGAACGCTCATCGTGCAGCGGATCGAGCCGGAGCAGGATGGGCCTTGCCGCGACATCAACTTCGACCCGACCGTGCTGCCGCGGGGAATCCGGGTGTCTGACGATCCTTTCCCGGCCGCGCGCTCGTCGGTCTACCGCAAATCCTACGATTTGCGTGCGGCCGAAGCCAGCGACTACCCGCGAACCGGGACCACCAAGCCATGAGCAATGCTCCTCATCGTTTCGCCTTGATCCAGCGGCTCCTGCACTGGCTGATGGCAGCCTGTATCATTGCCATGTTCTTCATCGGCGTCGGCATGGTGTCCACCGTGGCACCGACATATCTGCCATTGATCCTGATTCACAAGACGCTCGGCTTCACGCTTCTGGTTCTCGTCGTGATCAGGCTGGCGCTGCGGCGCCATTACGGCGCGCCTCCGTTGCCGGCTGATCTTCCGCCGGCGATGAAGCTGGGAGCGCGATTGTCGCATCTGCTGCTCTATGGCGCCATGATCGTCATGCCGCTACTGGGTCTCGGCATGCTTTGGGCCGCGGCGTACCCGGTTGTCCTATATGGCGGGATTCAAATTCCGGCGTTGTTGCCGCAGAGCGACCGCGTGCACACGCTGCTGTGGAATGCCCATGTCTATCTGGGCTTCGCGTTCTTCGCCCTTGTGCTGCTGCATCTGGCGGCAGCGCTGTTCCACGCATTGATCCGCCGCGACGGCGTCTTCTGGACGATCGCACTCTTTCCACTACGGAACAGGACGACGCCGGCAGAATGAGCGCTTCGCGCGCCGGCGAAACGCGGCTGAAATTTCTTAACTTCGAACAAGGATGACGACAATGACCAAGGCTAACCTCCAAGGCCCGACGGATCTCGGGGCCAATGCGAACCGTGACGTTCCAGCCGCGCTGAGAGCGCTGCTGGCTGACGTCTTCGCGCTGTACCTGAAGACCAAGAATTTCCACTGGCACGTATCGGGCCGGCACTTCCGCGACTACCATCTCCTGCTCGATGAGCAGGCCGAGCAGATCTTTGCGATGACCGACGACATCGCCGAGCGGGCGCGCAAGATCGGCGGAACGACGCTGCGATCGATCGGCCAGATCGCGCGTGAGCAGCGCATTCTCGACAACGACGCCGACTATGTCGATCCGCAGGACATGCTCGCCGAGCTGCGCAGCGACAATCAGCAGCTGACGCGGGAAATGCGCCGCGTCCACGAACTCTGTGACGAATACGGCGACGTCGCGACTGCAAGCCTGCTGGAAAACTGGATCGACGAGACGGAGCGGCGGATCTGGTTCCTGTACGAGACCGGCCGAGGTGGGCCGAACTCGTAAGCATTTGGCATGGAATGCGGCCGGAAAGCGAAGCCGGCTGCTCGCCGCGAATATGCGGAAGCGAGGGAGACCTTCGCTTCCGCATACTGCTGGCTCATCGTCTTCGACTTGATCGACCAAGCTGCGCGTTGCGTCCACATCGTGCGGATCAAACAATATCGCGGCATCCTCGAAAGATGACTGGAAGCCGGTCTCTGTACGCTTGACCGCATCCATGACCGGCAGGCCGGTCATACGTACAAGGATCAAGCCATGACGGATATGTCGAACTCGAAGGCGTCGCTCGGAAGGGCCATTCACGCAATCTCCGGAAAATGGGGCTGGTTCGTTGCGCTGGGCGGCGGCGAACTGGTCCTTGGCGGCATTGCGTCGGCCAATCTGATGGCGGCGAGCCTTGCCTCGGTGGTCGTCATGGGCGCCACCATCGCAGTCGCCGGGATCTTCCAGATCGTGCATGCCTTTTCGGTGCACGGCCTGCGCGGCTTCCTGTTCTGGCTGCTCGCCGGGATCGTCTATGCCGGTGCCGGAGCGGTCATCCTCCACGATCCGCTGCTGGCTTCGTTCACGCTGTCACTCGCAATGTGCGCCTTCCTGGTCGCTGCCGGGGTGACGCGGATCTGGGCAGGCTTCCACATGCGGCCGGCCGCGGGGTGGCGCTGGATCGTGGCCGCCGGCGTCGTGACGTTCTGCGTCGGCGTGATGCTGGTTGCGGCGTGGCCTGCCATTGGCCTGTGGCTGCTCGGTGCGATGCTGGTCGTCGATCTGGTCTTCCAGGGTTGGGGGTTCATTGCATTCGGGCTCGCGCTCAGAAGCCGGGCCTCGCGGCATTCGGCCGAGCCGGCGACGGTGTGAGCCATGATGACAGGTTCGACATTCACGCGGCACTGCGAGATCGCCTGGCGCGGCGGCCGCACCAGGTCGACGTCGCGATTGGTTGCCGAGGAGAGCGCCATCGCGCTCACCTACAACGGATCGACCCATGCGGTCATGATGGGGACGCCGGCCGATCTGGAGGATTTCGGTGTGGGCTTCAGCCTCACCGAAGGAATCATCGGCCGCGCAAGCGAGATCAGGAGCATCGAGCTGATCTCGAACGAGCTCGGCATGGAAGTGCGGATGTGGCTCGATGGCGACCGGGCGGCGACCCTGGCTGCGCGCCGCCGCGCCATCAGCGGTCCGGTCGGGTGCGGGTTATGCGGCATTGAAAGCCTCGAACAGGCACGTCGCGCGCCGTCGCGGGTCGAAGGGCGTGGCATTGCCTTTCACGCACGGGACCTGCTGCACGCCATGCAGGCGCTGTCACCTCTCCAGACATTGAACCAACAGACAAGGTCCGTTCACGCGGCGGCCTTCTGGCATCCCCGCACCGGCATTGCCCTGGTCAGGGAGGACGTCGGCCGGCACAATGCGCTCGACAAGCTCGCCGGCGCAATGGTTCGCGACGGCAACTCGGCCCGCGACGGCGCCGTGCTGCTGACGAGCCGCGTTTCGGTGGAGATGGTGCAGAAGGCCGCGATCATCGGCGCGCCGGTCGTCGTCGCCGTTTCTGCGCCGACCGCGCTCGCCATCCAGACGGCGAATGAGGCGGGAATCACGCTTCTCGCCGTCGCCCGCGACGACGGATACGGCGTATTCACGCATCCGCGTCGCGTTCTGCTGCCTGACGAGGCTGCGTCGCGTGCCGGCTGCTGACCCCGCGGACTGGCGAACATGGCGATCCAAGCCTCGTCAACGGAGCCCTTGGCCGAGGCACGTATCGAGGTCTACGCTCCGGAACGATCGCTGCTGGTTGCTTCTCTCCTCAGCATGTCGGGAGGTTTCCTCGACGCCTTTACGTGGTTGTCGCTCGGCGTCTTCGCGAGTTCGCAGACCGGCAATGTCGTCTTCCTCGGACTCTATGCCCTGTCGGGAGAATGGCAGCGGGCGCTTCACCATCTGCTTCCGCTCGCGGCCTTCGTCCTGGGGGCGGCGGTGGCGATCCGCACCCGGGCGGCGCTGCGGTGTCTTGTCGGAGAGATCGTCTGCCTGACAGCGGCGATGCTGCTGCTTCATCGTGTTCCCGATCAGATCGTGATCCTCGGAATCTCCTTCGGCATCGCGTTGCAGTCGGCGAGCTTCAGGCAGGTCGGACGCTGGAAGTATCTCTCGGTCACCGTCACCGGAAACATGCTCCGCGCCATCGATCAGTTTGTTGCGACGTCCGATCGCGATGCGGCGTGCGGCGCCGGAGCCATGCTTACGCTCTGTCTGATGTTCCTGTTGGGGGCCGCCGCAGGTGGCTGCGTGACCAGGTGGCTCGGAACTTGGAGCCTCGCTCTGCCGATCGCATCGTCGGCATGCGTTCTCTGGATCTGCCGCAGGCGAAGCCATTCGCACTGACATCACGCTCGCCCATTGCAGGCCGAGGCGCCCGCATGCCACCCTCCTGAAGGCTGCACAGCGCGAAGTTGACGTGAGCTGCGACAATAAGAAAGGCGCCGGTTTCGGCGCCTTTCTCGTTCGGGCCCCTATAGGGCCTTGCGTCAGGACTTGGGCATGACGCCCGGGCCGTTCTCCGGCCATTGCGCGATCAGCTTCTCGTCAATGTTGAAATGCTGGGCCACCAGCTTGGGCGGTGTGTGCGTCAGCCAGTTGGAGAGCGACACTTCCTCGTAGCGCGGCGCACGGAACACGCCGACGAACTGCAATTCGGTGTCGCCGACATTCTCGACATAGTGGCCGAGATTGCGCCGGACATAGCCGATGTCGCCGGCCGAGAAGTCCGTCGTCAGCGCGTTGGGGCCGGTGTCGAACACCGTCATCCGCGCCTTACCCTTGATGTAGTACTGCCACTCGTCGGCGTTCGGATGCCAATGCATCTCCCGGACCGCTCCCGGCGGAATCGTCACCAGCGCCGCGGCGACCGTGGTTGCGACCTTGAAATTGGTGCTGTCGGCGACGCGGATGCTGCCGGCGGAGCTCTCCTTGACAGGAGGCGAACTGCCGAGCGAATGGATGAACGGATAGGGCGGTGCTTCCGCATGCTTGGCGATCGCGGCGCGATCGGCGGCGAGATCGCCGGGCACCGTGCCCTGGAAGATCCAGAGATTGTGCAGCGGAATCTTGGCGAAGGCATCGGCGGGCACGCCAAAGTTCTTCGCCAGCACCTCGGGCGGCGTATGGGCGAGCCAGTCCGTCACCAGCAGCGTGTTGAACTCATTGGCGTGACCGTCGTCGAAGCAGATCACGAATTCGCAACCGTCGGGGCCCAATCCTTGCAATGAATGCGGCGCGCCCGGCGGGAAATACCAGAGATCGCCGGCGTTGAGGTCGCCGACATAGGGGCGCCCTTGCGTGTCGAGCACGGTGATGCGGCAGGAGCCGTAGGTCATGATCGCCCATTCGGCGGCCTGGTGCCAATGCAGCTCGCGGATGCCGCCGGCGGACAGACGCATGTTGACGCCGGAGATTTCCTTCGAGATGGCGAAGTCCTCGACGGTGACCTGACGCGCCCAGCCGCCATTCTGGATGCGTCGCGGCGCATTGTTGAACGAGGCCCAATCCATCGGCAGCCCGCCGACGTCGGTCGCCGGCGGCGTTTGTGCGGAAGGGAATTGCTTGGCGAGCGCGGCATTTTGCGGGCCGGGATCGGTCAGGCTTCCGGGACTCTTGGCGTTGACGGCGCCTTGCGGCGGCTCGTCCGGGTTGCCGAAGGTTGCGGCCTGCGCACCGGAGCCGACCATGGCGGCGCCTGCCGCGGACATGGCCAGCAAATCACGTCTTGAAAACATCTTGGGTCGCTCCTGAAAAATATCGAAAGCCTTCCGTAGCGACGGGGCTCCAGCCGACAAACCTAGTTTCCGGTTGTCATTTCGGCTTCCGCGGACGGCGTTCCTTTTGCCGGAATGCATGGCTGCTGCGGCCGGCCGGCCCGGTCCGTACGTGTGCAATTGCGAAATTCGGCTTCGTTTTGAAAAGACGGCGCGGCCCGCGCGCTCCTTAACTGGCCCGGGGAATTGCCATACCGAGAGATATCGAGATGATCACGAAATCGGTTCGTCCCTATCGTGAACCCGCCGGCGGCTGGGGCGCGCTCAAGGCGCTCAGCGAGGCGCTCCTGGTGCAGCGGGCGCCGCTGAAGGGCGCGGCGACGCTGAGCCGGATGAATCAGCCGGAGGGGTTTGATTGCCCCGGCTGTGCCTGGCCCGATCCGAAGCACACTTCGTCATTCGAATTTTGCGAGAACGGCGGCAAGGCGATCGCCTGGGAGACGACATCGAAGCGCTGCACGCCCGAATTCCTTGCCGAGCATACCGTCACGGAGCTCGCGAGCTGGAACGATTACGATCTCGAAATGGTCGGGCGTCTCACCCATCCGGTGGCTTACGACGCCGCATCCGACCGCTATCTCCCGATAGAGTGGAGCGATGCGTTCGACATGATCGGACGCGAGCTCAAGGCCTTGCCGGATCCGAACATGGCGGAGTTCTACACGTCCGGGCGGACCTCGAACGAGGCCGCCTTTCTCTATCAGCTCTTCGTGCGGGAGTACGGCACCAACAATTTCCCTGACTGCTCGAACATGTGCCACGAGGCGACCAGCGTTGGCCTGCCGTACTCGCTCGGCGTCGGCAAGGGCACCGTGTTGCTGGAGGATTTCGACAAGGCCGATTGCATCTTCATCTTCGGCCAGAATCCCGGCACCAACAGCCCGCGGATGATGACCAGCCTGCGCAATGCGGCCCGCCGCGGCGCCTCCATCATCTCGTTCAACCCGTTCCGTGAGCGGGCGCTGGAGCGTTTCCAGGCGCCGCAGAGCCCGGTCGAGATGATCACGCTGTCGTCGACGACGATCAGCTCGAAGCTGTTCCAGGTGCGGGTCGGCGGCGACGTCGCCGTCCTCAAGGGGATCATGAAGATCCTGGTGGAGGCCGACGAGGCCGCCCGTGCCGCCGAGCAGCCGGAGATTCTGGACTGGGATTTCATTCGCGGTCATACCGTCGGCGTCGAGGCGCTGATCGACGATCTCGAGCGCACGCAATGGCCTGATATCGAACGTCAGTCCGGCCTGACGCGCGAGGACATGGAGTATGCGGCCGGTGCCTACATGAAGGCCGAGCGCGCCATTCTCGTCTACGGCATGGGCATCACCCAGCACTGGCGCGGCGCGAACAACGTGCAGCAGATCGCCAATCTCGCGCTGCTGCGCGGCAATGTCGGGCGAGAAGGCGCCGGCGTCTGCCCGGTTCGCGGTCATTCCAACGTGCAGGGCGATCGGACCGTGGGGATCACGGAGGTTCCCAAGGCGGACTTCCTCGAGCGCCTGGAGCAACGCTTCGGCTTCAAGCCTCCGGCCGCGCCGGGACACAACGTGGTGACCGCCCTGGAGGCCATGATCCGCGGCGAGGTGAAGGCCTTCTTCGCGATGGGCGGCAATTTTGCTGCGGCCATTCCGGACTGGCAGGCGACCCAGGCCGCGCTTGGCAAGCTCGATCTGACCGTCCACGTCTCGACCAAGCTCAACCGCAGCCACCTGATCCACGGCCGCGCCGCCCTGATCCTGCCGTGCCTCGGACGCACCGAGATCGATGTGCAGGCATCGGGGCCGCAGTCGATCACGGTGGAGGATTCGATGTCGATGGTGCATGCGTCCGGCGGCCGCAACAAGCCGGCATCCGAGCACCTGCTCAGCGAGGTCGCGATCGTCGCCGGCGTCGCCAAGGCGACGTTGGGCGAGCGCACGGTGGTCGACTGGGACGGCTTTGTCGCCGATTACGACCGGATCCGCGATGCGATCGAGGCTGTGTTCCCGATCTTCCAGGGCTACAATGCCCGCGTCCGCGTGCCCGGCGGTTTCCATCTTACCTCGACCGCGCGCGAACGCATCTGGGCGACGCCGTCGGGCAAGGCGAACTTCCTGGTCTATCCGGGTTGCGGCGAAGATCCGCCGCAGAGCGATCCCGATTTCCTCTGGCTCACCACCATACGCAGCCACGACCAGTACAACACCACGCTCTACTCGATGTCCGATCGCTATCGCGGCGTGTTCGGCCAACGCGACGTGATCTTTCTCAACGAATACGAACTGAGGAAGCGCGGGCTTGCCGACGGCGATCGCGTCGACCTGATAACCGCCTCGACCGATGGCGCCGAGCGGATCGTGCGCAACTTCCGCGTCGTGGCCTATTCCTTTCCGGCTGGCTGTTGTGCGGCATACTATCCGGAGACCAATCCGCTGGTCCCGCTCTATGCCCGCGACCCCCTCAGCTTCACGCCGTCATACAAGGGCGTCCCGATCCGCCTGGTGCGCTCGGCCGCTGCCGTGGAATAGCGGCAGCGCTGGAAAGGTCGCGGTCACGTATCGGCGTGGAGGTCGCAGCGCGGCAAATCCGCCGGGGCGGCGATCGGCAGCGTGAACCAGAAGCGAGCGCCGCCATTCGCCCCATGGCCTTCGGCGCCGATCCGGCCGCCATGCGCTTCGACGATCGACCGGCAGATCGGCAGTCCCATGCCCATTCCGCTGTCCTTGGTCGTGAAGAAGCTTTCAAACAGTCGGTCGACATGTTCGGTGGCGATGCCGGGACCGTTGTCCTCCACGGAGCAGCATAATGTGGTCGCGTCCTGCGTGACCGTGCTGATGACGATCCTGCGATCATCATATCCTGCTTGCGTCATCGCCTGCACCGCGTTGATGGCCAGATTGACGATCACCTGCTGGAGCTGGGTGCGGTCACCGAGCACCTGCGGCGCGCTCGGATCGGGCCGGTGCAGGATCGTCACCGCGCGGGATTCGAGTTCATGGCGGAGGAAGACAAGCGCTTCGCGAATGATTTCGTCGAATGACAGGGATGCCTGCTCCGGAGGTCTCCGGGAAGCCATCCCGCGAATGCGCGCCACGATGTTCGCCGCCCGCTGCGCGTCTACGACGATGTTCTCGATGGTCTTGCGGATCTCGACGATATCGGGAGTGGGCCTATTCAGCCATCGCAGCCCGGCGGCGCCATTGGTGGCGATGGCTGCGAGGGGCTGATTGACTTCGTGGGCGATCGATGCGGTGAGCTCGCCGAGCATCGAGACCCGCGCGGCATGCGCGAACTCGGCCTGTACCTGCTGGAGCTTCTGCTGGGCGCGAAGACGCTGTGAGATGTCGATCGTGCCGACCAGGCTTATTTCGAGATCATTGATAGGGCCGACGCGCGCGGTCGTGAAGAGAACGTCGACGATTCGACCGTCCCACGTGACCATCTTGGTCTCTTCCTCGAAGTTCGTCTCGCCGCGATAGCGGGACTCCATCGCGCGGCGGAACGTATCGGGCCGTTCCCTCCAGGTATCCGCCATGGAACGTCCGACGAAGCCGTCGACGCCTCCCCCGAACATCTGGACGGCCCGCTCGTTGGCCTCCTGAAACGTGAGCGCATCCATGCAGGTGCGGAGGAATTCGGGATGGTTGTCGAAATAGGCGCCGAGGTCCTTCACGCCTTCGGCGCGCAATTTGCGGAACAGCACGACCAGCCCGCTGGCGTCGAGCTGCCGGAGTGCGATCGGCATGCGGCTGAACAGCTGGCGGTAGCGCTGCTCGCTCCGCTCCAGCTCGGCATTGGTCTTCCTCTGCGCGGCGATGGTCAGGCTGATCACCACGAGCGAAGCGGCAATGGAGTCGGCGAATGCGATCGCGGTGCAACCGTAGCCGAGCAGGGAAGAAGCAAACGAGAACAAGCTGAGCGCAACACTGCCCCAGGCCCACAGCGGAGCGCCGTCCCGAACGGGCCGACCGGCGAGCACACGGCGCCACCACCGCTGGGGCTTTATGGGAGTGGAGCCATCCAGGCGTTCGAGCATGCGAGAGGTCTAGCTCGCCGACGAGGAGTCGTCTTCTGTGTTTGGGCCGGTCCTTTGTCAAAACGCACGAAACCGCGATCGGGTTATGCCCGGCATCACATGGCCGACGGTCGTCACTTTCTCAAGCGGATTCATGGCTCAATTCCGTCTCGGTCGTGGATGGGGTGGATGTCTTGGCGGCCTGCGGCTTGCGTCCGGTGAACCAGTTGCCGAGCCGGTCGAGATAGAGATAGACGACGGGCGTGGTGTAGAGCGTCAGGATCTGCGACAGCATCAGCCCGCCGACGATCGTGTAGCCGAGCGGCTGGCGCAGCTCCGCGCCGGTGCCCGTGCCGATCATCAGCGGCACACCGCCAAGCAGTGCGGCCATGGTCGTCATCAGTATCGGACGGAAGCGCAGCGTGCAGGCCTGGTAGATCGCCTCTTCCGGGCTGAGCCCCTGCTGGCGCTCCACCTCGAGGGCGAAATCGACCAGCATGATGCCGTTCTTCTTGACGATGCCGATCAGCAGGATGATGCCGATGATGGCGATGACGCTGAGATCCATGTGGACAGCCAGCAGCAGCAGCAGTGCGCCAATGCCGGCCGACGGCAGCGTCGACAGGATCGTGATCGGGTGGATCAGGCTCTCATAGAGCACGCCGAGGATGATGTAGATCACGATCAGCGCCGCGCCGATCAATAGCGGCGTGCCCGACAGGGAGGACTGGAACGCCTGCGCATTGCCCTGGAAAGAGGTCGACAGCGAGGCGGGCTTGCCGGTGCTCTTCTCAATGTTCTGGATCGCCGTCACCGCATCGCCCAATGCGACGCCGGGCTTCAGGTTGAACGAGATCGTCACCGAGGGAAACAGGCTCTGGTGGTTGATCAGGATGGGCGCAGGCTTGATGACGGCATGGACCAGCGTGCTGAGGGGGACCTGCTGGCCGCTGGCCGAGTTCAGGTAGATGTCCTTGAGCGCTTCGGGCCCGTACTGGAAGCGTGGATCGACTTCCATCACGACGTGGTACTGGTTCAGCGAGGTGAACATCGTGGAGACGATGCGCTGGCCGAACGCGTCGTCGAGGGCATTGTCGATCGTCGTGGGCAGGATGCCGAAGCTCGATGCGACCTCGCGATTGACGGTGACCTCCAGCCTCGGGCCGGCATTGGCCTGGTCGCTCGCGACGTCGGTGATGAGGTCGAGCGCGCGGAGTTTTGCCAGGAAGGTCGCCGACCAGTTGGTGAGCTCGTTGGAATCGGCATCCGTCAGCGTGTACTGATACTGCGTCTTCGACAGCCGTGCGCCGATGGTGATGTCCTGCGCGGCCTGCATGTAGAGCCTGATGCCCTGGATGTGGGCGAGCCGGGGCCCCAGCCGCTCGATCACCTGATCGGCGCTGGCCTTGCGCTCGGGCTTCGGCTTCAGGACGATGAAGATGCGTCCCTGGTTGAGCGTCGCGGTCGGGCCGCCCGGGCCGATATAACTCGCCACCGACTGCACCGCCGGATCCTTCGAGAGGATGTCGACGATCGCCTGCTGGCGCTCGGACATCGCGGGGAAGGAGATGTCCTGCGCGGCTTCGGTGATGCCGACGATCTGGCCGGTGTCCTGCTGCGGGAAGAAACCTTTCGGAATGATCACGTACAGATAGCCGGTCAGCGCGATGGTCGAGAGCATGACGAGCAACGTCGCGAAGCGATGCCGCAGCACCACGCGCAAGCCCCGCGCGTAGAGCGCAAGCAGGGCATCGAAGCCGCGTTCGAACAGGAGATAGATCCGGCCGTGCTTCCTGCGCGAATCGTCCTTCAGGAGGCGCGCGCACATCATGGGCGTCAGGGTGAGCGAGATGACCAGCGACAGCAGCAGCGCGGCGGTGATGGTGACGGCGAATTCCTGGAACAGCTTGCCGACGTAGCCGCCCATCAGGAACAGCGGGATGAACACCGCGATCAGCGACAGGGTGATGGAGACGATCGTGAAGCCGATCTCGGCGGAGCCCTTGAGCGCGGCCTCCATCGGCGTCATGCCCTGTTCGAGATGGCGCACGATATTCTCGATGACCACGACCGCATCGTCGACCACGAAGCCGACGGCGATCGACAGAGCCATCAGCGAGAGGTTGTCGAGGCTGTAGCCGAGCACATAGAGCACCGCGAACGTCCCGACCAGCGCCAGGGGAACAGTGATGGCCGGAATGACCGTGGCCCAGAAATTCCGCAGGAACAGGAATATGACCATCACCACCAATGCGACCGTCAGCATCAGCGTGAATTGGACGTCGGAGACCGCGGCGCGGATGGTGGCGGTCCGGTCGGCGGCGATCGTCACCTTGATCGCCGGTGGAACGGAGGCTTGCAGCTGCGGCAGCAGCTTCTTGATGCGGTCGACGGTCTCGATCACGTTGGCGCCGGGAACGCGCTGCACTGCAAGGATGATGGCGGGATCCTTGCCGTACCAGCCGGCCAGGAGGTCGTTCTCGGGCCCCTCGATCGCCGCGCCGATGTCGCGTATCCGCACCGGCGAGCCATTGCGATACGCGATGATGAGGTCTTCGTAAGCAGAGGGTTTCAGCAGCTGGTCATTGGTGTTCAGCGTGTAGGTAACGCGCGGGCTGTTGAGCGTGCCCTTGGGCAGGTCGACATTGGCGCCGGCGATGACGTTGCGGACGTCTTCGAGGCCGATGCCGCGGGCGGCAAGCGCCTGCGGATTGACGCGAACACGGATCGCGGGTTTCTGCTGGCCGCCGATGCCGACGAGGCCCACGCCCGGCACCTGCGAGATCTTCGGCAGCAGGATGTTTTCCGCATAGGCGTCGACCGTGGTCAGCGGCAGCGAGTCCGACGTCAGCGCGATCAGCATGATCGGCGTCTCCGCCGGATTCACCTTCCGGATCGTCGGCGGGTAGGGGATGTTCGGCGGCAGGAAGGGGCTCGCGGCGTTGATCGCGGCCAGCACGTCCACCGCGGCGCTGTCCACCGTGCGCGACAGCTCGAATTGCACCGTGAGCTGGGCCACGCCGAGTGCACTGGACGAGGTGAGCTGGGTGATGCCGGGGATCTGGCTGAGCTGCTGTTCGAGCGGCGTGGCGAGCGACGAGGCGATCGTTCCCGGGTCCGCGCCGGGCAGTTGCGCGGAGATCTGGATGGTCGGGTAGTTGACGTTCGGCAGCGCGCCGACCGGCAGCAGCGGATAGGCCGCAAGGCCGCACAGCAATAAGCCCGCCATCAGCAGAGCGGTTGCGATCGGCCGCAGGATGAAGGGCGCGGAAATGTTCATGGGATTGCGTCCTGCACGGCGCTCTGCAGGTCGGCTTCCTGCGCAGCTTTGCCATGCAGTTCCCGGACGCGACTGCCTTCCGTCAGCCGATACTGGCCGTCGACCACGACCACGTCACCTGATTTCAGCCCCTGGTCGATCAGGGCCTGACCATTACTGATCTGTGCAACGTGAACAGGGCGCAAGGTCGCTGTCTGGTCATCGGTCACGACATAGACATAGCTGCCGTTCGGTCCCTGCTGCACGGCCGAGCCCGCGACGGTGAGCGCGTCTTTCCGAATTTCGAGCAGCAGGCGCGCGTTCACAAGCTGGCCCGGCCACAGCCGGTGCTCACGATTCGGGAACACCGCCTTGAGCTGGACGGTGCCGGTCGTCCCTGCGATCTCGTTGTTGACCAGCAGCAGCGTGCCTTCGTCGAGCTTCGTCTTGTTGTCCTGGCTGTAGGCGATGACCTTCAGCTCGCCCTTTGCGGCATGCTGCTGGATCACGGGCAGATCCGTCTGCGGCAGGGTGAACAGCATCGAGATCGGCTCGATCTGGGTGACGACGACGAGACCGTTCGGGTCGGTCGGATGGATCACGTTGCCGACATCGATCTGGCGAACGCCCGTGATGCCGGGAATGGCCGAGGTCAGGCGCGTGTAGCTGAGCTGGACATTGGCCTGATCGATCAGCGCCTGGTCGGCCTTCACGGCGGCTTTGAGCTGCGCCACCTGCGCCGTCTGCGTCTCGATCAGTTGCGGGGTCGCGTAGCCCTTGTCGCCAAGCTGATTGTAGCGGGAGAGATTGGCCTCGGCATTGACGAGCTGTGCCTGGTCCCTGTCGCGGTTGGCCGTCAGCTGCTCGATCTGCGCCTCGTAGGGACGCGGATCGATCTGGGCGAGCAGGTCGCCGGCCTTGACGGTCTGTCCCTCGGTGAAGGCGATCTTGACGATCTGCCCCTGGATCTGGCTGCGCACGACGTCGGTGTTGAAGGCAATCACCGTGCCGATGCCGCGCAGATAGATAGGAACGTCCTTGCCGGTGACGCTGGCGGCGACCACCGGCACGGCGGCGGGCACGGGCGCGGCCGCCACTGCCGGCTTCCGGTCGGTGCCGAAGAACCAGAGGCCTGCGCCAGCCAGGATCGCGGCAAGAGTAACAAGCGCAATGGTGATGTTCCGTTTCACGGCGATGTTCCTTCTTGATCTCAGGGATTGCCGGAGCCGTCGATCGAAGTCGTGCCGCCCATGGACGTGGGGCCGGGTACCGGCACGGACGGACTGATTCCGGCGCCGCCGATCTCGGTGGAGCCCAGCGGAATTCCGACCCGGCCGACTGTCGATGTCGAGGGCAGGGACGAGACCGCTGAAGTGCTGCCGGCGCAATTGGTCGATGAGGTGCCGGACAGCCCGCCGCCGTCGAACAATGCTCCGGAGGATGAGGCATTGCCGGACCCGGCGCAGGCGGTCGTGCTTTGCGCGGGATTAAGCGGAGAGATGCCCGGCGTTGCGATTTCGGTCGATCCCAACGGAATGCCGACAGGCCGCGTGGATTGCGGGTTGAGGGGAGACGTCGTGAGCATGCCGGCAGGCGGCTGCATTCCTGGCATCGTTGTTTGCGCGATGGACGCAGTCGAGACCAGCCAAAGGAGGCCGCTCGCAAGCAAGGTACCGGAATGCATCGAGGAGAATCGGCGCGATCGGGATTTCCGTCCGCCGGCGTCGTTTGATGGATGCTGTTTTCGCATGGAACAAAACTCCCCTGACGGCGATCGAACAATAGAAAGGTGTGTGAGCGCGGGTATTTCCAGAACGCACGTCCTGCTGCCCGGCCGCACGGCGACGCCTCGCCATCGGCCTTGAAGTCCTTCGCTACCTCAGGATGGCCCGCGCGTGTGCGACCTCCCGGCTGCACGCGGCGATGTCGCCGGTGCGATCGGCGGTGCGCGCGCGATCGAGCGAATCGAGCGCGTCGGTGAAGTCGATGCCGTTGCCGCCTTCGGTTTCGGCGAGCGAGCGCGGCGTCGGTTGATGGCTGCGCAACGCGCCGAGGCTCTCCGGCTGCCAGCCGTGAGAGCCCGCATTCTTTTCTATGGCCAGATCGAGTTGTGCCTGGGTTTGCGCGATGTCATCCGCGCAGGCTCCTGCATGAGCCGGCATGGTTGCGCATAGCAGGGCGAACAGAGCGGCGCTGCACTTTGCGATGGATGTCATTGTTCGATCCTATGCTTGGAGTTCGAGAGACGTCATGAACGTTGTCGTGAATGACAGAGCGCGTATCGATCGTCTTTCGCCTACGAACGTCGGCCGTTCACGCTCGCGCGAGATTCCTGTCACGAATGTCAGTGGGCATGACGTGGGCCTTCTGCTTGAATGCATCTCTCAACCCGGCCGTGTCCGGAGGGCGCGCGAACAACGATCGTCGCGCGTCCCGGCGTGCGAAGTGGCAAGGACAGTTGTTTGCCGAAATACGTAAGCCAGTTAT
This sequence comes from Bradyrhizobium sp. LVM 105, assembly GCF_003957705.1. NCBI lineage: Bacteria > Pseudomonadati > Pseudomonadota > Alphaproteobacteria > Hyphomicrobiales > Nitrobacteraceae > Bradyrhizobium > Bradyrhizobium sp. LVM 105. Next base: position 259,336 of record NZ_QZMV01000002.1, on the reverse strand, counting down.
CGAAACTAGTGTCTCGTCATCCCAACCTGGAGTGATCCTGACATGAAACACCTCAACGCAGGCCTCGCCTTCGTCGCCGCTCTCTCTCTATTCTCGACCGTCGCACCGGCGCGCGCCGAGCCCCTGAAGAACATCGTCCTGGTGCACGGCGCCTGGGTGGATGGGTCCGGCTGGAAGCCGGTCTACGAGATCCTGACCAAGGAAGGCTTCCGCGTCACCATGGTGCAGGAGCCCGAGACCTCGTTCGCCGACGACGTCACGGCGACGAAGCGCATCCTCGATCTCCAGGATGGCCCGACGCTTCTCGTCGGTCACAGCTACGGTGGCTCGATCATCACCGAGGCCGGCGTTCACCCCAACGTCGTCGGCCTGGTCTACGTCGCCGCGCACGCGCCCGACGTCGGCGAGGACGAATCTGCGCTCGGCAAGAAGACGCCGAGCGTGCTTGGAAAGACCGAAGGCGTCATCAAGGTCACGCCCGACAAGTTCACCTATCTCGATCCCGAGCAATTCCCGAAACTGTTTGCGCCGGATCTGCCGCGCGAGCGGGCAGAGTTCGTCGCGCGCTCGCAGGTCCCGGCCGCGACCCAGGTGTTCAGCACGCCGCTGACGGCGGCGGCGTGGAAGACCAAGCCGAGCTGGGGCATCGTCGCCGGCAACGACCAGATCATCAATCCGGATCTGGAGCGCTGGTACTACGAGCGCGCCAAGAGCAAGACCACCGTGATCCCGGGCGCCAGCCACTCGGTCTACGAGTCGCGTCCGAAGGAAGTGGCGGCGGTCATCACCCGCGCCGCGCGCAGCATCCAGCAGCCGGTCACACGTTGACAACGCTTCTGCCGGTCCTGACGCACGATCGGCGGAAGGTAGGCCGGCGGGAGTGACAATACTCCCGCCGGTCCGACTGTCCAATCAGGAGAATTCCGATGAACGCGATCGAGACGACCGGCACTGCCCTGAACTGGAAGGCGACGACAGTGAAGCGGGCCGGACTGAGCCGCGACTTGCCGTCCGGCAATCCGGAGCTGATGTGGGTCGCGAATTCGTCGACGCTGATCTACGGGGAGCGGGATGCAGTCCTCGTCGACACGTTCCTTACCGCCGGGCAGTCGAAAACGTTACTGGACTGGGTCGCGTCGTGTGGTCGAGATCTGACCACGATCTATGTCACGCACGGCCACGGGGATCATTTCTTCGGTCTGGCACCGCTGCTTGACCGCTTTCCGCAGGCAAAAGCCGTTGCCGTTCCCGAGGTCGTCAACGAGATGAAGGCGCAGCTCGCGCCGGAGTCGCTCGACGGTTTCTGGCGCAAGCGCTTTCCAGGGGAGATAGCCGACGAACTGGTCGCGGCGGAGCCGCTGGCGGGCGGCGCATTCACGCTCGAGGGACACGAGCTCGTCGTCATCGACATGGGACGAACCGATACGGCGCGCTCCACCGCCCTTCATGTCCCGTCGCTCGACCTGATCGTCGCCGGCGACACCGTCTACAATGGCATTCATCCCTATCTCGCCGAAACCGATACGCAGAGCCGGCTGGAATGGATTGCCGCGCTCGACCGGCTCGAGGCGTTGAAACCGCGCTTCGTGGTGGCCGGGCACAAGAAGCCGGATAATGACGACGACCCGCGCAACATCGCGGAAACCCGCCGATACCTGTTCGATTTCAACCGCCTCGATAAGGCGACGACATCACCGCGCGAGCTCTACGAGGCGATGCTCGCGCTCCATCCCGATCGTGCGAATCCGGGATCGCTCTGGAGCGGGGCCAACGCCGCAAAGGGGCAGAGGTCATGACGAGCTGGCAGAACAACCGCACCGCGCGCGACGCCCGCATTGCGGCCGGGGCCGGACTTGCCCGCGGCAAAGTCGTTGAGGCGCAGGATGCGACGCGCCTGCTGGAGGCCGTGATCCGGCCGGGCGACCGGGTTTGCCTGGAGGGCGACAACCAGAAGCAGGCGGATCTCTTGAGCCGCGCGCTGCTGGCGGTTGATCTGTCCAAGGTCAACGATCTGCACATGGTGCAGTCGGGTGTCGTTCTTCCCGAACATCTGGACCTGTTCGACCGCGGGCTCGCGAAGCGGCTCGACTATGCCTATTCCGGACCGCAAGCGGCGCGCATCGCGCGCATGCTGTTCGGCAGCAAGATCGAGCTGGGCGCGGTCCATACCTATCTCGAACTGTTCGCCCGCTACTTCATCGACCTTACGCCGCACGTCGCGCTGATCGCCGCCGTCAGCGCCGACCGGGAGGGAAATCTCTATACCGGCCCAAACACCGAGGACACCCCGACCGTGGTCGAGGCAACGGCGTTCAAGGACGGTATCGTGATCGCCCAGGTCAACGAGATCGTCGAGCAGGTTCCGCGGGTCGACATCCCGGCGGACCGTGTCCACTTCATCGTCAAGGCCGACAAGCCGTTCTTCGTCGAGCCGTTGTTCACGCGCGATCCGGCCGCGATCACGGAAGGCCAGATCCTGACCGCGATGCTCGCCATCAAGGGCATCTATGCGCCCTATGGCGTGCAACGGCTCAATCACGGCATCGGCTTCAGCACGGCCGCGATCGAGCTCCTGCTGCCGACATTCGGCGAGAGGCTGGGGCTGAAGGGCAAGATCGCGACCCACTTCGCGCTAAATCCCCATCCCGCTCTCATTCCCGCGATCGAATCCGGCTGGGTGCGGCAGATCCACTCGTTCGGGTCGGAGGTCGGCATGGATGACTATATCCGCGCCAGATCCGACGTGTACTTCACCGGTCCCGACGGCTCATTGCGCTCCAACCGCGCCTTCTGTCAGACCGCCGGGCTCTATGCCTGCGACATGTTCATCGGCTCCACGTTGCAGATTGATCTGCAAGGGAATTCGTCGACCGTCACCGCCTCGCGCATTGCAGGCTTCGGCGGCGCCCCGAACATGGGAGCGGATGCCCGTGGACGGCGTCATCCGAGCGAGCCCTGGCTGAGGGCTGGAGCGGAGGCCGATCCGGACGGCCCGGCACTGATGCGCCGCGGTCGCAAGCTGGTCGTGCAGATTGGCGAGACGTTCGGCGACAAGAATGTGCCGCTGTTCGTCGAGAAGCTCGATGCGATCGAGCTCGCCGAGAAGCTGAAGCTCGATCTCGCGCCGGTCATGATCTATGGCGACGACGTCACGCACATCGTCACCGAAGAGGGCGTCGCAAACCTGTTGCTGTGCCGCACCGCGCAAGAGCGCGAGCAGGCCATCCGCGGCGTTTCCGGCTACACCGACGTCGGCCGTCGGCGGGACCACGGCATGGTCTCGCGCCTGCGCGAGCGGGGCGTGATCCGGCGGCCGGAAGATCTCGGCATCAATCCGCTCGATGCCGATCGCAGCCTGCTGGCGGCGCGCTCGATCAAGGATCTCGTGCGCTGGTCGGGCGGCCTGTACGCACCCCCGTCGAAATTCAGGAACTGGTGAGGACGCGCCATGGAAGATCTCAGCTTTCGACATCCGGTCCGCGCCCGCGCGAGTGGCGCCAGGCGAAGTGCGATTGTCGGCGTCGTCGCCTCGGGCAATCTGGAGGTGCTGGTGGAGCGTGTGCTGCCGGACGCGGAATGTGCCATCGAGATCAAGACCGCGGCGGTCGGCTTCGGTGAGGTCTGGAGTGCCGTGATCGGCGATTTCGTCGAGCGCTATTCACCTGGCGGGCTGAAGTTCTCGATCAATGACGGCGGCGCGCGTCCTGATACGGTCTCGCTTCGGCTGGCGCAGGCGGTGCGATTGATCGCGGAGAACGGCCAATGACCGCGCCGCTCAAGGATCTCACCCCGGCCGAACGGGCCCGCAGCACCAGCTTCTACGAGGCGTCGGCCCGCACGCGGCTGGAGTTGCTGCTCGACGCCGGCAGCTTCGTCGAGTTCATCGGGCCGGAACAGCGCGAGGTCAGCCCGCATCTGAAGATCTTCGATCTTCCCGAGCAGTTCGACGACGGCATCGTCGTCGGTCACGGCCGCCTCGACGGCTCGCCCGTGTTCGTCGCCGCGCAGGAGGGGCGCTTCATGGGTGGCGCCTTCGGCGAGGTGCACGGCGCCAAGCTGACGGGGCTGCTCCGCGCCGCGCGCCAGATCGGCTCGATCCCCGTCCTGATCCTGTTCGATACCGGCGGAGTCAGGTTGCAGGAAGCCAATGCCGGCGAGCTTGCCATCGCCGAGATCATGCGCGCCGTGATGGAAGCGCGCAGCGCCGGTGTGAAGGTCATCGGTCTGATCGGTGGCAGGTCCGGATGCTATGGCGGCGGCGGCTTGATCGCGGGCTGTTGCTCCGCGCTCGCCGTCTCGGAGCCGGGGCGCATCGCGGTGTCGGGTCCCGAAGTCATCGAGACCAACCGCGGCGTCGAGGAGTTCGACTCGCGCGATCGTGCCCTGGTCTGGCGGACGATGGGCGGCAAGCACCGCCGCCTGCTCGGCGCCGCCGATGTCTTCGCTGACGACAATGTGCAGGATTTTCGCGAGGCCGCGCTGAAGCTGATCGGCTTGGTCGGACCTTTCGGTTTCGACAGGCTGAAGGCCGAACAGGAGCGGCTTGCCGGCCGGCTGCGCAGCTTCGGCGCTTGTGGAGATGCCGTCGAGATCTGGACGGCGGAAGGCATAGCGGACGCTCAAGCCGTTCCGGAGCTTCCGGCCGATGAGTTCATTACCCTTGCCAACCGGATCGGGAGGACCAGTCGTGACGCTCGATGATATCATCGCCTCGCTCTTTCCCGACGGTCATGACGTGAGGAACGACAAGGGCGTTATTCACGGCTCGGCGACGCTGCGATCCGGCAGCCGGATGCTCGTCCTTGGTGTTGCAGACCGGACTGCGCTGGGCGTCGACGAGGCGATCAAATTGTCCGGCCATGTTCTGGAGTCGATCGGCCGGGGCTCCGGGCCGATCCTGGTGCTCGTCGACAGCGACAGCCAGCGCATGAGCAAGCGTGACGAATTGCTCGGGCTGAATGAATTCCTCGCGCATCTGGCGAAGGTGCTGATCCACGCGGACATGAACGGCCGCCCGACCATCGGTCTTCTCTACGGTCACTCGGCTGCGGGCGCGCTGCTTGCGACTGGCCTTGCAACGCGCGTGCTGGTCGGACTGCCCGGCGCCGATCCCGCGGTGATGGACCTGCCGTCGATGGCGAAGGTCACCAAGCTGTCGATGGACGCGCTTGAGGAGAAGGCGAAGTCGACGCCGGTGTTCGCGCCGGGCCTGTCCAATCTCGCACAAATGGGTGCCGTCCACATGACATGGAGCAATGCCACCTCGCTCGCCGACCAGTTGGAGGCGTTGCTGGCCGGCATGCCGGCCGCGCAGGATCGGCGGGATGCGCTCGGCAAGGAACGTGGTGGCCGGCTGAAGGCCGCCGAGATAGCGGAGCGTGTTCGTGACCTGGCCCTGCAAGCACGGTGAACGTCCACCCGGTCGTCACGACCTCGTCTTCGTCAGCCCTGAAGGATGGCGCGCGACGCTGGATGCACGCGACGATCTTGCGACGAATTCCCTTCTCACGCACTGGCCCAAAATGAGATGGCCGACGATCAGGCGGCGCGCGTTGCCATCCGAGACAACCGGCCTCGCATTAGGGCTGCCATTGCCGCCCTCGGCCGGCAAGACGCGGCTCTCTCTTCTAATTGACATCGACCACGTCGCCTCCGTCGCGAGGCCGCCGTTGCTGCGCCAGACGCGTCCCTACGCGCCGCGGAGCTGGTGGCCCACGCTCGACCGGCTCGACGAACTGGCGCTTCGCCATTCGGTGGACGCTCGCGTGTTCGGCAGCCTCGCCTGGCAGTCGTTGACCGGGCTCGACTACGTGACCGCCAGTTCCGATCTCGATGTCCTGCTCGAGTTTCGCCGCGAGACCGATCTTGATCGTCTCGCCGCCGACGTGGCCGCGATCGAGGCCGGCGCACCGATGCGGATTGACGGCGAGTTGATGGGCGCTGATGGCACTGCGATCAACTGGCGCGAACTCCATGGCGGCGCGAGCGAACTGCTGGTTAAGAGCATCGAGCGCGTGGTCTTGCTCGGCAGGCATCAATTCATTTCGGGAGCGATGGCATCATGATCACGACGGCCGCAAGAGGCGTGGAACGGCCGGTGCTGCGCCAGGCGCAGATCGCGCCCAATGTCTCTGCCATCGGCGCCGTCGCCGCCGACTGCCTCATCAAGGAGCTCGAAACCTGGCCGAAGCCGGGGCTCGTCAGTCATGTCGACAATGGCAGTCACGACGACATGGACGCGGGCACGTTTCGTCGCAGCGCTGCGGCCATCAGGCCCTATCTGCAACGCCTGGCCGATGCGGGCGCGCTTGGCTGCGGTATGGGGCGGCTGCGGATCATCGGCCTGGAGGCGGAACGCGCCATGCTCGCGGCGACGTCGGGGGTCAACACCCATCGTGGCGCGATCTTCGGGCTCGGCCTGCTGTGCGCGGCGGCCGGCGCCAAAGCCGGCGGGTTGGTTGATTCCGGGCTTCCGCTTGGCGATGTCGTGGCGCGCCTCTGGGGCGACAGCATCCTCGATGGTCCGGTGCTGCTGCACAGCCATGGCAGCTTGGCTCGCCGCCGCTTTGGCGCGGGCGGTGCGCGTATCGAGGCTGCGAGCGGATTTCCCAGCGTCTACGGGATCGGCTTGCCGGCCTTGCGGAGAGCGACGCCTGTCGTGCCGGAGGATGCGGAAGCCGCCCGGGTCGAGGCGTGCTTTGCCCTGATCGCATCCGTCGAAGACACCAATCTCCTGCATCGTGGCGGGCCCGTCGGCCTCCGCTTTGCGCATGATGCGGCGCGGAGCTTCATCGCATCAGGCGGCGTCGACGCGCCCGGCTGGCGTGCGCGGGCGCAGTCGATCCACGACAGCTTCGTCGCCCGCCGTCTCAGCCCGGGTGGATCGGCCGACCTGCTTGCAATGACGCTCTTCGTCGACGCCCACGAAAGGCCGATTCCATGATGTCCAACGCGATCCTGATGGCGCTGGGGCCGGTCTTCTTCGTTCTATTGCTGGGATATGCCGCCGGAAAATTTCATATCGTCGACAATCTTCACGTCGACGCCCTCAACGCACTTGTGATGGATTTTGCGTTGCCGGCCTCGCTGTTCGCCGCGACCGCCTCGGCGTCGCGCCGCGAGATGATTGAGCAGATCCCGCTCTTCCTGGTGCTCGGCGTGACGATGCTGCTGCTCTATCTCGCCTGGTATTTTGCCGCACGTGGGTTCTCCAAGGTCTCCCGGTCGGAGGCGTCGTTACAGGCGTTGACCATCGGCTTTCCGAATCTCGCCGGCGTGGGCCTTCCGATCATGACGTCAGTCGTGGGGCCGGCCGGCACTGTCCCGGTTGCCGTTGCATTGGCGGCGGGCTCGATCCTCATCAGCCCGCTGACGCTGATCATGGCGGAAATGGGCGCCGCCAAGGCTCGCGGCGAACAAATGACGGCGCGGCAGGTCCTGACGGCAATCCGGCGCGCGATCACCAAGCCGGTGGTGCTCGCGCCCGCGCTTGGCATTCTGTTCTCGTTGTCGGATGTGAGCCTCGACGCGCTCGCGCATGCGAGCCTCGCGCTGATCGGAAGTTCGGCCGCGGGCGTCGCCCTGTTCCTCACTGGAGCCATTCTGTCGGCGCAGTCGTTTCGGCTGGATTGGAAAATCACAGCTGCAACGGTGGCCTCGGACATCGTCCGGCCGCTGCTGGCTGTTGCGGTCATTCGCGTCATTCCGGTCGCGCAGGATGCCGCGAAGACGGCCATTCTGCTTGCCGCCGTACCCTCCGGCTTTTTCGGAATCCTGTTCGCGGTCAACTACCGGCTGGATTCCGCAAGGGCAGGGTCCATGGTTATTGCGAGCACGGCATTTAGCGTCGTGACCCTGGCGATTGCCATCGCAGTGCTCTTTCCCCGCTAGGCTGCGCCCATGACACTCGCCATCCTTTGCTCGGGGCAAGGCAGGCAGCATCGGAACATGTTCGCTCTCACGGGCGATGCGCCGGAAGCCGCGCAGCTGTTTGCGCACGCGGCGGCCTTGCTCGGCGGCAGGGATCCGCGCGATTTCGTGCGCGGCGAAGCCGATGAGGCCCTGCATCGCAACCGTGCCGGCCAGATTCTCTGCACCTTGCAGCCGCTCGCCGCGGCGAGCGCGCTCGCAGATGTCGTCCCACATGGCGTCATCATTGCCGGCTATAGCGTCGGCGAGGTCGCGGCCTGGGGTGTCGGCGGTTTGTTCGATGCGACCGCCACGCTCGATCTCGTGGCGCGCCGCGCGGAGGTCATGGATGCGGCCACGCGCGCCGGCGACGGGCTGATCTTTGTTCGCGGTCTTTCGCGAGAGGAGATCGGTCACCTTTGCGAGCGTCACGGCGCAGCGATCGCCATCGTCAATCCCGGCGATGCCTTTGTCATAGGCGGCGGCCGTGAGGCGCTGAGCAGGATTGCCGAAGACGCGCGGACGATGCACGCCGCAAGGATCGTCGCGTTGCCGGTTGAAGTCGCCTCCCACACCAAACGGCTCGCCGTTGCGTCTGCCGTCTTTCGTAAGACCTTGCGCCAGGCATCGGTGATGTTCCCGCCGAGGAGCGGAGCGCGCATTCTGAGCGGAATCGATGCCGCTCCGGTCGTCTCGCTCGAAACCGGCTTCGACAAACTTGCCGCGCAGATTTCGCAAACCGTGCAATGGGCAGATTGCCTGCAAGCCTGTGTCGAAGCGGGCGCGACGGGGTTTCTCGAGCTCGGGCCGGGACATGCGCTCAGCGGCATGGCCGCGGAAATCGGGAGCGGACTGTCGGCTCGCTCGCTGGATGATTTCAGGAGTCTTCAGGGCGTCCGCGCCTGGGCTGCGCGTCACCTGAGCGGCTAGCGCCGCCAGGTTCTGAAGAGACGGTGCCGCCGATCGTGCCGCGCTGTCAAAAAAGCGGGCCGTCCTTTGGGGGAGGACGGCCCCTAGATGCTCGAATGCCCAGGGAGGAGGGAGGCTCGAGCGGTGACTTGGGGGTCTCAGTCACCTAACACGCACAGCATCGCCGATCCCGCAACCAATGTATTTCACGAACCCCGGCTGTTTTTCATTTTGCATGATTCACGAGAAGCCTGCGGGCAGCACGCAGGACATGACCTTGCATGTCGAAGCTGGATCGCCGCCTGAGAGCCTGGACGCAGCCGATGCGTTCCGACTGGCGCAGCGCCAGCGCGCGGGCGTGTCACCTGTGATCCGCTTGAAGACGGTCGAGAAATGCGCCTGGGTGCAGAAGCCGACGGTCAGCGCCACCTCGGCGAGGGCCGTCTCGGAATTCAACAGCAGCGATTTCGCGCGCTCGATGCGCTGATGCAGCAGATACTCGCGCGGCCGATATCCCGTCGCGGCGCGAAACTGGGCCGCGAAGTGCATCCGGGACAGTCCCGCGATCTTGGCAAGCTCCGACAGGCTGATGCAGTGATCGAAGTGCGTCCCGACATATTCCTGGACGCGCCGCAGCCGCCATTTCGGCAAGGCATTGACCTTCGCTTGAGGAAGCGCGCGTCGGGCAAGGTGCATTGCCAGCGCCTGGCCGATGCAGCGCGCGAATTCCCGGTCGGCCGAATGGCTGCGTTCGGTCAGTGCCTTCGCAAGCTGCTCGGCGAAGGGGTCTCGGAGCAGGACGAGGTCGTTGAGGCCTTCGGCCGAAGCACGTCCTGTTCCAGGCCGTAAAGGCGGAAAATAGCGGCTGGCGGAGACGTGGAAGTGCAGGAAGTCGCACGGCGCGTGGAACTGCGCACTGAGCTGCTGCGACGGTGCGCCGATATACAGCGTGCCTGCCGGCATGACGCCGTCGAAAATGGTGTGACGGCCTCTGGTCAGTTTGGCGCGGGTCGTCTTCAAGGCGATGGCGAAGAAGTATCGGTCGGGAGGCGTGGTCGCTTCTTCGTGCCTTATGCCTGTTTGCGTGCAGGACCAGCGCGAGATCGTGACGTCCTCGGGCAAGGTGCCCGCACGTTGGTCGGGTTGGCGCCACTTTCGTTCGAGGGGAAATGCGCGGGTCTCCCGCGGGGAATCTGGGTCGCGCCGGCCGGGTTGATACGTCAACCGGGCGCCGGCCGCTTGCATATCGGTGAGCATTGTTCGTCCCGTCTCTTGGATTCTGCTGCCGTCGTGACGGCGGCCGAATGCAAATGGTCCATGCTCGAACGATAGGTGCGATCTCGTCGCTGGGCTCGTTAAGGATGCTTAAGCGGTATTAGATTTTGCAAATGCGGGAGGTGCGACCGCATGTCGCAAAAAGTGCAATTGAACCAAAGGGATCAAACACATGTGCAGTGGGGTGTGACGTTAGGGCGCGGCACACCGGACGAGAGGTGCATGCGACACCTTCTCATCCGGTCGGGGCTGCCTCGTCCAACTCAGGGCAGGGGTGGCGAGGCGTCGATGCCGGGTGTCAGTCCGGGTGCGATCTTGTCTGCCGGCGGAACCGCGCGTTCGCGCCAATACGCGGCGGACGTCCTGCGCCGAACAGATCGGCGACGGGCGGCCGATCTCGCGAAATCGGCGTCGAATATGAAGTTTGCCGGGCCTGCCGGTATTTCCGGTCCACTAACCTGCTTGCCGGAATGCACGTCCGGTTGGGACGAGGGCCGTCTTGCGCACTACGGCGCGTGGCCTGCCAGCGCCTCTTCAAGGCGGCGGATGATCTCGTCGCCGCTGGAGGGCTTGCCGAGATAGCAATGCGCGCCTGCGGCCATTACGCGCTGGCGCACATTTTCACTCGGAAACGCCGTCATGAAGATGATCGGGAAATGGCGGCCCGCGGCAATCAGCCGGGCCTGCAACTCATCGCCGGTGATGACAGGCATCTGGACGTCGGCGATCATGCACGCCGGATCGTCCCCCGGCGCCTGCAGCAGGAAGTCCATGCCGGATTCGTAGGCACGGGCCTCGTAGCCGATCGAGCGCACGAGGCTCGCAAGCGACGCGCGAACGCCTTCGTCATCATCCACGATCGCAATCACCGGGGTTTTGGCCATTAGCGCACAATCCTGACCGCGGTGTTCCGCAAGGAGGGTATCTCCCTTTGCGCGGCCGATGAAGCCGTATATGCACCCGGGGCAGCCCGGCCGGAATTATACTCAGGTGTGGTCCGTCGTCCTGCGGGTCTGGGAAACCCCGAGCGCCTCGGCCTTGCGGACGAGATCGGCCAGCGACCGGACCTCCATCTTGCGCATGACGTTCCCGCGGTGGATCTTGACCGTGATCTCGCTGAGACCGATCAGGGCGGCGACCTGCTTGTTCATCAGGCCGGCAGTGACATGGCCCATCACCTCGCGCTCGCGCGCCGTCAGGGTCTCGTATTGGGCGCGGATATCCTCCTTGGTGGCGGCTTCGGCACGGTGCTGCGCATCGCGCTCGAGCGCCGCGGTCACCGCATCGAGCATGTCCTGGTCGCGAAACGGCTTGGCGAGGAAATCGACCGCGCCGGCCTTCATGGCACGCACCGACATCGGGATGTCGCCGTGGCCGGTCATGAAGATGATCGGATATCTGATACCCTGCCGGACGAGCTGGCTTTGCAGGTCGAGCCCGCTCACACCGGGAAGACGGACGTCCAGCACGATGCAGCCGGGGCCGTCCGGCAGCGCGCCGCCGAGCAGTTCGGCGGGCGATGCAAACAGGCGCGTCTCGAGGCCGACGGATCGGAACAGGCTGTCGAGCGAGGCGCGGATCCCCGCATCGTCATCGACGATGATGACGACTGAGTTGAAGGGTTGGGCCGGCGGTCGCGCTTGATCTGGTCGTGTCATGGTCGGATGTGTTCTTGGCTGTATGGCAGTGTCAGACGGAAGGTCGCGCCCGCGCCGGGCGTACTCTCGACCGACAACAGGCCGCCGTGAGCTTCCACCGTCGTTCGGCAGATCGCAAGTCCCATGCCCATTCCCCCTGGTTTCGTCGTGAAGAACGGATTGAACAGCCGCGGCATGTCTTCAGGCCTGATGCCGGGGCCGCTGTCCCGCACGGTGATGGCGAGATGCTCCCCGTCGACTGCATTGGCGCGCAGCTTGACGGTGCGGGAACCCGGCTGGCCCGACATGGCCTGGCCGGCATTGACCAGCAGATTGACGAGCACCTGCTGAAGCTGGATCCGGTCGCCGCAGATGGGCTTCAGGCCATGCTCGACCTCGAAGGTGAGGACGACGTCGTCATTGGCGAGCTCCCGCGCGACCAGAAGGGCCGCTTCCTCGATGATCTCGGCGATATCGAGACTGTCCTGCTCGGCAGGGGCCTTCTTCAGGAAGGTCCGGATGCGCGCCACGATCTCGCTGGCACGGCGGCCTTCCGCGACGATTTGGACGATCGTGGCCCCTACCTCGTGAAGATCAGGCACCTCGCGCCGCAGCCAGCGCAGGCCGGCCTCGCCACTGGTGACGATCGCCGCCAGCGGCTGATTAACCTCGTGGGCAATGGAGGCGGTGAGCTCGCCGAGGGTAGCGACGCGCGCGGCATGGGCGAGCTCCGCTTGCGCCGCGAGCAAGGCATCCTGCGCCTGCTTGCGCTCGGTGATGTCGACGACGAAGGCGAGCACGTTGCGATCGCCGTCGGGCCCGGACGGAAAAGTGATCGTGAACAGCACGGGAACCTTGCCTCCGTCAAGCCTGACAAGCTCGGTCTCGCCTTCGTAGAACGGCTCCGCTTCCGCGAACGCGACCAAGGCTCCGAGGAAACTGCGGTCGTCCTCGCCGAGAAGCCGGTCCACATTCTCGATGAAGGCGGAGGCGCCGTTTGATCCTGCCATCTTTTGCAGGGCCGGATTGACGTCGGTGATTCTGGCGAGCCGCCGGGCCTCCCGGACGAAATCGGGATGTTGTGCCAGATAGTCGCGCAAGCCGGCTCCTGCGGTGTCCAGCGATTGCAGCGCGGCCCGGAGATCGCTCCAGTCTTCTTGGACCACGCCGATCCGGCTGGCGTCGAACATCCGGCGGTATCGCTGCTCGCTCTGGACCAGCGCGCTGTGTGCGGCGACACGATCGGTGACGTCGGTATGCGTTTCGAGAACCCCGACGGGCTTGCCGAGACGGTCGTGCTGCAAGGCCCATCGGGCATCGACGGTGAGCACCGCACCGTCTTTCGTTCGCTGCTGCACGCGGCCTTCCCACCGGCCGGTGTCGAGCAGGCCCGCTTCGATGATTTCGCGCCGGTCGGGATAGGTAGTTCGCAGAAGCTTGTCGGCGAGCTGACCGAGCGCCTCGTCCGACGACCAGCCATAGGCCTGCTCGGCGGTCTTGTTCCAGAAGGTGACCACGCCGCCGCGATCCCTGACGAAGATCATGTCATGCGAAAGGTTGAGCAGGCGTGCCTGCGCCCCGAGGCGCTTCGTTGCCGCGTGATTCTGTAGCGCCAGCAAGGTTGTGATCCCGATCGCCGCAAGGCTCACCAGTGCGCGAACGGCGGGCGAGGCGATGCTCTCCAGATCGTGGGACAGCAGATAGGCGACAATCGTCAGGACCACACAGCCGGCCGCGGCAACGATCGTATCGTCGCGCCGGTTGGTCTTGGCCGCGAGCAGGATGGCGACGACATAGAGAACCGCGACCGCGCCTTCGAGCGGCGTCAGCACGTCAACCAGGAAAACCGCGACGGCGAGGACGGCGGACCAGAACCGCAAGCCGGCGTGGCTCATGGATGAACCCGTGGTCCGATCATGAGTCGTCATCGTCGCTGGCTGTCGTTCTTCTCATACCAGCGGCGTTGATGCCGCGATTTGACCGCGTCCACAACATCCCGCCGCGTGATTTTCGTGCTCTCGTGGAAGACCTGCGCGCCACGCAACCCGGCGAAGTTGCCGGCAGGCGGCATTCCCCGGAAAAACCAGCCCGCTCGCGTGATTCCCCCGGCGAATGCCGCCCAAAAAGCGCGTCAACTTACCGCAGGCGCATCACGCCGGGGTCCTGTGCGCATCCGCGATGCCAGCAAGGTGCCGCGCCGGTGCGCTCACCGGACGAACATGCTGCGATCATACCTAGGTATGACGCGGTCAACCCGAGAACTTAACGACGCACCCGCGCGTAGAATGGATCGCGCGGATCGCCGAATTACTCTGCCCCCATGACATTCGGACAAGCCAGTCAGGCCTGGCCGGATCGAAAACGGGACAAGGAGATTCGACGATGTCGCTGCAGATGTCACGCTCACAGCCGATCAAGGATCATGACGTTCGCGCGATCGATATCTCGGCGATCGATCGCGATCGGCTCGGGCTGTCGAAACTTCCTGACCGCTTCGGCGAGGACGGAACGATGTTGTCCTTCGTCCATCTGGACGTCGCCCTGGCGGTCGAGACGCCTGCGGCAAACGTCGAGCGATCTGCCGCTCGTGGACCGGGATTCAGGGTCTCCGCAAAACTCCTTGCGGGATCGCCTGCCGAGAGCGAGCGGGCGTTTACAGCAGGAGAATTCACCGACCCGGTCATGCGGCGCCTGTCGGATGCGCTCGCGGCGACCGAAGCCACGCACGATGCCCATTCCGCCATCATGGCCGATGCGCTGCGGCTCGCGATCCTCACCCGGACGTTCAGCCGGCAGACGCTTCGCGCAGCGGCCGAACTTGACGCCGCTGACGGCGTTCGCGAGGAGGATGCGGGTCGGGCCGTGCGGTCGCTGCAGAATTGGCGTCTCAAGCGCGTTCTGCAGTTCGTCGACAAGAATCTGAGTGCCAAAATAACGCTGCAGGAGATGGCCGCCGTCGCCGGGCTGAGCAGGATGCATTTCGCTGCGCAGTTCCGCGCGGCCACTGGCGTTCGGCCCCACGAATATCTGCTGAGGCGTCGCATCGAGCGCGCCCAGGAGCTGCTCAAGCAGGCCGAGATCGCCCTGGTCGATATCGCCTTGACCGTAGGCTTCCAGACCCAGGCGCATTTCACCACGGTGTTCAAGCGCTTTGTCGGCGACACGCCGTATCAATGGCGGAGCGCCTATCTCGCGCAATTCATGCCGCTGCCGCGCGCAGGAGTGGGGGCGTCATGAGCGATGTTGGCATTCAGGCCCTGCTGCTCCCGCTCGCGAGCGTTCATTTGACGCTGACGCATCATGAACTCATGGAGGCGATCGAGCTTGTTCGCGCTCTCGGCAACTCCTATCGTCTTGCTGCTTCGGAACCGGATTCAAGCGTCTTCTACGGTCGTTTCAGCCTGGATTTCTTTAGGGCCACCGTCGCATGCCTCGCGCGCTAGGCGCGCATCAACGAATCGGTCGATCGGACATATCTCCGCAACTGCAAGGCTGCTGCTTACGCAGCCAGAGCGGCGCTGCCTGGCGCGCGCTGTACTCACCTCTGGTGCTGGGAAAAACCGCGGAGGGTTTGCAGACAAGAGATCGTCTTGTGCAGCTCTTATCTGCTGCTGGCTGAAAATCCGGTGGCAACTGAGGTCGCGCGGTTGCGCCAGCCTTCGATACCTTCCTTCCTTTCATCACTAAAAGTGATCTAACTGCATGATCATTTATCGCTCATCGCACGGCAGTCCATGAGCTAATTTGCGGAGAATTCGCAAGATACCATGGCGCTTGTGCGCTACCTGGCATCTGTGGGCAACAAAAAGGGAGGGCGTCATGGTGGGCACGAACACCCCAGAATGTGCATTGCAGATCTATGTCAATGTCATCGCGTCATCCTCGCGCGGGTCTGCAGAGGACTTCCATCCATGACGACCGCAGTCATTGCTACGAGCCGTAGCCACAAGTCAAACTTTCGTTGGGTCGTTCTCGCGTTGATCTTCTTGATCTACATGATCGCTGCGGCTGACCGCGCCAATATCGGTTTTGCGTTGCCCTTTATCCGCAAGGAGTTCGCTATGTCGAACACCGAGGCGGGAGCGATTCTAAGCCTTTTCCTTTGGGGCTACGCGATCGTGCAGATCCCATCGGGATTTGCTGTGAGCAGA
Source organism: Bradyrhizobium sp. LVM 105 (assembly GCF_003957705.1). Lineage (NCBI taxonomy): Bacteria > Pseudomonadati > Pseudomonadota > Alphaproteobacteria > Hyphomicrobiales > Nitrobacteraceae > Bradyrhizobium > Bradyrhizobium sp. LVM 105. Next base: position 243,456 of record NZ_QZMV01000002.1, on the reverse strand, counting down.
CTTGGTGTGCGGCGCCTCTTTTCCTGGGCAATGATTTTTACTTCGCTCTTGACCGGATTGATGGGGACCGTCTCAACCGTTTTCGTACTCAAGATATACCGTTTTGCTTTAGGTATTGCCGAGGGGCCTCTGCCAGTTGGAATTACCACGACAATCAACAACTGGTTTCCCGGCAAAGAGAAGGGTATGGCCAGCGGTGTATTTCTGTCCTCGGTCAAATTCGGCCCTGTGATCGTTCCGCCGGTCTGCGCGCTGATCGTCAGCTATTGGGGTTGGCGTGAGATATTCTACTTCTGCGCCCTTCCTGGGTTCGTCCTGGCCGCGGTTTGGTATTATCTGGTGCCAAATAATCCAGCCGAAAGCCGCTTTTGCTCGGAACGCGAGATCGATTTCATAGCGGACAAGACGGTACAGGGTGATGCTGCAAAGACCGAGCACACCCAACAATTCAGATTTCTAGACAGGCTGATATTCGGACGGGCTGTGGAGCCGTTGGCCACGTCGGGGAGCGTCTTCAGGTCGTGGGACGTGCTGGGTTGCGCTTTCGGCTACAGCTTCCAGCTTGGTATTTCGAATGTGCTCTTGGCCTGGATTCCGACTTATCTGCTAACCGTCAAGAAATTCTCGATCATGGGCTCGGGTTTTGTCGCGGCGGCTCCTTGGGTCGGTGCTGTGGTCGGCAATCTCGTCGGCGGCTACCTCTCGGATCGCTGGCTCGGCAAGCGCCGCAAGCCCGGAATGCTGTTTTCGGCGTTGGCGACGGCGGGCATGATGTATGCGCTGATCAATTCACCGGCGGATCCTCTGGAATACGGTCTGTTGCTGTTCGCAACGGGGGTGCTGCTCAGCCTCGGCTTTTCCGCCTACATGGCCTATCCGATGGGGCTGACGACCAAGCAGACTTTCCCGATTGCAAGCGCGCTGGTCAACACCGGCGGACAGTTAGGCGGCGCCGCGGCGCCTCTCGCGGTCGGCTTTCTGCTGGACGGCTACGGCTGGGACTATGTCTTCCTGTTCATGGCTGCCGGATCGCTGATGAGCTTCCTATTGGTGTCGACCATTCGGGAGCCGTTGCCTGAGTGAGTTTCAGGGAACGCCAGGTAGGCGAACAACTCGTCGCGGCCCACAGCGACACGCCGGGCGCCGTTGCGATGGCGCGGGAAGGTTCGTTCAGCTATCGCTTCCGCGAACGCCAGGGTAGCACCTCTTTCGGCGATCCTCCGCTGACGCCGTCTATTCCTGAAGCTGGCGTCCAAAATCGCAGACGCTTCCCGCAAGCGCGGCAATTGTGGCGGTGAATGCCGACGGCCGGTCGTTTCGATACATGGCGGCATAGGGAACCGCGGGCAAGGCGGGCTTTACCGGAACGATCGCCAGTTTCTTCTGCTCGAAGAGTGGACGAAAGCACTGGCGGGGCAGATAACTGACTCCAAGTCCGGCGACCGCCAAACCGACCAGGGCCGTCAGGCTGTCGCACGAAATGACGCGCTGGAACGCGACGCCGTTGGCCCGCAGCCATTTGTTGAAGTAGAGCCCGGACCCGGAACGGCCGCCTTGCGTCAGGATGGTGTATTCGGCCAGCTCGTCGAAGCTGATCGAGCGTCGAGACTTCACCATCCCGGGACGCGCTGTCCAGACGTTTACGACTTCAGCAATCCGAACCGAAGCGATCTCGGGATCCGAGAATGCCTCCGGAATGACGATCAGATCGATTGTGTCCTCGAGCAGCCGGTCGTAAAGATTACGGCTCATGTCGACCTCAGGTTCGATCGTCACCGCCGGATAGTGGTCACGGATCGCCGAAACCAGTCGAGGCAGCCACGTGAGCGCGCACATCTCGGTGACGCCCAGGCGCAGGCGGCGGGTCGGAGCCGATTTGCCGTCCTTGAGTGCCAGGATCTGATCCTGAATGGCGAGCATGCTCTGGCCGAGTGCCAGAAGCTGCTCGCCCTGCTCAGTAAGCCGCGCACCGCGTTGATTACGGTCAAAGAGTGGAAGGCCCGTTGATGCCTCCAGTTCCTGGACTCGCTTTGAAATCGCCGATTGGGTGGTGTTGAGCTTGGCTGCCGCGCGCTCGAACGTGCCAAGTTGCGCGATCCAGTTCAGCGCCTCGAGTTGCTTCAACGTGATCATGTCGTGTTTGCCCTAAGACTCTGGACGCCGATCTGTCTGATTTTTCATTCCGATAAGTGATGTTTCGCAATCACATTTTATCTGTTTTTCGCATTCTGATCCAGCCGTACTCTTGCTGCCGGTCCAGCAATCTTATGCCGGTTCGTGCACTCAGGAGCTGATCGAATGTCGTTGAAGCTGGCAGAACGCGTCGCCAGGCTGAAGCCCTCTGCGAGCATCGCCGCAAAGAAGAAAGTGACGGAGCTTCTCGCTTCAGGCCGAAGTGTCGTCGACTTTACCATCGGCGAACCCGATCTCGATACGCCGCCACACATCATCGATGCAGCTATCGCCGCCATGCGCAAGGGTGATACGCATTATACGGCAACGGCCGGCACGCCGGAGCTTCGAGAAGCCATCTGCGCAAAGCTCGAGCGCGAAAACGGCGTGCGCTATAGACCGGACGATATTGTGGTCGGGTGCGGTGCCAAGCAGCTCATTTTCGAAGCTTTCGCGGCAACCCTGAGCCAAGGCGACGAGGTTATCGTCCCGGCACCCCACTGGGTGTCCTATCCCGACATTGTGGGCGTGAACGAAGGTGTGCCCATCGTCGTAGCGTGCGGCGAAAACGTCGGATTCAAGCTCACTCCAGCAGCCCTCGAAAAAGCGATTACGCCGAGAACACGTTGGCTGATTCTGAATTCGCCGAATAATCCCAGCGGTGCCGTCTACTCACGGGAAGAGATGCGCGAACTGACTGACGTCCTGAAGCGTCATCCGAATGTCTGGCTCATGACGGATGAAATCTACGAACATCTCGTCTATGGCGGAAGAGCTTCCGCAAGTCCGGTTCAGATCGCTCCCGAGCTTGCGGCGCGAACCATGATCGTCAATGGCGTCTCGAAAGCCTATGCCATGACCGGGTGGCGGGTCGGATACGCAGCTGGCCCCAAAGACCTCGTCGATGCCGTGACGAAGCTGCTTGGCCAGAGCACGACTTGCGCGAGCTCCGTCAGCCAGGCTGCTGCTCTGGCCGCCCTCACGGGCGACCAGTCCCATATCGAGCAGACAAGGCGTCTCTACGCGACGCGCCGCGTGCGCATGATCGAATTGCTCGAGGGAACTCCGGGCTTGCGGCTGTCGAAGCCTGATGGAGCCTTCTACCTGTATCCGTCGGTCGCAGGTCTGATCGGAAGGAAAACGACCTCCGGGTACGTCCTCAAAGATGATCTCGATGTCGCTCTCTATTTGCTCGACGTTGCCAACGTGGCTGTCATGGACGGGACGTCTTACGGTTTGTCGCCCTACCTGCGGCTTTCATTTGCCACCTCGATGTCGGCGATTGAGCTTGGCTGCGCAAACATTCGCAAAGCTTGTGAGGCCCTCTTTGACGACAGAACCCGATAGCGAGAGCACGATAGGCTAGGATATGGTCGGAAACAGAGAGAACCAAAGCGCATCGTCGGCGGATCCCGCGCTGCTCGAAGCCTTCAAGAGCGCCGCAACGTCAATCATCAGCGACAATCTGCAGCGACTGCCGGGAGCCAATTTGCGCCCGTTCCACCGCGGGGGCTCGATGGCGGGAACGGCGGTGACAGTCCGCACCGCGCCCGGCGACAACCTGTTCATCCACAAGTCATTGGAGCTCGTCCGCCCCGGCGACGTCATCGTGGTGGATGGCGGAGGCGATCTATCGCGAGCCCTTGTTGGTGAAATCATGTCCTTGATCGCGTCGACGCGCGGCGCCGCCGGTCTGGTGATCGACGGCGCGATCCGGGATGCAGGAGAAATTGCGCGGTCGGATTTTCCGGTCTTCGCGCGTGGTGCCAATCACCGCGGGCCATACAAGAACGGCCCCGGCGAAATCAATGTGCCTGTATCCATCGGCGGCCTCATCGTTTCGCCGGGCGATATCGTCGTGGGGGACGAGGACGGCGTCGTCGCGTTTCCCCAGGCGATAGCATCCGACTTGCTTATCAAGGTTCGCGCTCAGGAAGAACGAGAAGCTGAAATGCTGCTGAGCATTCGGGAGGGGCGATACAGGGGCGCCTACGGCCATTGACGGCTCCTCCTCCTAAAATCGGGCTCTAGAGCTCGAGGGATGTCAAGGCATCGTTCGCACGCGGATCTGCTCGCGCCGATCAAGCCCTGAACCTATCCAAGCTGAAGGGTTCGATCGAAACGTACTGAGTTGAAAATGGAAGGTCCAGTTCTGGTCTGATCGTAAAACATTTCAAAACACCACGGGGAGAAACAACATGCAGATCGTTAGACGCGTCCTTTTGGCTTGGCTTGTCGCCCTCGCCGCTGGGAGCCCGTTAGCTCGTGCCCAGTCCTATCCCACGAAGCCGATCAGGATGATCGTAGCTTTCGCCGCGGGTGGATCGGCTGATATCAATGCTCGGATCATCGCGCAGCAGCTCGCCGCCGAACTCGGAGGCAGCGTCGTGATCGAGAACAGGGGGGGAGCGGGGGGCAATCTCGGCGCGGTCGAGGTCGCGCGCGCCCAACCTGATGGCTACACTGTCTTCTATGCGACTTCCGCGGTGGCACTTGCGCCGGCCGTCTATGTCAAACCGGGCTTTCGGCCGGACGCCGATTTCGCTCCGGTCTCCCTCACCGCCACGATTCCGCTGGTCCTCGTTGTCAACTCGGCTGTTCCAGCCAAGACCGCGAGCGAGTTCGTCGACTGGGTGAAAGCTCAAGGTGGCAAGGTCAACTACGGCTCATCGGGCCGCGGCGCGCTGCTTCATCTTGCTGGCGAGCTGTTTCTGAAGGAGACGGGCCTGAGCGCAACGCACGTGCCTTATCGCGGTAGTGCTCCGGCGATCACCGACCTGCTTTCCGGCTCCACGCAGTTCATGTTCTTGCCGATCAACGAGGCGCGCACTCACGTCGAGGGCGGAGGCATGCGCGCGCTTGCTGTTACGCACGAGCAGCGCCTGCCGCAGCTACCTCATGTTCCCACGATGAAGGAGGCATTCGGCCTGACCACGATGAACATGGGGGCCTGGCAGGGCCTTCTCGTGCCGGCCGGCACGCCTGCGGCGATTACAACGATCCTTGGGGGCGCGCTCGAGAAAACGTTGAGGAACGAAGCTCTACGGGCACGTCTCACCGAGGGTGGATCAATCGTGCTCGGCGGCACCGCCAAGGAATACGCCGACTACATGCGCTCGGAAGGTGAGCGCTGGGCAAAGATCGTCCAAGCGGCCGGAATTGCCGCTGAATAGGGTGAGCCCGCGGGATAGCGTGATGGCAGATGCGAACGGCGTCGTCTTGGTGCCGCGCGGGAGGTCGCGGAAACAGCGAGGATGATCGAGGCGGTCGAAAGCCGCATTCGCGGAGCGATCGCAGGCGGCGAGAGCCTGCGAGAGGCGCGCGAGGAGCTCGGCTACCATAAGCTTCAGAGCAGGGCGGGGCACTCCCACGCTGAGATGACGTGCCGGTCGGGACGATCAAAGCTCCGACCGGCAGAGATGAGATGTCGATCAGATGCCTGTGTCTAGATTCGCCCCGATGATCTCAAAGGCGAGGAGCCCGCCGCCACGATCTTGCCTGGGACTTCACGCTGAGCGGACCGCCGCGATGACTGCCACTTCGACCTTGGCGCCGACTTGCAGGGCAGCCTGAACTGCCGCGCGGGCAGGCTGCCGGCCGGGCACGACCCAGGCGTTCCAGACTTCGTTGAAGCCCGCCACGTCCCCGTTGACGTCGGTTAGCCAGATCGTCGCCGACAGCAGCTCGCTCTTGTCGGTCCCTGCTGCTGCGAGGCGCCTGTCCAGCTCGGCGAGCACCTGGGCCGTCTGCCCCTTGATGTCGAGCGAGGTGTCCGATGGCACGGCGCCCGAGACATAGGCGACGCCGTTATGGATCACCGCGTCCGAACGGTGTTTGAAGTTGCCGGGGTTCAAATATGTCGATGCCATCGTCTGCCTTTGCTGTGCGTATGGATACGTGTTCTAGAGGGCGGCGGTGTTTGGCCGACGCGGTGCTCAATGGTTCAGTGCGACAGGACTTTCGAGAGGAAAGAACGTGCCCGTTCGCTCTGTGCGCCGCTGAAGAAGGCCTCCTTGTCCGCATCCTCGATAATCTCGCCCCGGTCCATGAAGACCACACGGTCGGCCACCTTGCGGGCGAAGCCCATCTCATGAGTGACGACCATCATCGTCATGCCCTCCTGGGCGAGATCCACCATCACGTCGAGGACCTCGCCGACCATCTCAGGATCGAGCGCCGATGTCGGCTCGTCGAAAAGCATCACAGTCGGGTTCATGGCGAGTGAACGGGCGATCGCGACGCGCTGCTGCTGACCGCCGGACAACTGCGCCGAAAATTTATCGGCATGATCGGCAAGGCCCACGCGCTGCAACAGGGCGAGCGCGCGGCTCTCGGCTTCCTTGCGGTCGCGTCCGAGCACTTTCTGCTGAGCTAGGCAGAGATTGTCGACGACCTTCAGGTGTGGGAACAGCTCGAAATGCTGGAAGACCATTCCGACGTGCGAGCGCAGTTTCGGCAGATTGGTGTCCCTGGCCTCGACTTTCGTCCCGTCGACGCTGATCGATCCCTGCTCGAAGGGCTCCAATGCGTTCACACATTTGACGAGGGTCGACTTGCCGGAGCCAGACGGCCCGCAAACGACCACGACCTGGCCTCTATCGATGCGGGTGCTGCAGCTCTTCAGGACCTGAAACGAGGGCCCGTACCATTTGCTGACGTCGTTGATCTCGATCATGACAGGGTGCTTTCCAGCGGCGCGGCTGCGAGGGCATGAAGGGAAGGAGAGGCGGAGGGCGTCGATCGCATCGGCGTCAGCGGCTGATCGCGATGCGCGCCTGGAGACGTCGCACCAGCATCGAGAAGCTGAAGCAGATCACGAAATAGACCAGCGCCACGAACAGGTACATTTCGACGATGGTTCCATCCCGCTGGGCGATCTTGGAGGCGGCGCCGAGAAAATCGGTGACGGAAACCACGTAGACGAGCGAAGTGTCCTGAAACAGGATCACCGTTTGCGTCAGCAGGACAGGGATCATGTTGCGGAAGGCCTGCGGCAGGACGATATACATCATCACCTGCCGATAAGTGAGGCCGAGCGCATATCCGGCGCCGACCTGTCCTTGCGAGACCGATTGGATGCCGGCGCGCATGATCTCCGAAAAATAGGCGGCCTCGAACAGCGTGAAGGTGATCAACGCCGAGGCGAACCCGCCGACCGGCACGGGCCGGCTGGCGTTCAATACCCACGCGGCGATGTAAGGCATCAGGAAGAAGAACCAGAAGATCACCAGCACCAGCGGCAACGACCGCATCAGATTGACATAGCCGGCCGCGATCTTCGGCAGCACCGGGAGGGAGGACAGGCGCATCAGCGCAATCAGCGTGCCGAGCACGACGCCGCCCACCGCCGCCAGGACGGTCAGGGTGAGGGTCGTGCTCATGCCTTGCACGAAGAGATAGCTCAGCGATTGCGTGATCGCCCCGATGTTCAAGCCCGACAGCATCGCCTATTTCCCGGAGATGTAGCCGGGGATCGCGATCTTCTTTTCGAGAAGGCGCATGCCCAGGGTGACGCAGAGATTCACGATGAGGTAGATCACGGTCGCGGCCGCGAACGCCTCGAAGAACTGGAAGGACTGCTCCTGGATTGCGTAGGCACGGGCCGTGAGTTCGACGAGACCGATCGTAAGCGCGACCGAGGTGTTCTTGATCGTGTTCAGGAATTCCGAGGTCAACGGCGGCAGGATGATGCGGAAAGCGACCGGCAGCACCACATGACGATAGGTTTGGGCGGTGGTGAGCCCTAGAGCCAGTCCAGCGTTCTTCTGGCCTCGCGGCAGGGCGTTGATGCCGGAGCGCAATTGCTCGGCGACGCGCACTGACATGTAGATGCCGATCGCCACGACGGCGGTAAAGAAGGAGGCATTCGGCAGTTGCTTCAGCCAGGTTCCAGCCGCCTTAGGCAGCATTTCCGGAAGCACGAAGTACCAGCAGAAGAGCTGAACCAAAAGTGGGATGTTGCGAAACAGTTCGACATAGGCGGTGCCGATCGCCTGCAGCGGCCGTGAAGGCAGGGTGCGCAGGATGCCTACGACGATGCCGAGCGAGAGCGCCAGCACCCAAGCGCTGAGTGCCGTCGCCAGTGTCCAGCGTAGACCCAGTAGCAGCGTGTCGAGATAGGTGCCCCAGCCGTCCGGCGACGGTTCGAGGAAAATGCCCCAGTTCCAGTTATAGTTCATGGTTCATCTCCCCGAACCGCCGCGTGCGACACGCTGGCTCGGCTCAGTTCTTCAGTGCGTAATGGTCGGGGTCGGCGCTGTCGCTGGGGCTCTTGAACGCCGCTGCCAGCGCCGGGTCGAGTGGGTAGTTGAAGTTGATGTTGTTCGGCGGCACCGGAGACTGGAACCACTGCTTGTAGATCGTCTCGATCTCCGGGCTCTGATAGAGCGCAGCGGTCGCCTTGTCGGCCAGATCCTTGAACGGCTTGTCGTTCTTGCGGATGATGATCCCGTAAGGTTCGGGCTTGCCGAAGGCCTCCTTGCTGATGACGTAGGCAGCCGGGTCCTTCGAGCGCGCGGCTTGAACGGCGAGCTGCACGTCGTCCATCACGTAAGCCTGGGCGCGATCGGTTTCGAGCATGAGAAAGGCCTCCAGCTGGTCCTTTGCGGAGGCGACTGTCATGCCGAAACTGCGCTCGTTGTTGATGCGGTTGATCTGATTGAGATTGACCGAACCCGCCACGGACACGACCGTCTTGCCTTTCAGGTCTTCAATACTATGGAGGTTGTTTGATTTTTTGCTGACGAAGCGGTTCGCGGTTAAGAAGTGCGTGTTGACGAAGTCGACCTGCTTCTGGCGCTCGAGGTTGTTGGTGGCAGAAGCACAGTTCATATCGATCGTGCCGTTGAGGAGCAGCGGGATGCGGTTGGCTGACGTCACAGGCGTGTACTCGATCTGCAAACCCGGCTCTCCGATCTCTTTACGGATCGCGTCGACGATCTTCGAGCAGATGTCGAGCGTGTAGCCAACCGGCTTCTGGTTGCCGTCGAGATAGCTGAAAGGCACCGAAGCTTCTTGGAAGCCGATGACGATCTTCTTGGTGTCCTTGGCCTTCTGCAGGGTACCGGTCAGGGCCTGAGCCGAGGCCGGGCCGGCGATCAGTGCTGTCGTCGCAATAGCGACGAGACTTGCAATCAAACGCATGTTCTTTCTCCTCTGAGTGTATGTTCTTGAGTTAAATTTCACGTGCCACGCTCGTTCTGTGGCATTGCGCGGTGTCGATTTTCGTTAGGGGATACGATGTCTCTCTGACTGCTGGACGCTCCCCCTACTGCCACAACATCATTTCCGGCCGCGCCGTCAGACGTTCCCAAAGGCGGCGCAGTGCGGGATTTGCGGCTTCCCGGTCGCGGAAGGCCGCAACCTGGATATCCAGCGACCACGATCCGTCATCCACCGGCGTCAGAGCCTCGTGCATAATTGGGTCGATCGTGCAACTCGGTAACCAGGCGACGCCGAGCCCGGCCAGCGCCAGGTCGCGCAGCACGTCGGACATCTCGCATTCCACGATGCGTTCAGCGCGCAACGGTGCCGGGGCGCGCTCGACGATCGTCTCGACGAGTCGGCCGAAATAGGCGGTCGGTGGATAGGTGAGCAGCGGACATGGGCGCTTGGCCGTGCCCGGAAAAAACTCCGCCGCTTTGAAGTCGCGTCGCGCGTAGGGTCTCACCTTGTCGAGCCCAACCGTCAGCCGCTCGTAGCGCTGCTCGTCGATCTGAATGGGATGAGAGGGGCTGTAAAAGGTGATCAGCAGATCGGAACGGCCGGAGACGAGTGCCGTGAACATGTCGTGCATGCTGCCGGGAAGCAGCATGTAGCGCAGCTTTTCCGGGGCCCAGCCGCCCAGCCAACGTCCCGCGAAGGCCGTGGCAAGAGCATAGGGCAATGCGATGCGTAGCGCCCCACCAGAAGCGCCTGTCGAAATGTCCTGAATGGTTTCGCGCAACTGTCCGAGCAGCTCGGCCGCCCTTGCGCGAAACGCATCACCCGCGGGAGTCAGGCGCGTCGGGTACGTGCTGCGATCGACGAGTGTCGCGTTGACGGCCATCTCAAGCGCCCGGATACGACGGCTGAAGGCAGCCTGCGATGCGTTGCGCAGCATGGCCGCGCGCGTGAAATTCCCCGTATCGGCCAATGCGATGAAGTCGTCGAGCCACTTCGTATCCAACCTAGATTTCCCCTTATCGTAAGAATTTTAGGGAGCAGTCGCGCTGCGGGTCCAATGCAAATTTCGCATTGGACCCGCAAATGTGGACGTGCCTTAAGACGATCCCGAGCGGACGAGCAGAGGTACCCATCGGTCATGGCCAAGAACGTTCTGGTGTTGGGGGCGGGCATCGTCGGGATGTCGACGGCCATCCATCTCCGGCGGCGCGGCATCGAGGCCACCGTCGTGGATAGGGTCGGACCTGCGGCAGGAGCGTCTTTTGGAAACGGAGGGCTGATTCAGCGGGAGGCGGTGTTTCCCTATCGCTTTCCGCGCGAGCTCGGCACTCTGCTGCGGGTCGCACGCAACCGCTCCGTCGACGTCTCCTATGCTTCGCTTGCGCTCGCGCGGATGGCACCCGCGCTGCTGCGTTACTTCATGGCCTCGGCGCCCGGACCTTATGCGCAGACGGTGAGGAAGGAGGCCGCGCTGATCTCTACCTGCCTCGACGAACATCTCGATCTCGCACGCGAGGCTGGCGCTCTCGATCTGTTGCGGCCGGTCGGATGGTTGCGCGCCTATAGTACGCAACGGGATCTCGACGAAGCAGTCACTGCTGCCGAAACGGCCCGCCGTGCTTTCGGCGTCAACTTCTCTACTCTCGATGGCGCTGGCTTGGCCAAGGCCGAGCCCGATTTCCAACCACGCCGCGTCGGCGCGCTGCATTGGACGCAATCGCTGTCGCTGAGTGACCCGGGCGGACTGATCGCGGCCTATGCGCAATTGTTCGAGCGCCTCGGTGGCCGCATTCTCAGAGGCGATGGGACCAAGCTGGAGCGGCGTGGCGCGGCGTGGCGCCTCGCCACGGAGGATGGATTCGTCGAGGCCTCCGACGTCGTGGTCGCGATGGGGGCCTGGTCCGTCGATCTGACAGCCCGCTTCGGCTATGCGCCGCCTCTGTTCGGAAAGCGCGGCTACCACATGCATTACCTCTTGAGTGAGGGAGCTAAGCTCAACCGCCCGATCCTCGACAGCGAGAGCCAATTCCTGTTGGCGCCGATGAAGCACGGCGTCCGGCTGACGACCGGTGTCGAGTTCGCCGATCGTGACGGAGCTCCCACACCGGTTCAGCTCGCGCGCGCCGAGCCGATTGCGCGCCGCTTGCTGCCGCTCGGCGAGCGGGTCGATGCGGCGCCGTGGATGGGCGTCAGGCCCTGCATGCCGGACATGATCCCCGTGATCGGCCAAGCGCCGGGGATCGCCGGTCTGTGGTGCGGGTTTGGCCACGGCCACCAGGGCATGACGCTGGGGCCGACGACTGGACGCATGCTGGCGGAGATGGTCGTGGGCGAGAGGCCCTTGCTCGACCCGGAGCCTTACCGTGCCGATCGCTTCTGACGCAGCCGCGCCGAACGCCGAGCAACCGGGCGGCATGCTGCCTGGCGGCCGGTCGCCGACGATGCAGGCGGCGTTCAAATGCTCAACCTGCCTGGGCCGGCTTGGCGTAGGCGCCGGCATAGCGGCCTTCTCGGATACTGAGCATGATCTCGGCTTCCTTTTTCTCCTGGGCGCGGAGCTTTCAACAGCGCCGCCGCCCGATCGGTCGGCCGCCCTGCAGCTCGCGAACGTCCCGTCTCTTGACGCAATTTAGACGTACTGCGATCAGCGCCAAAAGCGATAAAAAGTTCTAACCAAGCATCGAATTTAAGAATGTATCCCTCTTCGTTTCGACGTATCCCGAGGTTCTCGCCCGATCCGGAAGGCGTCCCCGGCGTGCGGCAAGCCGGCGGGGGCCATGCGGGACGATGTCAGCGATGGAGTTGCGTCAACGGTGTCCGTGAGCTGGACAACCCGGGTGCCCTCAAGGTCGCGTTGCCACGAGAAAATGGCTCGTATCGCCGGCTGGCCTACGTTTGAGGCATTCTACCCAGATACTCGAAACTGTTTATCCGACAGCAGCGCCTGAGAATCGTCACTTGGAAGTTGAGATCTGTATCAACTCGGATTCTTGTCATAGCGGCGCGTGGGTCCGGACTCGAAATGATGCGTTCGCAGGAGTACGGCTTCAACGTCGCGGCTGAGCGCCTGTCTCTGGCAGTAACTTTATCTTCACGACAGCAGGAAGTCCTGCTTTGGACGCGCAGGGCAAGACAACGTGGGAAACGGCTGTCATCATGAAATGCGCAGAAGCGACCGTGGACTATCATCTCAAACAGGTGTTCAGGCCCTATTCCACGGCGATGACCTACGGAGCGAGGCAAGGATGCGCTGGCATTCTGCTTGGATCACCCTTGAGTGCTGCTTTGGTCGGACAAGCTTGCCTTTTGTTCCAAGACGATTTGCGCGGCGGCCGGACGGGTGGGCCCTTCGATGGGGCTGAATTGCCTCACAACAATTTCACGGTCACCTTAGCTTTGCCTCCGTTGTTCGGGTAAAAAGTGTCGCCGAGCCATGGCAGACCGATCACTGCGTCGTTGACGTAGAGAAATAGCTCACCGCTGCGCGCAGCCTTGAACGTTGCTTTGTACGTTTGCGGCGTCGTGTTCGGAAGCGGGATAGGATCAAGGAAATACTCGTCCACGCCGGTCTCACCAACCCGCGCGATGATGCGGTGCCAGGGTCTGAACAGGATGCGACGGAGGAATATCGCACCGCGAAACTTCCACCGGTCAGCGAGCTCTACGGTAGAGGTCCGGAAGCCAACAGGTGTGGTCGGCCGCTCGGCGTCAGTCCAGGGCTCGGTGACCGCGATCCTGATCTCATACGAGCGACCGGAAAAGACCTTCAGGCCTGTTGGCGCGCAGATCGCCGACGTCGCGAAGTCTGCGCCATTCTGGTCAATGCCCTTGTTGACCGGGACAAGCTCGGCCTCCGCCGTGCCTTCGCAGAATGCTCCCATGGAATCCGCGACGTTGAACAGGAAATGGCTCGTGACTGTCGCACCGACCCAGACCATCGCCACCACCAGAAGCAGGGGCAGGACGTGCCGCTTCCCGGCGCGTATGACGAACTGATAGAGCGCATGGGTCCTGAACGCGTAAATGGCGTCGTGCATCAGACCGGAGAGCGGCACTGGCGCCGCCCGGTCTCGCCAGAGCAGGCGCATCCGGTCCTTGATTTTTGCGCTGAGGCTGCCGCCAAGAACCATCAGCATGATCACGGCGACGATGCCGCCGGCGAACCATTCAGGATTCGCGGCGTACCAGTCCGTCCACCAGTGAAATGATTTCGGCAGGAAGGACTCGATGAACCGCACGAATTCCGAGACCATCCGGATCGGTGACTCGAACTCATGCTCCTTGATGCGGTCGTGGAAGAGCCAGAACGCCGCAAGATGCAGCGTGGCAGCCAGGGTGGCGAAATACGCCAGCCGACGCATCCAGACGAAATTCCAGAGCCTTTCCTGTGCCGCAAAACGGGCGGTCGCACCCCCTGGCGTCTCGAATGTCGTCGGCGCGAGCGGCGTGAGCTTACCGTTGCGGGAAACCACGAGGTATTCCGGCGGCAAGCCGATCGGAGCATAGGCATTGCAGCCGCTGTCGATACGGTCGAACACACTTTCGTGGATCTTCGGCAACTTGACGCTGACGCCGACATACGGGTCATTGCACAGGTCAGAGACCTTCCGCGGGCCATAGCGATAGTAGGACCCGAGGCCGGAACGCGAGTCGTAGAGGCGGCCGTCCTTATCCTGCGCTGAATTGATCAGTTTGATGGAGTCGGGGTCTGCGAACGGTGCCTCCTTGAAAACGAGACCATGCTTGATGGATTCGTCGACAAGCCAGGACAGCGGTACGAACGATACGGCATCGTCGGGATAACCTCCGCCCACGTTGGCGTGCATGCCGACGAACCAGACCTGGACCAGGCGCTCGTCGTCGATGGTGGTGGGAACCGCGGGCTTGGATTCGCCTTCCTCGGTCCAGAGCACGGGATGGAAGGTCGTCCGCTCATCGTCGAGCGCAAGCGCGTGCCTTGCGCATTTGACGCGTTGGCTCAAGATCCGGTTCGGAAGCTCAAGGGGCCAGATCCAGTTGCTGATGCCGCGTGTCATTTCATCCATGGGCAGGCCGTAGGCAGCGACCGTGTCCCACACGCCGATGAACTCTATGGATGGGACGTCCTTGCGGACGATTTCGGCGTAGGACTTGTTGCTCTGCAGGAGGTCCAGCACCGGCGCCAGAAGGTAGTCGCGCAAGGCGCGGAAGAGCACCTCGATCCGCAAGATCGAGTGGTAGCCCTTTGCCCGGTAGGCCCTGTAAGCCTTGACCGCGCCGTTGTGCAGCTCTGCTTCGGTATCCGCCACAACCAGGCCCTGCTGAAGAATGATCGCGCCGAGGACACGCACGGTGAACGCGCCACGGCTGAAGCCGAAGAGATAGATCTTTGAGTGGTTCTGGTGATCGTAGTTGCGGCAGATGAACTTGTAGGCGTCGAGGATGTTGCGCTTGAGGCCGTATCCGAATGCGCCGCCCAACACAGCGAGCGGCACAAAGGACGAGGTACCCACGCCATCGTCGTATCTCGCGGCCTGGCTGTTGCCTTGCAGGTCGAGCGCCTGGAACATCCGCCAGACGTTCGTGCGCCAGACGCTCGAGGCGGCATTACCGGTGCCGTCAGACAGGATAATGATCTTGGGGCTGGCCATGCGAGGCGTCCTCCCTGAAAAGATATAATGAAGGCAGTAAGCGTAACAGGTGCCGGGATGATTTCAACCTGTGATAGTCATTCCACCAATTCTGAACGGTGGGCAAAGGTGGGGGCTGCCGCGCCGGAAGGGGCTCGTCGGCAAGCTGCTCCGCTATCCCTACGAGGTGCGGAGCGAGCAGGAATATTTCGGCGAGATCCAGGACTTGAAGGTCACGAAAGATATGCTGGATCTTGCAAAGCACATCGTGAATCAAAAGGCGGGGCGGTTCGAGCCTGAGAAGTTCGAAGACCACGAGACCGCGCTGATGCCCTCGCGCTTCAATGCAACCTTGTATTCGCGTGCCTTCTCGCGCGCGCTGCTTAGGGTCAGAACGTCACCCCCTGCGCTGTCGCGGTCGCCAGCCCTGGCGAACTCCATCTGCGCCCGTTGGCCCTCGGGGCCGGTGAAACGGAAGGCCCACACCCGATCACCGTTCCTGCGCACGACCAGATAGAGTCCCCAGTGTCCGCATGAACGCCAGCTTGCAGGGATTTAACTTGGCTCGAATTGAGCGCCACTTTAACGTTCCCCTTTCGCTTACCACTTACCGGCACGGATGCTTTGCCGCCATGGTCAGTCGTTCCACGAGGAACCAGTTGGATGTGTGACCGTCACGGATACTTTCAAATGGACCCATGCGCAGCCTTACCACTTTTCTACCTGGCCGGCCGGCGTTCGGCGATTTTAGGCGAAGACAGACGATGGCTTAAGAACCCAAGGTACTGTAAATAAAGCAGAATATGAAGGGTGACGATGCTCGGTGATAGCAGGCGCGGCACTGAAATTGGATACATGATCCGTGACGGCATTCGGTAAACTCGTCCGCACCACGGCATTCCGGCTCACGCTGGTCTATCTGCTGCTGTTCGCGATGTTCGCGGCCTCGCTGCTGGCTTATTTCGCCTGGAATACGCGGCGGCTGATCACCGAGGAGATCACGCAGACAGTCAATGCCGAGACCTCGGAGATATCCGAGATCTATGGCCGCAGGGGCCTGCGCGGCCTTGTGCTGGCGATCGAGTACCGGGCGCTGCGGCCCGGCGCCAACCTCTATCTCGTGACCACGCCGACCGGGCAGGCGATCGCCGGCAATGTCGGCTCGCTGGCGCCGGGCGTGATGGCGACGCGCGGCTGGTCGGAGACCGCCTACCGGCGCCTCGAGGACGCCGACGACCGCGACCATCGCGCGCTGGTGCGCGTCACCGAACTGGAGAACGGCTTTCGCCTCCTGATCGGCCGCGACCTCGCCGAGCGGCGGCGGCTGTTCGGCATCGTCGCCAAGGCCGCGCAATGGTCGATCCTGATCGTCGTCGTGCTCGGTCTCGGCGGCGGCGTCTTCGTTGCGCGCCGCGTGCTCCGACGCATCGACGCCATGACGGGGACCGCGCAGCGCATCATGTCGGGCGATCTCAGCGAGCGCCTGCCGGTCGGGCGCAGCGGCGACGAGCTCGATCGCCTTGCCGAGAATCTCAACGCCATGCTGGAACGGATCGAGGCGCTGATGGCGGGGCTGAAGGAGGTCTCCGACAACATCGCCCATGATCTCAAGACGCCGCTGACGCGCCTGCGCAACCGCGCCGAGGAGGCGCTGGCCAAATCGGGCTGCGAAGCCGATTACCGGGCGGCGCTGGAGCGGACCATCGAGGAATCCGACGGCCTGATCCGCACCTTCAACGCGCTGCTGATGATCGCGCGCGCCGAGTCCGGGCAGGCGCGCGGCAACATGGATGATTTCGACGCGGCCGAGGTTGCCAATGGCATCCACGAGCTCTACGAGCCGCTCGCCGAGGACGACGGCATGACCTTGAAGGTCAAGGCCGAGCCGACGCCAATTCACGCCAACCGCGAATTGGTCAGCCAGGCGCTCGCCAATCTGGTCGAGAACGCGATCAAATACGGCAAGCCGGTGGCGCAGACCGGCGGAACCGTGGTGAGCATGGAGGCCCGGCCGATTCTGATCGAGGCCAGGCGCGACGGCGACCAGGTGCTGCTCAGCGTCACCGATCGCGGTCCCGGCATTCCCGAGGCCGACCGCAAGCATGCCGTCGAACGATTCGTGCGCCTGGAAGCGAGCCGCACGCTGCCGGGCTCCGGCCTCGGCCTCAGCCTCGCTTCCGCGGTTGCCACATTGCATGGCGGTGAGTTGAAATTGGGCGACGCCCAGCCCGGCCTCGTCGCCACGCTGGTGCTCCCCGCGCGCGCCGGCGCCGGCGACAGGGTTGCTCCGCCAATACCGGATGTGCCACAGAAGGTGGCATGAACCACTCCGCGCCGGGAAACGCGGACAAGCATGGCGAGAGGCTGGCCGCGCGCTTCGCGGAAGCTCCCCATATTGCCGCTTCCACAACCGACGAGCGACGTCTTGAAAGCTGGCTGAGCGAGCTTGAGCCGGCCCAATCGGCCCGTCTCGAAGCGCTGCTGGCGCATCCCTTCGCGAAGGACATCCTGGCCGGTATCGCGGAATTCTCGTCCTATCTGTTCGATCTGGTGCGCGCCGACGCCTTGCGCCTGATCCGGCTGCTCGAATGCGATCCGGATTCGCATCTGGCGGAACTCATCGCGGAGGCGAGGGCTGCGGTGCTCGCGGCGGCGGACGAGGCCGAGGTGATGCGGCTGCTTCGCCGCATGAAAGCGGAGACCGCGCTGCTGACCGCCTTGTGCGACATCGGCGGGGTCTGGCCGGTGATGCGGGTGACGGCGGCGCTGACCGATGTCGCGGTGTCCTCGGTGCAGGCGGCGCTGCAATTCCTGCTGCGGCAGGAAGCCGCACGCGGCAAGCTCGCGCCGCCCAATCCGGAGGCACCCGAAGAGGGCTGCGGGCTGATCGTGCTCGCCATGGGCAAGATGGGCGCGGGCGAGCTGAACTATTCCAGCGACATCGATCTCATCGTGTTCTTCGATCCCGATGCGACGACGCTGGCGGCGGACATCGAGCCGCAGCCGTTCTTCGTCCGGCTCACGCAGGGCATGGCGCGCATCCTCCAGCAGCGCACCTATGACGGCTACGTCTTCCGCGTCGATCTGCGCCTGCGGCCCGATCCGTCCTCGACACAAGTGGCGATCTCGCGCGACGCAGCGCTGAGCTATTACGAGCGCGAAGGGCGCACCTGGGAGCGCGCCGCGATGATCAAGGCGCGTGCCTGCGCCGGCGATGCCCGCGCAGGCGAGGCGCTGCTGGCCGAGATCGCGCCGTTCGTCTGGCGCAAGCATCTCGACTTCGCCGCGCTCGCCGACGTCCACGACATGAAGCGGCAGATGCAGACCTATCGCGGCCAGAGCGAGGTCGCGGTGGAGGGGCACAACGTCAAGGTCGGCCGCGGCGGCATCCGCGAGATCGAGTTTTTTGCGCAGACCCAGCAATTGATCGCCGGCGGCCGCCATCCGGAATTGCGCGTGCGGCCGACGCTCAGGGCGCTCGACATTCTCGCCTCCAGCAACTGGATCACCCCAGCTGCGCGCGACGAGCTGACCATTGCGTACGAATTCCTGCGCCGGGTCGAGCATCGTCTCCAGATGATCGCCGACGAGCAGACCCACGCGCTGCCCGAAGACAAGGAAGCGGTCGAGCGTTTTGCGCGCTTCTTCGGCTATCCGGATCGCGAAGCCTTTGCGGGCGACCTGCTGCGGCAGCTCAAGATCGTGCAGGGGCACTACGAGAAGCTGTTCGAGGGTGACGATCCGACCGGCACGGCCAGGCTGCCGGCGCTCGATTACAGCGCCGGTCCCGACGATCCGCGCCTGCTCCAGCACCTCGCAACGCTCGGCTTCAAGAAGCCTGCCGCGGTGGCGCTGACCGTGCGCGACTGGGTCACCGGCGATTATCGCGTGTTCCGCAATGAGGCGACGCGGAATGCCTTCGTCGAATTCGTGCCGGCCCTGATCGACGGGCTCGCCCATGCCGAGGAGCCGGACCGCGCCGTCGTCGCGTTCGATCAATTCCTGGGGGCCTTGCAGCGCGGCGGCCGGCTGTTCACGCTGCTCGGCCAGAACCGCGGGCTCGTCGCGCTTGTCGCGCTGGTGCTGGGCGCGGCGCCGCGGCTCGGCGAGATGCTGGCGCGGCAGCCGCAGCTGATGGACGGCCTGATCGATCCGCGCTTCTTCGGCGCCATGCCGGACCGGCAGGAATTGTCGGGACGGCTGGCCGCGACCGTGCAGGATGCCGGCTCCTACGAAGAGTTCCTCGATCGCCTGCGCCTGTTCGGGCAGGAGAGCCTGTTCCTGATCGGCACGCGGATCCTGTCCGGCACCGTCTCGGCGCAGCAGGCCAGCACGGCCTTTGCCGACGTCGCCGAAGGCATCGTCCACACCGTGCATGGCCTCGTCGCCGACCGCTTCGCCGCCCAGCACGGCCGGATCAAGGGCCAGGAGACCGCGATCATCGCGATGGGACGGCTCGGCAGCCGCGAGATGACGGCCTCGTCCGATCTCGACCTCATCCTGCTCTACGATTTCGACAGCGACCATCCGGACTCCGACGGGCCGAAATCGCTTCAGGGCGCGCATTATTTTGCCCGCCTGACCCAGCGCCTGATCAGCGCGTTCACGACGCGCACCAATTACGGCGTGCTCTACGAGATCGACATGCGGCTGCGTCCCTCGGGGCGTGCCGGCCCGGTGGCCTCGAGCCTCGTCTCGTTCGCGGATTACCAGGCCAACGAGGCCTGGACCTGGGAACACATGGCCCTGACGCGCGCCCGCGTGGTGTCGGCTTCGCCCGAATTCCGGCAACGGATCGAGCGCGTCATCCGCGACGTCCTGACCCGCCGCCGCGATCCCGCCATCACCGCCAACGACGTCGCCGACATGCGGCGCGCCATCGCCCAGGAGAAGGGCGAGGCCGATTGCTGGGATCTCAAGCATGCCGCCGGCGGCATGGTCGACATCGACTTCATCGCACAATATCTCCAGCTCGTGCATGCGCTCGACAAGCCGGAGATCCTGGACGTCGGCACCATGCAGGTGCTGGAGAACGCGTGCAGGCTCGGCGTCCTGCCGCAATCGGAGACCGAGATATTGCGCGCAGCCGCGCGGCTCTACCACGATCTGACTCAGATCCTGCGGCTGTGCGTGAGCGACCGCTTCAAGCCCGAAACCGCCGGCAACGATCTGCAGCGCGTGATGGCGCGCGCCGGCGATGCGCCGGATTTCTCGTCGCTCGAGGCGCGCGTGAAGGAGACGCAGGGCGAGGTGCGGCGCGTGTTCAGGGCGCTGCTGGAAGGGACGCAGCCTGCAACGAGGTGAGCGCCTCGCGGACGTCGGGCTCGAGGCCCGCGCCGCCGGCGTCGAGATGGGCGAAGATCGCGCGCTTCATCCTGGGATCCCAGAATTTCTTGATGTGCTCGGCAATCCCCGGCACAGCCTTGCCGTGGCCCTGGCTGCGGAAGAACGTGCCGATCTGGTTGGCCATGTAGATCAGGCGGTCAGGCGACATTGGCAACCTCCGTGGCATGGCGAGTGGCGATCCGGCTGCCGTGCGTGAATATCTCGAATCCGTCCTGCCGGGCGATCGCGATCAGCGTGATGCCGGCGGCTTCCGCCGAGCGCACCGCGAGCGCGGTCGGTGCGGAGACCGCGATCAGCACCGGTGCGCCAATCGCGGCGGCCTTCTGCACCATCTCGACCGAGACCCGGCTCGTGAGCAGCACCAGGCCGCCGCGAGGATCGGTGCGGCTGCGCGCCAGGGCGCCGGCGAGCTTGTCCAGCGCGTTGTGGCGGCCGACGTCCTCGCGCAGCGCGACGATGTTGCCGGGAGGGGACCAGAATGCGGCGGCGTGAACGGCGCGGGTCTGCAGGTTGATCGACTGCAAGGGCGCGATGGCCTGCATCGCCGCCATGATCTGTTCCGGCGTGAAGCTCGGCCCCTGCGACACCACCGCTGGGGGGCGTACGGCTTCGGCGATGGACTCGATCCCGCAGATGCCGCAGCCGGTGGGCCCGGCGACATGGCGACGGCGCTCGCTGATGCGTGCGGCATCATCCGGCGCCAGCCACATCCTGAGCTCGATGCCCTCGTCAAGGCGGACGATGTCGAGCGACTTGATGTCGTCGACCGACTTGATGATGCCTTCGCTCACACTGAAGCCGACCGCAAAATCTTCCAGGTTCTGCGGCGTCCCCATCATGACGGCGTAGGTGCCGCCATTATAGGTCAGCGCCAACGGCGTCTCCTCCGGAATGAAACGCGTTCCTTCGGACGCCACGCCGTTGCGCCAGATTCCGCGATCGATCGCCTGAACCGCGACGTGCATGCCGTTACTCCGCGGCTTCGGCTGGCACGATGCGGCGGGATTGCCGCGCCTGCGCGTCATAGGCCTTCTGCCAGTCGGAGGGGCCGTTCGATGGCGAGACCTGCACCGCCGTGACCTTGTATTCGGGACAATTGGTCGCCCAGTCCGAATAGTCCGTGGTGATGACGTTGGCCTGCGTGTCCGGATGGTGGAAGGTGGTGTAGACGACGCCGGGCGCCACGCGATCGGTGATCTCCGCGCGCAGCGTGGTCTCGCCGGCACGGCTCTTCAGCCGCACCCAGTCGCCGTCGCGCACGCCGCGCTGCTCGGCATCGTGCGGATGGATCTCGAGGCGATCCTCGGCATGCCAGACCACGTTGTCGGTGCGCCGTGTCTGCGCGCCGACATTGTATTGGCTGAGGATGCGGCCGGTGGTGAGCAGCAGGGGATAGCGTGGGCCGGTGCGCTCATCGGTCGCGACATATTCGGTCACGACGAACTTGCCCTTGCCGCGGACGAAGCCGTCGATATGCATCACCGGCGTGCCTTCGGGCGCCTTCTCGTTGCAGGGCCACTGCACCGAGCCGAGCTCATCCAGCTTGGCGTAGGAGACGCCGGCAAAAGTCGGCGTCAGCGCCGCGATCTCGTCCATGATCTCGGACGGGTGGCCGTAGTTCATCTCGAAGCCCATCGCCTTGGCGAGGCCGATCGTGACCTCCCAGTCCGCCATGCCGTTCTTCGGTGTCATCACCTTGCGCACGCGCTGGATGCGGCGCTCGGCGTTGGTGAAGGTGCCGTCCTTCTCGAGGAAGCTCGAGCCGGGCAGGAAGACGTGGGCGTAGTTCGCGGTCTCGTTCAGGAAGAGATCGTGAACGATCACGCATTCCATCGCCGACAGCGCCGCCACCACGTGGCTGGTGTTGGGATCGGATTGGAGGATGTCCTCGCCCTGCACGTAGATTCCCATGAACGTGCCTTCGACCGCGGCGTCGAACATGTTGGGAATGCGCAAGCCCGGCTCGGCATTGAGCTTGACGTTCCACAGCGCCTCGAACTGGTCGCGCACGGCATCGCCGGAGATGTGACGGTAGCCGGGCAGCTCGTGCGGGAACGAGCCCATGTCGCAGGAGCCCTGCACGTTGTTCTGCCCGCGCAACGGGTTCACGCCGACGCCGGGGCGGCCGATATTTCCTGTGGCCATCGCGAGGTTGGCGATCGCGATCACCGTGGTCGAGCCCTGGCTGTGCTCGGTGACGCCGAGCCCGTAATAGATCGCGCCGTTGCCGCCGGTGGCGTAGGTGCGGGCGGCTTCGCGCAGGTCGTTCGGATTGACGCCGGTCAGGATGGCGGTGGCTTCCGGGCTGTTCTTGGGCTGCGCGACGAAGGCCGCCCATTCCTCGAACTCGCTCCAGTCGCAACGTTCGCGCACGAAGGCTTCGTTGACGAGCCCTTCGGTGACGATGACGTGCGCCAGCGCGGTCATGACCGCGACGTTGGTGCCGGGCATCAGGGGCAAATGCAGCGCCTTCACATGCGGCGATTCCACCATCTCGGTGCGGCGCGGATCGATCACGATCAGCCTGGCGCCCTGGCGCAGCCGCTTCTTCAGCCGCGAGGCGAACACCGGGTGGGCGGAGGCGGGGTTGGCGCCGATGACCAGGACGACGTCGGTGTGCTCGACCGAGTCGAAATCCTGCGTGCCGGCGGAGGTGCCGAAGGTGGTGGCAAGGCCGTAGCCGGTCGGGGAGTGGCAGACACGGGCGCAGGTGTCGACGTTGTTGTTGCCGAAGCCGGCGCGGATCAGCTTCTGCACCAGATAGGTCTCTTCGTTGGTGCAGCGAGAGGAGGTGATGCCGCCGATGGCGTCGCGGCCGTACTTTTTCTGGATGCCGCGCATCCTGGCGGCGGCGAACGAGAATGCCTCGTCCCAGGACACTTCGCGCCAGGGATCCTCGATGCGCTCGCGGATCATCGGTTTCAGGATGCGTTCCTTGTGGTTGGTGTAGCCCCAGGCGAAGCGGCCCTTGACGCAGGAATGGCCGCGATTGGCCTTGCCGTCCTTGTAGGGCACCATGCGCACGACTTCCTCGCCGCGCATCTCGGCCTTGAAGGCGCAGCCGACGCCGCAATAGGCGCAGGTGGTGACGACGGAGTGCTCGGGCTGGCCGATCTCGATCACGGACTTCTCGGTCAGCGTCGCGGTCGGGCAGGCCTGCACGCAGGCGCCGCACGACACGCATTCCGAGCCCAGGAAGCTCTCGCTCATGCCGGGCGAGACGCGGCTGTCGAAGCCGCGGCCGGAGATGGTCAGCGCGAAGGTGCCTTGCACCTCCTCGCAGGCGCGGACGCAGCGCGAGCAGACGATGCACTTGGACGGATCATAGGTGAAATAGGGGTTGGACTCGTCCTTCGGCATCCAATTGTCGTTGGTGCAGCCGTCCGTCTTGGCAAAGACGTGGTTTTCGCCCTCGTAGCCATAGCGCACGTCGCGCAGGCCCACTGCGCCGGCCATGTCCTGCAATTCGCAATCACCATTGGCGTCGCAGGTGAGGCAGTCGAGCGGATGGTCGGAGATGTAGAGCTCCATCACGCCCTTGCGCAGTTTCTTCAGCCGCTCGGTCTGGGTGTGCACGACGAGGCCGTTCATCACCGGCGTGGTGCAGGACGCCGGCGTGCCGGCGCGGCCCTCGATCTCGACGAGGCAGAGCCGGCAGGAGCCGAACGCATCGACCATGTCGGTGGCGCAGAGCTTCGGGATCTGGTGGCCCGCGTCCATCGCGGCGCGCATGATCGAGGTGCCCTCGGGCACCGTGACCTCATTGCCGTCGATGGTCAGCGTGACCATCGTTTCCGATTTGGAAGCCGGCGTGCCGTAGTCGATTTCTTCGATCAGAGACATCGTCGCTCTCCTATTCCGCGGCCTGAAGCGTGGTCGGGGCGGGGGCGAAATCCTCCCGGAAATGCTTCAATGCACTGAGCACGGGGTAGGGCGTGAAGCCGCCGAGTGCGCAGAGCGAGCCGAATTTCATGGTGTTGCAGAGGTCTTCCACGAGCGCAATGTTTTCGCTGACGCGTTCGCCGTTGATGATCTTCTCGATGGTCTCGATGCCGCGGGTCGAACCGATCCGGCACGGCGTGCACTTGCCGCAGGACTCGACGGCGCAGAACTCCATGGCGAAGCGGGCCTGCCTACGCATATCGACGCTGTCGTCGAACACGACGATGCCGCCATGGCCGATCAGGCCGTCGCGCGCGGCAAAGGCCTCGTAGTCGAACGGCGTGTCGAACAGGGCACGGGGGAAATACGCGCCAAGAGGCCCGCCGACCTGCACGGCGCGAACCGGGCGGCCGGTCAACGTGCCGCCGCCGATATCGTCGACGAGCTCGCCGAGCGTCACGCCGAACGCGGTCTCGAACAGCCCGCCGTGACGGATATTGCCGGCGAGCTGGATCGGCATCGTGCCGCGCGAACGGCCCATGCCGAAATCCGCATAGGCCTTGGCGCCTTCGGCGAGCACGAAGGGGACAGCCGCGAACGACAGCACGTTGTTGATGACCGTCGGCTTGCCGAACAGGCCGTGATGCGCCGGCAGCGGCGGCTTGGCGCGCACGATGCCGCGCCGGCCTTCGAGGCTTTCCAGCAGCGAGGTCTCTTCGCCGCAGACGTAAGCGCCGGCACCGACGCGGACTTCGAGATCGAAGCTGTGGGTCGACCCGCCGATCCTGTCGCCGAGATAGCCGCCGCGCCTGGCGGCGGCGAGGGCAGCATTTATCGCCTCCACCGCATGCGGATATTCGCTGCGGATGTAGATGTAGCCCCTGGTCGCGCCGACGGTGAGGCCGGCGATGGTCATGCCCTCGATGACCAGGAAGGGATCGCCCTCCATGATCATGCGGTCGGCGAATGTACCGCTGTCGCCCTCGTCGGCGTTGCAGACGATGAACTTGCGGTCGGCCTTGGCCTGCGCCACCGTCTTCCACTTGATGCCGGTCGGGAAGCCCGCGCCGCCGCGGCCGCGCAGGCCCGACGCCGTGACTTCGTTCAGGATCGCATCGGGTCCGAGCGAGAGCGCGTGCTCAAAACCCCTGTAGCCGCCATGGGCGCGGTAGTCGTCGAGCGAGCGCGGGTCGATCACGCCGCAGCGGGCGAAGGTGAGGCGGGTCTGCCGCTTCAGCCAGGGAATTTCGTCGGTTGCCCCCAGCCGCAGCAGATGCGGCGTGTTGCCGGCGAGTGCATCGAGCAGCGATGGCACATCGGCTTCGGTGACCGGGCCGAAGGCGATGCGGCCCTGCGGCGTCGCCACCTCGACCAGCGGCTCGAGCCAGTACATCCCGCGCGAGCCGGTCCTGACGATCTCGATCGTCAGGCCGCGCTTGCTTGCTGCCTGCTCCAGTGCCAGCGCAACCTCGTCGGCGCCGACGGCGATCGCGCCGGCGTCACGTGCAACGAACAGACGCAGCTTCATCGCTGCGCCTCCGCAACCAGCGCATCGAGCCGCTTCTGATCGAGCCGGCCAATCAGGCGGCCGTCGAGCATCGCGGACGGTGCGGTCGCGCACAGGCCGAGGCAGTAGATCGGCTCCAGCGTGACGCGATCGTCGGGCGTGGTG
The DNA here is from genome assembly GCF_003957705.1 of Bradyrhizobium sp. LVM 105. Lineage (NCBI taxonomy): Bacteria > Pseudomonadati > Pseudomonadota > Alphaproteobacteria > Hyphomicrobiales > Nitrobacteraceae > Bradyrhizobium > Bradyrhizobium sp. LVM 105. The sequence goes on along the minus strand of NZ_QZMV01000002.1, from coordinate 217,611 downwards.
TTGCCGAGCGACACGCCAAGCTTCGCTTCGGCGCGCGCGGCCAGCGCATCTCCGCCCGCGGCCTGGCAGGCCTCCGCGCGGCACAGCTTGAGCACGTGGCGGCCGGCCGGCTTGTGGCGGAAGTCATGATAGAACGTGACCACGCCATGCACTTCGGCGCGCGACAGATTGAGCGCCTGCGCCACCATCGGGATGGCGGCCTGCGGCACATAGCCGAACGCCTCCTGCAGCGCATGCAGGATGACCAGCGTCGCGCCCTCCTGGTTGGCATGTTCAGCGATGATTTCGCCGCCGCGCGTCTCGTTCCAGGGCTCAAAAACCGCTGTCATTCTTCGTTCTCAACCTGAGCGTTTCCTTTGCCGCAAACTAGTTGGAATCATTCGAAGATCAATAAAGCTGTCCCGTGCTGCGATTGCGGATTCTGATCGATTTGCAATCGCTATCGTCTGATCTGAAACGGCAATGAAAGTTGGGCCGGCTGCCGGTTTTTGCGTGTTGGTGCAGGCCCGGCGTGCTAGCTTGCATGCCACGACAGAATTCGAGGGGACGACCGATTGATCGACAAGCTTGAACTATTGCTGGCGCTGGCGAAGGAGCGGCATTTCGGACGCGCGGCGGAGGTCTGCGGCGTCACGCAACCGACGATGTCGACCGGGCTCAAGCAGCTCGAGGAGATTCTCGGCGTGATGCTGGTGCAGCGCGGATCGCGCTTCCAGGGCTTTACGCCCGAAGGCGAGCGCGCGCTCGACTGGGCGCGGCGGATCGTGGGCGATGCCCGCGCGATGCGCGACGAGATCAACGGGCTGAAGCATCAGCTCTCCGGCGAGATCCGTATCGCGGCGATCCCGACCGTGCTCGGCATGGTCGCGTCGCTGACGACGCCGTTCCGCGCCCGCCATCCCGAGGTGCGCTTCAGCATCCGCTCGACGACCTCGTCCGAGGTGCTGGGCCTGCTCGAAAATCTCGAGGTCGATGCGGGGCTGACCTATATCGAGAACGAGCCGATCGGCAAGGTGCGCACCATTCCGCTCTACAACGAGAGCTATCGTCTCCTGACCGCGCCGGATGCGATGTTCGGTGACCGTGAGACGGTGACCTGGACCGAGGTCGGCCAGGTGCCGCTTTGCCTGCTGACGCCCGACATGCAGAACCGCCGCATCATCGACCGCGCGCTGCGCTCGGTCGGCGCGGAGGCGACGCCGACGCTGACCTCGAACTCGCTGCTGGTGCTTTTCACGCATGTGAAGACGGGACGCTGGGCGAGCGTGATGCCGGCCAAGCTTGCCGAGACGCTCGGCCTTTCCGACACGGTGCGCTCGATCCCGATCGTCGAGCCCGACGTCAATTACAGCATCGGCATGGTCATCCCGCAGCGCGATCCGATGACGCCGCTGATCGCGGCGCTGGTCAATGTCGCGCGCGAAGTCGCGCCGACGCTGCAATTGTAGATTCGAGCAAGCGCCTCGTCCTTCGAGACGACTGCTTCGCAGTCTCCTCAGGATGAGGCTCGGCGCCGGGGATCCTTCGAAATTGCTGCCGCGCACGCCGACCTCATCCTGAGGGCCCGCCGCAGGCGGGCGTCTCGAAGGATGGCCTCAGGCGAGCGTCCCGCCGTGCGCTAAGCCGCGGCCGATATCCCGGACGCCGTCTTGGTCGCGTCGCGCGGCAGGGTCACGCGGACGACGGTGCCGACCTCGAGCTTGGAGCGCAGCCGCATCGAGCCGCCGTGGAGCTGCGCCAGCGAGCGGGCGATGGCGAGCCCGAGGCCCGAGCCGTGATAGGTCTTGGTGAGCTGGCTCTCCACCTGCTCGAACGGGCGGCCGAGCCGTGCCAGCGAATGCGGCGCGATGCCGATGCCGGTGTCGGCGATCATCAGCACGATCCGGTCCTCGAGCTGACGGCTGCGCACCACGACGCGCCCGCCGTCGGGCGTGAACTTCACCGCATTGGAGAGCAGGTTGACGATGATCTGCTTGGTGGCGCGGCGGTCGGCGACGACGGAGATGGATTTTGCGATGTCGGCGTCGAGCGTGATGTGCTTGTCCTGGGCCCGGCCGGTGACGACCCGCAAGGATTCCGCCAGCGTCCGCGACAGGTCGAGCTGCTCCATGTCGAGCTTCATGCGGCCGGCCTCGATCTTCGACATGTCGAGGATGTCGTTGATGACCTCGAGCAGATAATGGCCGCTGGTCAGGATGTCCTGGCAATATTCCTGGTACTTCTCGCTGCCGAGCTCGCCGAACATGCCCGAGCCCATGATCTCGGAGAAGCCGATGATGGCGTTGAGCGGCGTGCGCAGCTCGTGGCTCATATTGGCGAGGAATTTCGACTTGGTCTGGTTGGCCTCCTCGGCGCGGGTCTTCTCGCGCTGGTACTTCTCGGCGAGATCGGCGAGCTCGACCGCCTGGCGCTCCAGCGCGGCCTGCGAACGCTTCAGGTCGATGACGGTGGCGCGCAGGCGCAGGTCGTTGTCGACCAGCTTCTGCTCGTGCTCCTTGATGCGGGTGATGTCGGTGCCGACCGAGACGTAGCCGCCGTCCTTGGTGCGGCGCTCGCTGATGTGCAGCCAGCTGCCGTCGTCGAGCTGCGCCTCGAAGGTGCGCGCGCCCGGGCCTTGGGCCGCGGTCTCGTTGTGGCGGGTGCGCACCTCCGGCATGCGGCCGACCTCGAGCACGGTCTCGTAGGAGGTGCCGGGGATGACGGCGCTCTCGGGCAGCTTGTGCAGGCGCTGGAAGTGCGAGTTGCAGAGCACGAGGCGGTCGCTCGCATCCCACAGCACGAAGGCTTCCGGAATCGTCTCGATGGCGTCGCGCAGGCGAAGGTCGGCTTCCACCGTCCTCTCGGCGAGGCTCTTCTGCTCGGTGATGTCGACGGCGATCCCGATCAGGTGCACGCTGGAATCGGTGGCGCCGCGGGTCTTCTCGCAGCGGACGCGCAGCCAGATCCAGTGGCCGTCGACATGCTGCATGCGGAAGGTCTGGTCGATGTGGTCGATCTTCTCCGAGATGAGCTGGTCGGCGATCGCGAACAGGTCGATGTCGTCGGACTTCACCAGCGCGTTGACCTCGCCGAAAGTGAGGAGCTCGTGGCGGCCGTCGAGGCCGAGCATCGAGAACATCGACTGCGACCAGAAGATCCGGCCGCGCGACAGGTCCCAGTCCCACAGGCCGCAGCGGCCGCGGTTGAGCGCGGTGTCGATGCGGCCGCGCACGGCGTCGTTGATGAGATCGCCCTCGCGGGCGCGGGTGGACTGCCAGTGGAAGGCGAAGCCGAGGATCAGGACGACGAATCCCGTGGTCGCCGACAGCGTCACCGAGAGCGCGGCGTCCGAGCCCCAGATCGGCTCGTTGCGCTCCTGGATCACGGTGACGAAGCCGGGCAGCGACTTGATCTGCCGCGAGGTCGCCATCGCGGCGTTGCCGGTGGGCAGCGTCATGTCGGAGATGTTGCCGTCGCGGGTCGGCGCCGCGAGCAATTGTGCCGTTGTGATGGCATCGAGCAGACGGTCGTTGCCGGAAGGATCGCTGTCGACCGGGACGCGGGCGAGGACGCGGCGGTCGATACCGGCCGAGGTGACGATGACGTGGCGGCCCGAGGCCGTGCCCCAGGACGGGATCAGGTCCGGCAGCAGCGTCGGCAGGCCCTCGATGTTTTTGAGACGCTCCTGCCGCACCGAGGTGAGGCGGTCGATGCGGTCGGCCAGCACATCGGCGAGCGCCGAGATGTCGTGGCGGATCGCCAGCCGCTTCTGGCGGGTCTGGTCGACCACCTGGACGAACGCGCCGAGGCAGATCGTGATCAGGAAGGCGATGATGAGCGTCGGCACGGCGCGACGAAGCGCCGGCTCCGCGATCAAGAGCCGATGATAGGCAGGTTTCGCGATCGATTGCGCCAATCCCTTGATCGAATCGGATTGGACGCACGCGTTCGCGGCGTCTGCACGCGACATGCCTTCGGCCCCCTGAAAACCAGCTTGCAACTGAAGTCCGGAAGCAGCCCCACATCGCTTCCGAATCAAAGCGATTTGAATCCAGTTTTCGCGGGCTGTCGAGAGTCAACGAATCGTTAACGCGAAATTATTCTTATCCAACGCGCAGTTTGTGCGCCGCGCGTCCGCAAAGTCACGGGCCGAAGGAGTCCGAAACGGGAACGTGTGACTCCTCGCGTATTCCTCGTCACGCGCGCGGCGGTTCGGCGTGACTGATCACGCGCTTCACGGTCGGGAACGCGCGCCGCAGCGCGCGCTCGATCGCGTCGACCTGCTCGTGCACCTTGACGACGCTCATCGACGGCGTCGCGCGGCAGTGGAAGTTGACGATCTCGCCGGCATCGGTGTTGCGGACGCGGACATTGTGGATGTCGTGGATCTCGCCTCCGGCGGCGTACTGCGTCAGCGCGGCGGCGATCGTCCGCACCCTCTCAGGCGCCGCATCGACCCCGAACGGAACTTCCGGTTCCAGCGGCTCGATATGGACGTCGACCTCGACGTCCTCGCCGAACTCCTCCTGGATGTTGCGTTCCAGGGTGTTGGCGATGTCGTGGGCGGCCTCCAACTGCATTCCGCCATCGACCTCGAGGTCGATGCTGACGATCAGCTTGGCGCCGAGATCGTGCACCGTGACGTGGTGGATGGCGAGGCCCGAATTGCGCGCGATCACCATGATGCGGTCGCGCACGGTCTCGTTGTCGCGCGCGACGGGCACCGCAGCGAAAGTGAGGTCGGCATCACCGAACGCCCGGCTGACGGCGGCCTGCGCGTTGCGCTTGATGTCCTCGACACGGTCGATCGGGTAGGTCCGCGGCACCTTTGCGATGGTGTCGATGAAGGTGGTCGCGCCGACCATGCGCACCCGCAGGCGTTCGACGTCGATCACCCCTGGCACGCTCCGGATCGCGGCCGTGGCCTTCTCCTGCGCGCCCTCGGGAGCGCGATCAACCAGCGTCTGCACGGTCGAGCCGGCCATGCGCAGGCCGAGCGCTGCGATCATCACGGCGACCGCGGCAGCCGCCGCGGCGTCGCCCCACCAGTAGCCGAGGCCGGCGAGGATCAGGCCCACGATCACGGCGAGCGAGCCCATCACGTCCGAGGCGAAATGCAGCGCGTCGGCCGCCAGCGCCTGGCTCCGCGTCTCGCGCGCGGCGCGGTGCAGGGCGCGGGCGCGCCAGAGATTGACGATGATGTCGATCACCAGCACGACGAAGGGCACGGCCGAAATGGTCGGCGGCGGGGTTCCCTCGCTGAGCCGGCTATAGGACTCGACCAGGATGCCGCCGGCGAGCACGTAGAGCAGGGCGGTGACGCCCAGCGCCGAGACGCTCTCCAGCTTGCCGTGGCCGTAATGGTGCTCCTCGTCCGCCGGCTTGTCCGACACCCGCACCACCGCCCAGGTGATGATGGTGGCGACCAGGTCGATCGAGGAGTGCAGGGCCTCGGAGATCAGTGCCAGCGAGCCGATCGCGATCCCGACCGCGAACTTGGCGGCCGCCATGCCGCCGCTGGCGAAGATCGAGATCGCGGCGACCGAGGTCTTGTCATGCTGGGAAGTCATGGCCGGGGATTTAGCAGCCCATGGCCGAACATCAAGCGGCGATCCACAGAAGTAGTCGCGAGTGAGTTGCAGGAGCGATCTACGCTTGCTCGGTCTCGTAGGGTGGGCAAAGGCGCGAAGCGCCGTGCCCACGTTCTTTCACGATTGCTGACGGATCGTGGGCACGCTTCGCTTTGCCCACCCTACGGGACCGCCGCTTTGGCCGAGACTGCCCCTCACACCGTCACCACGATCTTCCCCAGATGCTTGTTCGCCTCCATGTGCTCGAACGCCCTGTCGATGTCGTCGAACGCAAACACCCTGTCGATCGGCAGCTGTAGCTTTCGGGACTCCACCGCGCCCCAGACGTCCTTGCGGACCTCCTCGAAGATCTCGCGGACCTCCTCGATGGTGCGGGTGCGGAAGGTGACGCCGACATAGTCGATGCGGCGCGCCGCATGCAGGTCGAAGTTGAAATCGGCATGGGTGCCGCCGAGCCGGCCGACATTGACGATGCGGCCCTTCACCTTGGTCGCGGCGAGGTTCTGATTGGCGACCTTGCCCGAGACCTGGTCGACGATGAGATCGACGCCTTCGCCGTTGGTCGCCCTCAGGACCTCGTCGACCCATTTCGGATCGGAGCTGTCGACCGCGAGATCGGCGCCGTAGTCCTTCAGCCGGCCACGGCGAGCGGCATCGGTGGAGGAGCCGATCACGAGCCTGGCACCCTTGAGCCTTGCGATCTGCATTGCCATCAGGCCGACGCCGGAGCTCGCACCCTGGATCAGCACGCTCTGTCCGGGCTGCATGCCGCCGACGGTGACGACGGCGTTGTGCATGGTCGCGAGCGCGACGGGCAGGGTGGCGGCCTCCTCGAAATTCATGTTGGAGGGCGCGTGGAACAGCCGGCCGTGATCGGCCAGCGTGTATTCGGCGAAGGCCGCGCCGCCCGAGCCCATGATGCGGTCGCCGATCTTGACGCCCTTTGCATCGGGTCCGAGCTCGGCGACCTCGCCGGCCCATTCCATCCCGAGCACGGTGCCGACGCCGCCGGCCGCGCCATGGGCGTGGCCCTTGCGCATGCCGGTGTCGGCGCGGTTGAGCCCGCAGGCGTGGACGCGGACCAGCACCTGCGTGCCCTCTGGTCTTGGTTGAGCGACGTCGGAAATCTTAGCGCCGTCAGGGCCGTAGACATAAGCCTTCATGAAATGATTTCGCCTCTTGCCGTGACTATTCGGCCGCTTCGCGTTGCGGCTGAACGATCATGCCCTCCAGCCGGTTGCGAATGATCGCTTCCGCCTCGCGCACGATGCGGGAGACGAGCTCGGCGCAGCTCGGGATGTCCTGGATCAGGCCCTGGACCTGGCCGGCCGACCAGATGCCTTCGTCGGAATTGCCGGTGGCGTAGACCATCTTGCCGCGGGCGCCCGCGACGAGCTCGCGGATGTCCTCGAACTTGGCGCCTTCCTTCTCCATCGCGACGACCTTGGTCGAGATCGCGTTCCTGGCGACGCGCGAGGTGTTGCGCATGGTGCGGAAGATCAGCTCGGTCTCGCGCTCGTCGTTGGCGACGATCTTCTCCTTGATGAGCTGGTGGATCGGGCTCTCCTTGGTCGCCATGAAGCGGGTGCCCATGTTGATGCCGTCGGCGCCGAGCGCCAGCGCCGCGACGAGGCCGCGGGCATCGGCAAAGCCGCCTGAGGCGATCATCGGGATCTTGACCTTGTTGGCGGCGGCCGGGATCAGGATCAGGCCGGGCGTGTCGTCCTCGCCGGGATGGCCGGCGCATTCGAAGCCGTCGATCGAGATGGCGTCGACGCCCATGCGTTCGGCCGAGAGCGCGTGGCGCACGCTGGTGCATTTGTGCACGACCTTGACGCCGTGCCTTTTGAACTCGTCGACATGCTCCTGCGGCTTGTTTCCGGCGGTCTCGACCACCTTGATGCCGGCCTCGATGATGGCGGCGCGGTATTCGGCATAGGGCGGCGGCTTGATCGCGGGCAGGATGGTGAGGTTGACGCCGAACGGCTTGTCGGTGAGGTCACGGCAGCGCGAGATCTCCTTGGCGAGGTCCTCCGGTGTCGGCTGCGTCAGCGCCGTGATGAAGCCGAGCGCGCCGGCATTGGCAACGGCGGCGACCAGCTCGGCGCGGCCGACCCATTGCATACCGCCCTGGACGATCGGGTGCTCGACCCCGACGAGTTTGGTGAACCGTGTCTGCAGCATGATGTTTCCCCCGCCCCTTGCGGCGCTCTGTTATCGGTTGATGCCTGGAGGATGCCGCTGGGGGTGGCAAAAGTCTATTGCGCCGCCGTACGGGCGATCATGCGGAGATGTAGGTGATTCCGCAGGGCGGATAATTGGAATGCGCCGCTGCCTGATGGCGCAAGCTCTTTCCTCAAACGCCGTCGTCATGCCCCGGCTTGACCGGGACATCCGGTACGCCGTGGCGTCTCGGCGCTAGCCTCGCAGTCTCTGGAATACTGGATTGCCCGCTTTCGCGGGCAATGACACCGAGTATGAAGCGAAGAGCTATTCCGCCGACAGCCGCACCATCCGGCGGCCGCCGTTCATTTCCTTGAGGCGGTTGACGAAGTTTTCCGGGCGTTGCCAGCGGTTGGGGACCTCGAGGCCCATGAACTCGGCGATGTCGCCGATGAAGCCGGTGCAGTTGGCGGTCTCGGCGTTCCAGACCGGCGAGTTCGCCTGCAATTTCTTGATATAGGCGAACACGCGCTTGGCGTCGGCCTCGTTCAGATAGACGCGATAGCTCGCCGTCAGATATTCGGGGTCGAGATCGCCGTAGCTCGCGCCGGTCTCGGACGGTACGAAGGTGATGTGGCCGAGCACGTAGGCGAGCGTGTCGCCGGCGGGCGTGAGGCCAGCGACCTCGACCGCCTTCTCGCTGGTCTTGCCGTACCAGACGAAGGCGTGGCCCCAGCTCGCGGCCGTCCGCGCGCGGAAGTCGACGTAATAGGGACCTTTCTCCACGCGCGCGACGGAGCGCCGCGCCGATTGCGGCGCCGGCCGCGACGTGGAGTCGGTCGTGGCAAGCACATTGGCATCGGCATTGCGCTTGTTCGCTTCGTGCGCCGAAGCCGAGGGCATCAGGCACGCGATCATCGCCGCGAGGGCGAGTCCGGCAAGAATGCAGGATCCCGATCGATCAGGTTTGTTCGTCACGCTGTGCCCCTCGACTGTCGGCCGCTTACGCTGGTCTCGCGCGCATTGCGCTAGCGCGTCAGTAGCGCGCCGCGACCGGGCCGGGCGCCTTGCCGATCGGAGCCTTTCCAACCGGGCTCTTGCCAATCGGCATCTTGCCGATCGGCGCCTGCTCGGCCGGATAGACCGGCACCGGCTGTCGGCGCGGCAGGTCCGCAGCGTTCGCGGCCGTCACCAGAGCAAGCGTGGCACCCAGAGCAATTACAATCTTCTTCACAGCGATACCCCTAGAAGGTTTGGTCCAAACACGGCAGTGCCGTGCCCCCAGACACGCCTCACAGAAGGGCGGCCGAATGCGTCCAAGTTGCGGCGCACACGGGACATGTTGGCGGCATATGTCTGACGCGCGCAGATGTGATTTGTCCGGATGCTTCGGATGGCGCGATGCGGGTTTCTTCCGCGACGCCTCACCCGATGCGGTTCAAACTATTCCTGATCGTCGCGAAGATGCCGCCGATGTCCTTGCGCAGCGCGTCGAGCGCGTTGAAATTGTCGAAGACGCGCGCGAGACGGTCTTCGACCTCGCGCTTGCTCTTGGTGAGCGCGTCGACGCGCGAAGCGAGGGTCACGTTGCCGTTCGCCTCGATCTCGCCGACGGTTCTGGCGAGGAGATCGCGAGTGGCCCCGACCTCGGCGATCATGGCCTCGATGCCGAATACCGGTGCCTTGAGCGGGACGAGATCGGCCTGCGACTTCGACAGTTCTGTCTTGAAGGCGTTCAGCGTCGCCAGCGTCTCCTGCAAGGCGCCGAGGCGCTGGCGGGACTGGAGGACGAACTCGTTCAGCGCATTCTGGCGGTCTGCGAGGGGCGTACCGTCGGCGTCCGTCTCGACCTCGGCGAGCGCGCGCTCGATCTGGGCCCGGCGTTGGCCGAGGTCCTCGAAGTCGAGCCGGATGCTTTTGAGAATGTTGAAGCTGTCGTCGATGCGGGCGAGGCGCTGCTCGATCTCGATCTTGTGCTTCGACAGCGTCTCGACACGCGTGGCAAGCGGCGTCTCGCCGCCGGTCTCGAGTTCGTCGATGGTCTTGGCGAGACGATCATGGCTGAGACTGAGCTCGCCGATCAGAGCGTTGATGCCGGCGTCCGAGGACCGCAACGGCGCCAGCTCGGCGTGGGATTTCGCCAGATCCTCCCGGTATTGATTCAGGGTCGCAAAGGTTTCCTGGACCGCGTTGACCCGCCCCAGCAGCGCCGACACGTCGCGCGCGATGTCCCGCTGCCGATCGGCGAGGTTGTTCCTGCGGTCGTCGGTTTCGAGGTCGTGCAGCGAGCGTTCGAGCTGGTTCTGGCGGTCGCGGATCTCGGTGAAGACGGGCTCGACCGCCCGGCGCTGCTCGGCGACCTTGCCGACCATCTCGCGCAGATGCTGCTGGCGATGGCGGATCTCGGCGAGCTGGTCGTGCATGTCGGCGGATTCGTTGCGGCCCTGCTGCAGCAGCGCGCGCTGCTCGGTCTCGCCGAGCTTGTCGTGGAGGGCGGAGACCGCCTCCCGGGGATCGCTCTCGATCAGGTGCTGGACGGTGGCGTCGAGGTGGTTTTGCAGGGCGTGGGCGACGACGACGTCCTCGCGGGTCTTCCTGAGGCGTTCGCGCAGGGTGTCGAGGCGCCGGTCCTGGCGCGACAGCCGCCAGACGGAAGCGCCGATCAGCGCCAGCGCCAAGGCGGAGATCGCGCCGGTCGCGACCCGCTGCGGCGTCGGCAGGCTGACGAACCAGGCGGGCAGGTGACTGACGTCGTATCCGAACGCCTGCTGGGCGAAGACCGCGGCGACGGCCAGCAGGCCGAACCAGGCAACCAGGAAAAACAGCCACATCGTGAATTCCTCACGCCGGCACACATTTCCGCCATGATTGCCAAGCGCGGAACCGGGCGCAAGGGGCCGGCAGGGTGCCGGATGCGCGTTGGGGCGCGAATCCCCAACTGGCCGCATCAGCCGATGGGCTGGAGGCAATGAAAGGCTGCCGGGACTTCCTGAACCGGGAAATCCCTAGATCGGACGCAGCTGTCGCGGCAGTCGCCGACCCGAATCGGCGCGCCTCACTTCCCGAAGAAGTTCGAGCGCATCTTGTCGGCGAACCAGACGACGAAGATCGCAGCGAACGCGAGGGCAAAGTACAGAGCCGTCCACAGAAGTGCATTACCGGCATTCGTCATGGCGTCCTCCCTTGCATCAGAACTCGGTCTGTTGCCGGCAAGGATAATGGCGTCGCGACGGCGCGATTTGCGCAGGATCAAATCTGCCGCGCTGCAGCAAGGACAGCGCGCCGCCGCTCGGGAAACCATGGAGGCGCGCCCGCGAAAGATGAGCTAGAGCCGAAACTCGTTGGTGAGCTCGCCGATGCCGTCGATCGCGACGGTCACCGTGTTCACCTGCTCTTTCATCACGCCGACGCCGACCGAGGTGCCGACGGCGATGAGATCGCCGGGAAGCAGGGTCATGTCGTGCGAGATCTTGCTGACCAGCTCCTGCGCCGAGAAGATCATGTCGGAGATCGGGTAGTTCTGCCGCTCCGCGCCGTTGAGGATGGTGCGGACGGTGAGCTTGGCCGGATCGAGGCCGGTCGCGATGACGGGACCGAACGGACCGTAATCGTCGATGCCCTTGGCGCGGGCCCATTGCGGGAAAGTGGGATCGCTGGTCAGGATGTCGTTGGCGGTGATGTCGTTGACGCAGGTGTAGCCGAAGATGAAGCTGTCGGCTTCGTCAGGCGAGACGCGAGCGCATGTCCTGCCGATGACGATGCCGAGCTCGCCCTCATAGGTGGTCTTGCCGTCGTAATAAGAGGGCCGGCGGATCACCGCGCCCGGCGTCGTGATGCTGGTGGTGGCCTTGAGTAGATAGAGCGGTTCCGGCGGCTCGGGCTGGTTGAGCTTGGCGGCGAGTGCGTGAAAATTGTTCCAGAGCGCGACGATCTTGCTGGGGGCGCAGGGCGCGAGCAGCTCGACCTCCGACAGCGCCAGCGTCTTGCCGGTGACGGCGTTGCGGCCGAACATCTCGCCCTCATGCACGCTGATGCCCGATGAAGTCAGCGTGCCGAAACCGGTCGTGCCAGCGTGGCGGAAGCGCAGCCACTTCGTCATCTCGCCAGCCATCACGCCACCGCCAATGCGCGCGGATCCGCCGGCGTCGAGACGCCGTCATAGAGGCCGGCGATGCGGGCGCGCTGGGTCACCATCGCCAGCACCGAGTCGAGCGCGGGCGTCGGGATGCCGGTGAGGCGGCCCATCTCCTGCACGACGGTGACGAGCGGATCGATCTCCATCGGGCGGCCGCGCTCGAGATCCTGGAGCATCGAGGTCTTGTGCGCACCGACCTTACGGGCGCCCTCGATGCGGCGCTCGACGTCGACGCGGAATTTGATCCCGAAGGTCTCGGCAACCGCTTGCGTCTCCACCATGATCGCGCGTGACAGCGCACGCGTGGACGGATCGGTGCAGATCACGTCGAGCGTTGCGTGCGTGAGCGCGCTGATCGGGTTGAAGCAGACATTGCCCCAGAGCTTCAGCCAGATCTCGTCGCGGATGCGGTCGAGCACCGGCGCCTTCAGCCCGGCGGCGACGAACAGGTCGGCGAGGCGCGCTACGTCCGACGTGATCTCGCCGGAGGGTTCGCCGAGCGGAAAATTGTTGCCGTAGACGTGGCGGATTACGCCGGGCGCCTCGATCTCGGTGGCGGGATAGACGATGCAGCCGATGGCGCGCTCGGCTCCCAGCTCGCGCCACTGCCGCCCGCCGGGGTCGATGCTCTCCAGCGTCGAGTTCTCGTACTGGCCGCCGTGCTTGTAGAAGTACCAATAGGGGATGCCGTTGACGGCGGTGACGATGCGGGTGTGGGGCCCGAGCAGCGGCTGCATCGTCTCGATCACGCCGGTGATCGAATGCGCCTTCAGCGTGATGATGATGTAGTCCTGCACGCCGAGCTCGCTGGGGTCGTCGGTGCAGCGCGGATGCACAATGTGCTTCTCCTCGCCTGTGAGCAGCGTCAGGCCGCGCTCGCGCATTGCGGCAAGGTGCGCGCCGCGGGCGATGAGGCTGACATCGGCCCCTGCGCGCGCGAGCTGAACCCCGAGATATCCGCCGATCGCGCCGGCGCCGTAGATGCAGATCTTCATGAATTCCTCGCGGGGAGCAGAAGCCGGATTTTGGGACGAAAGATCCGGTCCGGCTCGGAAGGATCCGAGCCGGGGCCGGCAGTCGCAGGGGAAGCGTGCGTCGTTCAGGCGGCCGCTTGCGGCGTGCCGTTGAGGGCCTCGTCAACGGCAGCTGCGATGTCGCGCATGCTGATGACGGAGACGAGGCTGTAATCGTCGATCACCGGCAGGTGGCGGATGTGGTGCCGGTTCATCAGATGCCGGACGTGCTCGACCGTGTCGCTCGAGGTGCAGGACACCAGCTGCTGCACCGAGACGAGTTGCGAGACCTTGACGTTGACGGCATTCGCGCCGTGCTCGGCGACCGCGCGCACCACGTCGCGCTCGGTGAACATGCCGACCGCGGTGTTTCCTTCCGAGCGGACCACGTCCTTGACCACCAGCGCGCTGATGTTGTTGGCGCGCATCAGCTTGGCGGCGATACCCACGGTTTCGTTCATTCGCACCGTGACAACGCGCGGCGTCTTCTTGCGCAGAATGTCTCCGACCAGCATTGCAACCTCCCTGGGTGAAATGTTGGGAGAAGTGTGGTATACATAATGCCAACCGTCAAGCGCTGGATTTGACCGATCCGAAAAATCTTGCGTCAGCGATCCTGACATTGTCGTCGCGACAAAAAGAAAGGGGCGCAGCGCTGCGCCCCTTCTGGTCGTGCAAACCCAGGTGGCGGTTATGCCGTCTCGGTCTTGGCGCGGCCGGGCGCTGCCTCGGTGCTCTCGGCGTCCTTGCCGAGGATGAAGGAGCGGCGCAGCGGCTTGATCACGAACAGTGCCATCAGCGCCGCCGTCGCGTTCAGGGCCACGGCGACCACGAACACGGCCTTCCAGCCATGGGCCGCCGAGATCACGCTTGCGAGCGGAACGAGCAGGGAGGCGGTGCCCTTCGCGGTGTAGAGCATGCCGTTGTTGGTGGTCGCGAATTTCGAGCCGAAGGTGTCACCGCAGGTGGCGGGGAACAGCGAGTAGATCTCGCCGAACACGCCGAAGTAAATCGCGGTCGCCAGCACGAAAACGAGCGGGATGTGACCGTAGGCCGACAGCGTCAAGAGCATCAGGGCGGCGGTGCCGAAAGCGATGAACATGGTGGGCTCGCGGCCGATCGTGTCGGAAACGAAGCCGAAGAACGGGCGGCCGAAACCGTCCAGGATGCGGTCGAGCGAGATCGCGAAGGTCAGTGCCGCCATCTGGAAGCCGGCGAGCGTGACCGGCGTGTCGGCGATCTTGAAGTCGTGCGCGATCGGGGCGATCTGCGCCGCGGTCATCAGGCCGCCCGAGGCGACCATGACGAAGACGAGATACATCACCCAGAAAACAGGGGTGCGCAGCACCTGCGGCGGGGTGAAGTCGATCCTCGTCTGCGGCAGATTGAGCTGCTTCCTCTTCGGCGGGATCGAGAGCCGCGGCGGCTGGATGAAGAAGGCGAGCACGAACACGATGACGCCCTGGCCGATGCCGAAGGTGAGGAAGGCGTGCTGGTAGCCGCTCGATGCGATCATGCTCGCGATCGGCACGATGGTGAGCGCGGCACCGGCGCCGAAGCCGGCAGCGGTGGCGCCGGCGGCAAGGCCGCGGCGGTCCGGAAACCATTTCAACGCGTTGCCGACGCAGGTGCCGTACACCGCACCCGCGCCCATGCCGCCGATGATCGCGGCTGCGTAGAGCAGGGTGAGAGAGTCGGCATAGGAGTTGAGGATCCAGGAGAGCGCGATCATCGCGCCGCCGAACATGACGATGATGCGCGGGCCGTATTTGTCGACGAACCAGGCCTCGACCGGCACCAGCCAGGTCTCGGTGACGACGAAGATGGTGAAAGCGAGCTGGATCGCGGCGCGCCCCCAATGATGGGCTGCATCGATCGGATCGACGAACAGCGTCCAGCCATATTGCAGATTGGCGATCATCGCCATGCAGACGATGCCCATGCCGAGCTGGAGCCAACGGAAACCGGTGCGAAGAGGCGCGGCCGTGACGGCGCCGTCCGTGCTGGAAATCATCAAGAACCTCCCAACGCGCCTGATTGATTGCGATGCAGGGTGGCAAGGTGACCTGATGTCGCAAATCTTGTGGCTTATCGTCACAGGCGCAGGCTGGAGATTGGTATACGATATTCCAGATTGCAAGCCCTTACTTGTCCCGATTTCAACATCAGCGAGAGTTCCAGCGCGATCCTCCTGACCTTCGCAGCAAACGAAAACGCCCGGCCGTGAGGCCGGGCGTCTGCTCGATGAGGAGCTGTGGCGGAGCGGGTCAGACGGTCGATTTTGCGACCACGACCTTGCGCCAGGGCTTGAGCACCGCGATCGCCAGCAGCGAGGCCAGGATGTTGGCGCCGGCTGCGATGATGAACACGCTGTCCCAGGTGCCCGACGATTGCTGCATGTAGTTGGCGATCGGCACCAGCAGCGCGGCGGTGCCCTTGGCGGTGTAGAGCAGGCCGGCATTGGTGGTCGCGAACTTGGCGCCGAACGTGTCGGTGCAGGTCGAGGGGAACAGCGAGTAGATCTCACCCCAGGCAAAGAACACGAAGCCGGAGAGCAGCACGAACCAGATCGGATCGTGGCCCCAGAGGTAGAGCATCCAGATGCCGAAGCCTTCCATGCCGAAGGCGATGAACATCGTGTTCTCGCGGCCGATCATGTCGGAGATCCAGCCGAAGAACGGACGCGTCAGGCCGTTGAGCACGCGGTCGATCGTGGCCGCGAACGTCACTGCGGTCATCGTCACTGCCATCAGCGTAACCGGCACGTTGTCGACCTTCCAGTCGGCCGCGATCGGCTTCAGGTTGGCCGTCACCATCAGGCCGCCGGCACCGACGATCACGAACATGAAGTACATCAGCCAGAAGATCGGCTGACGCAAAACCTCGGTCGGCTGGTAGTTGCGCCGGGTCTGGAGCAGATTGGCGTTCGCCACCACGTTCGGCACCTGGCCCGCTTTCGGCGACAGCAGGAAGAAGGCGAGGATGCAGATGATGATGCCCTGGCCGAGACCGAAATAGAGGAAGGTGGCCTGGAAACCGCTGTCCTTGATCATGGCCTGGATCGGCGCGACGGTGAGCGCGGAGCCTGCACCGAAGCCCGCCGCGGTGATGCCCGCGGCGAGACCGCGTTTGTCCGGAAACCATTTCAGCGCGTTGCCGACGCAGGTGCCGTAGACGCCGCCGGCGCCGATGCCCGCGATGATCATGCCGAGATAATAGCCGTTGAGGGTGGTGGCCTGCGCGTTGATCGCCCAGCCGATGGCGCAGAGCACGCCGCCGACCAGCACGACGATTCGCGGACCATATTTGTCGACGAACCATCCCTCGATCGGCACCAGCCAGGTCTCGAACAGCACGAACAGAGTGAAGGCCCATTGGATCGACGCGCGATCCCAGCCGAACGTCTTCTGGATGTCGGGGACGAAGAACGTCCAGCCGTATTGATAATTGGCGATCATCACCATCGCGCCTACGCCGATGGCCAATTGCGCCCAGCGATAAGCATCGCTCACACGGGTGACACTAGGGGCCGCTGCTGCCGACTGCACCATGTCCGTCATTCAAAACCCTCCCAACGCGCCGATCATTTTTATGCATGCGCTGGCGGCAGCTTGGTATGCATTATGCCAAGATTCAAGCTGGGGAGGCGGAGGTGCGGCGAAATAACGCGGCCCCGTCCACATGCGTCATGAGCACCGGATTGTAAAGCCTCAATTGCCGGCGACGTGCGGCGGCAGCGCAGGTGCTTATATTCAAGCTATTGATTTTAAGTGGATTTTTTGTTATTTGGCGAAGCCGCAGACGTGTTCTCAAACACCTGTCCGCTTGGGATTTCCCACGCAGGCGCTCCTGCGCCGCCGGCGCACGGGGGCGGGGAGACCGCCCAACGTCCTGGAATTCTATATCCCAGAAGTCCGGCCTGCGGCAATTTAGCGAGGGAGGCGGCGGTCGGCGCCGACTTGCGGCTTCACGCCATCGACGTGCGCAGCCGGCTGTAGCCTTCCTGGATCGCGGACCAGAACAGGGCGACCAGACCGAGCGCCATGATCGTGCTGACAAGACCGTTGGAGAAGAAGATGCCGAGCGAGCCTTGCGATCCCAGCAGCGATTGCCGGAAGGCTTCCTCCGCCTTGTCGCCGAGCACGATGGCGAGCACCAGCGGTGCGAGCGGATAGTTGCACTTCTTCAGGAGATAGCCGAGCACGCCGAACACCAGCATCAGCATCACGTCGAAGGTGCTGTTGTGGACCGAATAGGCGCCGATCGCACACAGCACCAGGATGAGCGGCGCGATGATGCCGAAGGGCACGCGGAGGATCGCGGCGAAGATCGGCACGCAGGTGAGCACGACGATGAGGCCGGCGAGGTTGCCGAGATACATCGAGGCGATCAGGCCCCAGACGAACTCCTTCTGCTCGACGAACAGCATGGGGCCGGGCTGCAGGCCCCAGATCAGCAAGCCGCCGAGCAGGACGGCGGCGGTCGGGGAGCCCGGCACGCCGAGCGACAGCATCGGCAGCAGCGCCGAAGTGCCCGCCGCATGTGCGGCCGTCTCAGGCGCGATCACGCCTTCGATCTCACCCTTGCCGAAATTGTTGCCGCGTCGTGACAGGCGCTTGGCGATGCCGTAACTCATGAAGGAGGCCGGCGTTGCGCCGGCGGGCGTGACGCCCATCCAGCAGCCGATCAGGCAGGAGCGCAGCGAGGTCATCCAATAGGCTGGCAATTCCCGCCAGGTCTGCAGCACCACCCGAAGGTTGATGCTGGCATTGCCGCCGCGGAACGCCAGCCCTTCCTCCATGGTCAGCAGGATCTCGCCGATGCCGAACAGGCCGATCACGGCGATCAGGAAGTCGAATCCGTTGAGCAGCTCGGTGACGCCGAAGGTCAGCCGCAATTGTCCGGTGATGGAATCGAGCCCGACCGCCGCGAGCGCAAAGCCCATCATCATCGCTGCGATGGTCTTGAACGGCGGCTCCTTGCTGAGGCCGACGAAGCTGCAGAAGGCGAGGAAGTACACCGCGAACTTCTCCGCCGGCCCGAATCTCAGCGCGAAGCCTGCGACGAGCGGCGCAACCAGCGTGATCATGATGACGGCAAACAGTGCGCCCACGAAGGAGGAGGTGAAGGCGGCGGTCAGGGCTTCGCCGGGCTTGCCCTGCTGCGCCATCGGATAGCCGTCGAACGTGGTCGCCACCGACCAGGGCTCGCCGGGTATGTTGAACAGGATCGAGGTGATGGCGCCGCCGAACAGCGCGCCCCAATAGATGCAGGACAGCATGATGATCGCCGATGTCGGCGGCATGCTGAAGGTCAAGGGAAGCAGGATCGCAACGCCGTTGGCGCCGCCGAGCCCCGGCAGCACGCCGATGATGACCCCGAGCGTGATGCCGATGATCATCAGCATGATGTTGTAGGGGTGCAGGGCGACCGCGAAGCCGTGAAACAGATTGGCCAATTCTTCCATATTGATATCCTGCAGCAGCAATCAGTGAACAGATGCGCGGCGCTTACAGACCGAGCCATTCCTCGATCGGACCCTTGGGGAGCGGGACCAGGAACCAGCGCTCGAAGATTAGATAGGTCAGGACCGGCATGCCGACCGCCACGGCAACGACCGTCAGCCAGCGATAGCCGCCGAGCCAGCGCATGAACCAGGCAATGAAGACCGTGGAGGCGATGTAGAGGCCGATGAACGGCATCGACCCGACATAGATCGCGGTCGGCACGACGACGCTCATGACCTGGCGCAGCTGTCCCCATTCGGCGAACAGCCGCCCGTCGTCGTCGCGCTGCGCATGCCAGAGGTTGATGGCGCTCGCCACGACGATGGCGGCGCCGATATAGAAGGGGAAGAAGCCGGCACGCGGGCCCTCCGCGCCCCAGTTGATGCCGGCCTTCAGGCTGCCGAAGATCACGACGAGGCCGAAGACGCCGATCAGCAGCGCCATGCCGATTTCCAGCGTCTTGTGGGCCGGGCCAGATGCGGATCCGGATCGTTCAGTCATGTGACCTCCAGGCGGGAACGCAATTTTCGCGGTCGCGGCAGGCGTAGGGACGACAAGCGTCCTCAGCCCTCGCCGATGTCGCGGCTCAATTCGATGCGAGGAAGCCGGCTTCCTTCATCAGGCCTTCGTGGCGCTTCTCCTCCGCCTCGACCCACTTGGCGTAGTCGGCGCCGGTCAGGAAGGTCGTGTTGAAGGCGCCGCTCTTCATGAAGTCCTGCCATTCGGGCGTGGCGCGGACCTTCTTGAACAGCTCGACATAATATTCGGTCTGATCCTTCGTGACCTTTGGCGACATGAACACGCCGCGCAGCATGAGATATTCCATCGCGAGGCCCTGCGACTTGCAGGTCGGAATATCCTTCCAGGCCTTGCCGTCGGCGATCGGCTCGTCATAAGCCATCGGCTGGGCGTCGAACACGCACAGCGGGCGCAGCTTGCCGCCGCGCCATTGCGCGACCGCCTCGATCGGATTGTTGACGGTCGAATCGACGTGGTTGCCGACGAGCTGCACCGCGACTTCACCGCCGCCCTTGTAGGGGATGTAGGTGAACTTCGCATCGATTGCCTTCTCGATGCCGACCGTGATGATCTGGTCTTCCTGCTTCGAGCCGGTGCCGCCCATCTTGAACGAGCCGCTTGGTGCCTTCTTCGCGGCGTCGACGTAATCCTTGACGCTGTTGTACGGCTTCTCGGCATTGACCCAGAGCACGAACTCGTCGAGCGCCAGCATCGCCACCGGCGTCAGATCCTTCCAGTTGAAAGGAATCCCCGTTGCCAGCGGCGTCGTGAACAGGTTCGACAGCGTGATGATGATCTTGTGAGGATTGCCCGACGACGTCTTCACATCCAGGAAGCCTTCGCCGCCCGCGCCGCCGGCCTTATTGATGACGACCAGCGGCTGCTTCATCAGATTGTGCTTGGTGACGATGCCCTGGATGGTGCGCGCCATCTGATCGGCGCCGCCGCCGGTGCCCGCGGGCACGATAAACTCGACCGGGCGGACCGGCTCCCAGGCTGCGCGGCTTGCGGTGCTGGTGACGCATGACATCACGATTGCCGCCACGGCGACATTCAGAACGAGTGGCTTCATCTGTTTCTCTCCCTGTCGAACCCTCAGCGCAGCCGCTCTTTGTCGGCTTGCGTCAGCCCATCTCGATTTCAGATACCCGGTGTCACCCTTGCGGTCGATCTCCCATGGGTAGTCCGATAGAAACTCTATGATCAGGGATAAGGCGCGGCATCCGCTCCTTTTGGCTTAGGCTCCGCCAGGGGCGCCGCGCTCGTGCCCCTCGGCTCTTCCGTCGCGCGCTACGTTTCCCCGCCTCACACCTTGGATTGTGCGATCGTTATTTGCTGGTCGAATGGTATGCGAGATGCCAGCAAACAAACAATCGGATCGGCAGGGGCCCGGTCGGACACATTGTCGCAGCCGCTAGGCGAGGAGGCAAAAGCAAATGGCCCCGAGGTGGGGCCATTTGATCAAGTTGAGTGGGGGGCGGAATCTGCCGGCCCGTCGCGCGGCGGCAGATAAGCCCTTCTTACAAGCCGAAACGCGGCGGTTCGCCGTTGCGGTTGGAAATCTCGGCGCTCGCCATCAGGAAGCTGTCGATCGCGGCCATCACGCGGGCGAACAGCGAGGAGGACGGGGCGAAGGCAACGGAAGCGGTCTTGGACATTGGAATTCCCTTTCTCGAGACGGTCAGTCCTAACGACGGTCAGTCTTGGCGTCTCTTGGCGAAGGGAATTTATGTATACCAGATGCCAGCGTCTACGCTCTTGTTTGCATAGCAGCATTCGATGCGCCGCATTGCAGCATAATGCGGGGTTAATGCGGCCGGATCGGGCCTAAAAGCTACGGCTGGCTGAGATTGCCGGTCCATTCATGGCAAGAGAGGCCGAATCGTTCGCTGCGAGACGGGATCCCGATGGCGATGGACGCCAAGTTCAGGCCGCACTGCAGCGGACGGGCCTTGGCAGGACAAGTCAAAGCCGCTAGTGGTCTGCCCCCTTCCAACGATCTGTCAGAGTGGTTCATGTCGAGCGCCTCGCCCGCCGTCTCGATCGGCATCGATTTTGGAACCAGCAATACGGTCGTCGCACTTGCGGCGGACGATCGCCGGGTCGAGGCCATCCGCTTCGACCACGGCGGACAGCGCCACAGCGTCTACGTGTCGGCACTGTGCTTCTGGGAGGACCGGCCCGGCGCCGGCGCCCAGGCCGAGGGCGGCCCGTGGGCGATCGAGCAATTCCTCGAAGGCCGTCACGTCTACCGCTTCCTGCAGTCGTTCAAGACCTTTGCGGCGAGCAGCAGCTTCATCACCACGCAGGTGTTCCGGCAGCGCTTCAAGTTCGAGGACATCCTGGCGGCGTTCCTGCGGACGCTGGCGCGCCATGGCGGCGAGAAGTTCGGCTTCGAGACGTCGACCATCACGGTCGGCCGTCCGGTGCGCTTTGCCGGCGGCAATCCCGACGAGGCGCTGGCGATGCAGCGCTACCGCGCCGCGTTCGAGCGCCTGGGCGCCGGCCATGCCCGCTATGTCTACGAGCCCGTGGGCGCGGCGTTCTCGTTTGCCCGAAGGCTGGAGCGCGATGCCACCGTGCTGGTTGCGGATTTCGGCGGCGGCACCAGCGATTTCTCCGTGATGCGCTTCTCGCGCAAGGGCGGTGCCCTTCGCGCCGAGCCGCTCGGCCATGCCGGCATCGGGATCGCGGGCGATACGTTCGATTACCGTATCGTCGATCACGTGGTCTCGCCGCGGCTCGGCAAGGGCTCCAGCTTCCGCTCCTTCGACAAGGTGCTGCCGATCCCCAGCGGCCATTACACCAATCTCGCGCGCTGGCATCAGCTGGCGATGATGAAGAGCAACGGCGATTTGCGCGAACTCCGGGAGCTTGCGCGCACCGCGCTGAAGCCGGCTCTGCTCGAGGACTTCATCACCATCGTCGATCTCGACCTCGGCTTTGCGCTGTACCGCGCGGTGTCGGATGCCAAGGTCGCGCTGTCGGCGCAGGACGAGGTCGACTTCCGTTTCAAGGGCGGCGGCGTCGACATCGGCGCGGCCATCACGCGCAAGAATTTCGAATCCTGGATTGCCGACGACATCGCCCGGCTCGGTGCCACCGTCGACAAGGTGCTGGCCGAAGCCGGCATCGCCGCGCGCGAGGTCGAGAAGGTCTTCCTGACCGGCGGCAGCTCGTTCGTGCCGGCCGTGCGCAAGCTGTTCGCTGAGCGGTTCGGCAACGAGCGCCTGATGTCGGGCGACCAGTTCGAGTCGATCGCCTACGGGCTTGCGCTGATCGGGCACAGCCCGGATCCGGATCGTTGGACCGCAGGCGGCGGGCTGGCCGCGCAGGCGTAGCAGGCGGCGAGCAGCGTCCAGGCGGGACGCTGTTCGGTCGCTATTTCTGCTGAATTCGGTTCAGGTAATCGATCACCGCGAGAATGCGAGTCCGCACCACGACCTCCGGGTTTTGCTGCGGCCCGGCCTTCTGCCAATAAGTGGGATCGACGGCGTGAGGCAGGTTGACGATGGGGTTGAACCGCTCGCCCCAGACGGGCATCTCACGGGTGCCGTGAGCTGTGACTGATTTCGACCCATAGAGGGTTTCGTAGACGGCGTTGGTGGGAAACACGCCGTTATTGTTCTTGGCCAACTTGGTCAGGTCGGAAGGCGGCGTCTTGAGCTGGCCGCTGACCGGTCCGTTGCCCTTTGCCTCGGCGCCATGACAACTCGCGCACGAAGACTGGAATTCGGCCTTGCCAATGTCGACTTCTTCGGCCTTCGCAGCGGTCGCGACACCGGCGGCCAGACCGGCAATGATCAACCATTCGAGAGCAGATCTCATCATCTCGCCTCCGACGCCCGCAGGGAAGACTTCTGCTCCTAGCCGCTTTGTCCGCCGGACAGCTTGACGCACATCAAGACCGCGCACCCGGTGCCGTCGGTGGGCGAAGGCGCGGAGCGCCGTGCCCACCATCTTGGCAAGTGCCGCAGGGTGGGCGAAGCGACCTGTCCGCCGTAGCTCGCAGAGCGAAGGCGGAAGCGTGCCCACGCGTCGCCGTATCGGAAAGGTCGTGGGCACGGCGCTTTGCGCCTTTGCCCACCCTACGATGCTGGTGTCGTCGCTACTGATTGATCTCCGGCTCGACCAGCCTCGCCAGATTGCGCAGCGATTCCTGCCAGCCGAGATAGCAAGCCTCCGGCGGAATGACGTCGGGAATGCCGGCCTGCGTGATCTCGATCTCGGTGCCGACCGAGACCTTCTTCAGGCTCACGTTCACCTGAATTTCGCCGGGCAGGTTGGGATCGTCGAACTTGTCGGTGTAGCGCAGGCGTTCGCCAGGGACGAGCTCGAGATATTCGCCGCCGAACGAATGGCTGTTGCCCGTGGTGAAATTCCGGAACGACATCTTGAACGTGCCTCCGACCTTGGGCTCGAAATGATGCACGGTGCAGGTGAAGCCGTTCGGCGGAAGCCATTTCGCCATCGCATCCGCCTCCAGGAAGGCGCGATAGACCTTCTGGGGGCTGGTGGCGAGAACGCGGTGCAGGCGGACAGTGCTGGGCATGGTTGTTATCCTCAGTGTTTGATGGGCCCGAGATTGGCGTCTATGGCCCATTCATGTCACGAGGACGACCGGGAAGCCGCCGATCCGACAAGGCGCGGCAGATTTTTTTGCGAGTGTTCCGCCGGTCTCCTAGCCGGCTGCGACATCCTGCGGTGTCATCGTGAATGCCAGCCGATAGCTGCCGATCGTCGGATTGTTCTGCGCGCCCAGAGCGCCGAGCGACCCTGGTGAAAGCGGGCTTGCGATCGCAGCCTCAACTACATCGGCATCGTAGCCTGAGAGCAGCACGATCCAGTCGGCGGCGCCGTCCTTGCCGCGGATCTGTTGTTCGGTGGTGGGCGCGCTCGTCCGCGGCGTGTCGGTGCGGAGGAGGTGAGCGCCGGTCAGCCCCGGTTTCTGCGCCAATGTGCCGAGCGTATTCGCAAGATGCGCCTGCAAGTCCGCCTCACATCCGGCCTGCGGTGACAACCTGATCGTCGCGAGCGAAGTCGCAACGCCACCCCCAAAGCTTTCGATCAGGCGGCACTGGCTGCGGATCATGCCGAGATGATGCGGCATCATTTTCGTCGACCACGGCGTCGGCGCATTGAGCCGGTCGAGATATCCCTTCGAGGTGAGCACCTCATACTCCGCGAGCTCGTAGAGCACGAAGAAACCTTCCGCGTCCGTCGTGCTGGTCCAGCGCGATCCGCGCCGGAAGCCGGGAATGCCCATCCGCTCCGGAAAGTGCTCATGCGAATGCCAGTCGCCGAACTCGGAGCGCTGCTCGGGGCGAACGCTCCACCACATCGCGACGGCGGCCTTGCCCAGCAGTGACATGCTGATCTCCCTTGCGTTTCCGCCAGATTGCTTCAGGACACGCGGCCGATCAATCAGCCACGATTCCGCTCTCGTTGCCCGCTCAACTCCAGCACGAAATCGGGGGGACCACCGTTGCGCTGCACGCTCTCGGCTTTCGTCATTACGCTTTGCTGTCTTGGTTCGCCGGCCGCCGCAGCTGGCATTCAGTTGCTCAATGCCGGTCCGGCGCTGTCGGGCGCGATCTGGTATCCGTGCGCGGCGGCCGACGCATGTGGCACTGAGCAACCTGTCAGTCGGCGCCGATTTCGATGTGAAGGGCGTGAAGGATTGGCCGAAAATCTGCGCGGGTTTTGTCTGCTTGGGCTGCTCGGATTTCATCATTTTCAGCACGAGCCAGAACTTGGTCCCACCGCGACGACCTACTCGTGTTGCATTGAGCGCCAGTCGATTCGTCTGTTCGGCAAGCTTCGATGGAGCTTGGCTTGATCGTCTGTTTGCGCGCCAAACCGGGCGAGCGCTACGCAAGGGCCCGGCTTTCGATTTCGCCGCGCTCGATCGTCAGCGTCACGTCGGCGAAGGTCTCGAGCAGCTTTGGGTTCGACTCCGTGATCAGCAGGGTAATGTCCCGGTCCTCCGAACGAAGCCGACGCAGCGCCTCGGCGTACCTCTGCGCCAGCACAGGGGCGAGGCCCTGGAACGGCTCGTCCAGAATGACGAGGCGGGTGCCTAGCATCAGGGCGCGCCCGAGGGCGACCATTTTGCCTTGGCCGCCCGAGACGGAGCCCGCCGGGCGACTCGCCAGGTCCTTGAGTTCCGGCAGGACGGAGTAGGTTCGCTCCAGCCGCCGGCGCGCCTCGTTCGCGCTAAGTTTCGCGACGCGACCGGGCAAAAGAATGTTTTCTTCCACCGTAAAGGCCGAGAAGAGACGACGGTCCTCGGGGGCGTAGCCGATTCCTAAGAAGGGGCGGCGGTGCGGAGGTACATGTCCCAGGTCCTGACCGCCCAAGCGCACGGTGCCGCTCGCCTTCGTGAAGCCCATGATGGTCCGTACCGTCGTGGTCTTGCCGGCTCCGTTTCGCCCGATGAGCGCGGCGGTCGCGCCCGGCGGCAGCGAGAAGCTGACGTTGCGCAGCACCGGCGCATCGGCGATCGCGACGTTGACCTTCTCGAAGTCCAGCATCGCCGTCATATGCCGATCACCTGTTCGCGGACCTTTGGATCGGCCAGAACCTCCGCCGGCGTGCCGACCTTTTGGATCTTCCCGACGTTCCACACCGCGACTCGGTGGGCATAGCGCTCCACCATGTCCATGTCGTGCTCGACGAAGACCGAAGTCACCTTCTCCTTGGCGAGAGCGGACGTCAGGATGTCCATGATCTCCAGCTTCTCGGCGGAGGCGACGCCCGAAGTGGGCTCGTCCATCAGCAGCAGTCTGGGCTTCAGCGCGAGCGCCAGAGCGATGTCGACCAGCTTGCGTTGTCCCTCGGGAAGCTCCCTCGCCTTGCGAGACGCGTACAACTTGACGCCGACGAGATCCAGAAGGCGCTCCATTTCAGGCAGCTCAGGCAGGGCGGAAAGAGCCGTGAAGCCGGAAGGGCTTCCCAGCCGCGAGGCCGCGGCGATCAGCATGTTCTCCATCACAGTCTGATCGAGGAAAAGCTGCGGTATCTGAAAGGCCCGCGCGATGCCGAGCTTGGTGATCGTGCGCGGGAGCTGCGCCGTGATTTCCTGGCCTAGGAAGGTGATGCTTCCGGCCTGCGGCCGCAGATAACCCGTCGAGATGTTGAGGAAGGTGGTCTTTCCGGCGCCGTTCGGTCCGATGATCGCGAGGTTCTCGCCTTGGAGCACGTCCAGATCGATACCGTCGGCGGCGACGACGCCACCGAACCGGATCTTGATGCCCTTCGCGGAAAGGAGGACGTTGGCCATCAATGTCCTCCCTGCTTCGCCTGGCCGTAGCGCTGCCTAAGACCTATCAGTCCGTTAGGCGCATAGAGAATGATGACGATCAAGACCACACCGAGGATCAGCTGCCAGGTGTCGGCCAGATGGGCCGCCGCATAGAAGCGCACGCACTCGAACATCGCCGCGCCGGCGAACGCTCCGAAGGCGTGGGCGCTGCCGCCGAGGATCGCGATAAAGACGAACTCTCCCGACTTCGTCCAGAATCCGAACTCGGGCGTGGCGATCTGCTGGATGATCGCCACCAGCGTGCCGCCGATGCCGCCGAGAAAAGCCGAGATCACGTAGCCTATCAAAAGCACGCGCCGTGCGGACATCCCGAGGTACTCGAGCCGGGTCTCGTTCGATTTGATGGCACGCAGCATGTGTCCGAGCGGGCTATCGAGATAGCGTTGCACGCCGTAGAAGGCGACGACCGCGATCAAGAGGCTCACGTAAAGAATGACGTACTGGAAGGTTTCGGGCGTAAACGACAGTCCCAACAGGGCCGGACGAGG
Source organism: Bradyrhizobium sp. LVM 105 (assembly GCF_003957705.1). Lineage (NCBI taxonomy): Bacteria > Pseudomonadati > Pseudomonadota > Alphaproteobacteria > Hyphomicrobiales > Nitrobacteraceae > Bradyrhizobium > Bradyrhizobium sp. LVM 105. The sequence goes on along the minus strand of NZ_QZMV01000002.1, from coordinate 190,892 downwards.
GACCCGGATGCCGTCGGCGCCGTTGGTGTAATGAAACATCTTCTCCAGCAGCGACCACAGCACCATCGAAAACGCCAGATTCAGCATTCCAAAAAAGATTTCCCGGTAGCGCACGACGAAGAGACCGACGATGAGGCCAAAGACGGCGGAGGTGATGCCGCCCAGCGCGATGAAGAGCACGATGTCGCCGCCACCGACGTACTTGCCCCAGAACGCCGCGGTATATGCCCCGGTAGCGAAGAACATTGCATGTCCGAACGACACCTGCCCCGCCTGCAGCAGAAGAATGATACCGAGAACGACGATCCCCTTCGCGAGGATCAACGCGAACAAGGTCGCCCAGCTCGATACCAAAAGAGGCGCGACGGCGCTGACCAGAAAGAAGATGATCGCGATCGTGGTGACCGGCTTGATGCGACCGCTCATCAAATTTTCCTTACCTGCACGGCGCCGAACAGGCCGAACGGACGCACCAGAAGCACCAGCACCATCAGCAGATAGGGAACGAGAACTTCGAATTCCGGTTGGAGATAGATCACGAAGGCACGGGTCAGGCCGATCATCAGCGCGGTGAGCGCGGTGCCCTCGATCTGGCCGAGACCCGCGGTCGCAGCGACGGCAAAGGAAAGCACGATCATATCGGCACCCATACCGGGGACCAGCGAGGTGGTCGGCGAGGCCAGCGCTCCTCCCAACGCAGCCAGGCTCGCGCCGATGACGAAGGTAACGAAATATACGCGTTTTGCGTCAATCCCGATGGCCGTCGAAGCTTCGCGGTCCTCCGTGACCGCAAGGATCACCGCTCCCGACAGCGTCCTGCGCAGGAAGTAGCGGAGCCCGAACAGCGTCGCCAATGCGACGCCGGGCAGGAGAATGACCTGGTACGACGTGTAACTGACGCCGAACACAACGACGTTGGGAAGTAGTCTCAACGGCTCCGCGGCGAAGATGGGCTGCACGCCCCAGATCAGACGCTGCAGGTTGTCCATGATCATGAAGGCGGCGAAAGTGATCAGAAGCTGGAGGACGTCTTCCTGTCCGGAGAGCGGTCGCAGCAGAAACCGTTCGATGAAACCGCCGCACACGATGCCGATCACGATGGAGGCGGCCAGCAGCGCGGGATAGGTAAGCCAAGGCGATATCGGCGCGACTGCAAGGCTGAACGTCGCAGCCAGGTAGGCGCCGAACGCGTACAGCGAACCGTGCGCGACGTTGACCACGCGCAGCACGCCGAAAATCAGGCTGAGCCCGACCGAGACCAGGAACACCAGTGCGGCGTAGCTGATCCCATCGAGGATCGCCAAGATAGCGAGTGTCGAGTTCATGATGGCCTTCGGAAAAGGTCCATCCTCCGGGATGCGGCTCGGAGGACGGGGATCAAAAGTCGAGCGTGCCGCTACTGAGCTTTGAAGGTCGGCACGTCCATCTTGACGAAGTCCGGCTTGAGCGTCTTGAGCCACTCAACCGACCGTACGCCCGCCGGGTTGGTGATCATCTTCGGATCGAAGATCATCATGTTGTCGAGCAGCTTGAAGTCGTACCCCGGAACGGACTTGGTGACGCCGACCAGCTGAGCTTCGAGGCCCTGGTTGTCCTCGGGCCGCAGCGTAATCGGACGGCCGAAGCCGGTGGCGAACTCGGTGCCCGCCGTCGCGTCCACGACCTGTTCGCGCGTCGGCCAGTTGCCGCCGTTGGACTTGATCGCCTTGTCGTAGGCCGTCTCCAGGGCCTTGAACGCCTGCGCCATGTGATAGACGGGGTAGATCGGCCACGCACCGGTCTTCGCCTTGAAGGCTTCATTGAACGCCTTGAAGGCCGCGTCGTTCTTCTTCTCGGGATGCAGGAACCAGTGGTCTCCGCGCGCGCCGACGATCAGGCCTTCAGGCAAGTCTTTGCCCAACCGCTGGATCGATGATTCGCCGATCCCGAGCACGAAGGTCGACTGCTGCAACAGGCCGCGCTGACCGGCCTGACGGACCAGCGTGTCGAGATCTCCACCCCAAGACGTTGTCAGAACCACATCCGGCCGCAGCGCCAACAGACGGGAAACTTCAGTGGAGTAGTCCGGTGCGCCGAACTTCGGGAAGAGCTCCGCGACGACTTGCACGTCCGGCTTCATCGCCTTGAGCGCGGTCGAAAAGATCTCCCAGCTCTCCCGACCCCATGCATAATCCTGATTGACCACCGCGATCGTCTTAAAGTCGGGCTTGGTCTTGAGCAGGTAAAGGAGCACGGCCAGCATTTCCGGCGTGCCGTTCGCCTGCGTCCGGAAATTGTACCGGTACTTCTTGGTTTCGAGGATCGAGGCCGCACCGCAGTCCCACATGAAATTCATGACTTTGAGGTCTTCGGCGATCGGCACCAACTGGGTGCAGCTGCCCGACGAGATCGAAGCAAACGTGGCATCGACCTTTTCGTCCTGCACCACGCGTCGGTAGTTCGAGACGAGCGCTTCGCCTCCCGCGCCTTCGTCGATGAAGGAGAGCTTGACCGGCACGCCGCCGATGCCGCCCTTCTTGTTGAGGTCCTCCGCGATCATCTCCGCCGCGGCCTTCGCCGGCACACCGAAGACTGACGCAGGGCCCGACAGGAACGTCGTGATGCCGATTTTGAGCTCCGACGGCTTGGTCTGCGCAAGCGAGGTGCCCGTAAAGGCCGCAACTACAAGCCCGGCCGCAACCGCAGTCTTGAGAAATTGCATCGAAAGTCCTCCCTGTTCTATGTGTCGCGCCCGGCTTCAGCCGCCGTGCGCTTCTTCTTGCAACAACGCTACTATAATTGTCGCGTGTTGCCAGCCCTCTTCTGCCATTCGCGAGCCGACGAAACCCAGTTCGACGCCGCCGCGAATTTTGTCGGCTGCGCATCGATTTGAACGGACGAGGTCCCAAAAGGGTCGAGGCCTCCAATCCCAGGGTGCGACAAAAGCTCCGGCCAGAGCCCGCTGCTCGCCATTCGTGCCTGCTCTTCCTCTGCGACGTAGGCGCTCTCGCTTCAGCAACAAACACCGACCGCGCTTCCGCCTTTGACCCACCGCCGTCCCGGGGGATGCCGAAGCTGTACTTCCGCTTTTGGCTCATCGCTGACGTCCTGCGCCTCGCGCCGACGTCCGATAACTGCCCTTGGACTCCAGATCTCTGCAGCCCCGTTCCGCGAACGGCGTGTGGCCGGGGATCCATTCCGACTGGCAACAGCCGGGGCCCCTATGTGCACTCCCGGCATAACATCCATGATGACATAATACCCTTGTCTTGCCCGACGGGTCAGAATTTTTTCGTCGAATCAGAAATGTCGTTGCGGGCCAATGCGATGGCTACTGTGCATGGGGTTGTTTTCTCAGTTTTGATTGTGAGCTCCGCGACGGCGCGCCTTCCCAAGCAAAAAGGGCCGCCCCTTCGGGCGGCCCTTTCATTTTGGTCGAGGCGGTGTCGCTTACTCAGCGGCCTGCTTCTGCGGCGGGTCGAGCGCGCCGGACTTGTGGATCTCGGCGACCTGATGGTCGCTGAAGCCGAGCACCGAGCGCAGGATCTCGTCGGTGTGCTCGCCGAGCAGCGGGGAGCGCTGCACGTCGCTCGGGCTATCCGAGAGCTTGATCGGATTGCCGACCGAGACGTACTTGCCGCGGGTGGGGTGGTCGACCTCGACCACGGTGCCGGTCGCGCGCAGCGACTCGTCTTCCGCGATCTCCTTCATCGACAGGATCGGGCCGCAGGGGATGTCGTCCTTGTTGAGGATCTCCATCGCCTCGAACTTGGTCTTGGTCATCGTCCACTGCTCGATGCGGGCGAAGATCTCGTTGAGGCGGGGCAGGCGGGCGGCCGGCTTGGCGTAGTTCGGATCGGTCTTCCAGGTGGGCTCGCCGATCACGTCGCAGATCTTCTCCCAGACCGGGGCCTGGGTGATGAAGTAGATGTAGGCGTTGGGATCGGTCTCCCAGCCCTTGCACTTCAGGATGCGGCCGGGCTGGCCGCCGCCGGAATCGTTGCCGGCGCGCGGCACGGCGTCGCCGAACGGCACGCCTTCGCCGAACTGGCTGTATTCCCGAAGCGGGCCGTGGGCGAGGCGCTGCTGGTCGCGCAGCTTGACGCGGCAGAGGTTGAGCACGCCGTCCTGCATCGCGGCGGTGACGCGCTGGCCCTTGCCGGTGTGGGTGCGCTGATAGAGCGCGGTGACGATGCCGAGCGCCAGGTGCAGGCCGGTGCCGCTATCGCCGATCTGCGCGCCGGTCACGAGCGGCAGGCCGTCGCGGAAGCCGGTGGTCGAGGCGGCGCCGCCGGTGCACTGCGCGACGTTCTCGTAGACCTTGCAGTCTTCGTACGGTCCGGGGCCGAAGCCCTTGATCGAGGCGACGATCATCTTCGGGTTGATCGCTTGAATCTTCTCCCAGGGGAAGCCCATGCGGTCGAGCACGCCGGGGCCGAAATTCTCCACCAGCACGTCGCACTTCTTGATCAGCTCGGTGAGGACTTCCTTGCCCTTGGGGTTCTTGGTGTCGAGCGTGATCGAGCGCTTGTTGTGGTTGAGCATGGTGAAATACAGGCTGTCCACGTTCGGGATGTCCTGCAGCTGGCCGCGGGTGATGTCACCCACGCCCGGACGTTCCACCTTGATCACGTCGGCGCCGAACCATGCCAGTAGCTGCGTGCAGGTCGGTCCGGACTGGACGTGGGTGAAGTCGAGAATGCGAACGCCCTCGAGCGCTTTGGTCATCGTGTTGCTCCTGTTACCATTCTGTTTCCGTCATGCCCGCGAAGGCGGGCATCCAGTATTCGCTGTCGTTTCGGTCGGGCTCAGTGCTCGCCACATAGGGTGGTCCGGCGAATACTGGATTCCCCGCCTGCGCGGGGAATGACCCGGCCTTACTTCTTCTTCTGCAGAACGCTCTGCGGATTGAGGTTGCCGATGCGGCCGCTCTCCGAGCCCGCGGCCGGATCGATCACCGCGTTGATGAGCGTCGGCTTGCCGGACTTCATGGCTTCGTTGACCGCGCGCTTGAGCTCGTCGGGCGAGGTCGCATTCACGCCGACGCCGCCGAAAGCTTCCATCATCTTGTCGTAGCGAGCGCCCTTGACGAACACGGTGGTCGCCGGATCGGAATTCGCGCCGTTGACGTCGGTGCCGCGATAGATGCCGTCATTGTTGAAGATGACGACGCAGATCGGAAGGTTGTAGCGGCAGATGGTCTCGACCTCCATGCCGGAGAAGCCGAACGCCGAGTCGCCTTCCACCGCCAGCACGGGGTGGCCGGTCTCGAGCGCAGCTGCGATCGCCTGACCCATGCCGATGCCCATCACGCCCCAGGTGCCGACGTCGAGACGCTTGCGCGGGCGGTACATGTCGATGACGCCGCGGGCGAGGTCGAGCGTGTTGGCGCCTTCGTTGACGAGGATCGCCTCGGGATATTCCTTGATGACGTTCTTCAGGACGCCGAGCGCACCGTGATAGTCCATCGGCGACTTGTTGTTCATCAGCTTCGGCGCCATCTTGGCGACGTTCTCTTCGCGCTTGGACGAAATCGCCTTGGTCCAGTCGGCGGGCGGGGCGGTCCAGCCCGTTGCCATCGCCTGGTTGAAGGCGGAGACGACCGAGCCGATGTCCCCGACCACGGGCGCGACGATCTCGACGTTGGAGTCCATCTCGCGCGGCTCGATGTCGACCTGGATGAACTTCTTCGGCGCTTCGCCCCAGCTCTTGCCCTTGCCGTGCGACAGCAGCCAGTTCAGCCGGGCGCCGATGAGCATGACGACGTCGGAGTCCTTCAGCACGGTCGAGCGGGCCGCGCCTGCGCATTGCGGATGGGTGTCGGGAAGCAGGCCCTTGGCCATGCTCATCGGCAGGAAAGGAACGCCGCTCTTCTCGACGAAAGCCTTGATCTCCTCGTCGGCCTGGGCGTAGGCCGCGCCCTTGCCGAGGATGATGAGCGGACGCTTTGCGCTCTTGAGCACGTCGAGCGCGCGCTTGACCGAAGCGGGCGAGGGGATCTGCGCGGGCGCCGCGTCGATCACCTTGACCAGCGACTTCTGGCCGGCCTCGGCGTTCATGACCTGGCCGAACAGTTTTGCCGGCAGGTCGAGATAGACGCCGCCCGGACGGCCCGAGACCGCGGCGCGGATGGCGCGGGCGAAACCGATGCCGATGTCCTGGGCGTGCAGCACGCGATAGGCCGCCTTGCACAGCGGCTTTGCGATCGCGAGCTGGTCCATCTCCTCGTAGTCGCCCTGCTGGAGGTCGACGATCTCGCGCTCGGAGGAGCCTGAGACCAGGATCATCGGGTAGCAGTTGGTGGTGGCGTGCGCGAGCGCAGTGAGACCGTTGAGGAAGCCGGGCGCCGAGACCGTGAGACAGACGCCGGGCTTCTTGGTGAGATAGCCGGCGATGCCCGCGGCGTAGCCGGCGTTCTGCTCGTGGCGGAAGGAGATCACGCGAATACCGGCGGCTTGCGCCATGCGGCCCAAATCCGTGATCGGGATGCCCGGCACATTGTAGATTGTGTTGATGCCGTTCAGCTTGAGCGCGTCGATGACGAGATGGAAGCCATCCGTCAGCTCCTGCTCGGTGCCCGGTGCCTCGGACTTGGTCGCGGTGTTCAGCATGGGCCTTGTCTCCCTGGTCTCAAGTAGTGGGGCGAGTTGTTCGCCCTTCTGGTGAATGGTCTACGTGAAAAGTTCCTGGCCGTGCGCTTCGACGTAAGCGGCGAGGCCGAGAGTGTGATCGCGGGCGCGCTTCTCGGCGAGCTCGGTGTCGCGCGCTTCCAGCGCTTCGATGATGCCGAGATGTTCGGGCAGCGAGGTCGCGGTACGATCCTTGCGTCCGATGGTCAGCTGGCGATAGCCGCGCACGTGCAGCAAGAGGTCGTTGGTGAGATCGACCAGCACGGGGGACTCCGACAGCGAGATCAGCGCCTGGTGGAAGGCGATGTTGGCCCGGGAATATTCCTCGACATGATCTTCGGGCAGACGGTCCTTGCCGAAATCCTTGAAGTAGTCGCGCAGCGCCGTGATGTCCTTCTTGCGCGCGGTGGTGGTGATGAGGCGTGCCGCCATGCTCTCCAGCGCCGCCCAGGCGCGGATCATGTCGACGATCTCGCTCTTGGTCCGGCGCACCACCATGATGCCGCGGCGCGGCACCGTCTTCACGAAACCGTCCTGCTCGAGCATGGCGATGGCTTCGCGGATCGGCGTGCGGCTGACGCCCAGGCGTTCGGACAGCGCGCGCTCGTCGAGCATCACCGGCTCGGGCGTCGAATAGATGTCCATCTTGAGGATGGCTTCCTTCAAGGCGTCATACGCCTTGTTCTTGAAGCTGCTCTCCGGGGCAATACGAACGATTGCGATGTCTGCCTCGGCCATGTTCGGCAACGCCTTGGTTGGTTTCCGCAGTGACACGACGAATCTCCTCCAGTGGGGAGTCGTCTTTTACAGGAATATTCACGGGAAAGTTTTTGGCATACCACATGCCAGAATGTCAAGGCGGCGATTTTTTGCGGCGTTCTAAGCCATGCTACAGCTTGACAAGTTGGCTTCTGGCATACCAAATGCCATAGCCAGCCATTTTTGATCCATGGCGGCGGAGTAATCTCAGGCTTTATGCCGCTCCGGCCCGCGACATGGAACAGAGCGCGGCGAATGGCAAGCATCACGGGCAGCCGCAAACACGCGCGCGCTTTGAAAAGAACGAACTGAGGTCAAGGGAGAAGCCACATGTCCAATTCCAAAGATGCCGTCCGCAAGGTGCTTGACCAGGTCAAGGCGGACAACCGCACCAGCCTGACGGCCCCGGAAGGTAAGCTGGTCTGCGACGCCTACGGCATTCCGGTGCCGAAGGAAGGCGTGGCGAAGTCGGCGGGCGAGGCCGGCAAGATGGCCTCTTCGATGGGCTTTCCGGTCGTGATGAAGATCGTCTCGCCGGACATTCTCCACAAGACCGAAGCCGGCGGCGTTATCGTCGGCCTCAAGACGGCGGATGAGGCCGAGAAGGCCTACGAGACCATCCTGTCCAACGCCAAGAAGTACAAGGCCGATGCCAAGATCGAGGGCGTCCAGGTGCAGCAGATGCTGGCCGGCGGCACCGAGGTGATCGTCGGCTCGATCACCGACGGCTCGTTCGGCAAGCTGGTCGCCTTCGGCCTCGGCGGCGTGCTGGTCGAGGTGCTCAAGGACATCACCTTCCGCCTCGCGCCGGCAACCAAGGAAGACGCGCTGTCGATGCTCGACGGCATCCAGGCGCATGAGATCCTGAAGGGCGTGCGCGGCGGGGAGCCGGTGAACCGCTCGGCGCTCGCCGACGTCATCGTCAAGGTCTCGCAGCTCGTCACCGATTTCCCTGAAATCGTCGAGCTCGACCTCAATCCGGTGTTCGCGACGCCGAAGGGCGCGACCGCCGCCGACGTGCGCATCGTCGTCGACTTCGCCTATGTGCCGAAGCCGAAGCCCCGCCCGACCGAAGAGATCGTCGCGGCGATGAACCGCATCATGCAGCCCAAGGCGGTCGCCGTGGTCGGCGCCTCCGCCGAGGACGGCAAGATCGGAAACTCCGTGATGAAGAACCTCATCAACGGCGGCTACAAGGGCGACATCTACCCGATCCATCCCAAGGCCGCCGAGATCCTCGGCTACAAGGCCTACAAGAGCGTCAAAGACGTGCCTGGCGTGATCGACGTCGCGGTGTTCGCGATCCCCGCCAAGTTCGTGGCGGCGGCGCTGACCGAATGCGGTGAGAAGAAAATCCCCGGCGCGGTTCTGATTCCGTCGGGCTTTGCCGAAGCCGGCGCGCCGGAGCTGCAGGCGGAGATCGTCGAGGTCGGCAAGAAGTACGACATCCGCCTGATGGGGCCGAACATCTACGGCTTCTACTATACGCCGGCCAATCTCTGCGCGACCTTCTGCACGGCCTACGACGTCAAGGGACATGCCGCGCTGTCGTCGCAGTCGGGCGGCATCGGCATGGCCATCATCGGCTTCTCGCGTTCGGCGAAGATGGGCGTTTCGGCCATCGTCGGCCTCGGCAACAAGTCCGATATCGACGAGGACGATCTGCTCGCCTTCTTCGAGCAGGATCCGAACACGAACCTGATCGCGCAGCACTGCGAAGACCTCAAGGACGGCCGCGCCTTTGCGGAGGCCGCAAAGCGCGTCTCCAAGAAGAAGCCGGTCGTCGTGCTCAAGGCCGGCCGCACCTCGGCGGGGGCGAAGGCGGCGTCCTCGCACACCGGCGCGCTCGCCGGCAATGACCGCATCTATGAGGACGTCTTCAAGCAGTCCGGCGTCATCCGCGCCCGCTCGCTGCGCCAACTGCTCGAATTCGCCCGCGGCGTGCCGGTGCTGCCGACGCCGAAGGGTGAGAACGTCCTGATCATCACCGGTGCCGGCGGCTCGGGCGTGCTGCTGTCGGATTCCTGCGTCGACAACGGCCTGTCGTTGATGTCGATGCCGCCGGATCTCGATGCGGCCTTCCGCAAGTTCATTCCGCCGTTTGGGGCTGCCGGAAATCCTGTGGATATCACCGGCGGCGAGCCGCCGATCACCTACGTCAACACCGTGAAGCTCGGCCTGTCGGACGAGCGCATCCACGCGCTGATCCTCGGCTACTGGCACACCATCGTCACCCCGCCGATGGTGTTCGCCCGCAACATGGTCGAGGTGAAGAAGGAGATGGAGGCCAAGGGCTTCGTGAAGCCGATGGTCGCCTCGCTCGCCGGCGACGTCGAGGTCGAGGAAGCCGCCGAATATCTCTACCAGAACGGTATCCCGGCCTATGCCTATTCGACCGAACTGCCGGTCGAGGTGTTGGGGGCCAAGTACAGATGGGCGCGCGGGGCAGGGCTGCTCTGAGCCTAACTCTCCTGTCATCCCGGGGCGATGCGGAGCATCGAACTATGGTGCGCAATTGCGCACCTGAGGATCTCGAGATTCCGGGTCTGGTACGCCAGGCCCGCGCTGCGCGCAGTCCCGGCGGACCATCCCGGAATGACGGATGCACAAGCGGCAGGCCGCGATGAACAAGAACGTGATCCGGCGCAAATCGATCGAGCCCAAATCGGCTGCGGAGGCCGACCATGAGACCCGCGACGGCGGCGTGCAGTCCGTCGACCGCGCGCTCTCCATCCTGGAAACACTGGCCGAGGACGACGAGGGCTATCGCCTCAGCGACCTGGCGATCCGCACGGGATTGTCGACCTCGACCGTGCATCGCCTGCTCGCGACGCTGGAAAGCCGTCGCTTCGTGCAGTTCGACCGCGCCGAATCCAAATGGCACGTCGGCTCGCGCGCCTTCACGGTCGGCGCGAGCTTTGCGCGGCGGCGCAACTTCTCGACGCAGGCGATTCCATATTTGCGCAAGCTGCGCGATCTCACCCGCGAGACGGCCAATCTCGCCGTCGTCGACGACGAATTCATCATCGTTCTGACCCGCATGGAGAGCCGCGAGATCATGCGCTCGCTGACCCAGGTCGGCGGCCGTGTCCCTATGGTGACGTCAGGCGTCGGCAAGGCGGTGCTCGCGACCTATTCGGATGAGGACGTCGGCGCCGTCATCCGCCATCACGGCATGCCGCGCCTGACCGGGAAGTCGATCGTGCGGCCGAGCGATCTGTTCAAGGAACTCGAAAAGATCCGCCAGCAGGGTTTTGCGCTCGACGATGAGGAGGCCTGCATAGGCCTGCGCTGCATTGCCGCGGTGGTATACAACGACTGCGCCGAGCCGCTCGCGGCGATTTCCGTCTCCGGCATGACCAGCCGCCTGACCGACGACAGATTGCCGGACGTGGGCCAAATCGTGCGCGACGTCGCCGGCGAGCTGACCGTCGCGCTGGGTGGGGTGATGCCGACGCCCCGCTAAAACGAAGGAATCTGGGCGCTGTCGCTGGACAGCATCGGCCGTTTTGGCTGATATGCGACGAAACGACACAATGCGGCAAACGTCCGCATGAGCCTGGAGAGCGTCCTCATGTTCCAATTTTCCGCGCGCCTTGCCGGCGCAACCATCGCGCTGACCCTTGCGACAGCGACGCCATCCCTTGCCCAGCAGCTCGAGCTCAAGCTGATGGCGCCGGCGGCCCCGGGCGGCGGCTGGGACCAGACCGCGCGCTCGATGCAGCAGGCTCTGGTGGCCTCCGGTGTGGCGCGCAGCGTGCAGGTCACCAACGTTCCCGGGGCCGGCGGCAGCGTCGGCATCGCCCAGTTCGTCAATGGCGCCAAGGGCGACGGCAACCAGATGATGGTCAACGGCTTCGTCATGGTGGGTGCCCTCGCCATGAACAAGTCGCCGGTGACGCTGGAACAGGTGACGCCGATCGCGCGCCTCACCGAAGAAATCCAGGTGATCGTGGTGCCAGCGAATTCGCCGATCAAGACGGCGCAGGATCTCGCCGCCGCGGTGAAGGCCGACATCGCCAAGGTGACCTTTGCCGGCGGCTCGGCCGGCGGCGTCGACCATGTGATGGCCGCGTTGTTTGCCGGTGCCGTCGGCGCGGACGCGAAGAAGATCAACTACATCCCGTTCTCCGGCGGCGGCGAGTCGCTCGCCGCGATCCTCGGTGGCAAGGTCACCGCGGGTATTTCGGGCCTCAGCGAATATGAAGGACAGATCAAGTCCGGCAAGCTGCGCGCGATCGGCGTGACCTCGGAGAAGCGCATCGCCGGCAGCGATATCCCGACCTTCAAGGAGCAGGGCATCGACCTCGTGATCGCCAATTGGCGTTCGGTCGTCGCGCCTCCCGGCATCACGCCGGAGCAGCGCAAGACCCTGACCGATGCGGTCGAGAAGATGGTGAAGTCGGATGCCTGGAAGGAAATCCTCAAGCAAAAGGGCTGGGAGGATGCCTATCTCGGGGGCGATGCCTTCGCCGACTTCCTGAAGAAGGAAACCGTGCGCGTCACCGACGTGCTGAAGTCGGTCGGCCTGGTTAAGTCATGACCTCGGGTGATCCCGCCCAGCCGCCGCGGCGCGTCGATCGCGCCGGCGTCGTCATCGCTGCGCTGCTCGCAGGTCTCGCCGCCGTACTGGTGTTTGACGCGCGCGGCCTGTCATCCACCGCGATGTACGGCATGGGGCCGGAGGCGATGCCGGTCGTGGTCGCCAGCGGCCTTGGGCTACTCGCGATCGGCAATTTGATCGACGCGCTGCGCGGGAATCTGCCCGCGCGCGAAAGCGCCGACCCCGTTCCAGTGTTTCTGATCCTGGTCGGCCTGGCCTTGCTGATCGCGATCATCGGCCTTGGCGGCGGCTTCATCCTGGCAACCTCGGCGCTGTTCGTGACGACGTCGGCGGCGTTCGGGCGCCGCGCCATCCTCGTCGACAGCATCATCGCGCTGGTGATGTCGACCCTCATCTATCTCGCGTTCGACCGGCTGTTGACGCTGAGCCTTCCGACCGGCCCGCTGGAGCGACTGCTGTGATGGACACTTTTGCGGCGCTGGCCCACGGCATGGCGGTTGCGGTCCAGCCGATGAACCTGCTCTATGCGCTGATCGGCGTGTTCCTCGGCACCGCCGTCGGCGTGCTGCCCGGCATCGGCCCGGCGCTGACGGTCGCGCTGCTGCTGCCTGTCACCTACAAGCTCGACCCCGGCGGCTCGCTGATCATGTTCGCCGGCATCTATTACGGCGGCATGTATGGCGGCTCGACCACCGCGATCCTGATCAACACGCCCGGCGAGAGCGCCTCGATGGCGACCGCGCTCGAAGGCAACAAGATGGCCAAGGCCGGCCGCGGCGGGCCGGCGCTTGCGACCTCCGCGATCGGCTCCTTTGTGGCCGGAACCATCGCCACCATCGGTCTTGCCTTCCTCGCGCCCTGGCTGGTCGATTTCGCCGTGCGCTTCGGCCCCGAGGACTATTTCGCGCTGATGTGCGTCGCCTTCGTCACGGTGTCGGCAACCTTCGGCGATTCCCCGATCCGCGGCCTGACCAGCCTGTTCATCGGCCTGACGCTCGGCCTCGTCGGCATCGACAAGCTGACGGGCCAGGCGCGGCTCGCGTTCGGCGTCCCTGAGCTGCTCGACGGCGTCGAGGTGACGACGCTTGCGGTCGGCCTGTTCGCGCTCGGCGAGGCGCTCTACGTCGCATCGCGCCGCCACCACAGCGAGGAGAAGCTCGAGCCGGTGCGCGGCTCGCTGTGGATGACGAAAGAAGACTGGAAGCGCTCGTGGAAGCCGTGGTTGCGCGGCACCATGTTCGGCTTCCCGATCGGCGCGCTGCCCGCTGGCGGCGCGGAGATCCCGACCTTCCTGTCCTATTCGACCGAGAAACGCTTGACGAAGCACCCCGAAGAGTTCGGCAAGGGGGCGATCGAAGGCGTCGCGGGGCCGGAAGCCGCCAACAACGCCTCCGCCGCCGGAACGCTGGTGCCGCTGCTCACGCTCGGGCTGCCGACCTCGGCAACGGCCGCGATGATGCTGGCGGGCTTCCAGCAATATGGCCTCAACCCGGGGCCGCTGCTGTTTGCCGAACGGCCGGACCTGGTATGGGGCCTGATCGCTAGCCTGTTCATCGCCAATTGCATGCTGCTGGTGCTCAATTTGCCGCTGGTCGGCCTGTGGGTGCGGCTGCTCGCGATCCCGCAGCCGTGGCTCTATGCCGGCATCCTCGTGTTCGCGACCATGGGCACCATCGCCGCAAAGCCGTCGGTGGTGGAATTGTCGATGCTGGCCGCCTTCGGCGTGCTCGGCTTTCTGATGCGCCGGTTCGATTTTCCGATCGCGCCGGTCGTGGTCGGCCTGATCCTCGGCCCGATCGCCGAAAGCCAGCTGCGCCGCGCGCTCGCGATCAGTCTCGGCGATCCCATGACGCTGCTGCAGAGCCCGATCTCGGCGACGCTGCTCGGCATCGCACTGCTTGCGCTATTGGCTCCGTTTGTGCTGAAGGGGCTGGGGCGATTCAAGGCGAACGAGGACTAAAGCGCGATGCGATTAGGATGAATCGTCATCGCGCTTTAGGTTGTTGTTTAAGCATGATCTTTTCGGAAAACCGCTGCGCACTTTTCCGGATCATGCTTTAGCCGTCCCGATGCACTTGTCTTGTGTCGCGTCCATTCGTGGGGAACTGTCATGCCTTCCGAGCTCCGCTCGCCGCGTCTGGCGGTTCTGATCGACGCCGACAATGCCTCCGCCAAGATCGCGGACGGACTGTTCGAGGAGATTGCCAAGATCGGCGAGGCCAGCGTTCGCCGTATCTATGGCGATTTCTCCAACGCACGGTCCAGGGGCTGGGCCGATATCCTGTCGAAGCACGCCATCATCCCACAGCAGCAGTTCGCCTATACGACGGGAAAGAACGCCTCCGACATCACGCTGGTCATCGACGCGATGGACCTGCTTCACAGCGGCCGGTTCGACGGCTTTTGCCTGGTGTCGTCCGATAGCGACTTCACCCGCCTGGCCGCCCGCATCCGGGAGCAGGGCATCGACGTCTTCGGGTTCGGCGAGCAGAAGACGCCGGAAAGCTTCAGGCAGGCCTGCCGGAGATTCGTTTACACGGAGAACCTCCTTGCCGGACCGGTGAATAACCAGGACGCCACCTCGAGGTCGGCATCGCTTCAGCCGCCCGAAGCGGCCACGCCGATCATCAAGAAGGTGATCACCCAGATGGAGAGCGAGGACGGCTGGGTTACGCTGGGCGAGGTCGGTCGGCAGCTTGCCAATCTCGCGTCCGATTTCGATCCGAGGACGTTCGGCTTCCGCAAGCTGAGCGATCTCGTGCGAAAGACAAATGCCTTCGAGATCGACGAGTCGAAGGGCCGGTCGATGCGAATTCGGGTCAAGGCCACCGCAGCCGCCGCACCGCCGAGAAGGCGGAACCCGCGCAGGTCTTCGAGAGCGGGGACGGCAGGAGGTTCGGCGCCTAAAGCGTAAGCACGGATGCCGTTTTATTTGAATTGCCGAGCCGACCTGCGGGCGCAACCATTGCTGGGCTGTTTCCGTCACGCGAGAGTCCCATGACAAAACTCACCCGCTTTGCCGTCGCGCCGCTGCACGGCATGACGCGCCGCCTTGCCGACGTCGCTTCCGCGCGCCTTGCGCCCGATCTCGTCATCACTGGCGCTCGGGTGCTTTCGACCTATTCGGAGCGCATCCACGCGAACCGCGAGGTCTGGATCACTGGCGGCCGCATCGCCGCCGTGAAGCAGGCCGGAACAGCGAAGAAGACTTGGAACGGTGTGCCGCTCTACGACGCCGCCGGCGGCATCGTCGCGCCGGGCCTGGTCGATCCGCACATCCACATCGAATCCTCGATGGTGACGGCCTGCGCCTATGCCGAGGCCGCGCTGCTCAACGGCACCACCACGATCTTCTGCGACAGCCACGAGATCGGCAACGTCATGGATGTCGCCGGCGTCGAGGCGATGCTGGAGGACGCGCGCGAGGCGCCGCTCTCGATTTTCTTGACGGTGCCTTCGACGGTCCCTGCGACATCGGCTGAACTCGAGACGGCCGGCGGTGATCTCACGCCCGACAAGATCGCGGGTCTGTTCGATCGCTGGCCCGAAGCCGTGGCACTCGGCGAGAAGATGGACTTTGTGCCGGTGACGATGGGCGACGAGCGCAGCCACGCAATCCTCGCGGCCGCGTTGAAGCGGGGACGGCCGGTGTCCGGCCACGTCTACGGCCGCGAGTTCGTCGCGGCCTATGCGGCGTCCGGCGTCACCGACACCCACGAAGCGATCGATCGCGACATCGCCGACGATCTGCTCGACGCCGGCGTCTGGGTGTTCCTGCGCGGCGGACCGCCGACGACGCCCTGGCATTCGCTGCCGCAGGCGATCCGCACTGTCACCGAGCTTGGGGCCTCGCACAAGCGCACGGCGGTGTGCACCGATGACCGCGATGCCGACGATCTCCTGCTGTTCGGCCTCGACTGGGTGGTGCGCGAAGCCGTGAAGGCGGGGATGTCGCCGGAGCAGGCCTGGTCGATGGGTTCGCTGCATGGCGCGACGCGCTTCGGCATGGATGGCGACATCGGCGGGCTCGGTGGCGGCCGCCGCGCTGATCTCGTGCTGATGGATGATCAACTCAAGCCGCAATGCACCTGGTATGGCGGCGAGCTCGTGGTCGAGCATGGCAGGATCACGCCACGTCTCGATCAGGCACTGTCACAGCGCTATCAATATCCGAAGGCGGCCTATGCGACTGTGAAGCTGCCGGAGAAGGTCAAGCTGACGCCAGAGCTTCCGGCAAAAGCGTGTACGGTCAACGCGATCAAGACCGCGCTGCCTGGCATCACGCTGATCCACGAGAAGGTTAAGATCGAGCCTGCAATGGACTGGCCGTCGCTGTTCGCGCGCTACGGCCTGTGCTTCGTCACAGTGGTCGAGCGCCATGGCAAATCGGCCGGCAATGTCGCCTACGGCCTCCTCAAGGATTTCGGCCTCAAGCGCGGCGCGGTCGCCTCCAGCGTCGGGCACGATAGCCACAACATCATCGTCGCCGGTACCAACGAGCCCGACATGCAGGTCGCCATCGCCGCCATCAAAGCGCGGCAGGGTGGCGTTTGCGTCGTTGCCGACGGCGAGGTGAGGGCGCTGGTCCCGCTGCCGATCGCGGGCCTGCTGTCCGACAAGCGAGTCACAGAGGTGGCCGACGAGGTCAAGGCGTTGAAGAAGGAATGGGCGGAGGCCGGCTGCACCATCCCCTACATGGGCTTCAATTTGATTCCCTTATCGGTCATTCCGGAAATTCGCATCACCGACAAGGGCCTCGTGCTGGTGCCGCAGATGGAGCTGGCGCCGCTGTTCGAGTGAGCCGCTTTCACGCGTTCCTGCATTTAACCGATTGAGGTTGCCGCAATTTCTCTGCGGCTGCCGCATCGTGGAAAATAAAATCGATCTCGTTGAGATCGGCTCCTGCGCAACCGATGATCTCGCTCGCTGACTTAAACCAAGCGAGGTCCGATATGGCGAAGATGCGAGCCGTCGATGCAGCCGTCCGTATTCTGGAGAGGGAGGGCATCTCGACCGCCTTCGGGGTTCCCGGGGCCGCGATCAATCCCCTGTACTCGGCGCTGAAGAAGCGCGGCTCGATCCACCATATCCTGGCACGACACGTCGAGGGCGCTTCGCACATGGCGGAGGGCTATACCCGCGCCAAGTCCGGCAATATCGGCGTCTGCATCGGAACCTCGGGGCCGGCGGGCACCGACATGATCACCGGGCTTTATTCCGCGATCGCCGATTCCATCCCGATCCTCTGCATCACCGGACAGGCGCCGCGGGCGCGGCTCTACAAAGAGGATTTCCAGGCCGTCGACATCGAGTCGATCGCAAAGCCCGTAACGAAATGGGCGGTGACGGTGCGCGAGCCGGCGCTGGTGCCGCGCGTGTTCAGCCAGGCGTTTCATGTGATGCGCTCAGGGAGGCCGGGGCCGGTCCTGATCGACATGCCGCTCGACGTGCAGCTCGCCGAGATCGAGTTCGACGATGAGACCTATGAGCCGCTGCCGGTCTACAAGCCCACCGCGACCCGCAAGCAGGTCGAGAAGGCGCTGGAGATGCTCAACGCCGCCGAGCGGCCGCTGATCGTCGCAGGCGGCGGCGTCATCAACGCCGACGCCTCGGATCTGCTGGTGGAATTCGCCGAGATCGCCAACGTGCCTGTGGTCCCGACCCTAATGGGGTGGGGTGCGATCCCCGACGATCACGTGCTGATGGCCGGCATGGTCGGGCTTCAGACCAGCCACCGCTACGGCAACGCCACTATGCTGGAATCCGACTTCGTGCTCGGCATCGGCAATCGCTGGGCCAATCGCCACACCGGCTCGGTCGAGACCTACACCAAGGGCCGCACCTTCGTGCATGTCGATATCGAGCCGACGCAGATCGGGCGGGTGTTCAATCCCGATCTCGGCATCGTCTCGGACGCGAAGGCCGCGCTCGAGATGTTCGTCGCCGTCGCCAAGGAGTGGCGGCGGGCAGGCAGGCTCCGCGAGCGCCAGGCGTGGCCCGCGTCCTGCCGCGATCGCAAGAGAACGATGCTGCGCAGGAGTCATTTCGACAACGTCCCGATCAAACCGCAGCGCGTCTATGAGGAGATGACCAAGGCCTTCGGCCGCGACACCACTTATGTCACCGTGATCGGCCTGTCGCAGATCGCCGGCGCGCAATTCCTCGGCGTCTACAAGCCGCGCAACTGGATCAATGCGGGACAGGCGGGGCCGCTCGGCTGGACCTTGCCCGCCGCGCTCGGCGTGCGCGCGGCCTGTCCGGATCGCGACATCGTCGCGCTGTCCGGCGATTACGACTTCCAGTTCCTGATCGAGGAGCTCGCGGTCGGCGCGCAGTTCAATCTGCCCTACATCCATGTCGTCGTGAACAATTCCTATCTCGGCCTGATCCGCCAGGCCCAGCGCGGGTTCGAGATGGACTATCACGTCCAGCTCTCCTTCGAGAACATCAACGCGCCCGAGCTCGGCGTCTACGGCGTCGACCATGTCGCGGTCGCCGAAGGCCTCGGCTGCAAGGCGATCCGCGTCACCGATCCGAAGGACGCACAGGCTGCGTTCGCGACGGCGCGCGAATTGATGGCGAAGCACCGCGTGCCCGTGGTGGTCGAGTTCATCCTCGAACGCGTGACCAACATCGCGATGGGCACGGAGATCGACAACATCGTCGAGTTCGAGGAGGTGCTGGACCTGCCGCTCGATGAAGTCGGGACCAAACGGCCCGGCGTGCTGCAGCCGGCGGAATAGGGGAGAGTATCATGCCGAAATTCGCCGCCAACCTCACCATGCTGTTCAACGAGATGCCGTTCCTCGATCGCTTCGCAGCGGCGAAGGCGGCGGGATTCTCCGGGGTCGAATATCTCTTTCCCTATGATTTCGACAAGGCGCAGCTGCGCGAACAGCTCGATGCCCATGGCCTGACGCAGGTGCTGCATAATCTGCCGGCCGGAAACTGGGCAGGCGGCGAGCGCGGCATCGCGATCCTGCCCGATCGCACCGCCGAATTCCGTGACGGCGTGTTCCGCGCCATCGACTATGCCAAGGCGCTCGATTGCGATCAGCTCAACGGTCTCGTGGGTATTGCGCCCACTGAGGCCGATCCGCGCGAGTTGAACGAGACGCTGGTCGGAAATTTGCGCTTTGCCGCCTCGACGCTGGCACGCGAGAACATCAAGCTGCTGGTCGAGCCGATCAACACGCTCGACATTCCCGGCTTCTTCCTCAACGGCACCGAGCAGGCGGTGCAGCTGATCTCCGAAGTGCGGTCGAACAACCTCTTCATCCAGTACGACATCTACCACATGCAGATCATGGAGGGCGATCTCGCCCGCACCATGCAGGAATATCTGCCTGAGATCGCCCACATCCAGCTTGCCGACAATCCCGGCCGGCACGAGCCGGGCACCGGAGAGATCAACTATCCCTTCCTGTTCCGCCATCTCGACGCGATCGGCTATCGCGGCTGGATCGGCTGCGAATACAAGCCGCGCACCACGACGCTGGAAGGGCTTTCGTGGCACGCCGCGCAGACGTTTGAGACCTGAATGCAGCCATGACGACGGTGCGCTCCCTCTCCCGCGTGCGGGAGAGGGCGGGGGAGAGGGTGTCTCCGCGACGGGAATTTCTGAGGTGCGCCGAGAAAATCCCCCAGCGGAGAAAGCCCTCACCCGGCGCTTCGCGCCGACCTCTCCCGCACGCGGGAGAGGTGCACCGAACCCGCGGATCGATTTCGCTGTAATGATAGAGGATTTGTTATGATCGACATCGGCTTCATCGGACTTGGCACCATGGGACGGCCGATGGCCGGCCACCTCCTGGCCGCAGGCCATCGCGTTCTCTTGCATGACGTCGCGCCCGTTGCGCCGGAGCTGATCGCGGCCGGCGGCATTCCCTGCAAGTCCGGCAAAGAGGTCGCGGAGGAGGTGGATGCGGTCATCATCATGGTGCCTGATACCCCGCATGTCGAGGCCGTGCTGTTCGGCAAGGACGGGGTCGCGAGCGGTGTTTCCAAGGGCAAGATCGTCGTCGACATGAGCTCGATCTCGCCGCTGGCGACGAAGGAGTTCGCGAAGAGGATCGAGGCGCTGGGTGCGGACTATCTCGACGCGCCGGTGTCGGGCGGCGAGGTCGGGGCCAAGGCAGGGAGCCTCACCATCATGGTCGGCGGCCCGGAGCGGGCCTTCGGCACCATGAAGCCGGTCTTCGACAAGATGGGCAAGAACGTCACCCGCGTCGGCACCAATGGCGACGGGCAGACGACCAAGGTCGCCAACCAGATCATCGTCGCGCTGACGATCGAGGCGGTGAGCGAGGCGCTGTTGTTTGCGTCGAAAGCCGGCGCCGATCCGGCGCTGGTGCGGCAGGCCCTGATGGGCGGCTTTGCCTCCTCACGCATTCTCGAGGTGCACGGCGAGCGGATGGTGAAGCGCAATTTCGATCCCGGCTTCCGCATCGAGCTGCACCAGAAGGATCTCAATCTCGCGCTCGAAGGTGCGCGCTCGCTTGGGCTGTCGCTGCCGAGCACGGCGGTGGCGCAGCAATTGTTCTCGGCCTGCACCGCCCATGGCGGCAAGGGCTGGGATCATTCGGCGATGGTGCGGGCGCTGGAACTGATGGCGGGCCACGAGATCACTGCCGCCTGAACTGTTACGCCGTAACAGATCTCCAGATCTGGGCGTGTGTTTCGCCGCGGGGAACCGGAACAACGGTCCCGCCCCGCGGTTGAAGGCGCATGGCAATCACTGGAGGCTAAAGAACATGAAGACCCGTCTTGCGATTACGTTGGCTGCCGCTTCGTTGCTGGCGTCGAGCGCGGCCTTTGCCCAGTCGACAACCGAACAGGGCGCCAGGGACGGCGCGCGTGCAGGTGGCGACATCGGCGGTCCGATCGGCGCAATGGTTGGCGGCACCGTCGGTGCAGCCGTCGGCGCCGGCCTCGAAATTCCGAATGCGGTGCTGGGCGGAATCCCCCGCAGCGATTCCGTGGTGATCCAGGAGCGCGTCGTGGTCGGGGAGCCGCTGCCGCCGACCGTGGTGCTCCGCCCCGTGCCGAACTACACCGAGTATCGCTATGCGGTCGTGAATGACCGCCGCGTGATCGTCGAGCCGCGCACGCGCCGTGTCGTCAAGATCATCGACTGACCGGTGGCAATCCTTATGCGTTGAAAAGATGGGCCCTGCGGAGTGTCACTCCGCGGGGCCTTCGCTTGTCGCGACAGTCCCGGCGCGAAAGCGCGTGAGCAGCCAATCGATCGCGGCCGCAAGCGCGAAGCCGATGCAGGCGGTGAGCGCGTCGACCAGAAAATCCTCCAGCCGGGCGTGGCGCCCGGGTGCCCAAAATTGCATCAGCTCGAGCGCGCCGATCAGGACCACAGCGGCCGCCGCGATCAGCAGGCGCCGTCGCGGATAGGCGAAGCCGAAGGCCAGCCCCACCAGCATGAATGCGAGCGCATGTTCGCCGTCTTGGCCGAGGTCGGAATGAGGCCGCAGTCCGGGGGGACCGAGTGTGGCGAGAGTCACGGCCGCCGCGAGCAGCCAGGCAAATGAACGAACCAAAATGGACATCTGCTCCGCTTAGCACACATTGCCGGGGGCCTGTACAGTCCCTCCATCAGATCGCCGTATAGTTAATGACGAAACCTCAAAGTGGCTCGCGCACGCCGAGCCCGTGCATGAAGCGCTCCCGTATCTGCACGGGGTCACGCCTCGTGGTGCCGATCCCGGGCTTGTCGTCGATCCGGACGGCGATCAGGTGCGGCTCGGCTGCGGACAGGGCCGCGTCGACCAGTCGTTCGAAATCCTCCTCGTCCGCGGCCCAGGCGCTGTTGGAAAGGCCGCAGCCGGTGGCGATGACCACGATGTCGGCGACGCTTGCCGCAGGTGTCGGCTGGGCGCCCGTAATCTGGTAGATGCCATTGTCCATCACGATCATGACGAGGTTCTTCGGCCTCAGGCTCGCAATCGTCGAGAGCGCGCCGAGCTGCATCAACAGCGAGCCGTCGCCTTCGAGCGCGAAGACGCGCCGATCCGGTTGCGCCAGCGCCACGCCCAGCGCGATCGGGAAGGCGAGCCCCATGCTGCCCAGCATGTAGAAATTCTGCGGGCGGTGCCCGGCGGCCCAGAGGTCGAAATTGGTGTTGCCGATGCCGCCGATCACGGCTTCCTCGTGCTTGAGCTTTGCGATCAGCCGCGAGGTCACGTCGAAGCGGTTCATGACCTTGGTGTTGCGCGTATTCATGACGGCGCTCACTTGTCGAAAACCTTGCCGCCGGTGAGCAGCGGGTTGAGGATCAGCGCCACCGGCGCCTGCGTGGTGACGGCCTGCTTGATCGAGCGGTCGGCGATGAATTCGAGCTCGTCGAGCCGGGTGATGGTGTGATGCTCGAGCGCCAATGAGTCCAGCACCGGGCGCATGGTGCGGCAGACCAGCGATTGCCCGTAATTGAACTCGCCGAGCGTGCCGCGCTCGGACACGAACATGATCAGGGGGATCTGGTAGGGCACCGCGAGCGAGGCCAGCACGTTGGCGAGCGTCGCAAAGCCGGAGGTCTGCATCAGCACCGCGCCGCGCCGGCCGCCCATCCAGGCGCCCGAAACGATCCCGACCGCCTCTTCTTCGCGCGCGGTGGCAAAGGTGGTGAAGAACGGATCGGCGTGCAGATTCCTGATCAGCGGGGTCAGCACGCGGTCGGGCACGTAGGGGATGAGGCTGATCTCGTTTCGTTTCAGGGTTTGCAGGACGATGCCGTGCCAGCTCCCGTCGCTGGACCCCTGTGCCGCCTGGGGCGAAGTCCGCTGTTCCGCAATCGCCATTGCGTTCTCCCTCGCGCCGCGCATCCTTCTTGGTCTTCGCCATTGCCATTGCGTTGGCCGTCGCGGCAGTCTGCCGAACTTGACGGAGCGGGCGGGATTGTCAACATGTCCGGGCCGGCACCGTGATCTGCGCCAGACCGTCTGCCGTGGCCGGCACCGCCGTGTCATAAGAGGCGACAATTTGAAAACTGGAGGGAGGCAGTGACGGGCGCGCATCGCCCTGGCCTTGCGGAGCCCTTCAAGAGAGCCGGAAGGGTCCTGATGTCCGTCAACAATAAGCGCGTCTTCTACGTCAAATACCTGGCCAATCCGATCTATGTCGACATCCTTAAGGCGCGGCCCGACGTCCGGCTCGACCGTATCGAGAACGAGAGTCCCGAAGACTTCTACGCGCCGATCCTGCGCGCGGCCCATGCCTACCAGGTCGGCGCCGCCCGCGACGAACTCGCCCCGCATTTTCATGTCGATGCCGCCTTCCTGAAGCGCACCCCGAACCTGCTGCTTGTCTCCAGCAACGGCGCGGGCTTCGATCCGGTCGACGTCGGGGCCTGCACCGATGCGGGGGTGCTGGTCGTCAATCAGTCGGGCGGCAATGCCCATTCGGTTGCCGAGCACGCGCTGGCGATGATGCTGACGCTGTCCAAACGCATCATCCAGTCGGATCGCCGCCTGCGCCGCGAGCGCGACGTCAACCGTAACGAGCTCATCGGCAACGAGGTCGAGCACAAGACCGTCGGCATCATCGGCCTCGGCAATGTCGGCCGCCGCATCGCCGCACTGTGCAAGGGCCTGCTCGGCATGAAGGTGCTGGCCTACGACCCGTATCTCTCGACCGAGGTGATGGCAGAACGGGGCGGAGAGAAAGTCGAGCTCGACGAACTGCTGCGCCGCTCGGATTTTGTCTCGATTTCCTGTCCGCTCGACAAGGGCAGTCGCAACATGATCAGCACGCGCGAGTTTGCGCTGATGCAGCCGCATGCCTACTTCATCACCACGGCGCGCGGCTTCATCCACGACGAGGATGCTCTGCTCCAGGCGCTGCGCGACAAGCGCATCGCCGGTGCCGGTCTCGACGTCTGGTCCAAGGAGCCCCCGCCGCCGGAGCATCCGCTGCTCCAGTTCGACAACGTGCTCGCAAGCCCCCATACCGCGGGGGTGACGATCGAGGCGCGCCGGAACATGGGCCGGATCGCGGCCGAGCAGGTGCTCGACACGCTCGACGGCAAGCGCCCGCCGCGCATCATCAATCCAGAGGTCTGGCCGGTCTATGCGGAGCGCTTCAAGCTGGCTTTCGGCATGACGCCGGGATAGAGGCAGCCGCATTGCCGTTCCGGGACGGAGACGCGGCGAGGAACGCCCTCCCGACCTTGATCCGCGTCAAAATCTCATTTCCCGGCCCGGCCTAAATGGGATTAGAGTGCTGTCGGGGCAGCAGGGAGGTCCCATGTCAACCTATGTCGTCAAGTTCATGAAGAACGTGCTCGGTGAGTACGGCCGGCAGAGCGAGATTTGCCAGGGCACGCTGGAAATCGACGCCGCCGACGAGAACGAGGCCAGGGAGCAGGCGAAAGCGAGATTCTGCAAGGATCAGGCACTGCATCACTGGTCGCTGCATGCCGACCGCATCCACGTGAAACCGGCCGACTTTCCGTCGTGAGGCCCATTGGTTAAGCGTGATCTCCGCGCAAACGCGTTCCGCGTTTGGCGCGAGGAAAGCCGCTACATACTCTGTGCTAACGCGGCCCTCGGGGTTCGGATCACACTCTATCTATCGGCCCGGCGCGTGACCGGCGGTGGCGTCGTCGTCCCGGCGCCGAGCGAGCGTTGCACCATGACGGTGTCGGACCAGCGGCCGTGGCGATAAGCGACGCCGCAGAGCAGGCCGGCGCGCGCGAAGCCAAACTTCTCGTGCAGCGCCAGCGAGGGCTCGTTGTCGGCATCGATATAGCCGATCATCTGGCGGAAGCCCGCCGCCGCACAGGCATCGATCAATTCCTGGAGCAATAGCCGTCCGACCCCGCGGCCGAGCTGCTCATGGTGGACGTAGATCGAATGCTTGGCTGTGTAGCGATAGGCCGGCCGTTTGCGAAACAGCACGGCGTAGGCATAGCCGACCACTTCGCCGCGAAAGGTCGCGACCAGATGGGGAAGGCGGGTCTGCTTCAGGTTCTTGCGCCGGTCGCGCAAATCGTCCGGTTCCGGTGCGCCGGTTCCCTCGACATCGCGCGGCACGCCATTGCGGACATGATGGCGGTAGATCGCCAGCATCGCCTCGACGTCGCTCTCGCGTGACGGGCGGACCAGGACGGGTTCGTCACTCGCGCGTACAGCTGTTTCGATCATGGGCAGCTACTCGGCGACGACGTAAGTGTAGAGCCCGATCCGCCCCTGAGCATCGATCTCCTTGTAGACGCCCTGGATCTCGACGTCGAAGCCCGGGAACGTGTTGAAGCAGGTCTCGAACATCTTGAGATAATCCACCATGGGCTTGGCGCGTTCGGTCAGTCGTTCGCCGGGGACGATGGTGGCGATGCCGGGCGGGTAGACCACGAAGGGCGTGGTGGCGATGCGGCCCGCGATTGCCTCGATCGGGAGGTAGTCGACGTCGTTCTTGAACAGATAGCGCGCGGCATCGCGGGGCGACATCGCGATCTCAGGCATGTGCTCGGGCATGAACTGCCGCGCCTGGAGCGCGCTGACATCGCAGGCGCGGAAGAAGCCGTGCATCTGCCCACAGAGGTCGCGCAGCCGCACGCCGGCATAGCGCGCCTGCCGACGTTGATAGAACTCCGGGATAACCTCCGCCAGCAGCGCATTGTCGTCGTGCAGCTTCTTGAAGGCAACGAGGCCGGAGATCAGCGTGCCGGCCTTGCTGGCCTCGACGCCGGGCGTGAGCAGGAAGAGCAGGGAGTTGAGGTCATTCTTCTCCGGCACGATGCGGTTTTCGCGCAAATATTGCGCGACCACGGGGGCGGGAATGCCGTGCTCGGCATAGGCGCCGGTGGCGCGGTCGAAGCCGGGCGTGAGCAGCGTCAGCTTGTTCGGGTCGGTCATGGCAAAGCCTTCGGTGACGCCGGGGAAGCCATGCCAATTGCTGTCGAGCGAGAGCTGCCATAGCGCAGGATTGGTGGCGAGCTCATCGGTGGAAAGCGTCTCCCAGGCGACATTGTGCGTTGCGCCGGGGCGGCTGACGTCGGGAATGGCGACGCGGTCGGGCACGAAAGGCTCGAAGAACCAGCGGCGGTCCGGATTCTGTTCCTTCTCCTCGAACTCCCTACGCATCGCGCGGATCTTCTTGCGCAGCTCGATGCCAAGCCGGATCGTGTCGTCCCACAGCACTTCACCGGAGCGGCCCTTCATCATCTGTGCGCCCACATCCAGCGACGCGAAGAGTGGGTAGAAGGGAGATGTTGAGGCGTGCTGCATGAAACTTTCGTTGAAGCGGCGGTGCTCGACGCGTCGCTTCTGGCCGCGGATGTGGCGGTCCTTGATGTGGATCTGCGAAGCCTGCGAGAAGCTGGCAAGCTGCTTGTGGGTTGACTGCGTCGCGATGATACCGGGCGCTTCCGGGGGAAGGTTCGAAAGGCCCATGGCGAAGCGGCCGGCATAGAGCGGGTGAAATTTCATGAAGCCGGCCCAGGCCTCGTCGAACAGGATGTAGTCGCAGAGATGGCCGATGCGCTTCAGGATCATTTCGGCGCTGTGGATCGAGCCGTCATAGGTGCACTGCTCGACGACGGCGACGCGAAATGGCCGCTCCTTGCGCCAGGCGTCGCGATCCCGGACCAGGGGATGGTTGCGGATCGCCTCGCGCAAGGTTTTCTCGTCGAGCGCGTCCCAGCGCATCGGACCGATCAGGCCCCAGGCGTTGCGGATGGTCGGGACATAGACCGGGATGCCGCCATTGATCATCAGCGCGCCGTGATGGGCGGCCTTGTGGTTGTTGCGGTCGAACAGCACGAGGTCGCCGTCGGTGACGAGGGCGCCGAGCGCGACCTTGTTCGAGGTCGAGGTGCCGTTGAGAACGAAATAGGTCTTTTCCGCGCCGAAGATCTGGGCTGCTTCCTTCTGCGCCTTTAGCGCCGGCCCCTCATGGGTGAGGAGATCGCCGAGATCGAGCACGGAATTATCGAGGTCGTCTCGGAATACGGATTCGCCGAGATGCTCGACGAAAACGCGGCCGATCGGGCTGCGATTGTAGAACACGCCGCCATTGTGGCCCGGGCAGGTCCAGAGCTGGTTTCCCTCCTCGGCATAGTCGACGAGGGCGCCGAAAAACGGCGTCTTCAGCGTCTCGGCGTATTGCTTGAGCCGGCTGATCAGATTCTTGGCAATGAAGGGCGGAGTTTCCTCGGACAGGAAGACATAACCGTCGATGAAGTCGAGCACCTCGACCGGCAGATCTTCGAAGCGCTTGCGCCGGATCAGGAGGATGATCGGAAAGTCGAGGCCACGGCGCCGCATCAGATTGATCAGGGCAGAGGTCTTGCCTTCGAGGCCCTTCTTGCCCCAGTCCACCACCATGCAGCCGATCGCGGCATCGGTTTGCACCGCCATCTCGGCATCCTCCAGCTTGCGAGCCCGGACCACCTCGAAGCCCGAGCGCTGGATTTCCTCGATGATCTGGTTGAAGCGAATACCCTCAAGGTCGTCGGCGTCGAAGGCCGGTGCGGCGAATAGGAAGTTGAAGCGCTTGAAATAGTCCATGGTCTGTCCCGAATGTGCCAGGAGATACAGCTCTCTGCACATTCGATGACAGCTGGATGACAGAAGGCGGGGAGAGGGAAAAGCGCTACCGCTTCGCCTCGCCGAACACCACCGTCGGCACCGCGCGGTTGACGATTTCGCGCAAGGCAAAGCTCGATTGCACGCGCGCAACGCGCGGCAGCCGGGACAGCTCGGTCCGGTGAATGCGCTCGAAATCCTGGATGTCGCGGGCCAGCACGATGAGGATGTAATCGTCGGTGCCCGACATCAGGAAGCAGCGCACGACGGAGGGGCATTTCACCACCTCGGCCTCGAAGGCCTTCAGCGCATCGTCGCTCTGGCTCTCCAGCGCGATGCGAACCAGCACGGTGGTGGTGAGGCCGAACTGGGCGAGGTCGAGCGTGGCCTGATAGGCCTGGATGTAGCCGTCATCTTCAAGCGTCTTCTGTCGCCGTGCCAGCGCCGTGCTCGACAGCCCGATCTTGTTGGCGAGTTCGGCATGACTGGCGCGCGCATTGGTCGTGAGTTCCGCGAGGATCGCGAGGTCTTTCCGGTCGAGGGCCAAGGTTTCGTTTCCAGCGTGAAAGAGCCTTTCGGCGCCGGAAACCGGCGCGGGCCCCTCCAAACTAGCGGATATTTGCACGAAACCAAACCGGCCCCATCGCTACGATGAAGCGCGGAATCAATGCGTTGGCACAGGAGCTCAAGATGCGCGTCGGTGTTCCCAAGGAGATCAAGGTGCAGGAATATCGCGTCGGGCTCACCCCGGGCGCCGTCCGTGAATATGTCGCGGCCGGTCATCAGGTTGCGGTCGAGACCGGCGCCGGCGCCGGCATCGGCGCATCCGACGATGTGTATCGGCGGGCAGGGGCCACTATCGCCGACAGCGCCCACGACATCTTTGCCAGGTCGGACATGATCGTGAAGGTGAAGGAGCCGCAGAAGAGCGAGTGGGCCCAGCTCCGGGAAGGCCAGATTCTATTTACTTATCTTCATCTTGCGCCGGATCCGGAGCAGGCCATGGGCCTGCTCGCCTCCGGCTGCACCGCGATCGCCTATGAAACCGTCACGGACGCGCGCGGTCACCTCCCGCTGCTCGCGCCGATGAGCGAAGTCGCCGGCCGCCTCGCCATCGAGGCCGCCGGCGCCGCGCTCAAGCGATCGGCCGGCGGCCGCGGCCTGCTGCTGGGCGGCGTGCCCGGCGTGCAGCCGGCGCGCGTCGTCGTGCTCGGCGGCGGCGTGGTTGGCACCCAGGCGGCCCGCATGGCCGCGGGTCTCGGAGCCGAAGTCACCGTGATCGACCGCTCGATCCCGCGCCTGCGCGAACTCGACGATCTCTTTGCCGGACGTCTGCGCACCCGCTTCTCGACTATCGAGTCGGTCGAGGAGGAGGTGTTTGCCGCCGACGTCGTGATCGGCGCGGTGCTGGTGCCGGGCGCCAGCGCGCCGAAGCTGGTCACGCGCGCGATGCTGAAATCGATGCGGCCGGGCGCCGTCCTGGTCGACGTCGCGATCGACCAGGGTGGCTGCTTCGAGACTTCGCATCCGACCACCCATACCGATCCGACCTATGAGGTGGATGGCGTCGTGCACTATTGCGTCGCCAACATGCCGGGCGCGGTGCCGGTGACGTCGAGCCAGGCCCTGAACAACGCGACGTTGCCGTTCGGCCTGATGCTGGCGAACAAGGGTTTTGCGGCGGTGCTGGAAAATCCGCACCTACGCAACGGCCTCAACGTCCATCGGGGCCGCATCACCAACAAGGCCGTGGCGGAAAGCCTCGGGCTGGACTTTGCTCCGGTGGAGAGCGGGTTGGCGGCGTAGCTGCGCGCCCTCTCCCGCTTGCGGGAGAGGGTAGGGGAGAGGGTGTCTCCGGAGTGGGATTGTCGCCGCGATGCCGAGGAAGTCCCTAGAGGAGAAAGCCTCTCCCGGCGCTTCGCGCCGACCTCTCCCGCAAGCGGGAGAGGTTGCAGCGGTGCTGGGGCTTTGTATCACCCCAACTCTGACGCCTTCGTCACCTTGTACTGCCCCAAATCGGGGTCATGCGTCATGCGCCAGTAGTCGACGAAACGCCACGGCATCGCCGAGAACACGCGGCCACTGCTGTTGCGGTAATAGGTGCTCATGCCCGGATGCGTCCAGATCATCGCCTCGTGCTCGGCATCGACCTTGCGGACGTAGTCGTCGAGCACGTCCTGGCGGACGTCGATCGCCGTGACGTCTTGCTCGATCATGTCGACCAGGCACGCCGCGATGTAGCGGCTCTGGCATTCCGACTGGAAGATGACGCTGCCGCCATGGGCCGGGCCGGAGTTGGGGCCGAGCATGCAGAAGAAGTTCGGAAAGCCGGGCACGGTGAGGCCGAGGAAGGCGGTCGGATTGTCGTTGGCCCAGGCCTGCCGCAAATCCTTGCCTTCGCGGCCGCTGATGTTGAGACGGGCCGCCATTTCCGTCAACTTGAAACCGGTCGCCACCACGATGATGTCGGCGGGACGGTGCTTGCCGTCTGCGGCGACGATGCCCGTCTCGTCGAAACGGTCGATCGCATCCGTGACCAGCTCGACATTGTCCCGCCGCAAGGTCTTGAACCAATTGTTGTCGAGCAGGATGCGCTTGCCGTAGGGCGGATAGGTCGGCACGCATTTCTCGATCAGATCGGGCCGGCCCTGTAGCTCCGACAAGATGAAGTCCGTCAGTTCCTGGCGGTGCCGGTCGTTGCCTTTGTTGACGGCGCGCTCGGGATGCGGCCACGCCGGATCCTTGCGCAGGAAAGGCAAGAGGCCGTCGCCATAGCGCCAGAACATGTTGAAGCGATACCACTGCACATAGAACGGCAGATGCGACAGCAGCCAGCGCGCGCCCTCGCTGATCGGATCGGCATAGCCCTTCACCGGCCGCGCCCATTGCGCGCTGCGCTGATAGACCGTGACCGAGGCGACGCGGCCGGCGATCGACGGCACCAGCTGCATCGAGGTCGCACCGGTGCCGATCACGGCGACATGCTTGCGATCGACGTTGATATCGTCTGACCACAGCGCCGAATGCAGGATCGTTCCCTTGAAGTCCTCCTCGCCTTTGAAGCGGGCGCGGGAGGGATCGTTGAGCTGGCCGATCGCGCTGACCAGCGCTGTGGATTCGAACGTCTCTTCGCCGTCCTTGGTTCTCAGCGTCGAGATCCAGCGCCGCCGGCTTTCGTCCCAGCGCGACGAGGTCAGCTCGGTGTTGACGCGCAGATGCTTGCGGATGCCGTACTCGTCCGCGACCTTCTGGAGATAGCCGAGCAATTCCTCGCGCTGGCAGAAGTAGCGGGTCCACGCATTGCCGGAGCCGAACGAATAGGAATAGGAATGGTTCGGCGTGTCGACGCCGCAGCCGGGGTAGCGGTTGATCCACCAGGTGCCGCCAAGCTCGGCGTTCTTCTCGACGATGGTATAGGGGATGCCGAGATGACCGAGTGCGACGCCAAGCGCGATGGCGCAGACGCCGGCACCGACAATCAGCACATGCTGGCCGGCGAGCTTGTCGTCCGGCGGCGGCCTGGTCCAGCGCGCCTCGCGTGAGACAAAGCCCATCTCCTCGCGCATCAGGGGCGCGTATTCCGGCGCGACGTTCTCGCCGAGACAGACGCGCATCATCCTCAGCAGCAGCGCCTCGCCGGGATCGGCGATGACGGGCTTGGGCGTGCCATTGGCGAACAGCTCGACCACCGTGGCACGGATCTCGTCCTGGATGTCCCGGGGCACGCCGGCCTCGGGATCGGGGATGAGGCGGATATCGCGCTTGGGCAGGTACGGCGGCGCGAGCCATTTCTCGTCGCCGGTCATGTGCACCAGCACCATCAGCAGGCACCGGATGTCGCCTTCTGCGATGGTCGAGGCAAGGTCGAGCCTGTGCGGAAGGTCGATGTTCATGGCGTGTCCTGGTCTCCGGACGGACTGCCGGATCTATGAGCCGAAGGGCAACGAGAGATTCGCCGGCGCAATCTGACCCTGTCGCTGGATTCCGGTGTCCAGATGGGCCCGGAGAAGAAAACTATCGCTGCGACTCGGCTGCAAGGAAGGAGTTTCCCCACCGGAACGCAAAAAAGCCAATCGCTTCCATTGCCGTTTGGGGCCGAAACGACGACATTTCCACCAGGAATTGATGGATCGGCAGCTATGGAACGCACCGGATTTGAGCCCTTCGGCGAGCAGCTGGTGTCCGCGACGGACACCCAGCCGCGGTCGCGTGCGTCAAAGCTGCTGTTGCGGGTTGGCACTGGTCTGTTCTGGTCGCTGGTCGCCGGCATCGTGCTGGCGCGCGCGGCCTTCTTCGAGCCGGGCATCTATGACGGCTTCAGCCGGGTCGCCACGCTCGCCAAGAATCTGATCTTCTAAGGCCGCCGGATCTTCCGACGGTCGAATATTCCGGTCCGAGGACAGAACTTCCCTCGGCCCTGATATGTCGAAAACTTATTCCCCATCGAGCTGACGCTGCGTATAAATATTTCTCCTCGGGGAGAGATTTGTGTCGCAGAATCAAGCATCCAGCCCGGCCGATGCCAAGCCGGCCAGCGCCGCAAGCCGCATCGCGGCGCTGATTCCGGGCATCCTCCTTTGCGTTGCCGTCGCTGGTGTCTCGGCCCTGCTGGAGCGGGCGGAATTGGGCGTTTTCGAGCATCCCTATGTCGAAGCGCTGGTGATGGCGATTCTGCTCGGCATGGCGCTTCGCAGCTTCTGGAAACCTGCGCCGCGCTGGCAGGCCGGCATCGCCTTCAGCGCCAAACAGCTGCTTGAAGTCGCGGTGATGTTGCTGGGCGCTTCCATCAGCTTCGCCGCCATCGCTGCCTCTGGCGTCGCGCTGCTGGCCTCGATCGCCGCGGTCGTCGTGGTCGCGCTCTGCGCCTCCTTCGGCCTCAGCCGGCTGCTCGGCCTGTCGACGCGGCTGTCGATCCTGATCGCCTGCGGCAACTCGATCTGCGGCAATTCCGCGATCGCGGCGGTGGCGCCGATCATCGGCGCCAGCAATGACGAGATCGCATCATCGATCTCCTTTACCGCCATCCTCGGCGTGATGATGGTGCTCGGCCTGCCGCTGCTGATCCCGCTGCTGCATTTGTCCGCCACGCAATACGGCATCCTCGCAGGCCTCACCGTCTATGCGGTGCCGCAAGTGCTGGCCGCGACGGTCCCGGCCGGCCTCGTCTCGACGCAGATCGGCACGCTCGTCAAGCTGATGCGCGTCCTGATGCTCGGACCGGTGGTCGTTGGCCTGTCGCTGGTCGCCTCGCGCTGGCAGGGCGACGCCAAGAAGACCAATGTCGGCTTCTTCCGCCTGGTCCCCTGGTTCATCCTCGGCTTCCTCGCGCTCGCGACCCTGCGCTCCCTCGAGATCGTTCCGCCCACGGTGGTCGGCCCGGTGACGAAGATCACGAGCTTTCTCACCGTGGTGTCGATGGCCGCGCTCGGGCTCGGCGTCGACGTCCGCGTGCTCGCCAATGTCGGGGGACGGGTGACCGCCGCGGTGACGCTGTCACTGCTGCTGCTGCTCGGCATCAGCATCGCACTGGTGCATTGGTTCAAGTGATCGGGGCAAAACTGCCGTAGGGTGGGCAAAGGCGCGAAGCGCCGTGCCCACGATCTCTCCAGTATGGCGACAGGTGGTGGGCACGCTCCGCTTTGCCCACCCTACGAGACCGTCATCGCCGTGGCTAAGTCAGATCACATCCGCCAGCGAGTGCCCTTGCAGCTCGATGCCCAGCCCCTGCATGCCCATGTCGTTGATCTCGCCGCCCATCGCCTTCAGGCTTTCCTCGCGGATCAGCGACATCAGCCCGCGGCGTAGCGCCAAGAACTCCGACGACATCATCATCGATTGCTGCCGCGGCCGCTCCAGCGGGATCGGGATTTCCGCCTTGATCGAGCCGGGCCGCGCGGTCATGCAGTAGACGCGATCGGACAGGAAGATCGCCTCGTCGATGTCGTGGGTGACGAACAGCACCGAGATCTTGAGCCGCTGCCACATGTTGGTGAGGATCTGCTGCATGATGACGCGGGTCTGCGCGTCGAGTGCACCGAACGGCTCGTCCAGCAGCAGCACTTTCGGCCCTGTCGCCAGCGCGCGGACGATGCCGACGCGCTGCTTCATGCCGCCGGAGAGCTTTTCGGGATAGTGCTTCTCGAAGGCTTCAAGTCCGGCAAGGCCGAGCAGCGTACGTGCCGCGCGCTCGCGTTGCGATCGCGGCATGCCGCGCATCTTCAGGCCGAACTCGACGTTCTCACGCACCGTCTTCCAGGGAAACAGCGAATATTGCTGGAACACCATGCCGCGCTCGGCGCTGGGACCGTTCACGCGCTCGCCGTCAACGGTGACGATCCCGGTGGTCGGCTTGAGGAAGCCGGCGACCGCGTTGAGCAGCGTCGACTTCCCGCAGCCGGAGGGGCCGACGATCGAGACGAACTCGCCGGGCTTCACGTGGATCTGCGTGTCCGTGACGGCCTGCACCGCTCCCTCGATGGTCTCGTAGGCGAGGGAGAAGTTCTTGACCTCGATATGGCCCTTCGGTGTGCTCGCAATCGTCTCGCTCATGTCGACCTCCACGGCATCACCAATCGTCCGGCGCCTCTGATCAGGACGCTCGATCCGAGCCCGAGCACGCCGATCGCGATCATGCCGAGCGCGATGTCGGCGTACTGGACCAGCGAATAGGCTTCCCAGGTGAAGTAGCCGATGCCGTATTGACCCGAGATCATCTCGGCGGCGATCAGCGACACCCATGCGACGCCCATGCCGACCGTGAGGCCGGTGAAGATGTGCGGCAGCGAGGCCGGAAAATACACCTCGCGGAAGATCGAGCGCTCGCGCGCGCCGAGACATTGCGCGGCGCGCACCAGCACGGGATCGACCAGCGACATGCCGTGCAGGGTGTTGACCAGGATCGGGAAGAACGAGCCGAGGAAGGTGATGAAGACGATGCTCTGCTCGTTGGTCGGCCATAGCATGATCGCCATCGGCACCCAGGCGATCGCCGGGATCGGCCGCAGCACTTCCGCCACCGGGAAGATGATCTCGTGCACCAGCTTGAAGCGGCCCATGATCAGACCGAGCGGCACGCCGACGATGGCGGCGAGCGAGAAGCCGATGAAGATGCGCCGGCAGCTCAGCACGATGTGCATCAGGAATTTGGGATCGTGGATCGCCTTGGTGAAGCTTGCATAAACCGCAAGCGGGGAGGGCACGTTGGTGAAGCGCACGAAGAACACGACGCGATAGGTCGTGAGCAGGTGCCAGACCAGCAGGAAGGCGAGCAGCGAAATCACGCCGATCGCGGTCGCGCGCAGCCCGGCCCGATTGAGCCGGTACCAGCGCAGCGCGAGTGTGCCAAAGGAAGGCGGCGTCGTAGGCTGGGCGATCACGGCGGGCGCAGGTCCCGCCTCTGCGATGGCTGTTGCCGGCATGCTGTCCTCGGGATGTCTGAGGAGGGCGGGGCTGCTCACGTTTTGCCTCCGCCGACGGCGGCCTTCACCGCGTCGTCGAAGCCCAGCACCTTGCCGCTGACCTTGGCGGCGTAGGCTTCGGCGTCCTTCTTGAGAAGGAACGGGGCGACCTCGCCATTGCCGACCGCGAAGAAGGCCTGGTCGGCGAACAGCTTGATGCCGCGCGTCGTGTCGAAGACATAGGCGACGTTGATCTTCTTGCCCTTGGCCTTGTAGTCGGCGTAAGCCCCGAGGGTGCAGGCGGCGGACGAGAAGGGCATGATGCCCGCATCATCCACCCAGACCTCGCCGGCCTTGCGCGGATCGGCGATCGGCTTCTTGCAGAAGGCATCTTCGCCGGAGATCTCGTAATTGTTCGTGCTGGCAAGCTGTGCATCGTAGTCGAGCTTCATCTCGGCATAGGCCTTGCGGATGTAGCTGTCGTCGACCCATTTCTTCGGATCGAACTCCTTCATGCGGCCGAGATTCTGCAGCACCTTGACGTCGGTCGTGGCCGCATCGATCAGCGCCGGCTTGATCGTGGCGTCGGTGGTCATGTTGCCGCTCGGCCCCAGGAAGATGTAGACGACCTCCTTGTTGATGCCGGTCCATTCCTGGATTTTTTCGGCGGCCAGCTTGGGATTGTCGCGCAACCACTGATTGGCGGCGATCAGCGCCTTGAAATAAGCGACGACGACCTCCGGATATTTTTCCGCGAAGTCGGTGCGGACCACGATGCCGTGGAAGGTCGGCAAGTTCGTCTCGACGCCGTCGAAGATTTTTCGCGCGAAGCCGCGGAACGGCAACAGCTCGGCGAAGGGGACGAAGTCGGCATGCGCATCGATCTTCTTCTCCTGGAGATTGGTCGAGCCGACCTCGGGGCTCTGGCTGACGAGCTGGAAGAAGTCCGATGCGTAGCCGCGATCCTGCATCGCCTTCAGCACCATGCCGTGCGCGGCGGAGCCGAAGGGAACGCTGACCAGCTTGCCCTTGAGATCAGCGAGGTCGTAGTAGGGCGAATCCTTGTGGACCACCATGCCATTGCCCGAGCCGGACAGGCTGTAGGCGGCGATGCCCATCAGCCGGCTCTTGCTCTCGGGGTTGCTCTCGAAGGTGAAGCCGTTCACGATCAGGGGATAGTCGCCCATCATGCCGATCTGCAGCTTGTTCGCCATCATCGCATTGGTGACAGGCGGACCTGAAGTGAAGTTCTGCCACTCCAGCGCGAACTTGATGTTGGCGTATTTCCCGTCCTTGGGCAGATATTTTTCCAGAAGATGGAGCTGGCGGATGACGACGCCGGCAGTCACCGTATTGGTCGTGGTGTCCTGCGTTCCGATACCGAGCGTGACGGTTTCCGCCGAGGCCGGCTGCGTGACCAGTAGCGCCAGCGACGTCACCGACATCGCGATCGAGAGCGTGGGAAGATGGCGGACCATTCTCATCCTCATTCGGTTGGATGTGCTGTGGTTGCCATGATTGGGTGAGGGCGGGGGCAGGGCAAATCCGGAATGGTGACCGCAGTCGATTAGTTGCCGGGAATAAGGTGATTGCATACTCCTTGGGCAGTCCTGCACTATAAAGCCGCTTGCCTGTGCACCGGCCTTGGTCGCAAATTCGTCTAGTCGGATGCGAGACCGCGCATCTCCTCCAGCACGTCGGTCCGGCAGACCACGATCTGCGACCGCTTGGTCTGCACGATTCCCTTTTCCTGCATGCGCTTCAGGCTGATGGTGACCCACTGCCTGGTGGCGCCGACCATGTGGGCGATGTCGGCGTGGGTGAAAGCCGCGGCGATCACGGTGCCGTCGGCGTCGTCGACGCCGTAGAGCTCGACGAGATGCAAGAGCAGATGCGCAAGGCGCTGCGTGATCGAGCGCGTCCCCAGCATCTGCGCCAGGGCCGAATAGCATTTGCCCTTGAAGGTCAGGCCCTCGATCAGGCCGATGGCAAGGTTCGGGATCTCGGCGGCAAGGGACCGCAGTTCCTTGCCGGGCAGGTGCACGACGCTGCAATTGCTCGAGGCGACGCCCGACCATTGGTGCACGGTGCCTTCGAACACTTCGGGGCCGCCGACGAAATTGCCAACATGCCAATAGGCGAGCGTAATCTCGCGCCCCTGCGGCGAGGTGTAGAACACGCGGATGCGGCCGCTCTCGATCAGCCAGATGCCGTCATGCTTGCCGCCCTGGTTGAACAGGGTCTGGCCGCGGTTCAGCACTTTTCGCCGTCCCTGTTTCAGCACCAGTTCCCGCTCGCGCGGCGACAGCTTGTCCATCAGCGGCGGCGGTCCGCCGATCCATTGCTGGTTCTCGGTGAGCAGCAGCGAGGAGCTGCCCGCGGGCCGGACTGCCGGGGGAACGGCCCCGCGAACCGCATTCGCCGCCTGCAACATCACCTGCCTCCGGAACGTTCAAATCGTTCTAAAGAAGAGCAATGTCCGTGCCAGATTCACTCCGCCGTCGTCGCCCGGCTTGCCGCCTTCGCTGAAGCTTCGGCGTGCCGAGCGCTCGTGTGGGCCTCGGCGTAGCCTTAGCGGAGCCGGGACCGGGCGACCCAGTATTCCAGAGACGTCAGTGGGATACGGAAGGGCCGCGGCGTACTGGATTCCCCGCTTTCGCGGGGAATGACAGCGGAGCAGGGAGGGGCGTTCGCGCCCCTTATCGCCCCGCCAGGCTCAGCAGATACGGCTTCGGATAGATTCCCCGGTTATGCCCGTCCGAGAACGAGATGTTCAGCCCGTAGCCGAGATCGCCGATCTCGGTGATTGCAATTCCTGGAAACGTTGCCGGGAAGCGGCCGTCGAACCGGGCGCGGGTGCAGTGGGCGCATTTGCAGGAGAGGCGGAGTGTTTCGGCGGACACGCTCAGCGCATCGTCCTGCGTGGTGCGGACGAGAAGCGCGGCCAGATCGGCGCTGGCTTCATAGTCGGCCACGGTCGGCGCCACCAATGCGGTCATGGTCATGACGAACCTCCGCCTTCTATCTATGTCGACGGGGGCGTGCACGAATAGCAACTAATTGCCGGCGCGGGCTCGGCCACCGCGCTCAGTTCGATCACCGCCCCGCGAAATGGGAAACTAATCGACCGGGAAACCCACTTCCGAATTGCCGGACTCTTCTCTTGCCCTGACCTTGGCGTCATCGAGAAGGAGAGATCATGAGTGCCTTTCAGAAGGAAATGGTTCTGTCGGTTCGACACTGGACCGATTCCCTGTTCAGCTTCACCGCGACGCGCGATCCCGGCTTCCGCTTCCAGAACGGCCAGTTCGCGATGATCGGGCTCGAGGTCGAGGGCAAGCCCCTTACGCGCGCCTACAGCATGGCCAGCGCCAACCACGAGGAGGCGCTCGAATTCTTCTCGATCAAGGTGCAGGACGGCCCGCTGACCTCGCGCCTGCAGAAGATCCGGGAAGGCGACATCATCCTGGTCGGCCGCAAGGCGACGGGCACGCTGATCACGGGCAATCTCATTCCGGGAAAGCGCCTGCTGCTGCTCTCGACAGGCACGGGCCTTGCGCCCTTCGCCAGCCTGATCAAGGACCCCGACGTCTACGAGAATTACGAGACGATCGTGCTCGCCCATGGTTGCCGCCAGGTCTCCGAGCTCGCCTATGGCGAAAATGTCGTCGAAAGCCTGCGCGACCACGAATTCTTCGGACCGCTGATCCGCGACAAGCTGGTCTACTACCCGACCGTGACGCGCGAGCCGTTCCGGAACCGCGGCCGCATCACCGATCTGATCGCCTCGAACCAGCTGTTCGAGGACGTCGGGCTATCAGGCCTCGATATCGAGACCGACCGCATCATGCTGTGCGGCAGCCCCGCGATGCTGGAAGAGCTTCACGCGATGTTCTCGGCGCGCGGCTTCGTCGAGGGCAATCACAGCCGGCCCGGCCATTTCGTGATCGAGAAGGCCTTTGTCGAGCGCTGAGGCGCAAATCGCGCTCCGGCGACAACTAATTGCTATCGCCGCGAAGCCCTCTGAACAACTCTGACGCAAAGGCGCCGGGATCGGCGAACCAGGAGCAAGTGATGGCACTAGATCAGATCGTCGACGGACTTTCGGAGGTTTCCTGCGATGTGCTGGTGATCGGCGGCGGCACGGCCGGCCCGATGGCGGCGCTGAAGGCGAAGCTGAAGAACCCGAAGGCCAACGTCGTCCTGCTCGAAAAGGCCAACGTCAAGCGCTCCGGCGCGATCTCGATGGGCATGGACGGGCTGAACAACGCCGTCATCCCCGGCTATGCGACGCCGGAGCAGTACACCAAGGAAATCACCATCGCCAATGACGGCATCGTCGACCAGAAGGCGGTCTATAAATACGCCCAGAATTGCTACAAGATCATCGAGGAGCTCGACAGCTTCGGCATCCGATTCCTGAAGAACGAGAACGGAGACTACGCCGTCAAGAAGGTGCACCACATCGGCACCTATGTGCTGCCGATGCCGAACGGTGAGACCGTGAAAAAGGCGCTCTATCGCCAGCTCCGCCGCGCCCGCATCCTGATCTCCAACCGCTACATGGCGACGCGGCTGCTGAAATCGTCGGACGGCCGCATCGCCGGCGCGGTGAGCGTCAACACCCGTACTGCCGAGATGCTGGTGATCAAGGCCAAGGCCGTAATCCTCTGCATGGGCGCCGCCGGCCGCCTCGGCCTGCCGACCTCGGGCTACATGTTCGGCACTTATGAGAACGCCGCCAATTCCGGCGACGGCTACGCCATGGCCTATCATGCCGGCGCCGCGCTCGCGAACCTCGAATGCTTCCAGATCAATCCGCTGATCAAGGACTATAACGGCCCGGCCTGCGCCTATGTCGCCGGTCCCTTCGGCGCGTATACGGCGAATAACGAGGGATCGCGCTTCATCGAATGCGACTACTGGTCGGGCCAGATGATGCTGGAGTTCTACAACGAGCTCTTGTCCGGCAAGGGCCCGGTGTTCCTTCAGCTCAAGCATCTGCATCCGGACACCATCTCGGAGATCGAATCCACGCTGCACAAGGTGGAGCGGCCGACGCGCGGGCTGTTCCAGCAAGGACGGGGCGTCGACTACCGCAGCGAGTCGATCGAGATGCACATTTCCGAGATCGGCTTCTGCTCGGGCCATAGTGCCTCCGGCGTGTTCGTCGATGACAATGCGCGCACCACCGTGCCCGGTCTCTACGCCGCCGGCGACATGGCGAGCGTGCCGCACAATTACATGCTCGGCGCTTTCACCAACGGCTCGGTCGCGGGCATCGACGCGATGGATTTCGCCGACAGCCATGATTTCGCGGAGTTTGATGCGGCCGATGTCGCGATGGAGCGCGACCGCGTGATGGCGCCGACGAAGCGCGAGGACGGCATTCCGCCCAACCAGGTCGAATACAAGACCCGTCGTCTCGTCAATGATTATCTCCAGCCGCCGAAAGTCACGCGCAAATACGAGCTCGGCATGCGCCGCCTCGCCGAGGCGCGGGAGGATATGCAGGAGCGCATGATCGCGCGCAACGCGCACGAGCTGCTCCGCGCGCTCGAAGTGCAGTCGATCATGGACTGCGCCGACATGGCCGCGCACGCCTCGCTCTACCGCGAGGAAAGCCGCTGGGGCCTCTATCACTGGCGCACCGACTTTCCGGAAAAGGACAACGAGAACTGGTTCTGCCACACCCTTCTGAGCAAGCAGGACGGCAAGATGACCAGCGCGAAGCGCGCGGTCGAGCCCTATGTCGTGCCGATCGCCGACGACGAGAAAGATCTCTACGACAAGCAGCGCATCCGCGCCTCCGCCTGATCCACCGCAAATAAGCAACAGGAGACATCAAATGCCTCTCGCGTCCTATCAGACATCGGTTCCGGTGGTCGTCGACGACGCCAAATGCATTGCGGACAAGGGCTGCACCGTCTGCGTCGACGTCTGCCCGCTCGACGTCTTGCGCATCAGCGACATGACCAACAAGGCCTACATGGCCTATGACGAGTGCTGGTACTGCATGCCCTGCGAGGCCGATTGCCCGACCGGCGCCGTCACCGTCAACATTCCCTATTTGTTGAGGTGATCATGTCGAGCCCGTTCGAATCCTACGACGATTTGGAGGATGCCGACGAGCGCCTCCAGGCGGCCGATCCCGCCGAACGCCGCGTCGCCATCATCGCGCTCGGCCATTCCGGCGATCCCGCAGCCGTCGCGCATCTCGCCAACATGGTGGCCGATCCCGACGCCGGCGTGCGCCAGCAAGTGGCGATGGCGCTCGGCGAGTTCGACGGGCCCGAGGCCGCAAGCGCGCTGGTCAAGCTGCTTGTCGACCCTGAAAGGATCGTCGCGGCGGCCGCGGCCGACAGCATGGCCGAGTTCAAGGATCCTGCCTGCGCGGACGTGATCCTGCCT
This sequence comes from Bradyrhizobium sp. LVM 105, assembly GCF_003957705.1. Taxonomy (NCBI): domain Bacteria; kingdom Pseudomonadati; phylum Pseudomonadota; class Alphaproteobacteria; order Hyphomicrobiales; family Nitrobacteraceae; genus Bradyrhizobium; species Bradyrhizobium sp. LVM 105. The sequence goes on along the minus strand of NZ_QZMV01000002.1, from coordinate 149,620 downwards.
CTGGTCCGGCACGCCCACGCCTTCGTCCGCATGGGTGCGCTGCGTGCGCTCAAGGAATTGCGGTGCAAGGACACGCTGAAGCCGGCGCTGGAAGCGCTTCAGGACACTGACGCCGCCGTGCGCGTGCAGGCGATCGGCGTGATCGGCTTCCTCAAGCTGGAGGAATCCATCCCCGCGCTGACCGCGCTGATCAACGATCCCGACGCCCATGTCCGCCGTGCCGCCGTGAGCGCGCTGGCGTTCTCGCAGATGAAGCCGGCGGCCGAGACCATCACCCGTGCGCTGAAGGATTCGGACTGGATGGTGCGTGAGATGGCGGCGGAGACGCTGGGTCTCAACGTGAATGGTGCGATCGCGGCTGATCAGCTCGTCGCTTGCCTCGCGGACGAGTTCTGGCAGGTGCGGCTGAAAGCGATCCGCAGTCTCGGGAGGATGAAGATCGAACGTGCGGTGCGGCCGATCGGCAACAGCGTCAATCACGACCAGGCCAACCTGCGCAAGGAAGCGGCCGCCGCGCTCGGCGAGATCGCCCATCCCGACGGCGAGGCGTTCCTCGCCGTGATCGCTGACGATCCCGATCCTGATGTCCGAAAGAATGCGCGTTGGGCGCTGCAGCAGATCGCCGCGCGAAAGGCGCGGGCGGGGACATAGCGGCTTTCGCGGCCGCTCTGGACTTCCCCCGCCAGACGTTTATTGGTCTTCGCCAATGGGATCGGCGGCTGCAAATGCGGCTGGTCCTTAGAAACAGCGAGGGCGCGGCCATGACGACATTGACGGTGAAGGATCTTCTCCCCGAGGATGGAACGAAAGGGACGCTGGTCGGCCGCGTCTGGCTGCCGCAGGTGAACGGTCCTGCCGTCGTTGCCGTGCGCGGTGATGGCGTGTTCGACGTCACGGCAAGTTTTCCGACTGTCAGCGCACTGTGTGAGGAAGACGATCCGGCCAAGGCGCTCAGCTCGACCAAGGGCGAGCGCATCGGCGATCTCGACGCCATCGTGGCCAACACGGCACCCGACGGGCGTGATCCGAAGAAGCCTTGGTTGCTCGCCCCGGTCGATCTCCAGACCCTGAAGGCGGCCGGCGTCACCTTCGCCATCTCGATGCTGGAGCGTGTGATTGAGGAGCGCGCCAAGGGCAATCCGGCATCGGCCGAGGCGATCCGCAAGGAGGTGACGCGGCTGATCGGCGACGATCTGTCGAAGCTCAAGCCGGGCTCCGATCAGGCCATGCACCTCAAGCAGGTGCTGATCGACCAGAATGCCTGGAGCCAGTATCTCGAAGTCGGCATCGGCCCCGATGCCGAGGTCTTCACCAAGGCCCCGACCATGTCCTCCGTCGGCACCGGCATGGATGCGGGCCTGCACCCGAAATCGACCTGGAACAATCCCGAGCCTGAGCTCGTGCTGTTCGTCTCCAGCCGCGGCAAGATCGTCGGCGGTGCACTCGGCAACGATGTCAATCTGCGCGACTTCGAGGGCCGCTCGGCGCTGCTGCTGTCGAAGGCCAAGGACAACAACGCCTCCTGTTCGATCGGCCCTTTGCTGCGCCTGTTCGACGACACCTTCACGCTCGACGATGCGCGCAAGCTCGACATCAGCCTGAACGTGAAGGGCACGGACGGCTTCGTTCTCGACGGCCATTCCTCGATCAGCAAGATCAGCCGCGACCCGACCGACCTCGTCGCGCAGACCATCGGCAAGATCCATCAATACCCCGACGGCTTCGTGCTGTTCCTCGGCACGATGTTCGCGCCCGTGAAGGATCGCGATGCGCCGGGGCAGGGCTTCACCCACAAGCGCGACGACATCGTCACGATCGCCGCGCCCCAGCTCGGCAAGCTCGTCAACCGCATGCGCACCAGCGACGAGTGCGAGCCCTGGACCTTCGGCATCGGCGCGCTGATGAAGAACCTGGCGCAGCGCAAGCTGATCTAGCTCGCTCCAGTCCCAGCTCGCCTAGCGAATTTACGGAAGTTGTCATGCCCGGGCTCGTCCCGGGCATTCACGTTCTTCGTGCCGCGCGGCAAGACGTGGATGGCCGGGACAAGCCCGGCCATGACGGCGGGGGTCCCCACCACCCCACACGACTGCGTTCATCTTCTCGTTGCATCACTGTAACAAAGTCGCGCTTGGCGTGTTATAGAGCCGCGCGCTGCCCCTGACGCGCTTTTCCACCAAATAGTCAAATAATATGACTAGTCGGAACCGATCTTCCATGAAATAGTGCCTTCCGCCGCCTCAAAGGGACGGCCTGCGGGTGCCATGCTACCAATTGGCGCCCCGGATAACATCTTTTGGGAGACACGCCTGATGATCCTCAAAGCCCTCTTTGCGGCCAGCGCCACCGCCGCGCTGCTGCTCGCGTTGCCCGCCAATGCCGGCCAGCTCACCATCGGTTTCTCGCAGATCGGATCGGAATCCGGCTGGCGCGCAGCCGAAACTTCGGTTTCCAAGCAGGAGGCCGCCAAGCGCCAGGTCAATCTCAAGATCGCCGACGCGCAGCAGAAGCAGGAGAACCAGATCAAGGCGATCCGCTCCTTCATCGCGCAGAACGTCGATGCGATCTTCCTCGCGCCGGTCGTCTCGACGGGGTGGGATTCGGTGCTGAAGGAAGCCAAGGAGGCCAAGATCCCGGTCGTGCTGCTCGACCGCGACATCGATCCCTCCGGCAAGGAGCTCTATCTCACCGCCGTCACCTCGGACAGCGTGCATGAAGGCGAAGTGGCAGGCGACTGGCTCGCCAAGACCGTCGGCAGCAAGCCCTGCAACATCGTCGAATTGCAAGGCACCGTCGGCGCCAGTGTCGCGACCAACCGCAAGAAGGGGTTCGATACCGCCATCGCCAAGCACGCGAACCTGAAGGTGGTGCGCAGCCAGACCGGCGACTTCACCCGCGCCAAGGGCAAGGAGGTGATGGAGAGCTTCATCAAGGCCGAAGGCGGCGGCAAGTCGATCTGCGCTGTCTATGCGCACAACGACGACATGATGGTCGGCGCGATCCAGGCGATGAAAGAGGCCGGCCTCAAGCCCGGCAAGGACATCCTCACCGTCTCGATCGACGCGGTGCCCGACATCTTCAAGGCGATGGTCGCCGGCGAAGCCAACGCCACGGTCGAGCTGACGCCGAACATGGCGGGGCCGGCGCTCGATGTCGTCGCGGCCTTCAAGGACAAGGGCACGGTTCCGCCGAAGTGGATCCAGACCGAATCCAAGCTCTATACAGCCGCCGATGATCCGCAGAAGATCTACGACAGCAAGAAGGGTCTGGGTTACTGAAGCGGGCTTCGCCGGACCGCGCCTTGCGGTCCGGCACCCTCTTCGCAACCGCTGCGCGAACGAATAGGCTGGGTGTCCGCAAGGTCGGCGGGCGCCGGTGGGAGTGACGTCGCCATGGAGAACAGCCCCGATTCTGCTCCTCCTCTCCTGGAGGTGCGCGGGATCAGCAAGAGCTTCGGCGCCGTGCGCGCGCTGCAGGAGGTCGACTTCACGCTGCGCGCCGGCGAAATCCACGCGCTGCTCGGCGAGAACGGTGCCGGCAAGTCGACGCTGATCAAGGTCGTCACTGGCGTGTTCCCGCGCGATGCCGGCGTTGTCCGAATCGGTGGTGAAGACATCGCGCCGCGCTCGGCCAAGGCCGCGGTGGCCGCGGGAATCGCCACCGTCTACCAGGAAGTCAATTTGCTGCCGAACCTCTCCGTGGCGCAGAACCTGTTTCTTGACCGCCAGCCGATGCGCTTCGGCATCGTGCGCGAAGGCGAGATGCGGCGTCGCGCCAAGGCGCTGCTCGCGGATTTCGGTCTTGACATCGACGTCGCCGCACCGCTCGGCAGCTATTCGGTGGCCGTGCAGCACGTCACCGCGATCGCCCGCGCGGTGGATCTCTCCGCGCGGGTGCTGATTCTGGACGAGCCGACCGCGAGCCTCGACCGTCACGAGGTCGAGATCCTGTTCGGCATCATGCGGCAACTGACGAAGCGCGGCATCGGCATCGTCTTCGTCAGCCATTTTCTGGACCAGGTCTACGAGATCTCCGACCGCATCACCGTCTTGCGCAATGGCCGCCTGGTCGGCGAGCGCGAGACCGCCTCGCTGCCGCGGCTCGAGCTGATCCGAATGATGCTCGGCCGCGAGTTGGCGGAGACCACCAGCGAACGGGCGGCGGCGAGTGAACATCAAGCGCGCGAGGTCTGCGCGAGCTTCGAGGGTTACGGCAAGGTCGGTTATGTCGCGCCGTTCAATCTCGAGCTGCGCCATGGCGAGGTCGTTGGCCTTGCCGGCCTGCTCGGCTCGGGCCGCACCGAGACGGCGCGGCTCGTGTTCGGCGCCGAGCGCGCCGATCGCGGGCAGGTGAGGGTGGAGGGCGCACCGGTCCGGCTGCAGTCGCCCCGCGACGGCGTTCGTCATGGCTTCGGCTATTGCCCGGAGGAGCGCAAGACCGACGGCATCGTCGCCGAGCTCACCGTGCGCGAGAACATCGTGCTCGCGCTTCAGGCCAAGCGCGGCCTGCATCGGCCGCTGTCGCGCCGCGAGCAGGACGAGATCGCGCGCCGCTATGTCAAGATGCTCGACATCCGTCCGGCTGATCCCGAACGTCCCGTCGGCCTGTTGTCCGGAGGCAATCAGCAGAAAGTGCTGCTGGCGCGGTGGCTTGCGACCTCGCCGCGGCTCCTCGTGCTGGACGAGCCGACCCGCGGCATTGACGTCGGGGCGCATGCCGAGATCATCCGCCTGATCCGCGAGCTCTGCGACGACGGCTTGTCGCTGCTCGTGATCTCCTCCGAGCTCGACGAGATCGTGACCTATTCGGACCGCGTCGTCGTGTTGCGCGACCGCGCCCATGTCGAGGAACTCGCGGGCGAGGCGATCGACGTCGGCAACATTCTCGCAGCCATTGCAGCCGATGGCGCTGCGGTTGCGCATGAGGCCCACGCATGACAGCGCTGCTGCCGCGCCGCGGCCTTGCCCAGATCCTGGCGCTGATCGTCATCCTCGCGGTCGACCGCATGGTGTCGCCGCAATTCTTCGACCTGCGCCTGCAGGACGGCCGTCTCTTCGGTAGCCTGATCGATGTGCTCAACCGCGGCACGCCGGTGGCGCTGCTCTCCCTCGGCATGGTGCTGGTGATCGCAACGCGCGGCATCGATCTGTCGGTCGGCGCGGTGATGGCGATTTCGGGCGCAATCGCGGCGAGCCTTGCCGACACACATGGCCTGCCCGTGGTGCTCTCGGCTGCCCTTGGTGCCGGGCTCGTCTGCGGATTGTGGAACGGATTTCTCGTCGCCGTGCTGGGCATGCAGCCGATCGTGGCGACGCTGATCCTGATGGTGGCAGGGCGCGGCATCGCCCAGCTCATCACCGAAGGGCGCATCGTCACCTTCAGTTCGCCAGACCTGGTCTGGCTCGGGAATGGCTCGGTGCTCGGCCTGCCGGTCCCGGTCGTGATCGCCCTGGGCATGCTGATCCTCACCGGCGCGGTGGTGCGCGGCTCGGCGCTCGGTCTTCTGATCGAGGCGACGGGCGGAAATGCGCGCGCGAGCGAGCTTGCCGGCGTCGGCACCCGTGCGATGATCCTGTCGGTCTATGTCTGGTGCGGCGTCTGCGCCGCCCTCGCGGGCGTGATCGCGGCCGCCGACATCATGGGAGCGGATGCCAACAATGCCGGCCTTTGGCTCGAGCTCGATGCGATCCTGGCCGTGGTGATCGGCGGCACCTCGCTGTTCGGCGGCCGTTTCAGCCTCGTGCTGGCCGTGCTCGGCGCGCTGATCATCCAGACCATGAACACCGGCATTTTGCTGTCCGGTTATCCGCCGGAGTTCAACCTGCTGGTCAAGGCGGTGGTGGTGCTCGCGGTGCTGCTGCTGCAATCGCCGAAGCTGCCAGGCATTGCCGGTGTGGTGACGCGGCTGCGGAGGACGAAAGCATGAGAGGCTTGCCGCCCGCCCTCATTACGGCGATCGTGCTGGTCGCGGGCTTCGCGGCCTGCGCGGTGCAGTTTCCCAACATCGCCTCGACCCGCGTCGTCGGCAATCTCCTCACCGACAACGCCTTCCTCGGCATCGTCGCGATCGGCATGACCTTCGTCATCATCTCCGGCGGCATCGATCTGTCGGTCGGCTCGGTGATAGGCTTCACCACCGTGTTTGTCGCGCTCGCGATCGAGCGCTGGGGCATGCCGCCGCTGGTCGCCTTCGTCGCCATTCTCGTGCTCTCGGCGGCCTTCGGTGCGGCGATGGGCGCCGTGATCCACGTCTTCGATTTGCCACCGTTCATCGTGACGCTTGCCGGCATGTTCCTGGCGCGCGGCGCGAGCTTCCTGCTCTCCACTGAATCGGTGCCGATCACGGCGCCGGTCTATTCCACCGTGTCCGATTTCGCGCTGCGGATGCCCGGCGGGGGACGATTGACGGCGATTGCGATCATCATGCTCGCGATCGTGATCGGCGGCGCCCTGCTGCTGCATCTCACCCGGTTCGGCGCCAACGTCTATGCGCTCGGCGGCAGCCGGGCGACCGCAAGCCTGATGGGCGTTGCCGTCGGCAAGATGACGGTGAAGATCTACATGCTGTCGAGCCTGCTGGCGGGCATCGCCGGCATCGTCTTCTCCTTCTACACCAGCGCCGGCTATTCGCTCTCGGCCGTCGGCGTCGAGCTCGACACCATCGCCGCCGTCGTGATCGGCGGCACCCTGCTCACGGGCGGGCAGGGCTCTGTGATCGGCACCTTCCTCGGCGTGCTGATCCAGGGGCTGATCCAGACCTACATCAATTTCGACGGCACGCTGTCGAGCTGGTGGACCAAGATCGCGACCGGAATCCTGCTGTTCGCCTTCATCGCCTTGCAGCAGGGGCTGGTCGCGCTCGCGCGCCGGCCGGCGACGAAGAGCGCAGGAGCCACCACATGACCTCGCGCATCGTCATCATCCCGACGCGGCGGGCCCACTCCAACCATGCGGAGGTCGCCCGCTCGATCGGCATCGACATCATCGCCGGACGTTACGCGGAGGGGACGCGCCTGCCGGGCGACGCCGAGATGATTGCGATGTTCGGCGTGTCGCGGCCGGTGCTGCGCGAGAGCGTGAAGACCCTCGTCGCCAAGGGGCTGCTCACCACCAAGGCGCGCGTCGGCACCGTCGTGCGCGAGCGCGGCGCCTGGAACATGTTCGACGCCGACGTGCTGGCCTGGCATCTGGACGCCGGCATCGACAAGCGTTTCCTGAACGATCTCGCCGAGATCCGACTTGCGGTCGAGCCGCGCGCGGCGATGCTGGCGGCCACGCGGCGGTCCGAGCGGGATCTTGCCGAACTCCGGCAAAGCATGGCGCGGATGCGACACGAAGCGTCCGACTCGGTCGGCTTTGCCGATGCCGACCTCGCGCTTCACGTCGGAGTGGCGCGCGCCTCCGGGAATTTGTTCATGCGCTCGATCGGCCATGTCATCGAAGCGGCGCTGCGTGCCTCGTTCCTGCTCAGCGCCCCGGTCGAGCCGGAGGACCGCGACACGGTGCTGCTGTGGCACCAGAACATCATCGATGCGATCGCGGCGCGCGATCCCGAGGCCGCCTCGGAGGCGATGGTCTTCGTCATTCACAACGGCATGCACCGCCATGAAGATACGGTCATCGAGACCGCAGCGGCGGAGACGATGCCATCGGCCGAATCTGGAGAGGGATCGTGACGGAACTTCGTATCGCCATCGTCGGCTTCGGCAAGATCGCGCGTGACCAGCACGTCGGCGCGATTGCCGCGGTGCCGGGCGCGACGCTGTCGGCGATTGCCAGCCGCAATGCTTCGCTGCCGGGGCTGCCCCACTTCGCCACCATCGAGGAACTGCTGGAGAAAGGCCCGCCGATCGACGCCGTGTCGCTCTGCACGCCGCCGCAGGTGAGGCGCGCGCAGGCGGCCGCGGCGCTCGCTGCCGGCAAGCATGTCATGCTGGAGAAACCGCCGGGCGCCGGCGTGGTCGAGCTCGATCCGCTGATCGAATTGGCGACGGAGGCAAAGCGAACGCTGTTTGCGACCTGGCATTCGCGCCATGCGCCGGCGGTCGAGCCCGCGCGACAATGGCTCGCCGAGCGACGCATCAAATCGGTGCACATCAGCTGGAAGGAGGATGTCCGCGTCTGGCATCCCGGTCAGAGCTGGATCTGGGAACCAGGCGGACTTGGCGTGTTCGATCCCGGCATCAACGCATTGTCGATCCTGACCAAAATCCTGCCCAGGCCGGTGTTCGTCACCGCGGCCGAGCTTGCCTTTCCCGCCAACTGCCAGGCGCCGATCGCTGCGAACCTGACCCTGACCGACATTGGCGGCCTGCCTGTGACTGCCGAGTTCGACTTTCGCCAGACCGGGCCGCAAAGCTGGGATATCGTCGTCGATACTGATCGCGGCCGGATGACCTTGTCCAGCGGGGGTGCGCGCATGGCCATTGACGACAAGGTTCTTGCCGAAGCCCCCGATGAGGAATATCGCGGGCTCTACCGGCGCTTCGTCGAGCTCGCGGCGACCGGCGCAAGCGACGTCGATCTGACACCGCTACGTCTCGTCGCCGACGCCTTCCTGCTCGGCAAGCGCACAATTGTCGAACCGTTCGTGGATTAGACATGGCTGGCTCAACAATCGAAAAAGACGTCTTCGGAAGACTGCCGGACGGCCGCGATGTCGAGCGCATTGTGCTGCGAGGGGCAGGCGGGTTCGAAGCGCGAATCATCACCCATGGTGCGGTGCTTCAGGCGCTGATCGCGCCCGATGCGAAGGGCGGCCATGACGACGTCGTGCTCGGCCATGACGCGTTCACCGGCTATCTCGCGGAACGAAAGTTCTTCGGCGCCACCGTCGGCCGCTACGCCAACCGCATCGCCAAGGGACAGTTTTCGCTTGACGGCGAGACGGTGCAGCTTGCCGTCAACAACGGGCCGAATGCACTGCACGGCGGTCTCGATGGATTCGACCGCAAGCTCTGGGAGATCGTTGAGCTCGACGAGGGCGCCGCGCCCGCAGTGACGCTCGCCTATACGAGTCCGCACGGGGAGGAGCATTATCCCGGCCAGCTCGATGTCCGCCTGACCTATCGCGTCACCGGCCCGTCCGAGCTGTCGCTGTCCATGGAAGCGCGCACCGACCGGCCGACCATCGTCAACCTGACCAACCACAGCTTCTTCAATCTCGAAGGCGCAACGTCAGGTGCCTCCATCCTCGACCACCGCTTGACGGTCGCCGCCGAGCATTTCCTCGCGATCGATCCCACCGCCATTCCGTTGCCGGAGCCGCCGCGTCGCGTTGCCGGCACGCCGTTCGATTTCCGCGAGCCTCGGCCGGTCGGCGAGCGCATCCGGCAGGGCGACCAGCAATTGCAGAACGGCAGGGGCTACGATCACACCTACTGCCTCGGCCGCGACAGCAAGCTCGCGCTCGCCGCAAGGCTGGAGGCGCCACGCTCGGGGCGGATCATGGATCTGTTCACCGACCAGCCCGGCCTTCAGGTCTATTCCGGCAATTATCTGGACGGCACGGTTTTGGGGAAGGGCGGCAAGCTCATCCGGCAGTCGGATGCCATGTGCCTGGAGCCGCACATTTGGCCTGATGCGCCGAACCGGCCGGATTTTCCGAGTCCGCGCCTCGATCCCGGCCAGGTCTATCGCCATCACACGGTCTATCGCTTTGCCGTGAGGACGCCATGATGGAGCAGGTGCCCACCTCCGTTCTCTCGAACGATCCTTGCCATCTCGGCGAGGGCCCGACCTATGACATGACCACCGATACCGCCTGGTGGTTCGACATCCGCGAGGGACGGCTGTTCGAGGCGCAACTTGGCCGTGGCAGCATCCGCGTCCATGCGCTCGGCCGGATGGCGAGCGCGCTCGGGCGCATCGATGCCGAACGGCAGTTGATCGTCGCCGAGGACGGGCTTTACATCCGCAAGCTCGCCGATGGCGCCATGACGCTGTTCCTTGCGCTCGAGGCGGACAATCCCGCCACGCGCTCCAATGATTGCCGTGTGCACCAGTCCGGCACGTTCTGGATCGGCACCATGGGCAAGAAGGCCGAGCCGAAGGCTGGGGCGATCTACGCGCTCCATCGCGGCAAGATCTCGACGCTGTTTCCCGGCATCAGCATCCCCAATTCGATCTGCTTCTCGCCGGATGGCGCCACCGGCTATTTCACCGACACTTCGCGCGCCGTGCTCTATGCCGTGCCGCTCAATCCCACGACTGGCCTGCCGCGCGGCGAGCCGGAGGTGCTGCTGCGCCATACCGGCATTGGCGGTCTCGACGGCTCGGTGTGCGACGCCGACGGGCAGATCTGGAACGCCTGCTGGGGCGCGAGCCGGATTGACGTCTATTCTCCGCAAGGTGAACGCCTGCGCTCGCTCAGCGTGCCGGCCCGGCAGGCGAGTTGCCCGGCCTTCGTCGGCCCCGGCCTGTCGCGTCTGCTCGTCACTTCCGCCTGGCAGGATATGGACACGGCCGCGCGCGCCGCCGATCCGCAAGCCGGTTACACTTTTCTATTGGAGGCCTCCGCGCGCGGTCGCGCGGAGCCCGACGTCAAGCTCGCATAGGAGACAAGAAAGCAGCCCACGACCACGTTCTCGACGACACGAACAAACAATCTGACACCCAAGGGAGTGAAACATGCTGAAACTGAAGACCGCATTCCTCGCACTGGCGCTGGCGGGCGCTGCGACGATGGCCACAAGCCTTCCCGCTGCCGCCCAGGACAAGGCGACCGTCGGCATCGCCATGCCGACAAAGTCGTCGGCGCGCTGGATCGACGACGGCAACAACATGGTCAAGGTGCTGAAGGAGCGCGGCTACAACACCGACCTGCAATACGCTGAGGACGACATTCCGAACCAGCTCTCGCAAGTCGAGAACATGGTGACCAAAGGCGCGAAGGCGCTCGTGATCGCCGCGATCGACGGCACGACGCTGTCCGACGTGCTCAAGCAGGCGAAAGCAAAAGGCATCACCGTGATTGCCTATGACCGCCTGATCCGCGGCACGCCGAACGTCGACTATTACGCGACCTTCGACAATTTCCAGGTTGGCGTCTTGCAGGCGCAATCGATCGAGCAGGGGCTTGGGCTGAAGGAAGGCAAGGGCCCGTTCAACATCGAGCTGTTCGGCGGCTCGCCGGACGACAACAATGCCTACTTCTTCTACAACGGCGCGATGAGCGTGCTGAAGCCCTACATCGACAGCGGCAAGCTCGTCGTCGCCTCGGGCCAGATGGGCATGGACAAGGTCGCGACCTTGCGTTGGGATGGCGCCACCGCCCAGGCCCGGATGGACAATCTCCTCAGTGCCTACTACGGCAACAAGAAGCTTAATGCCGTGCTGTCGCCCTATGACGGCATCTCGATCGGCATCATTTCGTCACTGAAGGGCGTCGGCTATGGCAGCGCCGGTCAGCCGATGCCGATCATTTCGGGGCAGGACGCCGAGGTGCCCTCGATCAAGGCGATGCTGCGCGGCGACCAATATTCGACCATCTTCAAGGACACCCGCGACCTCGCCAAGGTGACCGCCGACATGGTCGACGCCGCGCTCGCCGGCAAGCAGGTCACGGTCAACGACACCAAGACCTACGAGAACGGCGTCAAGACCGTGCCGTCCTACCTGCTCAAGCCGGTCGTGGTCTACAAGGACAATTGGGAGAAGGTCCTGGTCGACAGCGGCTACTACAAGAAGGCGCAGTTCCAGTAACTTTCTTTCCCTCTCCCCGCGTGCGGGGAGAGGGGGACTCTCGATGAGGGACGAAAAGCACGTCCACAAACTCGTCATGCCCGGGCTTGTCCCGGGCATCCACGCCTTCGTCGCAGGCGGCTGCACGTGGATGGCCGGGACAAGCCCGGCCATGACGACGCGGAGACGTTCAGGAGTATGATCACATGACCGCCATGCTGGAGATGCGTAACGTCAGCAAGAGCTTCGCCGGTGTGCAAGCGCTGCGTGACGTCAACTTCTCGGTTCACGCCGGGCAGATCCACGCGCTCGTCGGTGAGAACGGCGCCGGCAAGTCGACGCTGATGAAGGTGCTGAGCGGGGTCTACCCGCACGGCAGCTACGAGGGCACCATCGTCTTCGAAGGCGAGGAGCGGCGCTTCCGCGACATCAACGATTCCGAGGCGCTCGGCATCATCATTATCCACCAGGAGCTGGCGCTGATCCCGCTGATGTCGATCGCGGAGAACATCTTCCTGTCGCATCCGCCCTCGAAGCTCGGCGTGATCGACCGCGACGAGGTGTATCGGCGCACGCAGGAGTTGCTGGCGCAGGTCGGCCTGAAGGAATCTCCGGATACGCTGATCACCGATCTCGGCGTCGGCAAGCAGCAACTGGTCGAAATCGCGAAGGCGTTGTCCAAGCGGGTCCGGATGCTGATCCTGGACGAGCCGACCGCCAGCCTGAACGAGGCCGACAGCGCCGCGCTGCTTGAACGCCTGATGACCTTCCGCGAGCAGGGCATCGGCTCGATCCTGATCTCGCACAAGCTCAACGAGGTCGCCAAGGTTGCCGACCACATCACCGTGCTGCGCGACGGCCGTACCGTCGACAGCATCGATTGCCATGCCGAGCCGATCCAGGAAGACCGCATCATCCGCAGCATGGTCAATCGCGATATGGCCCACCGTTTCCCGGAGCGTAGCGCCAAGATCGGCGAGCCCGTGCTCGACGTCGCCAACTGGTCGGTCTATCACCCGATCCATCCCGAGCGGCAGGTGATCAAGAACGTCAATTTCGGCGTCAGGCGCGGCGAGGTCGTCGGCATTGCCGGATTGATGGGCGCCGGACGCACCGAATTTGCCATGAGCCTGTTCGGCCGCTCCTGGGGGACCAATATCAGCGGCACCATCCGGCTGGAGGGACGGGAGATCGTGCTGCCGAGCGTCGCGGCGGCGATCGACGCCGGCCTTGCCTATGTCACCGAGGACCGCAAGCAGCTCGGCCTGATCCTGGCCGACGACGTCCGCAAGAACATCACGCTCGCCAGCCTCGACCAGGTCGCGCCCGGCCGGGTGATCGACGACATCGCCGAGCTGAAGGTCGCCAGCGACTATCGCACCCGCATGCGCATCCGCTGCTCCGACGTCTACCAGGAGACCGGCCAGCTCTCCGGCGGCAACCAGCAGAAGGTGGTGCTGTCGAAATGGCTGATGACCGACCCAAAAGTCCTGATCCTGGACGAACCCACGCGGGGCATCGACGTCGGTGCCAAATACGAGATTTACTGTATCATCAACGAGCTGGCGGAAGCCGGCCGCGGCGTCGTGGTGATATCCTCGGAAATGCCCGAGCTGCTCGGCATCTGCGACCGCATCTGCGTCATGAATGAGGGCGCCTTCGTTGGCGAGTTCAAGGGCGCGGATGCGACGCAAGAGAAGATCATGCGCGCCATCATGCGCAACGAACGAAACATTGGGAACGCCGCACCTGCGGCCGCGGAAATGGGAGGAATGCAGCCATGACCGACAAGACGGTATCGCTGCCCGAGGAGCGCCGGCACGGCAGCTTCATCAAGAACAATCTGCGCAACTACGGCATGCTGATGTCGTTGATCGCGATCATGTTGTTTTTCCAGGTGATGACCGGCGGCACGCTGCTGCAGCCGCTCAACCTGACCAATCTGGTGCTTCAGAACAGCTACATCGTCATCATGGCGCTGGGCATGCTTCTGGTGATCGTCACCGGCCATATCGACCTCTCGGTCGGCTCGGTCGCCGGCTTCGTCGGCGCGGTCGCCGCTGTGCTGATGGTGACCTACAAGGTCGACTACACGCTCGCCTTCATCGCCTGCCTGCTGCTGGGGGCGGCGATCGGTGCGGCACAGGGCTACTGGGTGGCCTATTTCGGCATTCCGTCCTTCATCGTCACGCTGGCGGGCATGCTGGTGTTCAAGGGGCTCGCGCTCGCGGTGCTGCAGGGCCAGTCACTCGGCCCGTTCCCGGCAACCTTCCAGAAGCTGTCCTCCGGCTTCATTCCGGAGCTTCTGCCCGAGGCCGGCACGCTGCATCCAACCTCCATGCTGATCGGCGCCGTGCTCGCGCTCGGCCTCGTCTATGCCAGCGCCAAGGGGCGGTCGCGCGAGCAGTTGCATGGCATCGAGGTCGAGCCTTATGCGTTCTTCCTGGGGAAGAGCGTCCTGCTCGCCTGCGCCGTGCTCTATTTCACCTATCTGATCGCTTCGCATCGCGGCCTGCCGAACGTGCTGGTGATCATGACCGCGTTGATCGCGCTCTACGGCTTCGTCACCCGTCGCACCGTGATCGGTCGGCAGGTCTATGCAGTCGGCGGCAATGCGAAGGCGGCGAAGCTGTCTGGCATCAAGACCGAGCGCCTGACCTTCTTCACCTTCGTCAACATGGGCGTGCTTGCCGCACTCGCGGGCCTTGTCTTCGCCGCGCGCCTCAACACCGCGACCCCGAAGGCCGGGCTCGGCTTCGAGCTCGACGTCATCGCCGCCTGCTTCATCGGCGGCGCTTCAGCTTATGGCGGCGTGGGTCGGGTCGGCGGCGCCGTGGTCGGCGCCATGATCATGGGCGTGATGAACAACGGCATGTCCATCCTCGGCATCGGCATCGACTATCAGCAGGTCATCAAGGGCCTGGTGCTGCTCGGGGCGGTGTGTATCGACGTGTATAACCAGCGGCGCTAGCCGCAACGGCACTGTCGGAGGGTGGGTTAGCGGAGCAGATGCGCGAAGCGCGTTTGCTCTGCGTAACCCACCAACTTCGTCCCGCGTGCGCGGAAATAAGGTGGGTTACGCCTTCGGCTAACCCACCCTACGGCCCTACCTTATTACGGCAGCGGTGATTGCGTCGTGAACAGCACCGCCGCGATCGCGACGGAAAGGCTCACCGCCGATACCGTTGCCACGGTCGACAACACCCCCATTCGCCGGAGCGCGAGGGCGAAAACGATGATGATGGGGGTCGCGGTCATCAGCCCGATTTGTGCATCGCTCATCTCATCGCTCGCCGTTTCGCGGAACCGCCGGATGACATCCACCCTATGACGGCAGGGCGGGCGGAACGTTGCGGCAGCGCAAACGCGCCTCTGGCCGGTCGCACTATTTGTCCGGCGACAAAGTCGGAATCGCGCAGGTGAGATATCTGTCCGACGACTTGATGCGGAAGGCAGATGTCGGCTACGGACTTCGAACAACAAGGCACCGGCTGGGGAATCCTGGAAGATCTTCCCGGCGATCCCATGATGTGGGTGCTCATCTTCAGCGAACTCGCCGCCTTCGGCCTGTTCCTCGGTGCGTTCGTCGTCGCTCGTGCGCTTCACCCGGCGGTCTTCGCGGCCGGTCAGGCTACGCTTGATGCGCATCTGGCGGGACTCAACACCATCGTGCTTGTGACCAGTGGCTGGGCTGCCGCACGGGCGACGGCTGCAGCACGGGCGGGCGCAAGGGGATGTGCGCGCGGCTGGCTGTTCGGCGCCATGGCGCTCGGCGCGCTCTTCATCGCGATCAAGCTGCTCGAATATGCCGGCGAGATCGCGTCAGGATACGGCCTGGAGACCAGCCCGTTCTTCACGTTGTACTTCCTCCTCACCGGATTCCATCTTCTGCATGTCGGCCTCGGCATCGTGATCCTGGCCGTCGTTTCCCGGGGTGCCCGGCCGGCAAGCGTCGAGACCGGAACCGCGTTCTGGCACATGGTCGATCTGCTTTGGATCGTCATATTTCCGATTCTATATCTCGTGCGCTGATGATTCCGGATCGTCTCGATATCACCTGGATCGTGCTGATCGGCCTCGCGCTCGCAACCGTTCTGGTTCCATCAATTGTCACGCGATCGCTGCTCGGCAACGCCCTGCTGCTGGCCTTCGCCGCGCTCAAGGGCCGCCGGATCGTGCTCGATTTCCTCGATCTTCGCGCCGCGCCGGCGCTCTGGCGCGGCCTCGTGAGCGCCTGGCTCGTCATCGTCCTGCTGTTTGCCTGGTCCGTGTCAGCCGTGGTCGCCCTGATCTGACGCGCTCATTGCGCCCTGACAAAGAACCGGCCGGTCGGAGCGGCAATAAATCGCAGCATCGCACCTCGACTGGAATCAACCGGAAAGGATTGGCAATGGCTGAACGCCTGACCAAGTCGGCCGCTCGAAATGTCTTCTACGGCGGCTCGGCCTTCTTCTTCGCCATTTTCATAGGGCTGACGGCGCACAGCCACTACTACATGGTCACGACGTCCACGGACGCAACGACGCTGACGTCGTCGGTCGCCCGCGGCAAGCATGTCTGGGAGAAGAACTCCTGCATCAACTGCCACACGCTGCTCGGCGAGGGCGCCTATTTCGCGCCTGAAGTCGGCAACGTCTGGGATCGCTGGGGCGGCAACGAGGACCCGGCCGCAGCGCGCGAGACGCTGAAAGCCTGGATGCAGTCGCAGCCCTCCGGTGCGCCGGGCCGGCGGCAGATGCCGCAGTTCAACCTCACCAACCAGGAGCTCGATGATCTCGCCGACTTCCTGCAATGGACCGGCAAGATCAAGCGGCAGGAATGGCCGCCGAACAAGGCCGGCTGAGCGCATTGCTCTTTCAAGACAGAGAGAACCCGAGATGAAATATCAAACCCAGAAAGTCGCGATGCTGTATTTCTACGGCGCGCTGACCCTGTTCCTGGCCCAGGTCCTGTTCGGCCTGGTCGCAGGAACCATCTACGTCCTGCCCAACACGCTGTCGACGCTCCTGCCGTTCAACATCGTCAGGATGATCCACACCAACGCGCTGATCGTATGGTCGCTGATCGGCTTCATGGGCGCGACCTACTTCCTTCTCCCGGAAGAGACCGAGACCGAGCTCTATAGCCCGCTGCTGGCGAAGATCCAGTTCTGGATGTTCTTCGGTGCCGCCGGCGTCGCCGTGGTCGGCTATCTCTTCCACTATCACGAGGGCCGCGAGTTCCTCGAACAGCCCTTCATCATCAAGGTCGGCATCGTCGTCGTCTGCCTGATGTTCCTGTTCAACGTCACGATGACGGCGCTGAAGGGCCGCAAGACCACGATCACCAACATCCTGCTGTTTGGCCTGTGGGGCGTCGCGATCTTCTTCCTGTTCGCCTTCTACAACCCGGCGAACCTTGCCGTCGACAAGATGTACTGGTGGTACGTCGTCCATCTCTGGGTCGAAGGCGTCTGGGAGCTGATCATGGCCTCCGTGCTCGCTTATCTCATGATCAAGCTCAACGGCATCGATCGTGAGGTCGTCGAGAAATGGCTCTACGTGATCATCGGCCTTGCCCTGTTCTCGGGCATCCTCGGCACCGGCCACCACTTCTACTGGATCGGCGCGCCCGGCTACTGGCAGTGGATCGGTTCGCTGTTCTCCACGCTGGAGGTTGCGCCGTTCTTCACCATGGTGATCTTCACGGTGCAGATGACCTGGAAGGCCGGCCGCAAGCATCCGAACCGTGCCGCGTTGTTGTGGTCGGTCGGATGCTCGGTGATGGCGTTCCTCGGCGCCGGCGTGTGGGGCTTCCTGCACACGCTGTCCTCGGTGAACTACTACACCCACGGTACGCAGGTCACCGCCGCGCACGGCCATCTCGCCTTCTTCGGCGCCTATGTGATGCTGAACCTGTCGGTGATGGCCTATGCGATCCCGCAGCTGAAGGGACGTGCGCCCTATAACCAGTGGCTGTCCATGACGAGCTTCTGGATCATGTGCACGGCCATGATGGTGATGACCTTCGCGCTGACCTTCGCCGGCGTGGTCCAGGTCCATCTCCAGCGCGTGCTCGGCCAGGGCTACATGGACGTGCAGGATCAGCTCGCGATGTTCTACTGGGTCCGTCTCGGCTCCGGTGTGTTCGTTGCGATCTCCGCGCTGATGTTCGTCTGGGCCGTGCTGGTGCCGAGCCGCGAGAAGCAGGCGGTCATTCCCGCCGCGCTGCAGCCGGCTGAGTAAACGCAAAAGGCGGCCGCGGTTCTTCGCGGCCGCCGTCTCTTTGTGAATTCCGGAGGAAGATCATGAACGCAGCACTTCTCGCCGTGGCGGCACCTGGACCCGGGTTGCCGGCCTATGTCGCGAGCGGCAACGAATGCGCGCTGTTCGAACACGCCTGGCGCCATCAACTTCCTGTGCTGCTCAAGGGGCCGACCGGCTGCGGCAAGACCCGCTTCGTCGCGCACATGGCGGCGCGGCTGGGGCTGCCGCTTCACACCGTCGCCTGTCATGACGATCTGACCGCCGCCGATCTCACCGGCCGCCATTTGCTCAGGGGCGGCGACACCGTGTGGACCGATGGTCCACTGACGCGCGCCGTGCGCGAAGGCGGCATCTGCTATCTCGACGAGGTTGTGGAGGCCCGCAAGGACGTCACCGTCGTGCTGCATCCTCTGACCGACGATCGCCGCATCCTGCCGCTGGAACGTACCGGCGAGGAGCTGGTGGCGCCGCGCAG
This sequence comes from Bradyrhizobium sp. LVM 105, assembly GCF_003957705.1. Classification (NCBI taxonomy): domain Bacteria; kingdom Pseudomonadati; phylum Pseudomonadota; class Alphaproteobacteria; order Hyphomicrobiales; family Nitrobacteraceae; genus Bradyrhizobium; species Bradyrhizobium sp. LVM 105. Next base: position 131,221 of record NZ_QZMV01000002.1, on the reverse strand, counting down.
CTTCATGCTCGTCGTCTCCTACAATCCCGGCTACCAGACGCTGCTGAAGGCGCTGAAACCCTCGACGCGGCAGCGCTTCGTGGCCATCGAATTCGATTTCCTGCCGCCGGAGCAGGAGATCGGCGTCGTGTCCGCTGAAAGCGGGCTGTCGCCGGAGCGCGTGCGGCCGCTGGTGGGGCTGGCTGGCCGGCTGCGTGCGCTCAGGGGACACGATCTGGAGGAGGGCGTCTCGACCCGGCTCGTGGTCTATTGTGCGACCCTGATCGCCGCGGGCACCTCGATCGGCGATGCCGTGCTGGCCGGCATGATCGAGCCGCTCACCGACGACGCCGACGTCAAGGCGGCGCTGCTGGACGTCGCACGCGCCGTCATCGGGTGAGGCCGAGTCATGCTCGACTTCCTCGAACTGGAGGAGACGGTCGGCCGCGCCTGGCACAGGATGGTCGGCGGCACCGCGAGCTATCCGGCTCACGACGATCACGCCGTCGCACTGACCGAGGTGAGGGGGCGGCTGGCGGTGATGTTCCGGGCGCTCGGCGGTGAGACGGGGGTGCAGATTGCTAGCGCAGGTGCGCGAAAATCGGGGCACCGTCTCGGCTGGCGGCAGCGCATCGGCCTCGGAGACGAGCGGCTCGAGCAGCCGGGCCGCGACGCCGCGACCATCTTCTTTCCCGATCGCATCTCGATCTTTCCCGACCGCGCGTTGAACGCGGCGCTCTATCGCTGGCTTGCGGCGTGGTTCGCCGCCGCGCCGATCGACACGATCACGGAGGTCGATCCGCTGCGGCGGGATCTGCTGGTGTTGCGCCGGGCAAGCGAGACGGCGGTCTTTGTGCTCACGCAATTTCCCGGCCTTGCCGGCGATTACGCGACGCTCGCCGCAGCAACTGCCGCGGCCCGGCCTCGTCGTCCCCTCCCGCGCATCGAGCAGGAGGTCGAGCAGATCGTGCTGGCCCTGCTCGGAGCCGGCAAGGCGCCTGCCGGCAAGCTGTGGCCGGCGATGATGGGCACCGGCCCGCTGCCGGACAAGGCGCCGCCGGGCTATCGTTCGATCCTGCCGTGCCCGCTGTGGGGGGATTGCTGGACGCGCGAGCTCTCGCCCGCACATGCCGGCGACGACGAGTGCGCACCGGGCGCGGAAGCCGCCGCCGAGAACGATCGCAAACGCTTTGCCGTCCGCGAGCGCGAGGACAATGCCAACCGCCGCGATCCTTTCGTGCTCAACCGCTTCGAGAAGATCCTGGCGATGGCCGAGATGGTCAATGTCGACCGTCCCGCCGACGACAGCGAGGACGAGGATGCGCAGAAAGCCGCCGACGATCTCGAGGAGATCACGCTCAGCCGCCGCACCGGCAAGCCGGCGAGCCGGTTCAAGTTCGATCTCGACCTGCCGCCGGAGGCCCTCGATGCCTCGAAGCTGAATGCGGACCTCGCCTATCCCGAATGGGACTATCGCAGCGGCTCCTATCTGCCGGATCATTGCCGCGTGCTCGCAGGCGCGGCCTCCGAGCAAGGTGAGAGCTGGACGCCTGACGACGCCATGCGCCGGCACATCTGCCAGGTGCGCCGCCGCTTCGAGGTGCTGCGGCCGCGCCACGAATTGATGCGCGCCCAGGCCGACGGACACGACCTCGATCTCGACGCGCTGGTGCGGGCGCGGTGCGACCTGCGCGCCGGCAGCGGTGGCAGCGGTCTCGATCGCATCCATGTCGCCATGCGCCCGCAAGGGCACGATCTCGCCGTCACGCTGCTCGTCGATGTCTCGCTCTCCACGGATGCCTGGGTCGACGGCTACCGCGTGCTCGACGTCGAGAAGGAGGCGCTGCTGGTGCTTGCCCACGGGCTTTCGGCCTGCGGCGATCACCACAGCATCCTGACCTTCACCTCGCGCCGGCGCTCCTGGGTGCGGCTCGAGACGGTCAAGGCCTTCGGCGAGCCGATGAGCGCGACGGTGGAGCGTCGGATCGGCGCGTTGAAGCCGGGCTATTACACGCGGATCGGCACGGCGGTGCGCCACGCCGCGGCCGAGCTCGCCCGCCAGCCGCAGCGCAAGAAGCTGCTGATCGTCCTCACCGACGGCAAGCCGAACGATGTCGATCATTACGAAGGTCGCTTCGCGGTCGAGGACACCCGCAAGTCGGTGCAAGAGGCGCGCCGGCTCGGCATCGCCGCCTTCGGCGTCACGGTGGACGCGACCGCGCAATCCTACTTCCCGACCCTGTTCGGCCGCGGCGGCTACACCATCGTCGGCAACATCAAGCGGCTGCCCGCGGCGCTGCCGGCGATCTACCGGCAGGTCGCGCATTGACAAGGAACCGCCGACGCTTCGCTCCGGTCGAGCTATTGCTCACTTGCTGGGTATATGATCGAATGGCCGGATGGAGCAGGGCCGGCCGAGACCTGAACTGATCATCTTCGATTGCGACGGCGTGCTCGTCGACAGCGAGCTGCTGAGCTGCCGGTGCCTGTCCGAGGTGCTGGCCGAGTTCGACATCGCGCTCAGCCAGCAGCAGGCGCTCGAGCTCTTTCTCGGCCGCAGCACCAAGGCGATCGAGCAGCATTATCGTGGTCTCGGCCGGATCGTGCCGGAGAGTTTTCTGCCGCGCCTGAAGTCGCAAGTGCTGTCGACGTTCGCAGCTTGTCTTCAGCCGATCCCCGACATTGCCGGCGTGATATCCGACTTGTCCGTGCCGTTTTGCGTGGCCTCGTCCAGCGATTTCGATCGCGTCGCGCTCGCTCTCGACGTGACCGGCCTGCGGGCGCATTTCGGCGAGCGGATCTACACCGCGCAAATGGTCCGGCATGGCAAGCCGGCGCCGGACCTCTTTCTGCTCGCGGCGGAGAAGATGGGGGTGCAGCCTGCGCGCACGCTGGTGATCGAGGACAGCGTCAGCGGAGTTGCGGCGGGCAAGGCGGCCGGCATGACGGTCTGGGGATTTGTCGGCGGCAGCCATTACCGCGGCCGTGACGGGCAGGCTATATTGTCCGGCGCGGGGGCCGACCGGGTCTTCGCCCGCATGAGCGATTTCTGGGAGGCGTGAGGCCCGCATGGCCGCCGACAACGACAAGTCGCGACTCGACGATGCCGCGCGCGCCGGCTGGCTCTATTTCATCGCCGGTCACACCCAGGACGAGATCGCAAAAATGCTCCAGGTCTCGCGGGCCTCGGCGCAGCGGCTGGTCTCGCTGTGCCTTGCCGAGCGCCTCATCACCTTCCGGCTCGAACATCCCATCGCCGCCTGCATGGAGCTTGCGGCGCGCCTGAAGCAGCGGTTCGACCTCGTCCATTGCGAGGTGGTGCCGGCCGATCCTGCTGCTCCCCAGGCCACCGCAGGCATCGCGGAGCGCTGCGCCAATCTGCTCGACGCCACGCTGCGTTCGGAGACGCCCGTGATCGTGGCGCTCGGCACCGGCCGTGCCGTGCGCGCCGCGGTCGAGCGCGTCACGCCGATCGACCGGCCCAATCACCAGATCGTCTCGCTGGTCGGCAACATCTCCGCCGACGGTTCGGCGAGCTTTTACGACACCGTCGGCCGGCTCGCCGACCGCACGGGGGCGCGGCACTATCCGATGCCGTTGCCGTTCCTGATGTCGTCCGAGGACGAGCGCAACAAGATGGTTCGCATCGAACCGATCGCCAAGGTGAAGGCGGTCGCGGCCAAGGCGGATTTGCGCCTCGTCGGCATCGGCCAGATGGACCAGAAGGCGCAGGTCCACATCGACGGCTTCGTCACCCGCGACGAATTGTTCGAGATGATGCGGCTGGGCGCCATCGGCGAGATCACCGGCTGGGCCTATGATTCCAGGGGACGTCTGCTCAAGGCCGGCACCAACAAGCGCCTCACCAGCATTCCGCCGGAAGTGCCGGCGAAGGCCACGACGATCGGTGCCGCGGTGGGGGCGGCGAAGGTGACAGCGATCGCCGCGGCGTTGAACGGGGGGCTGATCAACGGCCTGATCACCGACGAGACCACCGCAAGGGCAATATTGGAGCGGTAGGGCGGGCGGTCTCGCCACTTGCTCCGCTGTCATCATCCGCGAAAGCGGATGATCCAGTACGCCGCGGCCCCGCTTGGGGCAAACCAACTGACGACACGGAGTGCTGGGTGCCCCGCTTTCGCGGAGCACGACAGTGTGGGTGAGGCAACACCTGCAAGGCCCGGCAACACCTGCCACCCCTCCCGCACCGCAGCACTCATAAGTTGCGCAAACACCCGTGCGCCTGCTTGACAAGGCTCCTTCCTTGAGTTGAACATACGCCCAACGCGTGGGTATATGCTCAAACGCGCTTGAGGGGAGGTCACCGTGAAACACATCCTGGGCGCCGTCTGCGGCGCATCTGCACTTTTGCTGGCCGTTCCCGCGATGGCCGAAACGACCCTGACGATCGCCACAGTCAACAACGGCGACATGATCCGCATGCAGGGGCTGACGAGTGAGTTCACCAAGAAGAACCCCGACATCACGGTGAAGTGGGTGACGCTGGAGGAGAATGTGCTGCGCCAGCGCGTCACCACCGACATCGCCACCAAGGGCGGTCAATTCGACGTGCTCACCATCGGCACCTATGAGGTGCCGATCTGGGCCAAGAAGGGCTGGCTGGTGCCGCTCGCCAATCTCGGGAGCGATTACGACGTCGCCGACCTCCTGCCCAAGATCAAGGACGCGGTCTCCGTCGACGGCAAGCTCTACGCCGCGCCGTTCTACGGCGAAAGCTCGATGGTGATGTATCGCACCGATCTGTTCGAGAAGGCCGGCCTGAAGATGCCGGAAAAGCCGACCTGGGATTTCGTGGTCGATGCCGCCAAGAAGATCACCGACAAGGGTGCCGGCACCTACGGCATTTGCCTCCGCGGCAAGGCCGGCTGGGGCGAGAACATGGCGTTCCTCTCGGCCATGGCCAATTCCTACGGTGCGCGCTGGTTCGACGAGAAGTGGCAGCCGCAGTTCAACACGCCGGAATGGAAGACGACGCTGACGACCTACGTCAATCTCATGAAGGAAGCCGGCCCGCCCGGCGCGAGCTCCAACGGCTTCAACGAGAATCTGGCGCTGTTCAACGCCGGCAAGTGCGCGATGTGGATCGACGCCACGGTCGCGGCATCCTTCGTCACCAACCCGAAGGAGTCCAAGGTCGCCGACAAGGTCGGTTTCGCGCTGGCGCCCAACACCGGCCTCGGCAAGAACGCCAACTGGCTGTGGGCCTGGAATCTCGCGATCCCCGCCGGCTCCAAGAAGACGGAGGCTGCCGAGAAGTTCATCTCCTGGGCAACCAGCAAGGACTACACCAAGCTCGTCGCCTCGAAGGATGGCTGGGCCAACGTGCCGCCGGGCACGCGCACCTCGCTCTACCAGAACCCCGACTATCTGAAGGTTGCCCCGTTCGCCAAGCTGACGCTGGCCTCGATCGACGCGGCCGATCCGAACAAGCCGACGGTGAAGCCGGTGCCTTACGTCGGGGTGCAATACGCCGCGATTCCCGAATTCCAGGGCATCGGCACCCAGGTCGGCCAGCAATTCTCGGCCGCGCTTGCCGGCTCGATGACGGTCGATGCCGCGCTGACCGCGGCGCAATCGGCAACCGAGCGCGAGATGAAGCGCGCCGGCTACATCAAGTGAACCCGAGCTCGACCTCCTGAGCTCAGACTTGCGGCCATCCGCCGATCCCCGGATGGATGGCCGCCTTCTTCCCGAGGTTTCATTTTGACGCATTTTCTTCTTCTTCCCGTGAACCGGTCTCCACTTCGCTTGAAAACGCTCTGAAGGAGAAGTCAGGGATGGCAACCCGGCAGACGCAGCTTCTTGCGCGCTCGCTCCTGACGCCTGCGGTCGGGCTGCTCTTCATCTGGATGATCGTTCCGCTCGCGCTGACGATCTACTTCTCGACCCTGCATTACAGCCTGCTCGATCCCGGCTCGGAGTCGTTCGTGGGCCTGGAGAACTTCCGCTACTTCCTCACCGATCCCGCGTTCCTGGCCTCGCTTCAGAACACGCTGGTGCTGGTTGGCTCCGTGCTCGCGCTGACGATCCTGCTCGGCATTCCGCTCGCGCTGTTGATGGATCAGCCGGTGATCGGGCGCAATTTCGTGCGGCTGATGGTGATCGCGCCGTTCTTCGTGATGCCGACGGTCAGCGCGCTGGTCTGGAAGAACCTGCTGATGCATCCGGTGTCCGGCCTGTTCGCCTGGCTCGCCCAGTTGTTTCACCTGACGCCGATCGACTGGTTCACCGACGCGCCGCTGCTCGCCGTGATCCTGATCGTGACCTGGCAATGGCTGCCGTTCGCGACGCTGATCCTGCTCACCGCGCTGCAATCGCTCGACGAAGAGCAGAAGGAGGCCGCCGAGATGGACGGCGCCAGCGCGGTATCGACCTTCATTTACATCACGCTGCCGCATCTGGCGCGCCCCATCACGGTGGTGATCCTGATCGAGACGATCTTCCTGCTGACTGTGTTTGCCGAGATCTTCGTCACCACCGGGGGAGGGCCGGGCCTGCAAACCACCAACATCGCCTTCCTGATCTATTCGCAGGCGCTGATCCAGTTCGACGTCGGCAGCGCCTCGGCGGGCGGCCTCGTCGCGGTCGCGATCGCCAACGTCGTCGCCTTCTTCCTCGTCCGCATCGTCGGCCGCAATCTGGAGGCTTGAAGCATGGCGCGGATGGCGACGACAGGGCGGGTGGTGGCCTCGACGATCGGAGCGTGGTTCTTCGGCTTCCTGATCTTCTTCCCGATCCTGTGGATGATGCTGACGAGCTTCAAGACCGAGCTCGAGGCGTTTGCGATACCACCGTCCTTCCTGTTCTTCCACTGGACCACGGAAAACTATGCCACCGTCCAGGAGCGCAGCGACTATTTTCACCACGCGATGAACTCGATCATCATCGCCGGCGGCTCGACGCTCATCGCTCTCTTGATTGCCATTCCCGCGGCCTGGTCGATGGCGTTCTCGCCGACCAAGCGTACCAAGGACATCCTGCTCTGGATGCTCTCGACCAAGATGATGCCGCCGGTCGGCGTCCTGGTGCCGATCTACCTGATCTACAAGTCCTTCGGTTTGCTCGATTCCCGCATCGGCCTCGTCATCATCCTGTGCCTCGGCAATCTGCCGATCGTGATCTGGATGCTCTTCACCTATTTCAAGGAGATCCCGCGCGACATTCTCGAAGCCGCGCGCATGGACGGCGCCACCATCGGCCGCGAGCTGGTCTACGTGCTGACGCCGATGGCGATCCCGGGGCTGGCGTCCACGATGCTGTTGAACCTGATCCTGGCCTGGAACGAGGCGTTCTGGACGCTCAATTTGTCGACCTCGAACGCGGCGCCGCTGACCACGTTCATCGCCTCCTATTCGAGCCCGGAAGGGCTGTTCTGGGCAAAGCTGTCGGCGGCCTCGACGATGGCGATCGCGCCCATTCTCGTCCTCGGTTGGTTCAGCCAGAAGCAGCTCGTGCGCGGGCTCACCTTCGGCGCGGTGAAGTAGAGGGGCTGCCGGATCATGGGTCGGATCACACTTCAAGGCGTGCAGAAATCGTTCGGCCCCGTGCACATCATCAAGGGCGCCGATTTGGACATCGCCGACGGCTCCTTCGTGGTCTTCGTCGGCCCGTCCGGCTGCGGCAAGACGACCTTGCTGCGTCTGATTGCCGGGCTCGAAGACGTCTCTGGCGGAAAGATCCTGATCGACGGCAAGAACGTCGTCGACACGCCGCCCGCCAAGCGCGGACTGTCGATGGTGTTTCAGTCCTACGCGCTCTATCCGCATATGAGCGTGCGCGGCAATATCGGCTTCGGCCTGAAGATGGCCGGCCTTGCCAAGGACGAGATCAACCGCAAGGTCGAGGCGGCCGCCGCCACGCTGAACCTCACGCCTTATCTCGACCGCAAGCCGCGCGAGCTCTCCGGCGGCCAGCGCCAGCGCGTCGCGATCGGCCGCGCCATCGTGCGCGAGCCCAAGGCGTTCCTGTTCGACGAGCCGCTGTCCAATCTCGATGCCGCGCTGCGCGTGCAGATGCGCATCGAGGTGACCAGGCTCCAGAAGCAGCTCGGCACCACCGCGATCTACGTCACCCACGACCAGGTCGAGGCCATGACCATGGCCGACAAGATCGTCGTCCTCAACGGCGGCAAGATCGAGCAATATGGCTCGCCGCTCGAGCTCTACGAGCGACCCGACAATCTCTTCGTCGCCGGCTTCATCGGTTCGCCCAAGATGAATCTGGTGACCGGGGATCCGGCCAAGCAACACGGTGCATCCACCATCGGCGTGCGGCCGGAGCACCTCAAGATCGAACGCGACGGCACCGGCGGCTGGCAGGGCACGATCGCGGTCGCCGAGCATCTCGGCAGCGACACGTTCCTATACGTCGATGCCGGTGCGCTCGGCATGCTGACGGCGCGCTATATCGGGGAATTGAGCCTGCATGCCGGCGACCGCGTCTCGCTGGTGCCGGACCCTGCGCGCATCCACCGCTTCGACGAGGCCGGCAACGCGCTTCGAGGCTGACAAGAAACGTCAAGACAACGGAAACACCACCATGTACCTGGAAAAATTCAAGCTGAACGGCAAGACCGCGTTCATCACCGGCGGCGGCCAAGGCATCGGCCTTGGCTGCGCGGAAGCGCTGGCTGAAGCCGGCGCCAGGGTCGTCATCGGCGACCGCGACGGCAAGGTCGCCGACAGCGCCAAGGCCAGCCTGAAGGCGAAGGGCTTCGACATCGAAACCGCGATCATGGACGTGACCGATACCAGGCGCGTGGCCGAGGTCGCGAACGACCTCGTCGCCCGCCACGGCAAGGTCGACATTCTCGTCAACAATGCCGGCATCGCCCGCAGCGAAACCCCGGCCGAGACCGTCACCGACGAGCACTGGCTCAACGTCATCGACGTCAATCTCAACGGCACCTTCTGGTGCTGCCGCGAATTCGGCAAGCACATGCTGAAGGCGAAAAGCGGCGCCATCGTCAATGTCGGCTCGATGTCCGGCTTCATCGTCAACAAGCCGCAGGAGCAGTGCTTCTACAACGCCTCCAAGGCTGCCGTGCATCACCTGACCAAATCGCTGGCCGCCGAATGGGGCGCGCGCGGCATCCGCGTCAATGCGGTGGCGCCGACATACATCGAGACGCCGCTCAACGCTTTCGTGAAGAGCAATGCCAAGATGTACGACGCCTGGATCGGTGGAACTCCGATGGCGCGGATGGGGCAGGTCGAGGAGATCGCCTCCGTCGTGCTGTTCCTCTCCTCGGAGGCCGCGAGCCTGATGACCGGCAGCATCGTGCTGGTGGATGGCGGCTACACTTGCTGGTAGGCTCACCGTCAAAACTGACGGAAAGCGACCGGGAGCGACAATGCCGCGAGCGTATATCGGCGTCGACGTGGGGACCACCAGCACGCGGGCAGGGGTGTTTGACGAGGCCGGAAACCTGCTTGCGACCGCGCGGCATCCGATCCGAATCTGGCACGAGGCCGGCGACATCGTCGAGCAGTCGTCTCAGGACATCTGGGAGGCCTGCACGACGTCGGTGCGAGCCGCGATGGCGCAAGCGAGCATAGCGCCCGACAGCATCGGCGGCATCGGCTTTGACGCCACGTGTTCGCTGGTTGTCCTCGACAGACAGGGCGAGCCGCTCACCGTCAGCGCGTCCGGCGAGGCGCAGCGCAATGTCATCGTTTGGATGGATCATCGTGCCATTGCCGAGGCGCGGCTGATCAACGAGACCGAGGATGCCGTGCTGCGCTACGTCGGCGGCTCGATCTCGCCGGAGATGGAGATGCCGAAGCTGCTATGGCTGAAGCGGCACCTTCGCGGCAGCTTCGACGCCGCCGGCCACTTCTTCGATCTGGCGGATTATCTGACCTGGCGCGCGACCGGCTCGCTGCAGCGCTCGACCTGCACCGTCACCTGCAAGTGGAATTATCTGGCCCATGACGGCGGCGGCTGGAGCGCGCAGTTCTTCAAGCGCATCGGCCTGTCGGACTTCGTGAACGAGGCATACGCCCGCATCGGCACCGAGATCGTCGCCCCCGGCACGCGGCTCGGCAGCGGTCTCACCGGCACGGCCGCGGCCGAGCTCGGCCTGTCGCCGGGCACGCCGGTCGGTGCCTCGCTGATCGACGCCCATGCCGGCGGCATCGGCGCGATCGGCGGCCGCGACGGCTCGGGCGGGGCCAGCGATGTCTGCGACCGGCTCGCCTACATCATGGGGACGTCGGCCTGCATCATGGCGACGACCAAGGAGCCGTGCTTCGTCCCCGGCGTGTGGGGGCCTTATTACTCCGGCATGGTCCCGGACTTCTGGCTCAACGAGGGCGGCCAGTCTGCCGCGGGCGCGGCGATCGACCATCTCCTCAAGTCGCATCCGGCCCATGCCGAGGCCAGCGCGCGGGCGCGCAACGAGGGGCTCGACCTCATCGACTTCCTCGAGCGCCGCATCATCGCGCGGGCCGGCGACGCCAGCCGCGCCGCGCTGCTCGCGCGCGACGTTCATGTCCTGCCTGAATTCATCGGCAACCGCTCGCCCCACGCTGATCCTGATACGCGCGCGGTGATCGCGGGCCTCGATCTCGACACCGACATCGCCGCGATGGAGCGGCTGTTCGTCGCCGGCCTGTGCGGGCTCGCCTATGGGCTCGCCGAGGTGATCGAAGCCTTTGCCGCGCATGGCGTGCGCTCCAGCATGATGATCATGGGCGGCGGCGCCAGCCGCAGCCCGCTGGTACGGCAGATCATGGCCGACACGACGGGGCTCGCCGTCGCGCTGCCGCAGACCAAGGAGCCGGTGCTGCTCGGTGCCGCGATGTTGGGTGCGGTGGCCGGCGGTGCCTATGCGTCGATCGGCGAGACCATGGCCAAGATGTCGGCGCTGGGACGGAAGAGCGAGCCGACCGCGCCTGACATGGCGGCGTTTCACACCCGCAAGCGCGAGGTCTATAAGCTGCTGCGCGAGCTCGATCGCGGCAGCCGCGCGGCGATGGGCGGCATCGCGAGAGGTTGAATGACATGCTGATTGCCTGCGGCGATGCGCTGATCGATTTCGTGCCGACGCGAACCGGCGAGGGACGCGAGGCGGTGATGCCGGCCGTCGGCGGTTCCTGCCTCAATGTCGCGATCGGCATGGCGCGGCTGGGCGCGCCGACCGGCTTTGTCGGCGGCATCTCGACCGATTTGTTCGGGCGGATGATCGCAGATCATGCCGCGGCCTCTCACGTCGAACTCAATCTCGCGACCCGCAGCGATCGTCAGACCACGCTCGCTTTCGTCCGCATCGTCGCGGGCGAGTCGCACTATGCCTTCTACGATGCCGAGACCGCGACGCGGAACTGGACCTATCGGCGCGGGTCCATTCCCTTCGACACGGTTGAGGCCGTCCACATCGGCTCGACCACCCTGGTCAACGACCGGGGCGCGGCCGAGACCAGGGCCTTGATCGCGGACGCACGGCCGACTTCGACGATCTCCTTCGATCCAAATTGCCGGCCCAATCTGGTCAAGGACAAGCCGGCCTATCTCGCGCGCATGGCCGAGTTCGCGAACCAGGCCGATCTCATCAAGATGTCCGACGTCGACTTCGGCTATCTCTTCGGCGACGAGCCGTATCAGCAGCGCGCGCGCGTGCTGCTCGGGCAGGGCACCAGCCTCGTCGTCATCACCCGCGGCAATCATGGCGCGATCGCGTGGCACGCGGGGGCGGGGCAGATCGAGGTCGCAGCGCCCGAGGTCGAGGTCGCCGACACGATCGGCGCGGGCGACAGCTTTCAGGCGGCGCTACTGTTTGCCCTGTACAAGCAGGGCCGCATTGCCCGGGAAGCCTTGAAGGACATCAGTGCCGACGAGCTCCGCCGCGCGCTGTCCTTTGCCGCCAGTTGCGCCGGCCTCACCTGCACGCGCCCGGGCGCCGATCCGCCCTGGAGCCATGAGATGAGTGGGAACTGGTAGCGCGCCTCATATCCGCGCGACAACCTTCTCGGCGCATTTGAGAAATCTGGAGATCAGCGGGCTCTGGGAATCTCTTCGCCAGCACACCGCGATGTCGATGGAATCGGCTGCATCGCGCAGCGGCCTGAACACGATGCCGCGTGGCGCGCCGAGCTTGGCGCAGGCCGGCACGATCGCAAAGCCTTCGCCGGCGAGAACCAGGCTCATCGCCGAATGCACTGTCTCCACGCGGCTCGCAATCGGCATCACGATCTGATGTCGACGCAGCATGGCTGCGACTGCGGAGGAGGCCGGATCCTGCTCCGGCGGCGGCAACGCGATCAGCGGGCGGCCCTGCAACCGCTCCATCGGCACCGCGCCGAGCCGTGCGAGCGGAGAGTGGATCGGCATTGCCAGCATGAAGGGCTGTGCGCCGATCCGAGCCACCTGGATCTCGGGATGGTTGATGGCCGGCATGCACAGCGCGACCGTGACGCTGCGATCGAGCAGCCGGGCCTCGCGTGTCGATGCGCTGAGCTCGGCGAATTCGAGGTCGACGCCGGGAACCGAGCGCCGTAGCTCGGGGATGAGCCGCGGCAGCATCGCATTCGCCAGCACGAACATGTAGCCGACCGAGAGCCGCCCGCGCTTGCCGGCGGCGACCGCGCGCGCGGCTTCGGCGCCGTCGACGGCTAGCGCCAGCGCCTCGCTCGCGCGGGCCAGCAGCGCCTGGCCGGCCTCGGTCAGGTCCATGCCACGGGTGCCGCGGCGGAACAGCGGCGCCCCGATCTCGGCCTCGAGCTTGCGGATCTGGACGGACAGCGGAGGCTGCGCCATCCGCAGCCGCTCGGCGGCCTTGCCGATGCTGCGCGCCTCGGCGACGGCGACGAAATAGCGGAGCCGGCGAAGATCCATTGGCATACCGAAAACGTATGGGTTGGCGATCAAAATCGTATTGGACGGCGAGTTAACAAAACTGTCATTCTCGCTGTCAATGTCCTCGGGCCAACGGCGGCCCGCTCCGGAGCGTGACGTGGCGATGAACGGCGACCCCTGTCTCTTGTCCGCAACCGAACTGCGTGGCCTCGTCGCCGCAAAGCGGATTTCGCCGGTCGAGATCGTCCGTGCCGTGCTTGCGCGCGCCGAGGCGCTCCAACCCGAGTTGAACTGTTTCATCACGCTCTGTGGCGACGAGGCGATGGCGCAGGCGCGCGCGGCCGAGCGCAAGCTGATGGCCGGTGAGCCGCTCGGCCTGCTGCACGGCATCCCGGTCACCGTCAAGGACATCGTCAACACCAGGGGCGTCAAGACCACCTTCGGCGCCGTTCCCTACAAGGACAACGTGCCGACCGAGGACGCCGTCGCGGTGGCGCGGCTGCGCAGCGAAGGCGCCATCCTGATCGGCAAGACCACGACGCCGGAATTCGGCAGTAAATGCCTGACGGATTCGCCCTTGTTCGGCCGCACCCGCAACGCCTGGGACGCCTGCCGCTCCTCCGGCGGCTCCAGCGGCGGCGCGGCGGTTGCGGTCGCCAGCGGCATCGCGCCGCTTGCGATTGCGACCGACGGCGGTGGCTCGACGCGGATTCCCGCCGCCTGCAATGGCGTGGTGGGTTTGAAGCAGAGCAACGGAATCATCCCGCACAGCCAGGCGCTGGACGTATTCGGTAACCAGACCTATGTCACGCCGACCACGCGCACCGTCGCCGACACCGCGCTGATGATGCAGGCCATGGCGGGCGAGGACGCCTGTGATCCCTGGTCGATCGGCGTGCCCGTGCCGGATTTCATCGGCACCGCCGCCCCGCGCGGCGACCTGCGCGGGCAGCGGATCCTGTACTGCCTGACGCCCCCGGGCCGTCCGGTGTCCGCGGAGGTCGCCGCCAATTTCAAGGCGAGCCTCGACCGGCTGGCCGGGTTAGGGGCCGAGCTCGAGGAATTCTCGGGCGACGGTTTCGACATCGAGCCGATTTGGCGCGCCATCAACCACACGGTCTGGCGCACGCGCTTTGCCAAGCTCGCCGCCGAGCACAAGGACGAGCTGAGCGAGGCTTTCCTCAAGCAGCTTGCACTTGCGACCGAGGTCAGCGGCGTCGACTATCAGGAAGCGATGTTCGCGCGCACCGCGCTGTTCCGCCGCGTGCAATCGCTGCTTGCGCGCGGGCACCTGCTGGCGATGCCGACCCTCACGCGGACCGCGCTGCCGATCGGCCAGGACCTGTTCGGCACCATCGAGATCGATGGACGGCATTTCGACAGCGTCCGGCCGCACTGGTTCCCCTGGACCATGCCGTTCAACATGACCGGCCATCCCGCCATCAGCGTCCCTTGCGGCTTCGGCCGCGACGGCCTGCCGATCGGCCTGCAGCTCGTCGGCCGCTTCCGCGGTGATGCGGAGCTGCTGCGCGTCAGCGCGCTGTTCGAGGCGTCGAGCGACCTTCTGTCCCGCTGGCCGGCTTGAGGGGACGGGCATGAAGCACAGGGCTCGTGCGCAAGGGACTTGCCTCCGGCGTCCGGACATGTTGATCGTGCCGCAGCTGAGCCCTGAAGCCGAGCGCGCATGAGCGTATTTGTCCTCCGACGTCTGGTGACCCTGCTGGCGACGCTGGTCGGCGCCTCGCTGATCATCTTCCTGGTGCTCGACGCGCTTCCCGGCAATGCCGCGCAGATGTTGATGGGCGCCGATGCCTCGCCGGACGCGGTGCGCGCGCTCGCCATCAAGCTCGGGCTCGACCAGCCCCTGGCGGTTCGCTATCTGCAGTGGATCAAGGGACTTCTCTCCGGCGATCTCGGCAATTCCTATGTCTACGGCACCCCGGTCGCCAGCCTGATCGGGGAGCGGCTGCTGCTGACCGTTCCGCTCGCGATCATGGCCATGGCGATCACGGTGACGCTGGCGCTGTCCGCCGGCATCTACACCGCCGCCAACCACAACAAGCTCGGCGACGTCGGCGTGATGTCGCTGACGCAGATCGGCATCGCGCTGCCCAATTTCTGGTTTGCGATCCTGCTGGTGCTCTTGTTCTCCGTGCGGCTGCAATGGCTCTCGGCGGGCGGCTTTGCCGGCTGGGAGGACGGCATCTGGCTCGGCTTCAAGTCGCTGCTGCTGCCGGCGATCTCGCTCGCGGTGGTGCAGGCCGCGATCCTCGCGCGCGTCACGCGCTCCGCCGTGCTGGAAGTGCTGCGCGAGGATTTCGTCCGCACCGCACGTGCCAAAGGGCTCGGCAGGCGCGAGGTGCTGTGGAGTCACGTGCTGCGCAACGCCATGATCCCGGTGATGACGGTGATGGGGCTGCAATTCGCCAATCTGCTGGCCGGCACCATCGTGATCGAGAACGTGTTCTACCTGCCGGGGCTCGGCCGCCTGATCTTCCAGTCGATCGCCAACCGCGACCTGATCGTGGTGCGCAATTGCGTGATGCTGCTCGCGACCATGGTCGTCATCGTCAATTTCGTGGTCGACGTGCTCTACGCCTTCATCGATCCCCGCATCAAGGTCCACGACCTGTGAGCGCGCCCATGACCATCGACGCGCCGCTTGCGACGCGGCCGCTGCCGGCCCGGACCTTCTGGCGCCGCGCACTGCGCCACCGCAGCTTCGTCCTCGGCGGCGCGTTGAGCCTTCTCGTGTTGGCTTCGGCACTCCTGTCGCTGGTGTGGACGCCGTGGTCGCCTTACGAGATCGACATCGCCTCGAAGCTGCGGCCGCCGTCGGCGGCGCATTGGCTCGGCACCGATTCCTTCGGCCGCGACATCGTCTCGCTGCTGCTCGCCGGCGCCCGCTCCACCATCATGGTTGGAATCATCGCCGTCAGCATCGGTCTCACCTTCGGCGTCACGCTCGGTCTGATCGCCTCGGCGCGGCGCGGCTGGACCGAAGAGATCATCATGCGCTTCTCCGACTTCACCTTCGCGTTTCCGGCGGTGCTGTCCGCGATCATGCTCGCCGCGGTGGCGGGGCCGGGCATGGTCACCTCGATCATCGCGATCGGCATCTTCCAGATCCCGACGTTGACGCGGCTGACGCGGGGCTCGGCCAACGCGATCTGGGCGCGCGAATTCGTGCTGGCCGCGCGCGCCGCGGGCAAGGGGCGCTTCCGCATCACCATCGAGCACGTGTTGCCGAACATCCTGTCGATCCTGATCGTGCAGGTCACCATCCAGTTCGCGCTCGCCATTCTCGCCGAAGCGGCGCTGTCCTATCTCGGCCTCGGCACGCAGCCGCCGCAGCCGTCCTGGGGGCGGATGCTGAACGATGCGCAGAGCCTGCTGTTCCAGTCGCCGATGCTCGCGGTCTATCCGGGCGCGGCGATCGCGGTCGCGGTGCTGGGCCTCAATCTACTCGGCGACGGATTGCGCGACCTGCTCGATCCCAGACTGGCGCGGGAGCGATGACGATGGCCGAGCGCTCCGACATGCCGCTGATCGAAGTTGAAAACCTCGGCGTCCGCCTCAACACCAGCCGCGGGCCGGCGCAGGCCGTACGCGGCCTCAGCTTCTCGCTGAAGCGTGGCGAGACGCTCGGGCTCGTCGGCGAGTCCGGTTGCGGCAAGTCGGTCACCGCGATGTCCCTGATGGGATTGCTGCCTGATAGCGCTGTGGTCTCCGGCAGTATCAAGCTCGACGGCCACGAGCTCGCCGGGCTGCCGGATGCGGAGTATTGCCGCCTGCGCGGCAACCGCATCAGCATGATCTTTCAGGAGCCGATGACCGCGCTCAACCCGATGCACACGATCGGCGATCAGGTTGCCGAGCCGCTGCGGCGGCACAAGACATACTCGGCGGCGCAGGCACGCAGGGAGACGATCGCCTTGCTCGACCGCGTCGGACTGCCCGATCCCGCACGGCGTGTCGATGCCTATCCGCACCAGTTCTCCGGCGGCCAGCGCCAGCGCATCACCATCGCGATGGCGCTCGCCTGCGAGCCGGACCTCCTGATCGCGGACGAGCCGACCACCGCGCTCGACGTCACCATCCAGGGCCAGATCCTCGACCTCATTGCCGATCTCGTCGAGGAGCGCGGCATGTCGATGATCCTGATCTCGCACGATCTCGGCGTCATTGCCGAGAACGTGCAGCGCATGATGGTGATGTATGGCGGCGCCGTCGTCGAGAGCGGACCGACCGACGAGGTCTTCCGCCGCATGGGCCATCCCTACACGCAGGGCCTGTTCCGCGCGCGGCCGAAGCTCGGCGCGCGCAAGGGGACGCGGCTGCAGACGATATCGGGCACGGTGCCGGAGCTGGCTGATCTGCCGGCGGGGTGCACCTTCTCCGACCGCTGTCCCCTGGTGATCGATGCTTGCCGCGCCGCGCTGCCGCCGATGGTGGAGGTCGGACCGCGCCATGGCGTGCGCTGCATCAGGACTGATGTGTCGATGGCAGAACGCGTTGGAGCGCTGACCGCATGACCGCCGCGCCGCTTCTCGACGTGAAGGATCTCGAACAGCGCTATGCGCTGCCGCGGGAAAGCCTGTTTCGTCCGCCGGGGCAGGTGCGCGCGCTCAATGGGGTGAGCGTGCAGGTTGCCGCGGGCAAGAGCCTCGGCGTGGTCGGCGAATCCGGCTCGGGCAAGTCGACCTTCGCGCGGCTGGTGATGGCGCTGGAGCGGCCGACGTCGGGACAGGTCGCGCTGCTCGGCCGTGATCTCAACCGCATCCCCGCGGATGAATTGCGCCGCGCCCGCCGCGATTTCCAGATGGTGTTTCAGGATCCTTACGGCTCGCTCGATCCGCGCCAGACCATCGCGCGCATCGTGGCCGAGCCGCTGACCGTGCTGGAGGGGGTCGACCGCTCGACGTTTCGCGACCGCGTCGCGGCGGCACTGCGCCAGGTCGGCTTGCGCGATGCGGACATGGAGAAATATCCGCACGAGTTCTCCGGCGGCCAGCGCCAGCGCATCGCCATCGCGCGCGCGCTGATCACCCAGCCCAAGCTGATCGTCGCCGACGAGCCGGTCTCCGCGCTCGACGTCTCCGTGCAGGCCCAGGTGCTGAACTTGATGCAGGATCTCCAGGAGCAGTTCGGCCTCAGCTACATCCTGATCAGCCATGACCTCGCCGTCGTCGACTATCTCTGCGACGAGGTCGCGGTGATGTATCTCGGCCGCATCGTCGAGCAGGGGCGGCCCGAAGACCTGTTCGAGCATTGCGCCCATCCCTATACGCGGGCGCTGCTGGAGGCCGTGCCGCGGGCGCGTGCCGGCGGCGGTCGGCGGCGGCGCGGCGGTCAGGCGATCGCCTCGCAATCGGCGGCGACGGCCGGATGCCCCTATGTCGCGCGCTGTCCGCTCGCCGAGCAGCATTGCCGCGAGGCCCTGCCTGCGTTACGCAAGGTCGGCGAGGGACACCTTGCCGCCTGCCACAGGGCGGAGGCCGTGATGGCGTTGCCGCAGGTCGCCATGGAAGGTTAGTGTCCGGCGCCGGATTGGCGTAGGCTGAAGAACGGAACAGGCCGGGGAGTTACGCATGTTGAGGAAATTGTCGATTGTTGTCGTTGCGGCCGCGCTCGTCGCGGCGCCGTTGCCCGTGCTGGCGCAGAGCAAGAAGGACAGCGTCGTCATGGGGATGACGCTGGAGCCGCCGGGGCTCGATCCCACCAATGCCGCCGCCGCCGCGATCGCCGAGGTCACGCTCTACAACATCTACGAGACGCTGACCAAGATCAACGAGGACGGCTCGGTCTCGCCGCTGCTGGCCGAGAGCTGGACCGCTTCGCCCGATCTGAAGACCTACACCTTCAAGCTGCGCAAGGGCGTCAAATTCCACAACGGCGAGCCGTTCGATTCCGCGGCGGTGAAGTTCTCGTTCGAGCGCAACGCGGCGGCGACCAGCACCAACAAGGACAGGAGCCTGTTCCAGGCGTTCGAGAAAGTCGAGACGCCCGACGCCGACACCGTCGTGATCGCGTTGAAATATTCCGAGCCGAACCTGCCGTTCCTGCTGGGACAGGCGAGCGGCTCGATCGTCGAGCCCAAGAGCGCGGCGACTAACGTCACCCAGCCGGTCGGGACCGGACCCTATCAGCTGGGCGCCTGGGCCAAGGGCTCCTCGATCACGCTCAACAAATGGGCCGACTATCGCAACGCCTCGGCGATCAAGCTCTCGAAGGTGACGATCCGCTTCATCTCCGATCCGGCCGCCCAGGCCGCGGCGCTGCTCTCGAACGATGTCGACGCATTTCCGCGCATCGCAACCCGCGTCGTTGCTCAGTTCAAGAGCGATCCGCGCTTCACGGTGCTGATCGGCGGATCCAGGGCCAAGACCATCGTCGCGATCAATCATCGGAAGAAGCCGCTCGACGACGTCCGCGTTCGCCGCGCCATTCTCGCTGCGATCGACCGCAAGGCATTGATCGACGGTGCCGTCGAGGGGTTCGGCACGCCGATCGGCAGCTTCTACACGCCGGGATCGCTCGGCTATGTCGACACCACCGGCGTCAATCCCTACGACCCCGAGAAGGCCAAGAAGCTGCTCAGTGAGGCCGGCGTCACCGCGCCGCTCGAGCTGTCGCTGAAGCTGCCGCCGCCGCCTTATGCGCGGCAGGGCGGCGAGATCGTCGCGGCCCAGCTCGCCAAGGTAGGCATCGTCGCAAAGATCGAGAACGTCGAGTGGGCGCAGTGGCTGTCGCAGGTGTTCGCCGGCAATGGTCCGCACAATTTCGACCTCACCATCGTCAGCCATGTCGAGCCGTTCGACCTCGTCAAGATCACCGAGCCGGACTACTATCTCGGCTACAACAACGAGAAGTTCAACGCGCTCTACAAGCAGATTGTGTCGACGCCGGAGGAAGCCGCCCGCGCCAAGCTGCTCGGCGACGCCCAGCGCATGCTGGCCACCGACGCCGTGTCCGCCTACCTGTTCCAGCCGCAATGGCCGACCGTCATCAACAAGAAGCTCAAGGGCGTCTGGAAGGAAGTCCCGCAGTTCGAGAACGATTTTTCGGCGTGGGCCTGGGAGTAAGAGCAGCACTCGATCCAGTCGAGCCTCTCGCTTCAATTTTGGCCTCTCCCGTCGGGAGAGGCCAATCGTTTGGCAGGTCCAAGACAAAAACTGAAGAACAACCCCATGCACAGTAGCCGGGCGTAGTCATTTCAATGGCTTGCGCGTTGCGCGTTCAACGGTCGAGGCGATGCGCCGGGATGTTGATGCGTCGGGCAAAACACCGGCAATCGACCATCATCGCGTTCGCGTGGCTGGGGACGCCGTGAGGCGGCACGCCGTGAGCGGAGCGACCGATTGATCGACGTGCAATCCACCGCTTCACGCTTCGCCGCCGATCGAAGAGGCCGACCTTGGAAGGTTGTCGGCTGGTCGCGCCGGCCGTCGCCACGCAGTGGGAACGTAACGCAGTTCCCTGCGCGCAATCAAACTCTCTCCCGAATTCCTGCAAATCTCTGCCATGTGCCAAAGGTAGACTTGCTCCCGGTGAAGCGTGGTCAACAACGCGTCTTGCAAAGAAAAGAATTCTGCAGGCGTCAGGCCCGCTTCCGACAATGAAATGGGAGATACGCCATGCAGCATCTGCCGAACGACACCATCGACGTCCTGCTCGACCAGTTTGGCCAAATCGAATCCGTCATCGGAGATCCGAACTTTCCGACCGCCATGGACGCGTGGGGCGGCAACGACACCGTGACGGCGACCATCGGCCAGCCCGAAGCAGAAGTTACGATCTTCGGCGATGACAACACGACGCTGCATGGCCTGTCCCGCGGTGGCAACGACACGCTCACCGTCAATTTCAACTACGGCTGGAACGAAGCCCTCGTGGTCGGCGATGCCCAGGCGATGATCGACGACGCCAGGGGCGGCAACGACACGATCAATGTCGAGGCCGACTCGCTGTACACCAACGTGCATGCTTTCGGCGACGTCGCCGGCGACATGTCGGGCAATGCGCGGGGAGGCAGTGACACCATCACCGGTGCCGTGGGCTGGCGAAGCTACGACAATGTCTACGCCGGCGATGCCGGCGGTTCCATGAGCGGCACCGCGCAGGGCGGCAATGACACGCTCGAGATCGGTGTGAACACCCGGGAGGGCTCAGCGAACGCCAGCGGCGATGCCATCGGCTCCATCGGCGGCGATGCGCATGGCGGCAACGACAACATTACCATCACCTTCGGCGGCGACATTGTCATGACCGGCGGGTTTGCGTACGGAGATTCGGCGACCTCACTGACCGATAATGCCCAGGGCGGAGATGACATTCTGACGCTCAAGGCCGATGGCCCTGACACGCTCCAGCTGACGCACCCAACGCTTTACGGCGATGCACCGACCATGTCCGGCAATGCCCAGGGCGGCAACGATATTCTCACCGGCACAGTAACCAGTGATTTCCTGTATGGCGATGCGAAGGTCTATGCCCCGGCGGCGCCGGGCTCGATCACCGGCGGCCGCGATATTCTCGACGGCGGCGGCGGCGATGACCAGCTTTCGGGTGGAGGAAACAGCGACACCTTCGTCTTCAACGCCGGCTCCGGCAATGATCTCATCACCGACTTCGATCAAGGCAACACGGCCGTGGGCAGCACCATGACTGAGCACGATCTGATCGACGTGCAGGACTACGGGTTTGCGGACTGGACGGCGCTGTCGAGCCTGATCAGCGACAATGCCGCCGGTGATGCCGTGATCCATCTGTCGGCGAGCGATACCATCACGCTCGACGGCGTCCAGGCGGCGAACCTGCATGCGACCGACTTCCTGATCTGAGCGAATTGCTTTGGGCGTAAACGTCTCGCCCTGCCTCCAGCGGGGCGAGACACCGGTTACACCTTCGCCGCCGGCGGCACGACCATTTCCCCGCTTGGACGCCCGATCCTGTCCCGGCACCGAAAGAGCGGAGCGTGTCAGCCTCGCCGGCGATTCAGACTTCGATCCGCTCCGTGATGAGAAGCGCGTCGTCCACGTCCCACCTAAATATCGAGCGATGTTCACAATTCTTACGCCGCTGAACAAGAATTCGGCGTTAACCATCGCTGGCGGTTCCAATCTGAACGAACTCGCTTCGAAGTTTCTTAAAACTTGCTGGATACCTCTCTTGGGCATGGCGACCTGGGGAAGCAAATGAGCAAGCGGGCCAAGCGTAAGAAGGCGGAGACGCTCGCAATACCAATGGCCGCCAGAGTTGCAATTGGCGCCGTGGCCGTCGCCGCATTGGGCTACGGCTTGCTGTCTCGCCCGGCGAGCGTGCAACCGGCGCGGAAGCCGTCCGCGCCCCAAGCCCAGGCATCGTCAACGCCGGTTTACGTGGCACCTCCGGTTCATGCATCAGTGTCGGCTCCCGCTCCGGCTCCGATTCCGGCCCCGGCGCCTCTGGTCGAGCCACCAAAAGCCGCTGATGGTCCCGGCGCTTTTGTCCGGCAGGTGGTTGACTATGCAAGCCGCCAGGCACCGGGCACCGTGATCATCGATACCAAGAACACGTTTCTTTATTTCGTCCTGAACGACACGCAAGCGATGCGCTACGGCATCGGTGTCGGCCGCGAAGGTTTCACATGGTCCGGTGAACAGACTGTGGCTCGTAAGGCAGAATGGCCGGATTGGCATCCGCCCGCGGAGATGGTCTCGCGTCAGCCCTATCTGCCGCGGTTCATGGCAGGTGGCCCCGGCAACCCGCTCGGCGCCCGGGCGATGTATCTGGGCGACACCGAATATAGAATTCACGGCACCAACAAGCCCGATACGATCGGGAAGCGGGTTTCGTCCGGCTGTATCCGGCTGACCAACGAGGATGTGGTCGACCTCTATGAACGGGTGAAGATCGGAGCCAAAGTGATCGTGCTTCCGACGAGTGCTGCGCGTCGACCCTCCCAGGGCGGGCCGTCCGACGCCGCCTTCCGGTTGCCGGACCCGGCATCGCCGTCGAACCGGTCCTTGGCAGCCAACGCGAAGATGCCGTCGTTTGGACCGGAAATCGCCGAGGCCCGGTAACTCAACCCTCCGTCCGAGTGAAGGTGGCGGCGCATCGTTCGGAAAACGATGCGCCGCCCCTCTCATGCGGCTTTCGCTTCAAGATTGCCGATCCAGTCGTGGGCGAGCGTCACGTCGGCTTGCGACAATTGATGGCCCGCCGGCAGGACCCGGTGGGTCACGCTCGCGCCAGCTTGCGAGAGCAGGGCCGCAAGCCTTGCCGAATTGCCGGCCGGCACGATCGGGTCGCCTTGCCCGGACGACAGCAGGATTGGCTTGCCTGCAAGATCCGCCGTTGGCGGATCAGACAGCGGCACCATCGCGCGCAGCAGGATCGCGCCGGCAAGCACGTCCGGCTCCAGCAGCAACAGCGCGGCGGCGATGTTGGCGCCGTTGGAGAAGCCCACCGCGACGGGCGCGGCGATGCCGTAGCGCTGCCGCGCCTCGCTCACGAAGTCGCCGAGTTCATGCGCGCGGCGGCGCACATCAGCCTCGTCGAACACGCCTTCGGCGAGGCGGCGGAAGAACCGGGGCATGCCGTGCTCGAGCACGCGGCCGCGGGGCGAGAGCAGGGCGGAGCCGGGCGAGATCATCTTGCCGAGCCCAAGCAGGTCGTTCTCGTCGCCGCCGGTGCCGTGCAACAGCAGCAGCGGAGGGGAGCCCGCGCGGGTCGCGGGCTCGAAGCGGTGGATGAAGGCACTCTCGGTCATGACGCGGTCTCTTCCAGGCTCGGCAGCACGCCCTCGATCTGCTTGCGGTGCTGCTCGAGGAAAGCAGGCAGCTTGAGGTCCTGCCCCAGCGTCGCGACGGGCTCGTCGACGGCGAAGCCGGGGATGTCGGTCGCGATCTCGAACAGCACGCCGCCGGGCTCACGGAAGTAGATCGAGCGGAAGTAGTTGCGGTCCCTCTGCTCGGTCGGATGCAGGCCGTGATTGCTCACGAGCTTTTGCGCCATGCTGCCCTGCTCGGCATCGTCGGCCGCGCGGAACGCGATGTGATGGACCGACCCGCCGCCCTGATGCCCGCGCAAAAATCCCTTGGCCTCGTAGATGTCGACGATGCTGCCTTCGGCATCGCCCGCAGCCTTGAAGCGGATCACCGAGCCTTCGCGGCCGGTCTCCTTGAAGCCGAAGACGTCGGTGAGGATGGCGGCGGTCTTCGCAGCGCTGTCGAGCAGCAGGGTCACGCCGTGGAAGCCGCGGATGGCATGCTCGGCGGGCACGTCGCCATTGCTCCAGCCGGGTTCGCCTTCGGCGCCTGATACCCCGACCAGCGCGAGCGCCATGCCGTCAGGATCGGTGAACGGCAGCACGGATTCGCCGAAGCGCTTCTCCAGCGCCTCATAGGCAATGCCCTTCTCGGTGAAGCGCTGGGTCCAGTAGCCGAGCGAGCGCTGCGGCACGCGGAAGGCGGTCTGATGGGTCTCGCCGACGCCGCGGCGTCCGGGCGACACGCCGGCCCAGGGAAAGAAGGTCAGGATGGTGCCGGGGCGGCCGGTCTCATCGCCATAATAGAAGTGATAGGTGCCGGGATCGTCGAAATTGACCGTCTTCTTGACGAAGCGCAGGCCCAGATCCCGGGTGTAGAAGCCGAAATTGCGGATGGGGTCGCCGGCGATCGCGGTGACATGGTGCAGTCCAGACATGGTCGTCCTCCTGAGTTCGGGGAGCGTCTTGCTCTGGCCGGAAATATTGTTCCGCTTTGGATTGGAGACAATCCATGCAAATATGACCGCTATGTCTACGATTTGGAAACAATCGGCGAAGGCGGCCCTTGGATAAGCTCGGCAGCCTCCGGGCCTTCGTGAAGGTGGTGGAAAGCGGCAGCTTTGCGGAAGCCGGCCGGCAGCTGCGGCTGTCGCGCTCGGCGATCAGCAAATACATCGCCGACCTCGAGGAGAGCCTCGGGGTCCAGTTGCTTATCCGGACCACGCGGCACGCCAGCCCGACCGAGAACGGCAAGCGCTATTTCGAACGCGCGCTCGTCATCCTCTCGGAGGTCGAGGCGGCCGACCAGGCGGTGACGCAGGCGCAGTCGGCGCCACGCGGGCTGCTGCGCGTCAACGCGCCGATGTCGTTCGGCACGATGCGGCTCGGTCCCGTGCTCGCCGATTTCATGGCGCGATATCCGGAGCTTCAGCTCCAGATCGTGCTCAGCGACGACCTGCTCGATCCGGTCCAGGACGGCTTTGACGTGACGTTGCGGATCGCGGAATTGGAATCGTCGAGCCTGATCGCGCGAAAGATCATGCCGGTGGCGCGCATGATCTGCGCTTCGCCGGATTATCTCGCCCGTCACGGCACGCCCAGGCATCCGCAGGATCTGCGCGAGCATGTCTCGCTGACCTACGGCTTCCTGCTGACCGGCAATCAGTGGAAGCTCACAGGCCGCGATGGCGACCACTGGATCCAGCCGGCCTGGTCGCTTTGCGTCAACAATGCCGAGGTGCTGCGTGATGTCGCGATCAAGGGCAGGGGGCTGGCGCTGCTGCCGGAGTTCATCGCTGCCGACGCGTTGACGAAGGGCGAGCTGCGAGCCGTGCTCGACGATTATGCCGCGCCGCCGCTCGCGCTCTATGCGGTGTATCCGCCGACGCGGCATCTGTCGGTGAAGGTGCGGCTCTTCATCGACTTCCTGGTTGAGCGGTTTGGCCGCGAGGACGAGGGCGTGCGAACGCGCTGAAGACAACTCATGATCGCGCCTAAGTCAGGTCTCGATTTCGAGCCGAACTTCCACATCCTCACCAATGCGGGCAAGCCTGCGCGCTCGTGTCTCCGCAATCGCTGAGGCGCTCCCATTGCAGCCTTGAGCGCTAGTCGAAAGTCCTGAGCCGTTTTCCAACTGCTTGCATCGAGTTGTATGTCGTGCATGGCATACCAAGTGATTGTCTAGCCGACCGTACGCTGCTCGGCCGGCCGCAGCAATTGGTCCAATGCGTCCATCGAGGCCTCCTGAAGCGCAGCGAGTCCCTGCGCGGCTTCTTCGCATTCGGCGGGAGACATCGAGGGCGCAGCCAACTCGACCTCGCGGCAGCGTTCGAACAGGCGGACGAGGCCGAGCGCGCCGGCGGCGCTGCCGAGCTGGTGCGCGGAACGCGCCACCTGCTTGTGATCGCCGGCTGCCGCGGCGCTGACGATGTCGGCGATCAGCCTGTCGCTGGTTTCCCGTAGCAGACGGTGCAGGCTTGCGATCTGTGCGGCACCCAGCAGCTCGCGCTGGTCGTCGAAAAAATGCCGGTCGATCAATGCGCCCGCGGCAAGCTGCGTGGCGGTCGGCTCGGCTTCCGGATCGTCCTCGATCGCCTCGCGCAGCGCGCCGATCAGGATCGGCTTGCTGATGATCCGGACGATGCCGGCGTCTGCGAGCCGCTCGCGCGCGCTGGACGACACGTCCGCCGTCACGGCGATGATGCGCGGGATCTTCGGCAGATCGAGCGCGCCGATCCGGGTCGCGGCCTCGACGCCGTCCATGTCGGGCATGTGCAGATCCATCAGGATGACGTCGAACGAATGATCGCCGGCGAGCTCGACGGCCGATGCGCCGCTCCTGGCGATCGTGGGGTGATGGCCAAGCCGCTTCAGGATCGCCTCCCCGACCTCGCAATTGACGGGATCGTCGTCGACCAGCAGCACGCGGCGCGGCCGCGACGGCGGCGGAAGCGCGCCCTGCGCGATGCCGCCTGCGGCCGGGCCCAGCGGCACCTCAAAGCTGAATGTGCTGCCCACCTCTGGCGTGCTCGCAACCGTCAACTGGCCGCACATCAGGCGGGCCAGGCGCCGCGCGATCGCAAGGCCGAGGCCCGTGCCGCCGAACCGTCGCGCGATGCTGTCGTCGGCCTGGACGAAATCCTCAAAAATCCGCTCGTGCATATCGGGGGCAATGCCGATGCCGGTGTCGCGCACGGTGACGCGCAGCAGGACATGATCGTCGTGCCGCTCGGCGGCCGCGGCCACGGCGATCCCGCCCGACGGCGTGAACTTGACGGCGTTGCCGATCAGGTTGAGCAGGATGCGATTGAGCCTGACGGGGTCGCCGTGCACCGAGGTATGGACCGACGCATCGCAGGCAAGATCGAAGGTCAGTCCCTTGCCGACGGCCTGCGGACGCATCAGCTCGGCGGCGGTCTCGATCAGTTGGTCGAGGCGGAAATTGCGCGGCTCCAGCGTTTCGGCGCTGGCCTCCAGGCGCGCATATTCGAGGATGGTGTCGACCAGCGCGATCAGCGTCTCGCCCGACGCGGCCGCGGTCGCGAGGTGGCGCCGCTGCGCCTCACCGAGGCTGCCGTCGTCGAGCAGCTGCACAACGCCCATGACGCCGTTCAGTGGCGTGCGCAGCTCGTGGCTGACGACGGCGAGGAAGCGCGACTTGGTCTCGTTGGCCGCCACCGCCGCGCTGCGCGCGCGCTCGGCGGCATCGTGCTCGGCGAGCGCGTGATCGCGAGCCTTCTCCAGCTCGGAGGTGCGCTCGATCACCTTGCGCTCGAGCGTCGCGTAGGACTCGCGCAAGTGTGCCGCCATCCGGTTGAACTGGTCGCCGAGCGCTTCCAGCTCGTCGCCGGTCCTGATCGCGAGCCGCAGACCGAGATCGCCGCTGCCGATCCGCCGGGCGCCCTGCGTCAGCAGCTGGATCGGCACGGTCATGCGCCGGCTGAGGAAGAGCGACACCAGCACCGCACCGATCAGCAGGACGACGAGGAGAAAGGTCGAACGGCCGATCGATGCATAGATCGGCGCATAGGCTTCGCTGAGCGGCAGCTCGACGAACACCAGCCAGCCGAGCGAGGGCACCGTCGCATAGGTCGACAGCACGCGCTGGCCGGTCAGACCCTCCTTGACCAACCCGCCCGAGGGCGGCCCCACGCCATCGAGCGCGGCGCGTACGTCCGCATGGCCGGAGAGATCGCTGCGCTGCAGTGCCCGCCACAGATCGGGATGGGCGATCAAGACCCCCATGCGGTCGACCACGTAGGCCTTGCCGGTGTTGCCGACCCTGATCCCGGTGACGAGGTCCCAGATGAAGCGCAGATTCACCTCGGCGACAATCACGTTCGGATTGCGGCCGGTGCCGCGCGTGGCGAGCGTCATGAACGGCTCGGTGTCGGCGAAGAAATAGACCGGCCCGTAAAAGGCGCGGCTTTCGTTGGCGCCGCGGAAGGCGGGCGAAGCGGACAGATCGGCCTTGCTGCCGGTCCTGTCGGCGACGCGGCGGGACACGCGCACCTGCTCGAGCCCGCGCGAGTCGAGCTCGGCGATTTCCGCGATCGCCGGCGAAAGGCGCAGGAGACGGATGGCGTTGAGGCGCTCGTCTTCGTTGGTCGACAGCTCCGGCGGCAGGCGCGAGAGCCATCTGATCTGGCTCTCGATCTGGCCGACGAACTGGCCGATCTGGATCGCCGCGGACGCTGCCTGCTCGCGCTGAGTTGCCGCCAGAAGCTGCTTCTGCTCGCGATAGGAGAACCAGACGTCGAAGCCGGTGTTGATGGCGAGCGCGGCAAAGGCGAGGGCGAGGATCGAGTAGAGATATTTGCGGAACAGCCGCCCGGGAGGCGTCCGCAAATGTCCCTGGTCGACCGTCTCGTTCACTCGCGGATCTCGTCGGCGCGCGCGAGCAGCGTGAACGGAATGGTCAATCCCAGCGAGCGCGCAACCGTGCGGTTGATCAGGAGCTCGTATTTCCGCGGCGATTGCACCGGAAGATCACCTGCCTTGGTGCCGCGCAGGATGAGATCGACATAGTCGGCCGAGCGTACTTCCAGCGTCGGCCCGTAGCTCATCAGCCCGCCGGCATCCATGAAGTAATGGAACGGATAGATCGTCGGCACGCGATACTTGACCGCCGCCGCGACGACCGCCTGCCGGTTGACGATGAGGAAGCTGTCGACCAGCGCAATCATCGCCGCCTTGGGCGGTTCGGAGAAGCGCCTGACGGCTTCGTCGATGTCCGCCGGCGCATTGACGGGGGCGGGGAGGACCGACACGCCGGACTCGGCCCCCTGTTGCTCGATGGAGTCGAGGAAGAAGCGTCCCGCCCGAGGCGAGGTCGCCGGATTGAACATGACGCCCACGCGCGCGAGATCCGGCACGGCCTCCCGGATGAGCTGAAGCCATTTGCCGCCCATCTCGGCGGTGCTGTTGGTGAAACCGGTCACGTTGCCGCCGGGATGGGCAAGGCTATCGACGAAGCCATTGCCGACGGGATCGTTGGCGGTCGCAAAGACGATCGGAACGGTCTTGGTGGCGGCGAGGACCGCTGCGGTTTCGACGGTCGATCCCGTCAGGATCACATCCGGCTTGAGCTCGAGCAGTTCCTGAACGGCCGCCTTCAGCCGGTCCGGTGCGCCGAAGCTCGAACGCAGCTCGAGGCGGAAGTTGACGCCTTCGACCCAGCCGCGCTGTCTCAAGCCGACGATGAGGCTGCCGAGACGAGAGGTCGCGCTGTCGATCATGCTCCGCCTCGTCAGCTCGTCGTCGAGCGGCAATGCGGTCAACGATGCGACGATCCGCATGCGGTCCGACGTTGCGCCGAGCGCGATCCATCCCGCGGCGGTTGCTCCCGCAACACGAATGAAGCCGCGGCGATCGACCGCGAAAGCGGAAGGCCGTTTGGTCATGGAGTGCTTTGCATGATGGCTTGCCCCGGTTCGGATGCTTAGCGCGAACGGCCGGTGTCCACAATTGATCAAAAAGCGCTTGTGAATGTTCATTCGCAGCGTTTGGCAGCTCGATACCGTTTTCGTACGCGGCCCGAGGGATGGCGCGGTGCGCTAACGCCGCAGCGTAAACTCGTCCGCCCCGCGCCGATGCTCCCATCTCGCCTGCTCCAGCTCCGGCCGGTCGCATTCGGTCTCGGGATAGCCGATGCAGAGATAGGCGATGAACTTCCAGGGATCTGGCACGTCGAGGATCGCGTGCACGCGATCCGGATTGAGGATCGACACCCAGCCGAGGCCGATGCCTTCCGCGCGCGCGGCGAGCCACATCGCGGTGATGGCGGCGACCACGGAATATTCCGTGGTCTCAGGCATGGTCGCGCGACCGAGACCGTGGCCGATGTCGCTGGTCTTGTCGGCGAACACGGCGAGATGGCCAGGCGCCTGTTCAAGGCCCGACAGTTTCAGCGTGGCATAGCGCGCGGCGCGTTCGCCGGAATAGCAACTCAGCGCATCGGCGTTGCACGCCTTGAAATCGTCGATCACGGCGCGGCGGCGCACGGCACCGTCCACGATGACGAAGCGCCAGGGCTGGCTGAGGCCGACCGAGGGCGAGAGGCAGGCGGTCTCGATCAGGCGGTCCATGGCGCTGTCCGGCAGGGGATCGCTGCGAAAGCGGCGCACGTCGCGGCGCCACACGAACAGCTCGCGCAATTGCCGGCGGAAGGTGTCGTCGAATTCGACCATGAGGTCAGCCTCCCGTCTGGAAGGAAGCGGCGACCAGCAGGATGAGAATCTCGCCCAACTGCTCGAACGCGCCGAGGATGTCGCCGGTCTGCCCGCCGATCTGGCGGACCGCAAGCCGCGCCAGCATCAATCCAGCGAGCGACAGCAGGACCAGGCCGACCAGCGCCTTGCCCGGCCCCAAAGCCAGGGCGAGCGCGAGCGTTCCGACTGCAAAGGCGATGGCGATGCTCCGGCCCGGCGGCGCGCCGGCGCTTGCCGACAGCCCGTCCGGCCGGGCGGGCGGGACCAGGGCCATGAAGGCCGGCACGCCGGCGCGGGCTGCAGCATGCGCGGCGCAAAGCGCGAGTGCGACGGAATACGGATTGGCGATGGTCGCGAGCGCGCTCCAGCGCAGGCCGAATGACAGGATCAGCGCGCAGACGCCGTAGGTGCCGATCCGGCTGTCGCGCATGATCTCCAGCTTGCGCTCGCGCGTGCGGCCGCCGCCGAGCCCGTCGGCGGCATCTGCGAGACCATCCTCGTGCAGCGCGCCGGTGATGAGGGCGGTGGTCGCCAGGGCGAGCAGGGCAGCAAGGTTCGGCGTCAATCCGAAACGGATAGCGACCTTGTAGGCGAAAGCGCCGGCAAGGCCGACCAGCAGTCCTGCGACGGGAAGCGCCCAGGTCGCGCGCGCGACGGCGCCGTCGGCCGCCGGCTTCGACGATGCCACCGGAAGGATCGTGACGAACGATGCCGCCATCCTGAGATCGGCAATGACGTCCTTGAGAAGCTCGGCGCGCGGCATCATTTCAATTTCATGGGAAGGCCGGCGACGACGAACTCGACTTCATCGGCGGCGGCCGCGATCGTCTGGTTCATGATCCCGGCGGCGTCGCGAAAACTGCGCGCCAGCGCGTTGTCGGGCACGATGCCGAGGCCGACCTCGTTGGTGACGAGGACGACGGGGCTCTTCAAGCGGGGCAGGGCGCTGGCGAGCTCGGTCACCTCACGCTCCCAGTCGCGCGTCGCATGCATCAGGTTGGAAAGCCACAGCGTCAGGCAATCCACCAGTCGTGCGCCGCCGCCATCGCTCGCGACCAGCGCATCCACGAGATCGAGCGGCACCTCGCGCTCGATCCAGTCGGCTCCGCGCCGCGCGCGATGTTTGGCGATACGTGCTTCCATCTCGGTGTCGAGCGGCTCGGCCGTCGCGACATAGACCGGCTGGCCGGGAAAGGCGCGCGTGCGCATTTCCGCGCGCTTGCTCTTGCCCGATCGCGCTCCGCCGGTGATCAAGATGACGGCCATAAAGGTCTCCTGGAGGCCTGACTAACCACCAATCGCGGCCAAAGACAAAGCCGAAATCGGGCGTGGAGGGGCTTGCGCTCGCGCCTTGCTTTGCGCAACAGGGGCGGGACAGGAGGCAGGATTGGGCTTTGCGGGCGCGATGGTGGTGGCGATGGCGGTGGATGCCCTCTCGGGCTGGCCGTCATGGCTGTTCGCGCGGATCGGCCATCCCGTGACCTGGCTGGGGCGGCTGATCGGCGCCATCGATCGCGGCTGGAATCGCGCAGCCGATCCGCCGGCGCTGCGCCGTGCGGCCGGCATCGCCGGAGCGCTTTTTGTGATTGCAGTCTCCGTTGTGATCGGCTGGATGATTCAGACCTTGCTTCCCAAGGGTTGGATCGAGATCGTGCTGGTCGGCATCCTCTCCTGGCCTCTGGTCGCGCTGCGCTCGCT
Organism: Bradyrhizobium sp. LVM 105; assembly: GCF_003957705.1. Taxonomy (NCBI): domain Bacteria; kingdom Pseudomonadati; phylum Pseudomonadota; class Alphaproteobacteria; order Hyphomicrobiales; family Nitrobacteraceae; genus Bradyrhizobium; species Bradyrhizobium sp. LVM 105. The sequence goes on along the minus strand of NZ_QZMV01000002.1, from coordinate 99,268 downwards.
GCACGATCATGTGGCTGCCGTGGCGAAGCCGCTGCGGGCCGGCGACATCGCCGCCGCACGCGAGGCGGTCTCGCGGATCGTCGGCCGTGATCCCGCGGCGCTCGACGAGGCCGGCATCGCGCGCGCGGCTATCGAGAGCCTCGCGGAAAACGCCTCGGACGGCATCGTTGCGCCGGTGTTCTGGGGCGCGCTGTTCGGCCTTCCCGGCATTCTCGGTTACAAGGCGATCAACACGCTGGACTCCATGATCGGCCATCGCAGCGAGCGGCACGAAGCCTTTGGCTCGGCCGCGGCGCGCATCGACGATATCGCCAATTTCATTCCGGCGCGCCTGACCGGATTTTTGTTCGTGCTGCTGGCGGCGCGGCGATCGGAGGCGCTGTCATGCATGACGCGGGATGCGCGCCGTCACCGCTCGCCGAATGCCGGCTGGCCCGAAGCGGCGATGGCCGGCGCACTCGGCGTACGGCTCAGCGGTCCCCGCATCTATCACGGCAGCATCACGAACGAACCCTGGCTCAACGAGGGCGCGCGCGATCCGCTTGCCGCGGATATCGGCGAGGGACTGACGGTCTACCGCCGTGCCATGCTGCTGCTCGCCGGCGTGCTTGCGATCCTGGCCTTCGCGTGAAAGAACGGGGCATGCGCGAGCACGGCGGAAATCTCGATCAAGCCCAAGAGCGTTTTGGCGGACGCGCCGAGGACTGGATCGACCTGTCGACCGGGATCAACCGGTTGCCTTATCCCGTCGGCGAGGTGAGTGCGCGTGCGTGGAGCGCGCTGCCCTCGCGCGCCGAGATCGAGGCGCTGCATCAGGCCGCGCAGCACGCCTACCGCACCAGCGCGCCGATCGTCGCGCTCGGCGGCGCGCAGGCCGCCATTCAATTGCTGCCGCAACTCGCGCCGCCCGGCCGCGCGCGCATCCTCGCGCCGACCTATAATGAATATGTCGGCGTGCTGTCGGCCGCGGGGTGGGATGTGCATGAGGCCGGCGAGCTCGACGCGCTGGCCGGTGCGGACCTCGCCGTCGTCGTCAATCCCAACAATCCCGACGGCCGGACTCATGCGCCGAAGGATTTGCTGGCGCTGCTGCCGCGCGTCGGCCGACTCGTGGTCGACGAGAGCTTTGCCGATGCGGTTCCGCTGTCGCTTGCACCTGAGGCGGGACGACCGGGGCTGCTGGTCCTGCGCTCGTTCGGAAAGTTTTATGGCCTTGCCGGCCTGCGGCTGGGCTCTGCTCTTGGCGATGCGGCTGATGTGGCCAAGCTCGCGGCGGCTTCAGGGCCATGGCCGGTCTCAGGGGCAGCGATCGCAATCGGTTGTCGCGCGCTGCATGACGATGCCTGGGCCGAGGCCACATCCGCGCGGCTTGCGCGCGACTGCGTTCGCCTCGACGGGATGGCGCGAGCGCAAGGCTGGACATTGGTCGGCGGCACCCCGCTGTTTCGTCTCTACGAGACGCCTGACGCACGTGCTGCGCAGGAGAACCTGGCTCATGGCCATGTCTGGTCGCGCGTGTTTGCGCGAGAGCCGACATGGCTGCGGCTCGGGCTTCCCGGCAGCGAAGCCGAATGGACGCGCCTCGCCGAAGCCCTAGCGCGCTAGCGCGAGCAGGCCTGCGACGTCGAGATGTTTTTCGATGTGATCGGCCAGCGCCTCGAGCGCGCTTTCGACCCGGGCCATATAGGGCTCGTTGCCGGCGGGAATGTCGAGCTTGGCCAGATACGCCTTGCGGAAATCATCCGACGTGAACAGGCCGTGCAGATAGCTGCCCTGCACGCGGCCGTCGCGCGAGACCGCGCCTTCCGGCTCGCCGTTCAGCGTCGCGAAGGGGCGGATGCGATCCGGTCCGTCGGTGCGCCCGATGTGGATTTCGTAAGCCTCGATCGCCTGCTTCGTGGCGGCATGCACGGCCGCGACACGCGTCAGCGTCTTCTGCGGGCTCATCACCGTCCCGACATCCAGCAGCCCAAGTCCCGGCGTATCGCCCGCGGGGCCCTCGATGCCATCAGGATCAGCAACGCTGCGCCCCAGCATCTGATAGCCGCCGCAGAGGCCGAGCACGTGGCCGCCGCGGCGATGGTGCGCGAGCAGGTCGATGTCCCAACCCTGCGCGCGCAAAAAGGCGAGATCGCCGCGGGTCGATTTCGAGCCGGGGATGATGACGAGGCGCACGTCGCCGGGAATCGCTTCGCCGGGCCGCACCATTACGAGATCGACGCCAGGCTCGAGCTTCAGCGGATCGAGATCGTCGAAATTGGCGATCCGCGACAGCGCAAGACAGGCGATCTTGCATTGGCCGGGCTTGCGCGCGTCGCTCAGGCCCAGCGCGTCCTCGGCCGGCAGCTCGCCGGCGCGGGCAAACCAGGGCAGCACGCCGAAGCCGCGCCAGGCGGTCTTTTGTTCGATGAGCCTGTAGCCGTCGTCGAACAGGGTAGGATCGCCGCGGAACTTGTTGATGACGAAACCCTGGACCATCGCGGCATCGTCGGGGTCGATCACCGTCTTGATGCCGACGAGCTGCGCGATGATGCCGCCGCGGTCGATGTCGCCGATCAGCACGACCGGCACGTCGGCCTTGCGGGCAAAGCCCATATTGGCGATGTCGGACTTGCGCAAATTCACCTCGGCCGGACTGCCGGCGCCCTCGACCAGCACGAGATCGGCGCGGGCCTTCAGCCGTTCAAAACTCTCCAGCACCGCGCCCATCAGCGAGGGCTTCATTGCGGCGTAGTCGCGCGCGCGGGCGGTGGCAATGCGTTTGCCGTGGACCACGATTTGCGCGCCGACATCGGTCTCGGGCTTCAGCAGCACCGGGTTCATGTCGGTGTGCGGCTCCACGCCTGCGGCGAGCGCCTGCAATGCCTGGGCGCGGCCGATCTCGCCGCCGTCGATCGTGACGGCCGCGTTGTTCGACATGTTCTGCGGCTTGAACGGGAGCACGCGCAAGTCCCGCCGCGTGAACGCGCGCGCGAGGCCGGCGACGATGAGCGACTTGCCCACGTCTGAGCCGGCTCCCTGGATCATCAGCGCGCGTGCCATCGTCGTTCAGAACTCGACGCCGGCCTGCGCCTTGATGCCGGAGCGGAAGGGATGCTTGACCAGCGTCATCTCGGTGACGAGGTCGGCGATCTCGATCAGCTCGTCCTTGGCGTTGCGCCCGGTGAGCACGACGTGCGTCATCGGCGGCTTCGAGGTGGTCAGGAAGTCGACGACCTCGGCGATGTCGAGATAATCGTAGCGCAGCGCGATGTTGATCTCGTCGAGCACGACCATGCGCAGGTTCTCATCGAGGATCAGCTCCTTGGCCTTCTCCCAGCCGGCGCGCGCCGCGGCGATGTCGCGGGCGCGGTCCTGCGTCTCCCAGGTGAAGCCTTCGCCCATCGCATGGAACTGGCAGAGTTCGCCGAAATGACCGGTGAGCAGGCGGCGCTCGCCGGTGTCCCAGGCGCCCTTGATGAATTGCACCACCGCGCAGGGGAAGCCATGGGCGACGCAGCGCACGATCATGCCGAAGGCGGAGGAGGACTTGCCCTTGCCGGCGCCGGTATGGACGATGATGAGGCCTTTTTCGCCGCTCTTGGTCGCCATGATCTTGTCGCGGGCGGCTTTCTTCTTCGCCATTTTCTGGGCGTGCCGGGCGTCGGTTTCCTCAGGTGTTTGGGTGTCCGGTTCAGGCGTCATTGGATCCGGTCCTTCGGCTTGACAAGAGGCGGCCACCGGCAAATGGTGGCCCGGCGTTGGTTCCTGTCCTATGACAGGCGAAGAGGGAATGCGATAGGGTCCGAATCGGCAAGATTTGGGTCCAAAATGCAGCCGCCCCCGCGACCGTGACCGGAGAGATGCCCGAAGCCACTGATTCCCCAGGGAATCGGGAAGGCGGGGATCGAAGGGCCTAGACCCTGCTCCGCAAGCCGGGAGACCTGCCAGCGCGGACGAGTTTTGGACCGGCGGACGGGGTGTTCCGCGACGGGGAAACGGGCCTTCTGACGAATGGTCCGTGTGCCTCATCGCCTCCCGCTGTTATCTGGAAGAGGCGATGACCGTCACACTTCACGTCTGCATCACCTGCCGTGCCGGCCAGACGCTTGGCGAGGGCGAGACCACGCCCGGCAAGCGCCTGCACGGTGCGATCCTCGAGGCCGGCGTGCCCGACGGCGTCAATGTGGTTCCCGTCGAATGCCTGTCGGCCTGCAGCCAGGGCTGCTCGGTGGCGCTGAGCGCACCCGGCCGCTGGTCCTATGTTTATGGCCGCCTGTCGGATGCGAATGCGCAGGACGTTGTCGCAGGCGCTGCGGCCTATGCGGCCGCGCCGGACGGGCTCGTGCCCTGGCGCAGCCGCCCCGAAATCTTCCGCAAGCAGTCGCTTGCCCGCATTCCCCCCATTGCAATCGTGCCGGAGGCCGCCGAATGAGCTCGCTCGCAAAAGTCCCGGTCACGGTGGTCACCGGTTTCCTCGGCTCCGGCAAGACAACGCTGATCCAGCATCTTCTCGCAAATCCCAACGGCAAGAGGCTCGCCGTGCTCGTCAACGAGTTCGGCAGCGAGGGCGTCGACGGCGAGATCCTGAAGTCCTGCGCCGATGCGAACTGCCCGGAAGAGAACATCGTCGAGCTTGCCAATGGCTGCATCTGCTGCACCGTCGCCGACGATTTCATTCCGACCATGGAGAAATTGCTGGCGCGGCCGGTGCGGCCCGATCACATCCTGATCGAGACCTCGGGCCTGGCGCTGCCGAAGCCGCTGCTGAAGGCGTTCGACTGGCCACAGATCCGCTCGCGCATCACGGTCGACGGCGTGATCGCACTCGCCGACGCCGAGGCCGTGGCGGCGGGCCGCTTCGCGCCCGATCCTGACGCCGTCGAGGCGCAGCGCGCGGCCGACGCCAATCTCGACCACGAGACGCCGCTGTCGGAAGTGTTCGAGGACCAGATCGCCTGCGCCGACATCGTGCTGCTGACCAAGGCCGATCTCGCGGGCGCCGCCGGCATCGAAGCCGCCAGGGCGGCCATCACCGCCGAGATGCCGCGCCGCGTGCCGATGCTGCCCGTCACCGACGGCGCGATCGACGCCCGCGTCATCCTCGGCCTCGGCGCGGCCGCCGAGAACGATCTCGCCGCGCGCCCCTCGCATCATGACGGCGAGGAGGAGCACGAGCACGACGATTTCGCTTCCGTCGTGATCGACCTTCCGGAAGTCGCCGACATCGATGCGCTCGTTGCCTCCGTGCAGCGCCTGGCGCGCGAGCAGAACGTGCTGCGTGCCAAGGGCTATATCGCGGTCGCGGGCAAGCCGATGCGTCTCTTGCTTCAGGCCGTGGGCGAGCGCGTGCGCCACCAGTTCGACAAGCCCTGGGACGCAGGTCTCAGGCAGTCCAAGCTCGTCGTGATCGGCGAGCACGGCGATATCGATGAGGCCGCGATCAGGTCAGGACTTGGTATCTGATGCACGTCGTTTTCCGCGAGAGCCGCGGTCTGGAGGAGACCGCGACACCCAGAGACATCGGCCAGGACCCGGCCGATCTCGTGGTGCTCTCGTATTCGGATTCCGACCTTGCCGCGTTCGCAGCCGGCTGGCGGCGTGGCCGCAGCAGCCTGCCATCATTGCGGCTCGCCAATCTCGCCGAGCTGCGCCATCCGCTCTCGGTCGACACCTATATCGAGAAGACGCTGTCGCAGGCGCGGGGCATTCTGGTGCGGCTGATCGGCGGCGAATCCTATTGGCAATACGGGCTCGCTGCGCTCCAACAGCTCGCGAAGGACCGCAACATCGTGCTCGCCGTGCTGCCGGCCGACGGTCGCGATGACACGCGGCTCGATTCATATTCGACCTTGCCGGTCTCGACGCTGCGACGGCTCAAGGTGCTCTGCGACACCGGCGGTCCGGTCGCCGCGCAGGCGGCGATCGCGCAGCTCGCGCTGGCCTCGGGGCTTTATGCCGGGCCCGTCACCGGCGAGATGACCGTGCCGGAGATGGGCTTCTACGATCCCTCGCGCGGCGTCATTGCTGCGCCGGCCTCGAGTGAGGACAGGCCGCTCGCGCTGGTGACATTCTATCGCTCGTACCTTACGGCCGCAGATGCAGGCCCGGTCGATGCCCTGATCGCCGCGCTGCGCGAGAAGGGCTTTGACGCATATGGCGCGTTCGTCACCTCTTTGAAGGCCCCGGGCGTTGCCGATTGGTTGCGCGCGCATCTCGCGCAAAATCCTCCGGCCGCGATCGTCAACGCGACGGCGTTCTCGGCCATCGGCGAGGACGGCACGACGCCGTTCGATGCCGCATCCTGTCCGGTGTTCCAGGTCGCGCTCTCGACGGCGCGGCGCGAAGACTGGGCAGAGTCGCTGCGAGGTCTCTCGCCCGGCGATCTCGCGATGCATGTGGTGCTGCCCGAGGTCGATGGCCGGCTGTTCACGGGTGTCGTGAGCTTCAAGTCGGCAGGGATGCGCGATCCCGATCTGCAATTCGCCCATCTGGCGCACGGGCCCGACGAGGAGCGCGTCAAGGCCGTCGCCGCGCGCGTTGCGGCCTGGCGGCGACTTGCACAGAAGCCCGCCGCCGAGAAACGGGTGGCGATCGTGCTCTCGAACTATCCGGGTCGGCCGCACCAGATCGCGCATGCGGTCGGGCTCGATGCGCTGGCTTCGGTGGAAGCACTGGTGTCAGATCTCGCCGAGGCCGGCTTCGATGCCGCGCCGGTCCACAGGCTCGGCGAGACGCTGCTGAAGCAAAACTTGTCCTGGAGGGTGGCCGATTATCGCGCGGCCCTCTCGCGCCTGCCGCAATCCCTGCAAGACGATCTCGCGCAGGCCTGGGGCGCGCCTGAGGATGATCCCAGCTGCAACGGCGGTGCGTTTCAATTCGCGGCCATCGCAAGCGGCCACTCCATCATCGCGGTGCAGCCGGAGCGGGGCGATGCGGTCACGCGCGATGCCGATTATCATGATCTCGCCCGCACGCCGCGCCACGCTTATGTCGCGTTCTATCTCTGGCTCCGCGCGCAGGAGATCGATGCCGTCGTGCATATGGGCGCGCATGGCACGCTGGAATGGCTGCCCGGAAAATCCGTCGCGCTGTCGTCCGCGTGCTGGCCGGAAGCGCTGATCGGCGATCTGCCCGTCATCTATCCCTTCATCGTCAACGATCCCGGTGAAGCCGCGCAGGCCAAGCGCCGTATCGGCGCGGTCACCATCGGCCATCTGCCGCCGCCGCTCGCGCAATCTGCGGTGCCGGAGGGGTTGCGCCGGCTCGAACGTCTGCTCGACGAATATTCGACCGCCGATGGTCTCGATCCCGCGCGCCGCCAGCGGCTGATCGCGGCGATCCGCGACGAGGCACGCGCGGCCGGTCTCGAAGACGATCTCGGCCTCGATGCCTCGGCCGCGCCAGCTGAAGCTATTCCGCGGATCGATCGCTTCGTCTGCGATCTCAAGGAAAGCCAGTTCGGCGACGGCCTCCATGTGTTCGGCCGCGGCGCCTGCGGCGACGCCGAGCGCGATGCGCTGCGTTCCGCACTTGGCGGCAAGCGCGTCGCACCCGGGCCGTCGGGCTCGCCCTATCGCGGCCGCCAGGACGTGCTGCCGACCGGGCGCAATCTCTTTGCCGTCGACCCGCGCGCGGTGCCGACGCCGTCGGCGCATGCGCAGGGGATAAAACTCGCGGAGGAACTGCTGCGCCGTCACCTGCAGGATCACGGCGACTGGCCGAAGGGCCTCGTCGTCGATCTCTGGGGCTCGGCGACTATGCGCACGGCGGGCGAGGAATTTGCGATGGCGCTGCATCTGGCCGGCCTCGCGCCGCGCTGGGATCACGCCTCCGGCCGCGTCACCGGCTATGACATCATCGCCCCGGCCGAGCTCGGCCGCCCCCGCATCGACGTCACGTTGCGGGTCTCGGGCCTGTTCCGCGACGTTTTTTCGGGCCTCGCGCAATTGTTCGAGGCCGCCTGCGAGGCGCTCGCCGCGCGCGAGGACGAGGGCGAGGAGAATCCGTATCGCCACCGGACCTCCCGTGTGTTCGCGCCGCGTCCCGGCCAATATGGTGTCGGCCTCTTGGCGATCCCCGATGCGTTCACGCCGGAGACACGCGAGGCCGCCGGCGAAGCCTGGCTGTCGGCCTCGTCCTGGGCATTCTCGGCCGATGGCGAGATGCAGCACGATCGCGCTGGGATCGAAGCGCGGCTTGCCTCTGCCGACGCCTTCGTCCACGTCCAGGATTTGCCGGAAACCGACCTGCTGCTCGCCGCCGACTATGCCGCGCATGAAGCCGGCATTGCGGCCGCCGCAGCGCATCTCGGCGCGGCAGGGCCGGCGCTCTATCACCTCGACACGACACGTCCCGAACAGCCGTATGCGCGTACGCTGACTGAGGAGATTTCCCGCGTCGTCCGGGCGCGCGCCGCCAATCCGGCCTGGATCGCCGGCATGATGCGCCATGGTTTCCGCGGCGCCGCCGAGATCGCCGCGACGCTGGAGCACATGGCCGCGTTCGCCCATCTTGCCGGCGCCGTGCCGCCACATCTGTTTGATCTCTACTACGATGCGACGCTCGGCAATGACGATATCCGGGCTTTCATGGCGCGCGAAAATCCGTCGGCGCTCGCCGCGATGCAGACCTGCTTTGCGCGCCTGCATGATGCGGCGCTGTGGCAGACGCGCCGCAACTCGATCGCCGCGGCACTGCGGGAGGCCTCATGAGCGCTTCCGCGGTCAAGGGCTGGTGTCCCGGCGCGCTACGCCCGATGCTGTCGGGCGATGGGCTCGTGGTGCGGGTGCGCCCGTTCGGCGGGCGCCTCGAACCCCCACAGATCACCGGGCTTGCCGAGCTCGCCGGGCAACACGGCAATGGCCTGATCGACGTCACGAGCCGCGCCAATCTCCAGATCAGAGGCGTCAGCGAGCAAGGCCATCGGCCGCTGCTCGACGGCCTCGCGCAACTGGCGCTGCTCGACCCCGACGCCGAGATCGAAGCTCGGCGCAACATTCTGGTGACGCCGTTCTGGGACGGCGGCGACGAAACGCAGTCGCTCGCTGCCGAACTGGAGGAGGCGCTCGCCGATAGCGGCCTCGCTCTTCCGACCAAGTTCGGGTTCGCCATCGATGACGGAAGGTCACGGGTGCTCGCCGGCGATTCCGCCGACATCCGCATCGAGCGCGATCGCTCGGGCCGTCTCCTGGTGCGGGCCGATGGTGCGAGGCTCGGCCGCTCCGTCGCACGCGGACAGGCCGTGAGCACGGCGCTGGCGCTCGCAAGCTGGTTCCTGGTCTCCGGCGGCGCGAGGAGCGGGCGAGGGCGGATGGCGGCCCACATCGCGTCCGATGTGGCATTGCCTCAATCGCTGCGCGGCGAGACCGAGCCTGCGCCCGTGATGGCCGCCTCGCGGCCCGGGCACTATCCGCAAGGCGCGATGGTCGGCGTTGCGTTCGGGCAGATGCTGCACACGACGCTGCATCAGTTCGCCGGTTGCGGACACGCGCTACGCATGACGCCCTGGCGGATGCTGCTGAGCGAAGGCAAGCGCGAGATGCCGAGCGCGCCGGGGCTCATCACCGAGCCGTTCGATCCTGCGTTGCGCGTCATCGCCTGCAGCGGTGCGCCGCGCTGCCGCGAAGCCCACGCCGATACGCGCGCGCTGGCCGCGGCGCTCGCGCCGCGCATCGCCGCCGATGCGCGGCTGCACGTCTCGGGCTGCGGCAAAGGCTGTGCCCATTCCGGCACGGCCGCAGTCACACTGGTTGCGACGCGTGCCGGCTTTGATCTCGTTCGCGACGGCTCGACGCGCGATGAGCCGGTGCTGCGTGGCCTCAACGGCGCCGACATCGTCAGCGACCCCTCCATCCTGGTGGGAGGGAACTGATGCCGCACACCTACGAGACCGACGGCGCGGCGATCTACCGGCAGTCCTTCGCCACGATCCGGGCCGAGGCCGATCTTGCCCGCTTCACGCCGGACGAGGAGCAGGTGGTGGTGCGGATGATCCACGCCGCCGGCATGGTCGGGCTGGAGTCGCATATCCGCTTCACGCCAGGCATGGCGATAGCCGCGCGCGCGGCCTTGCAGAAGGGGGCGCCGATCCTGTGCGACGCGCGCATGGTCTCCGAAGGGATCACGCGCGCGAGGCTGCCCGCGGCCAACGCCGTCATCTGCACCCTTGGCGACGAGACCGTGCCCGCGCTCGCGCAATCGATGCGCAACACCCGGTCGGCCGCGGCGCTCGAGCTGTGGCGGCCGCATCTCGCCGGTGCGATCGTTGCGATCGGCAATGCGCCGACGGCGCTGTTTCATCTGCTCAACATGCTGGAGGATCGTGACTGCCCGCGGCCCGCCGCGATCATCGGTTGCCCTGTCGGCTTCGTCGGTGCGGCCGAATCCAAGGCGGCGCTGATGGCCGATCCGCCGGCGCCGGCGTTGACCGTCGCGGGCCGCCTTGGCGGTTCCGCAATCACGGTCGCGGCCGTGAACGCCCTGGCGAGCCGGAGCGAATAGCGATGGGACGCATCATCTGTTGCGGTCTCGGCCCCGGCGATCCTGATCTGATGAGCGTGCGCGCCGATCGCACCGTGCGCGGTGCCAGCCACGTCGCCTATTTCCGCAAGAAGGGCAGGTCGGGCCAGGCGCGGCGTATCGTCGAGGGCATGCTGGCAGCCGGCGTCACCGAGTATCCGATGGAGTATCCGGTCACGACCGAGATCGCATTCGACAGTCCGGAATACATGCACTTGCTCGCCGGTTTCTACGATGAATGGGCCGAGCGCTTGGCGCGGCTCGCGCGCGCGGTCGATGTCGTCGTGCTCTGCGAGGGCGATCCCTACTTCTACGGCTCCTTCATGCATCTCCATACGCGCCTGCAAGGCCGCGTCGAGATTGAGGTGATCGCGGGCATTCCTGGCATGGTCGGCTGCTGGAACGGCGTCGGACAGCCGATCGCGCTCGGCGACGACGTGACGACCGTGCTGATGGGGACGCTGGCTGAAAGCGAGCTCGAGCGGCGCATGCGCGATTCCGATGCGCTCGTCGTCATGAAGACCGGCCGCAATCTCGCAAAGGTGCGCCGCGCGCTCAGCTCAGCAGGCCGGCTGGACGACGCCTGGCTGGTCGAGCGCGGCACCATGCCGGGCGAGCGCGTGGTGCGGCTCGCCGAGATCGACGCCGCCGACTGTCCCTATTTCGCGATCGTGCTGGTTCACGGCAAGGGCCGGCATCTGGACGCCGCCGAATGACGGGCACGCTGACCATCGCGGGCCTTGGTCCCGGCAGCGATGCGCTGGTGACGCCCGAGGTCACGGCCGCGCTTGCATCCGCGACCGACATTCTGGGCTACGCGCCCTATGTCGCGCGCGTGCCGCGGCGAGCCGGTCTCACCCTGCATCCTTCGGATAACCGCGAGGAGCTGCAGCGCGCCCGCGAGGCATTGCGGCTTGCGTTCGAAGGCGGGCAGGTGGTCGTCGTGTCCTCCGGCGATCCCGGCGTGTTCGCGATGGCCTCCGCCGTGTTCGAGGCGCTCGAACAGGCGCCGCACTATCAGGCGCTTCCGATCCGCGTGCTGCCCGGCATCACCGCGATGCTGGCGGCTGCCGCCCGAGCCGGCGCCCCGCTCGGCCATGATTTCTGCGCCATCAACCTTTCCGACAATCTCAAGCCCTGGGCCGTGATCGAGAAGCGCTTGCGTCTCGCGGCCGAAGCCGATTTCGCGATCGCGATGTACAATCCGCGCTCGGCGAGCCGGCCGGAAGGATTTGGCCGCGCGCTTGCGGTGCTGAAGGACGCGCGCTGTGGCGAGCGCCTCGTGATCTTCGCGCGCGCGATCAGCGCGGCTGATGAGAAGATCGAGATCGTGACGCTGAATGAAGCGACGCCAGAAATGGCCGACATGCGCACGCTGGTGATCGTCGGCAATTCGCAGACACGCCGGGTCGGCCGCTGGGTCTATGCGCCGAGGCGGGTCGAATGACCGAGCCATTGCATCACATCAGTAACGCTCTCGACCCGCCGCCGCTCGGGCAGCGCCGGTCGCGAGATCATGATTACGGGCAGGCCGAGCCTCCGGGCCGCGTCGATCTTGGCGCGCGCGCCATCGCCGCCGGAATTGCGGGCGACGATCCAGGCGATGCCGCGCCTGCGCATCATCTCGAGCTCGCTATCAAGCGTGAACGGTCCGCGCGATACGATCACGTCGGCCGCAAAGGGCAGGGGCGCTTCGGGCGGATCGACGAAGCGCAGCGTGTAGGTGTGCTGCGGCTTGGTCGCAAACGGCGCGATATGCTGACGGCCGATGGCGAGGAACACGCTTGCTGGCGCCTCGGTCAGCGCAGCGGCCGCGGTGTTGACATCGGCGACGTCGATCCAATTGTCGCCGGAGGCCCTCGTCCAGGGCGCGCGCTCCAGCGCGATCAGCGGCGTGGCGGTTTCCGCGCACGCTTCGACCGCATGACGGCTCATCTCGGCTGCGAACGGATGCGTCGCGTCGATCACCTGGGTGATCCCCTCGCGACCGATGTAGTCCGCAAGCCCGCTCACGCCGCCGAAGCCGCCGATGCGGGTCGGCAGCGGCTGGTCGGCGGGCGTGCGGGTGCGGCCGCCATAGGAATAAACGGCATCAAGCCCGGCGCGCGCGATCTCCGCGGCGAGCAGGCTCGCGTCGGCCGTTCCGCCCAGTATGAGGGCGCGCATCGTGTCTGATCCCTGGCTGACCATCATCGGTATCGGCGAAGATGGCCTTGCCGGCCTGTCCGAGGCAAGCCGAAAGGCGCTCGATGGGGCCGAAACTGTGTTCGGCGGTGAGCGGCACCTTGCGCTTGCCGGCGTCGGCAGTCGTGGCCGACCGTGGCCGGCGCCCTTCGACGCCGCTGTCGTTCTGAGCTGTCGCGGCCGGCCGACGGTGGTGCTCGCCTCCGGCGATCCGTTCTGGCACGGCGCCGGCGCCGTCCTCGCCGAGATGCTCGGCGGCGGCGAGTGGATCGCGCATCCGGCACCGTCGACCTTCTCGCTCGCGGCCGCGCGGTTGGGCTGGCGGCTGGAGACCACGACATGCATCGGCCTTCATGCCGCGCCGTTCGAGCGCCTGATACCGCATCTGGTGCGAGATGCGCGCATCATCTGCCTGATGCGTGACGCAAGAGCGGTCGGCGATCTCGTGAAATGGCTGACGGAACGCGGATGGGGCGCCTCATTGTTGTGGACGCTCGAGGCGCTTGGCGGGCCGCGAGAATACATTGACCAGCATCGCGTCGACCTCTTTGCCGAGGAGGTCGCCGCAAATCTGGTCGCGGTGGCGGTTTGGGCGAGGGGAACGCAGGGCATTCCCCGCAGCTCGGGCTTGCCAGACGATCTGTTCGTTCACGACGGCCAGATCACCAAGCGGCCGGTGCGCGCGCTGGCGCTCTCGGCGCTGGCGCCGCGTCCGGGCGAGCGACTGTGGGACGTCGGCGCCGGCTCGGGGTCGATCTCGGTCGAGTGGGCGCTGTGCGGGGGGACGGCGACCGCCGTCGAGCCGCGCGAGGATCGCGTCGCGAACATTCGCAAGAATGCAGCCGCGTTCGGACTGGCGCATCGGGTTGCTGCCGTCACCGGGAAGGCGCCGGAAGCTCTTGCCGGGCTAGACGCGCCGCTAGACGCGCCGGATGCCGTCTTCATTGGCGGCGGTCTCGACAGCGCGATGTTCGATGCGATCTGGTCGCGCCTCGCACCTGGAGCGCGGCTCGTTGCACATTCGGTCACGCTGGAAACGGAAGCGCTGCTTGGCGATCTGCAGCAGCGCCACGGCGGCGAGCTGATGCGGGTCGAGATCGCGCATGCGGGCCCGCTCGGCCGCTATCGTTCCTGGGAGGCGGCACGGCCGGTGGTGCAGTGGAGCGCGGTCCGATGAAGGTGGCCGGGCTTGGATTCAGAAAGGACGTCACGCTGGCTTCGCTGCGTGAGGCGCTGCTGGCAGCCGGAGGACCCGCAGGTCTTGCTGCGGTGGCGACCGTCAGCGACAAGGCCGATACAGAATCGCTGAAGCAGCTCGCGCGTGAGTGCGGTGTGCCGATCAGGCCTATTCCGGCCGAGACGCTGGCTGGCATTGACACGCTCACGCAATCGGAGCTCGTCGCGGAGAAGTTCGGCACGGGATCGGTTGCGGAAGCCGCGGCCCTCGCGGCGGCTGGCCCTCGGGCGCGGCTGATTGCGACGCGCGTAATCTCGCGAGATCGCACCGCAACCGCCGCAATCGCGGAAGGAGACGGGGCATGACGGTGCATTTCATCGGCGCAGGGCCGGGCGCACCTGATTTGCTGACATTGCGCGGACGCGATCTGATCGCCGCGTGCCCGGTCTGTCTCTATGCCGGCTCCCTGATCCCTGATGGCGTACTGGCGCATTGCCCGCCTGGCGCGCGCATCGTCAATACGGCGCCGCTGTCGCTCGACGAGATCATCGTGGAGATTGCCGCCGCGCATGCGGACGGCAAGGATGTCGCGCGGCTGCATTCCGGCGATCTCTCGATCTGGTCGGCGATGGGCGAGCAGCTCCGCCGCCTGCGCGCGCTCGGCATTCCCTATACGGTCACGCCAGGTGTGCCGTCCTTTTCCGCCGCTGCGGCCGCGCTGGAGGCCGAGCTGACGCTGCCGGGGCTTGCCCAGACGGTGGTGCTGACGCGTACGCCGGGCCGCGCTAGCGCAATGCCTGATGGCGAGAAGCTGGCCGCGTTCGCCGCGACCGGCGCGGTGCTCGCGATCCATCTGTCGATCCACCTGCTCGACAAGGTCGTGGCCGAGCTCACGCCGCATTATGGCGGGGACTGCCCGGTCGCCATCGTCTGGCGCGCGAGCTGGCCGGACCAGCGTATCGTGCGCGCGACGCTGGCCACGCTCGATGCTGCCGTCGGCACGGAGATGGAGCGCACTGCGCTGATCCTGGTCGGCGAGACGCTTGGCGCTGCGGATTTCGACGAGAGCCGTCTCTACGCTGCCGACTACGACCGCCGCTATCGGCCTGTTGGCGCCGAGCCGCGCTTTCCGGAGGCGTCGTGATGGCGGCAGGCCTCGTCATCTCCGCACCGGCCTCCGGCGTCGGCAAGACCACGCTGACGCTGGCGCTGGCGCGGGCCTGGCGCCATCGCGGCTTGAACGTGCAGTGCTTCAAGAGCGGGCCGGATTACATCGATCCCGCCTTTCACGCCGCCGCCACGGGACGCGCCTCCGTCAACGTCGACAGCTGGGCGATGGACCGCGGGACGATCCTGCATCTGGTCAGCCGCGGCAGGGATGCCGATATCGTGCTCGCCGAGGGCTCGATGGGCCTGTTCGACGGCGTCGCCGCGCGCGGCGTCTGCGGCACCGGTGCCACCGCCGACATCGCGGAGATGCTCGGCTGGCCGGTGCTGCTGGTGATCGATCCCTCGGGCCAGGCGCAGACCGCCGCCGCAATCGCCGCGGGCCTGCGCGATTATCGCCCCGGCGTCAGACTTGCGGGCGTCGTGCTCAATCGCGTCGCCAGCCCGCGCCACGAAGACCTGGTGCGGCGTGCGCTTGTTGATGCCGGCATCGCTGTGTTCGGCGCGCTGCCGCGCCATGCCGAGATCAGCCTGCCGAAGCGGCATCTCGGTCTGGTGCAGGCCGAAGAGCAGGCCGAGATCGGCAAGCTGGTCGACGAGGCCGCGCGCTTCGTCGCCGAGCATGTCGATCTCGATGCGGTGCTGCGCTCCGCAGCCGGATGGTCGCCGCAACCGGCGGCGAGCGGCCTGAACGTGGTGCCGCCGGGGCAGCGCATTGCGCTGGCGCGCGATGCGGCGTTCTCCTTCATCTATCCGCATATGCTGGAAGCCTGGCGCGCGGCGGGCGCCGAGATCTTGCCGTTCTCGCCGCTGGCCGATGAAACGCCTCATGCGAGCGCCGATGTGTGCTGGTTGCCCGGGGGCTATCCCGAGCTTCATGCCGGCAGGATCGCGTCCAATGCCCGGTTTCGCGACGGCCTGCGCGCCTTCGCGGAAACGCGGCCGGTGCATGGCGAATGCGGGGGCTATATGGTGCTGGGAACCGCTTTGATCGATGCGGACGGGATCCGCCATGAGATGACAGGCCTGCTTGGCCTCGAGACGAGCTTTGCCAAACGCCGCATGCATCTGGGCTATCGCCTCGCGGCGCTCGCCGCGCCGATGCCGGGCCATCGTTCCGGCGCGCGTCTGCGCGGTCACGAGTTTCACTATTCGACCATTGTTGCCCAGCCTGACACGCCGCTGGCGGTCGTGCATGATGCAACGGGCGCGGTCATCGCCGAGACCGGCTCGCAGCGCGGCTACGTCAGCGGCACCTTCTTTCATCTGATCGCGGAGGACCGGTGAGCGGGTTCGTTTCCTTCATCTCCGCCGGACCCGGCGACCCCGAGCTGCTTACGCTCAAGGGCGCCGCGCGGCTGCGCGAGGCCGACGTCGTGCTCTATGACGATCTCGCCTCGGGCGCGATCCTCGATCTCGCCCGGCCGGGCGCCAATCTCGTCGCGGTCGGCAAGCGCGCAGGGCGGCCCTCGACCAAGCAGCATCACGTCAACCGTCTCCTGGTCGACTATGCCGCAACCGGCGCGCGCGTGGTGCGGCTCAAGTCCGGCGATGCCGGCATTTTCGGCCGGCTCGAGGAGGAGATCGAGACGTTGCGCGGGGCCGGCATCGGCTATGAGATCGTTCCCGGCGTCACCTCGGCTTGCGTCGCCGCCGCGCAGGCCGGCATTCCCCTGACCCGGCGCCACACCTCGCGCCGGGTGCAGTTCATCACCGGCGCCGACGTCACCGGCGAGCTGCCGCCGAATCTGAACTGGGCGGCGCTGGCCGATCCCGAGGCGACGACCGTGGTCTATATGGGCCGGCGCACCTTTCCGGCGCTTGCCGCAAAATTGATCGCGCACGGCCTCGCCGCGGAGACCCCGGCGCTGTTCGCCGAATCCCTCGGCCGATCCGACGAGCGGCTGGTTCGCACCACGATTGCCGAGCTTGCCGAGCAGCTTGCCCGCGGCGGCGCCGCTTCCACCGCCGCCGTGATCCTGTTCGGCGCGCTGGCGGGGGATTATCCGTCATGATTGTCTCGGCCGCGCCTCGCCCCTTGACGCAGGCTCGGCGAAAGGGGCACACAGGAGAGGCAAGGTGCTCAACGCGGCGCAAAGCGCCGGAGCATAATCGGGAATGGAGATGGGCGGACCAAGTTGCGGCGCCCAAAACCCCAGCCGCCCCCGCGACTGTAAGCGGTGAGGGGCTCCGATCAGCCACTGGGCCGCAAGGTCCGGGAAGGCCGGAGAACCCAGTGAACCGCGAGCCAGGAGACCGGCCCTGCACGTTTTGAGGCCAAGGCCGTCGGGTGTGACGGCAGGAAGGATCTGAGCCATGCATATCGAACCCGGGGTAGTGACGGGCGCCAAGCTCGTGTTGAGTTACGCAACCGGCATCGCCGCAGGCGGCGTTGCCTTGAAGCTCGCAGCCGAGACCGTGCGCGAGCAGGGCATCGGCTCGTTCGCGGCGCGGACGCTCGCCACCACCGCTCTCGTCTTCGTCTTCTTCGAGATCCTGCCGCACTTCCCGGTCGGCGTCTCCGAGGTGCACTTCATCCTCGGCTCGACCTTGTTCCTGCTGTTCGGTGCTGCGCCCGCGGCCTTCGGCCTGGCGTTCGGCCTGCTGCTTCAGGGCGTGTTGCTCGAGCCGGTCGACCTGCCGCAATACGGCATGAACGTCACGACGCTGCTGGTGCCGCTGTTCGCGATCCAGGCGATCGCCACGCGGATCATTCCGCGCAACACGGCCTATGTCGACCTGAAGTATCGGCAGGCGTTGGCGCTGTCGACGACCTATCAGGCCGGCGTGATCGCCTGGGTGGCGTTCTGGGCGCTCTATGGCTCCGGCTTTGCGATGAGCAACCTCGCCAGCATCGCGACGTTTGCGGCTTCCTACGCGCTGGTGATCGTGATCGAGCCGCTCGCCGATCTCGCCGTGCTGGCGCTGGCGAAGTCGCTGCGCGGCGTCACCGCGCCCGGCCTCGTCACCCCGCGCCTGCACAACGCAGCTTAAGCGAGACAGGGGGCGGCCGTCATGGCCGCCCCCACGCGCGATGCTCACGCTTTCCCTGATCGGCATCGGTTGCGGCGATCCTGGCCAGCTCACGCGCGCCGCCGTTCAAGCCATCAACGCCGCCGACCTCGTGCTGATCCCGCGCAAGGGAACGGCGAAGTCCGATCTCGCCGATCTCAGGCGGACGATCTGCGCGGATGTGCTCACCAGCGACACGACTGCCATCGCCGAGTTCGATCTTCCGGTGCGCGATGCCGCCGAGGCGGATTACCGCAAGGGCGTGGACGATTGGCACGATGCGGTCGCCGCGACCTGGTCGCGGACGATTGCAGATCATCTCGGAAGCAAGGGCAAGGTCGCGCTGCTGATCTGGGGCGATCCTTCGCTGTACGATTCCTCGCTGCGCATTGCGCGGCGGCTCGATCCCTTGCCCAAGATCGAGGTCGTGCCCGGCATCACGTCGATCCAGGCGCTGTGTGCGGCCCATGCGCTGCCGCTGAACGATATCGGCGAGCCGTTTCTGGTCACGACGGGGCGGCGCTTGCGCGAAGGCGGCTGGCCGCAAGGCATCGACACCGTGGTGGTGATGCTCGACGGCGGCACGGCATTCGAATCGCTCGATCCGGCAGGGATTCACATCTACTGGGGTGCCTATCTCGGCATGCCCGATCAAATCATCATGTCCGGCGCCCTCGCCGAAACCGGCCCGGGCATCGTCGCGGCACGGCAGGAAGCGCGCGCGCGGCATGGCTGGATCATGGATAGCTATATTCTCAAGCGCAGGCGTTAAGCGAGGCAGCATGCTCCCCGAATGGGTCACCCGGAACTGCCCCGCGATCTCCGCGATCCATCGCGATGCGGCGATCGCGCGGCAGGGGCAGCTGACGAAGCCGACCGGCGCGCTCGGCCGGCTCGAGCAGCTCGCGATCGAGCTCGCAGGTCTGCAGGCAACCGAGCAGCCGCGCGCGGCGCGCGTGCCGATCATCGTCTTCGCCGGCGACCACGGCATCGTCGCGCAAGGCGTCTCGGCCTATCCGCAAGAAGTGACCATCGCGATGATGGCGAATTTTGCCTCCGGCGGTGCCGCGATCTCGGTGCTGGCGCGCGAGCTTGGCTCCAGCCTGGAGGTGGTCGACGCCGGCACGCTGGCGCAACAGGAGATGGCGGGGATCGTCACCGACAAGCCGCGCCACGGCACCCGCGATTTCAGCGTGGAGGCTGCGCTCACACCGGCCGAGCTGGCGTTTGCCTTCGAGGCCGGCCAGCGCGCGGTTGCGCGCGCGGAGGCCAACCAGCCCGACCTCCTGATCTTCGGCGAAATGGGCATCGGCAACACCACGACGTCGGCAGCGATTGCGGCGAGCCTGCTCGGCATCAGCGCCGAGGAGATTGCGGGCAGCGGCACCGGCGTCGACGCGGCCGGCCGGGCACACAAGGCCCGCGTGATCGATGTCGCGATTGCACGTCACGGCGTTGTGGGCGCGGCGCCTGAGAAGATCCTGTGTGCCGTCGGGGGGCTGGAAATTGCTGCGATCTCGGGCGCGATCATCGCCGCCGCGCAGCGCCGCGTCCCGGTGCTGATCGACGGCTTCATCGTGTCGGTCGCAGCGCTCGCAGCGGTGCGGCTGAACCCGTCATGTCAGCCCTATCTGCTGCCGTCGCATCAATCGGCCGAGCAGGGCCATCGCCTGGTGCTGCGCGCCCTGAACGCGCAGCCGCTGATCAGCCTCGATCTCAGGCTCGGTGAGGGATCGGGCGCCGCCATCGCGCTGCCGCTGGTGCGCGTCGCCTGCGCGCTTCACAACGGCATGGCGACCTTTGCAGAGGCCAACGTGCCCGATCGGCCTAGCTGATCCGCTGGTTGACCGAGACGACGCGCCAGCCGGCCGCGAGGCGATCGATCCGGGTCAGCGACAGCGGCTCGATCACGAAGCGCAAGGCGGCTTGTGGCGTGAGATCGAGCGCGATGCACAGCGCGGCGCGGATGGTGCCGGAATGCACGGTGAGCGTGGCTGGTCCCGCACCGATCCGCGACAGACCGAGCCTGACGCGCGCGACCTGATCCGCAAAGCTTTCGCCGCCCGGCGGCCGTCCGCCGGCCGGATCGTTCCAGAACTGCGCATAGGCCTCGCCGCCGGCGGCAGCGAGCGCGTCGTGCCGATGGCCGGTCCAGTCGCCGAAATCCTGCTCGCGGAATTCGCTGACCTGCTCCGGTTCGAGGCCCAGCGCTTGCGCGGTCTCGACCGTGCGCCGCGACGGGCTGGCGTAGCTCGCAGCGTCCCGCGGCAGGCGCTGCCGCAGCACCTCCAGTTGCGCGCGATCGCGGAGGTCGGCCGGCGCATCGGCGGCATGGATCGTCCCTTTGACGCCATCGACCGGCGCATGCCGTATCAGCCAGAGGAAGGTCTCGCCTTCCATGCTCATCTCCAAGGAAGTTGGTCGCTGTGGCAATAACGCCGCAACTGGCACATTGACTCTGTTGTGACGGTAATCCTAGATGCTCGCGACGGTTTCCCCGAGAGGGGATGAAAAGGGAATGCGGTGCGGGGACGTTGTCCCCAATGCCGTGGCTGCCCCCGCAACTGTGAGCGGATAATCCTTCGTCAGAAGCCACTGGGTCCTCGGTCCCGGGAAGGCGACGAAGTGGTGATGACCCGCGAGCCAGGAGACCTGCCGTCAGCCGTGGTCACACGCGAAGATGTCGGTCGGGGAGTACAGACATTCGGCTTCATTGGGCGGCCGCAAGGCCAAAAGGTGAGACCTCGTTCGCTGTGACGTGCCACTGACGTCATACCGAGGTTTCCAGCCGTGTCTTCCATCCGCATCTTCCGACCGCGCCATTTCCTGCTTGCTTCGGCGGCTCTCACGTCCTTTGCAGCGCTCGATCTGCCCGCCGCACAGGCGCAGCAGGCTCGCGAACCGCTGCCGCCGGTCGAAGTGTCGCCCGCCCAATCCCGCAAGCCAGCCAGATCAGCCGGCCGGGAGGCGCAAGGCCCACGCCGCGCGGCAACGCGCAGGTCTGCCGCCGCATCCGCAGCGCCCAAGCCCGTCGCACCGGTTGCGACGGTGCAGACGCCGCTCAACTCCAATGCCGTGGCCGAAAGCGCCTCGCGGCTCGGCCTGACGGTGCGCGAGATGCCCGCGACCGTCGAGGTGATCTCGGCCGAGACCATGCGCGAGCAGGGCTATCGCACCGTCTCCGACGTGGCCCAGGGCGCGGTCGGCGTCACCTCCGGCGACAATCCGGCCGAGCCGTCCGCCTTCTCGATGCGCGGCTTCACTAACAGCCAGATCAACACGCTCTATAACGGCATCAAGATCGGCCCGCAGAACATGACCTCGCGGATCATGGACACCACCAATCTGGAAGCCGTGGAATTCTTGAAAGGCCCGGCCTCGCTGATCTCGGGCGAGGGGGCCGCGGGCGGTGCGATCAATTTGGTCACCAGGCAGCCGCACACGGGACCGATCCGGAACGAGGCCGATTTCTCTTGGGATTCCCTGAACTCGTTCCGCGCGCATTACGGCTCGGGCGGCAGCACCAACGTGCAAGGCCTCGACTACCGCTTCGACGTCAGCCGCTCCGCGCTCAACGGCTTTGCCGACGACACCAACACCAAGATGCTGGATGTGTCCGGCCAGCTCAACTACCGCATCTCCGACAGCCTCAAGGTCTGGGGCGCGATCGAATATCGCGAAGACCGCTCGAAGGCCTATTGGGGCGCGCCGCTGGTGCCGATCGCCTTCAGCGGCTCGCATGCGACGAGCGGGATCGTTTCGGGCAATTACGTCTCGAACTACAACAAGACCGACCTCGGCGCCGTCACCATCGACGACCGGACCTTCAACACCAATTATAACGTCCTCGACAATCGCAACGTCGCGCAGGAAGTCTGGTTGCGCGGTGGCTTCGAACTGAAGCTCGCGCCCGATCTCACGCTGAAAAGTCAGGCCTATGGCTATGGCGCCGAGCGCACGTGGTTCAATAACGAGATCGAGGCGTTCAACTCGACCACGAACCTGGTCGATCGCGAACGCTTCTATGTCGCGCACAGCCAGCGTCTCGTCGGCAACATCACCGACCTGATCTGGGACACGAACATCGCAGGTTTCGACAATCGGCTGGTCACGACGTTGTCCTCGAGCTATCTCGATTTCGTCAGGCCGGGCGCGGCCAATTTCCCTGGCGATTCCGTTTCGCTGGTCGATCCCAACCGCGGCTTCTACGGCCTTCTCACGACGCAGCAACAGACTGCGCGTATCGACAACGAAGCCCTCTCGTTCGAGGACCGGCTGAAGCTGACCCGGACCTTCGCGCTGATCGGAGGCATCCGCGTCGAGCATATCGGACTTGATCGCAACTCGACCGACAAGAGCGGCTTGGCGAAAGCAGGCTTCCCGTACACGAAGGACTGGGCGCCTGTGACGGGGCGCATCGGCTACACTTGGGAGGCCGTGCCCGGCCTGACCTTCTTCAGCCAGTACGCGACCGGCGCGGATGTGTCGGCCAACAACATCTTCCTGCTCACGCCGACCCAGCCGCTGGACCTCACCACCGCACGCACCTACGAGACCGGCGTCAAGCATCTGTTCTGGGACAACAGGGCGGAGTGGTCGTTCTCGGCTTACGACATCGTGCGCAAGAACGTCTATGCCGCGGCCGGCGGGCAGGCGCTCAACATCGCCGGGCGGCAGGAGTCCAAGGGCGTCGAGCTTGCGGCGTCGTTGCGTCCGATCGAGCCGCTGCGGCTCTGGGGCAACATCGCCTATGTCGATGCGCGCTATGCCGATTACAATTTCGTTGGCGGCTCGTTCACCGGCAACACGCCGCCGAACGTCCCGCGCATCGTCGCCAATGCCGGCGCGTCCTGGCGCTTCTTCACGCCCTGGCCGGTGGAGCTCGGCATCACCGGCCGCCATGTCGGCGACCGCTACAACACCGATGCCAATGTCGTGACGATGAAAGCCTACACGGTGGCCGACGTCTACGCCTTCGTCGACATCCCCAAGACGGTGTTCAACGCAGTCGACCAGGCCCGCCTGACCTTCCGCGTCCGCAACATCACCGACAAGCGCTATGCGATCTGGGGCGATCCGTTCTATCCGGACCAGATCCTGCTCGGCGCGCCGCGGACTTACGAGCTCTCGGCGGCGTTCAAATGGTAGGACGCTGACCGCATGCTGGGCGCGGTCGTCCTGTTGCATCGCTGGCTCGGGGTCGCATTCTGCGTGCTGTTCGCGATGTGGTTCGCGACCGGCATCGTGATGCACTTCGTTCCGTTTCCGTCGCTGACGGAAGCGGAGCGCTTTGCCGGCCTCGCGCCGGTGGAGCATGCGGAGACGAGGATCTCGGTCGCCGACGCGGTCGCCGCGAGCGGGGTCATCGATGCCACCCGCGTGCGTTTGGTCCAGCGGATCGGCGGATCAGTCTATATCGTGTCGGGAGCATCGCGCGTCCGTGCGGTCCGTGCCGCCGACGGGCAGGACGCAGCTTTGATGTCTGCCGATCTCGCGCTCGCCATCGCGCAAGATCACGCCCGCCGCCGCGGGCTCGATGCCGCGCGGGCCGGGAACGTCGCGCTGGAAGACTACGATCAATGGAGCGTGCCGAACGGCTTTGACCGCCATCGGCCCTTGTTTCGCATCGCCCTCGGCGACGCCGCTGGAACGGAGATCTATCTGTCGTCGCGCAGCGGCGAGGTCGTCCTCGATACGACGCGAGGCGAGCGCGGCTGGAATTGGGCCGGCAGTGTGCTGCACTGGATCTATCCCACGGTCCTGCGGAGCAACTGGTTGCTGTGGGATCGCCTCGTCTGGACGCTGTCGCTGCTGGCCTTGCTCGCGGCTTCGCTGGGCGCGCTGCTCGGGATGGTGCGGATCAGCATGCGAGATCGCCGGATCTCGACGCCCTACCGCGGCTGGCATGCGCTGCATCACCTCGTTGGCCTCGCGGCAACGGTGTTCGTGCTGACCTGGATTTTCAGCGGCTGGCTTTCGATGGATCACGGCCGGCTGTTCTCGCGCGGGGAGCTGAGCCCCACCGAAGCCGGCGTGATGAACGCCGCAGCGGACTGGAAGGCGGCTCCGTCATTCGATCGACAGCCGACAGCGGCGCCGGTCCGCGAGGTTGAATGGTTTGCCTTCGGCGGTCATGTCTATCGCCGCGATCGCTCCGCCCTCGGCGTCCAGACCTTGGCCATGGCAGGGGATGCGTCCCGTGCGGAATTTCTGACCGCGCGCGACGTCGAAGCGCTCGCGGTGCGGCTCGCCGCTGGATGCGGCACGCCGTCAATTTTGGCCGGAAACGACGACTATCCCGCGCATTCCGCCGTCCCCGGAGCACCCGTCTACCGCGCGCGCTGCGGCGATCTCTGGTTCGACATCGACGGTGCCGGCGGCCAGGTGCTGCAACGGCTGGATGACTCGCGGCGCGCCTATCGCTGGTTCTACAGCGCGCTGCACACGCTCGATTTTCCGGTCCTCATGGCGCATCCACGATTGCGCGATATCGTGATTGTCGGGCTCTGTGCGCTGGGCTTCGTGTTCTCCATGACCGGTGTGGTCATCGGCTGGCGCCGCTTGCGGCTCTCTCTGATGGTCTGACCAGGCGAATCAGCCGCGATCTCGGCGCGCTGCACACGTTCTGCGACCGCACCCTCGTGGATCGCAACGTTGGCGACAACTCTTTGAGGCCCCGGGCGGCTCAAAATCGCGATGAGATCCTGCTGGCGAAGGGCCGGTTAGTGGCATACCATTTGCAAGCGAATGGGCTCTGGTTTCAACTGCTCTTGGCCAACGATTGGCCGGCATCACGGCATTACTTGGAGGACTTCATGGATCGCAGGACCGTATTGAAGGGACTGGCTGGCGCGGGTGGTTTGGCATTGACCGGCCTCGCGGCCCCGGCGATCGCACAAGGCGCATCGGCCCGCACCCTGCGCTTCGTGCCCCAGGCCAATCTCGCCAATTTCGATCCGATCTGGGGCACGCAATATGTCGTGCGCAACGCCGCCGCGATGGTCTGGGACACGCTCTACGGCATCGATTCCTCGCTGCAGCCGCAGCGTCAGATGGTCGAGTCCGAGGAAGTGACGGACGACGGCACCACCTGGACGTTCAAATTGCGGCCGGGCCTCAAGTTCCATGACGGCGAGCCGGTGCTGAGCAAGGACGTCGTTGCGAGCCTGTCGCGCTGGTCGGCGCGCGACCCCATGGGATTGATGATCAAGGCGCTCCAGCAGGAGCTCACTGCCGTCGACGACCGCACCTTCAAATGGGTGCTCAAGCAGCCCTTCCCGAAGATGCTTTACGCGCTGGCCAAGAACAACTCGCCGTGCAGCTTCATCATGCCGGAGCGAATCGCGCAGACCGATCCGTTCAAGCAGATCACCGAATATGTCGGCTCGGGGCCAATGAAGTTCGCCAAGGGCGAGTGGGTTCCCGGCGCAAAGGCGGTGTTCGAGAAGTTTGCGGACTACGTGCCGCGGCAGGAGAAGGCCTCCTGGCTCGCCGGCGGCAAGCAGATGCAGCTCGACCGCATCGAATGGATCGTGATGCCGGATCCGGCCACGGCAGCCGCAGCGTTGCAGAACGGCGAGGTCGACTGGTGGGAAAACCCGATTGCGGACCTCGTTCCGGTGCTGAAGAAGAACAAGAACATCAGCGTCGACATCGGCGATCCGCTCGGCAATATCGGCTCGTTCCGCATGAACCATCTGTTCGCGCCCTTCAACGACGTGCGGGCGCGGCGCGCGGTGCTGATGGCGCTCAGCCAGGAAGACTACATGCGCGCGATCGTCGGCGACGACAACGCGCTCTGGAAGCCGCTGCCCGGCTTCTTCACGCCGGGCACGCCGCTCTATAGCGAGGTGGGCGGCGAGATCCTGAAGGGCAAGCGCGATCTCGATGCGGCCAAGAAACTGCTCGCCGAGAGCGGCTATTCCGGGCAGCCAGTGACGTGCATCGTGGCGCAGGACCAGCCGATCACCAAGGCGCTGGGCGACGTCACCGCCGACCTGCTGAAGAGGCTCGGCATGAATGTCGACTTCGTCGCTACCGATTGGGGCACGGTCGGCTCGCGCCGCGCGCAGAAGACCCCGCCGGGGCAGGGCGGCTGGAACATGTTCCACACCTGGCACGCGGGCGCCGACTGCATCAATCCGGCACCGTACACCGCCATTCGCGCCAACGGCGACAAGGCCTGGTTCGGCTGGCCGAACAGCCCCGGCACGGAGAAGGAGGTCGCGTCCTGGTTCGAGGCCAAGAACCTCGACGAGGAGAAGGCCGCCATCGGCCGCCTCAACAAGGCGGCGCTCGATGACGTCGTCTACGCGCCGACGGGCTTCTTCCTGAGCTACACTGCGTGGCGCAAGAACGTCTCCGGCATCACCAAGGGGCCGCTGCCGTTCTTCTGGGGCGTCTCCAAGTCTGCATGATCGTGCGCTGAGGCCAGATGCTCTCCTATATCCTCCGCCGCATCGCCGCGACCCTGCCGGTCATGGCCATCGTCGCGCTGTTCGTGTTCAGCCTGCTCTACATCGCGCCGGGTGATCCGGCCGTGGTGATCGCGGGCGACCAGGCGAGTCCGGAGGATGTGGAGCGCATCCGGCAGAGCCTCGGCCTCAACCGTCCGTTCCTGGTCCAGTTCGGAAGCTGGGTCTGGCGCATCCTGCACGGTGATCTCGGCACCTCGATCTTCACCAATCTGCCGGTGTCGGCGATGATCGGGCAGCGTCTCGGACCGACGCTGTCGCTGATGATCGTCACGCTGCTGCTCACGATCGTGGTGGCGGTGCCGCTCGGCGTGGTGGCGGCGTGGAAGGCCGGCAGCCTGATCGACCGCGTCATCATGGGCTTTGCCGTGTTCGGCTTCTCGCTGCCCGTCTTCGTGGTCGGCTACATGCTCGCCTACATCTTCGCACTAGAGCTCGAATGGCTGCCGGTGCAAGGCTACACGCCGCTCAGCTCAGGCTTCTGGCCGTGGCTGGAAAACCTGATCCTGCCGGCGATTGCGCTCGGCTGCGTCTACATCGCGCTGGTCGCGCGCATCACCCGCGCGTCCATGCTCGAAGTGCTGCAGCAGGATTATATCCGCACGGCCAAGGCGAAGGGCCTCGGCCAGGGCGGCATCCTGTTCATTCACGCGCTGAAGAACGCGGCGGTGCCGATCGTGACGGTGATCGGGATCGGCATCGCGCTGCTGATCGGCGGCGCGGTCGTGACCGAGAGCGTGTTCGCGATTCCCGGCCTCGGCCGGCTCACGATCGATGCGATCCTGCGGCGCGACTACCCCGTCATCCAGGGCATCGTGCTGCTGTTCAGCTTCGTCTACGTTCTCGTCAATCTGATGATCGACGTCATTTACACGCTCGTTGACCCGAGGATCCGCTATTGACCGACACGACCGTCAATCCGCAATCGCTTCCAGCCGGGTTCGTCCTTGCACCACAACTGCCTGAAATTCTGCGACCGGTCACGATCCGGCGCGGCTTCCTCGGATTCCTGCGCGGCCATCCCACCGTTGCGATCGGCGGCGCATTGCTGCTGACGCTGGTGCTGATCGCAATTTTTGCGCCCTATCTCGGGTCGGTCGATCCGACCGCGCTGGCGCCAGCCAAACGCACGCGCGCGCCGTCAGCCGATTTCTGGTTCGGCACCGACGTGCTCGGCCGCGACATCTATTCGCGCGTGCTCTACGGCGCGCGGGTCTCGCTCACGGTCGGGCTATCGGTCGCAATCTTTGCGTCCGCCGCGGGGCTGGCCATCGGCATGGTCTCCGGCTTCATCCGCTGGGCCGACGGCATTCTGATGCGCTTCATGGACGGGCTGATGTCGATCCCGCCGATCCTGCTCGCGATCGCGCTGATGGCGCTGACCCGGGGCAGCGTCGGCAACGTCATCCTGGCCATCACCGTTGCCGAGATCCCGCGCGTCTCCCGTCTCGTCCGCAGCGTCGTGTTGTCGCTCCGCGAGCAACCCTATGTGGATGCGGCGGTTGCCTGCGGCACGCGCACGCCGATGATCATCCTGCGCCACATCCTGCCCAACACGGTGGCGCCCATGCTGGTGCAGGCGACCTATATCTGCGCCAGCGCCATGATCACCGAGGCGATCCTGTCCTTCATCGGCGCCGGCACGCCGCCGACCATTCCGTCCTGGGGCAACATCATGGCCGAGGGCCGCGCGCTGTGGCAGGTCAAGCCCTACATCGTGTTCTTCCCGGCGGCGTTCCTGTCCGTGACCGTGCTCGCCGTGAATCTCCTCGGCGACGGCCTTCGCGATGCGCTCGACCCGCGCATGGCCAAAAGCCTGTGATGGATCGAGGCTGATCGCAATGGCCCTGCTCGAAGTCGACAACCTCCAGACCCATTTCCGCACCCCTGGCGGCATCAACCGCGCCGTCGACGGCGTATCCTTCCATGTCAATGAAGGCGAGACGCTGGCCATCGTCGGCGAGTCCGGCTGCGGCAAGTCGGTGACCTCGATGTCCTTGATGCGGCTGATCCCGGAGCCGCCGGGCCGGATCGCAGGCAGCATCCGCTTTGCGGGCAAGGACCTCCTCAAGCTGTCCGATCGCGAGATGCGCGCCATCCGCGGCAACGACATCTCGATGATCTTCCAGGAGCCGATGACCAGCCTCAATCCGGTCCTCACCGTCGGCCGCCAGATCCGCGAGACGCTGATGATCCATCAGGGCCTGGACAAGCAGGCCGCCGAGGCGCACGCGATCGAGATGCTGACGCTGGTCGGCATCCCCGAGCCGGGGCGGCGGGTGCGCGAATATCCGCACCAGCTCTCCGGCGGCATGCGCCAGCGCGTGATGATCGCCATCGCGCTCGCCTGCAACCCGAAGCTTCTGATTGCGGACGAGCCCACCACCGCGCTCGACGTGACGATCCAGGCCCAGATCCTCAAGCTGATGCTGGACCTCAAGCGCCGGGTCGGCGCCGCCATCATCCTGATCACCCACGATCTCGGCGTCGTTGCCGAGATCGCCGAGCGCGTCATGGTGATGTATGCCGGCCGCAAGGTCGAGGAGGCGCCGGTCGCCGAACTGTTCCGCTCCCCGCGTCATCCCTACACGCAAGGCCTGTTGGGCGCGGTGCCGCGGCTCGGCTCCTCGTTGACGGGCACCGCGAGACGGCTGGCCGAGATTCCCGGGCAGGTGCCGGATCTGCGCAAACCGATCGTCGGCTGCGTCTTCGCCGGCCGCTGCGCGCTCGCGACCGATCTGTGCCGGCAATACGCGCCGGGGCTCGAAGAGAAGGGCCCGCGCCACATCGCCGCCTGTCACTATGCGGCCAAGGGAGCCGTCGCGGCATGAGCCCTCCGTTGCTCCAGGTCAACGACCTCAAGAAACATTTTCCGGTCAAGGCCGGGCTGTTCAGCCGCAAGTCCGAATTCGTCTATGCGGTCGACGGCGTGTCCTTCGAGATCGCGCGCGGCGAAACGCTGTCGCTGGTCGGCGAGTCCGGCTGCGGCAAGTCGACGGTCGGCCGCGCCATCCTGCGGCTGTTCGACATCACCGCGGGGCAGGTGATCCTCGACGGCCAGCGTATCGACGATGCCGCGCCGAGCACGATGCGCCAGATGCGACGGCGCGTGCAGGTGGTGTTCCAGGATCCGTTCTCCAGCCTCAACCCGCGCATGCGGGTGCGCGATATCCTGGCCGAGCCGATCCGCAATTTCGGCCTCGCCAAATCCGCCGAGGATCTCGAAGTTCGCCTCACAGCGCTGATGGACACCGTGCGATTGCCGCGCGAGGCGCTCAATCGCAGGCCGCACGAATTCTCCGGCGGCCAGCGTCAGCGCATCGGCATCGCCCGGGCGCTTGCGGCCGAGCCCGAGCTGATCGTGTGCGACGAGGCGGTGTCGGCGCTCGACGTCTCGGTCAAGGCGCAGATCGTCAATCTGCTGCAGGATCTCCAGAGCGAGTTCGGCCTCGCGCTGCTCTTCATTAGCCACGACCTCGCGATCGTCGAGCACATGACCCACCGGGTTGCGGTGATGTATCTCGGCAAGATCGTGGAGGTGGCGCCGCGCCGCGAGATCTTTGCCGCGCCCAGACATCCCTATACCAAGGCGCTGCTCTCCGCGGTGCCGCTGCCGGAGCCGGGTGCCCAGCGCAATCCGATCATCCTCAAGGGCGACGTGCCGAGCCCGATCAATCCGCCGAAAGGCTGCCGCTTCCATACCCGCTGCCCGCTCGTGTTCGATCGCTGCCGGGTCGAGGAGCCGGTGCTTCGCGCAGCCGGAGCCGAGCAATGGGTGGCCTGTCATCTCGAAGAGGGCGCGCCAGCGGCGAGCCCTGAAGGGTGAGATTCGCGTTGGAAATTCGTTAGCAAAAACAACCCCGTTCTACTGTGCATGGGGTTGTTTTCGCGTTTTTGACGTGGCCGGCCTCAGCCTTGGCGGCGCAGGAAGCCGGTGATCGTGACCTTGTCCCAGATCCCGGCGGCGGCAAAGGGATCGGCGCGGTTGAAGGCCTCGACCTCGCTGCGGCCGGGGGCCTCGATCAGGAACAGGCTGCCGATCATGGTCTGGCCGTCCTCGGAGACCAGCGGTCCCGACATCACGATCTTGACGCCGAAGCGCGAGGTGTCGCTCAGGAACGCCTTGTGGGCATCGTAATTGGCGAGCCGGGTCGGCAGCGCCCCGGCGCGGTCGAGGGCGTGAATGGCGAACAGCATGGGGTCTCCGTTTCTTGACTTGGTTTTGGGACGGCCGCTACGGCGGCCGTCCGGGCGTGATGGGTGGACTTACTTGGCGCCAAGCTTGCCGGCGTCCTCGAAGGTCGGGCAGGTGCGCTGCTCCAACGGGACGTCGAACGGCTGGTAGTTGTCCTTGGTGATGACGGTCGGCTTCAGCACGATCTCGCTGATGACGGGCTGATTGCGCAAGGAGCGGATCGCCATCATGGTGCCGAGGCAGCCTTGCGCAAAGCCGTTGTAGTCGCCGCTGGCGAGCAGCTTGCCGGACTTGATCGCGTCGATCGCCTCCTTGGTGCCGTTGATGCCGATCACCTGCGCCTTGCGGTTGGCGCCGTCGAGGGCTTCGATCGCGCCGACCGCCATGGCGTCGTTGGCGGCAAGCACGCCGTCGATCTGCGAATTCGACTGCATCAGGTTCTCCATGACCTGGAGCGCCTGCAGCCGCTGGTAATTGCCGGGCTGCGAGGCCAGCAGCTTGGCGCCGGGCGCTTCCTTCAGCGCGTCGTTGAAGCCGCGGACGCGGTCGACATTGGTCAGCGAGCCCTTGACGCCCTCGATGATGACGATGTTGCCCTTGCCGCCGAGCGTCTTCAGCAGGAAGCGTGCGGTCTCCAGGCCGAGGCTGTAATCGTCGGCGCCGACGAAGGACAGGAACTTGCCGCCTGCGGAACGATCAGTGATGTTGACGACCGGGATCTTGGCCTCGTTGATCTTCTCGACCCCCGGCACCATCGCCTTGTAGTCGACCGGCGTGAACACGATCGCGCTCGGCTTCTTCACCACGACGTCCTCGATCTGGCTGAGCTGCTCGGGGATCGAGTCCGGCTTGGTCGGGATGTATTGCAGGGTCTTCGCGTTCAGCGTCTTCGCCATGCTGTCGGCGCCGACCCGCACCGTCTGGAAGAACGGATTGGTCTGGTTCTTGGTGAAGACGGCGATGGTCTCGCCGTCGGCACGGGCCTGTGTCGTGAACGCGGCAGCCACCAATAACGGCACTGCCAAATATCCCAGTTTCTGTTTCATGTTGCCTCCATCCCTCGTTTTGCTTGTTGGACCTCTTGGAACTCATTGCGTGCGCCGGCGCGTCTTCATGTCGAGCCAGACCGCGAGAATGACGATGATGCCGGTCACCAGCGGCTGCCAGTTGGCGCTGACCGAGAGCAGGTTCATGCCGTTCAGCACCAGTGTCAGGATCAACGCGCCGATGAAGGTGCCGAACACGGTGCCGACGCCGCCGAACAGCGAGGTGCCGCCGATCAGCACGGCCGCGATCGCCGGCAATGTCAGGCTTTCGCCGATGTCGGCTTCGGCTGAATTGAGCCGCGACAGGAAGATGATCGAGGCGAGCCCCGCCATGAGGCCGGAGACGGCATAGACCAGCAGCAGGCGCCGCGCGACCGGAATGCCGGAGAGCCGCGCCGCGACCGGATTGGCGCCGATCGCATAGATCTCCTGGCCCCAGATCGTGCGCTGCGCGAAGAACGTGCCGATCCCGAGAAACACCAGCAGCAGATAGACCGGGATCGGAAGGCCGAACAGATAGCCGCTGCCGATCTGGCGGAAGCCGGCCGGGAAGCCGTGCAGGGTCTCGCCGGCCATGTACCAATAGGTCAGGCCGTTCAGCACCCAGAGCATGCCGTAGGTGGCGATGAAGGAGGGGATGCGGAGCGCGGTGACCATGATGCCGTTGAGCAATCCGACGATGCCGCCGCAGGCAAGTCCGGTGAGGATGCCGAGCGCCGGCGAGCCGGTCTTGTGGATCACGGTGCCGGCGATGCAGGCGGACAGCGCCACATTGGCGCCGACGGAAAGATCGAGGCCGGCTGTCAGCACCACCAGCGTCAGGCCGGAGGCGATGAAGAAGGTCAGGCTTGCCTGGCGGAGCACGTTGAGGATGTTGCCGAGGCTGAGGAAGGAATCGCTGAGCACGGCGAGCACGGCACAAATCAGAAGCGCCGCCAGCAGGCGGTAGAACACCTGGATCGCGTCCTGCGACAGGAAGGAGCGGGGCGGCATGATCGCCTCTTTGCTGATGTCGGTCATGCGCGGCTCCTGAGACCATCGAGGAACAGCGCGACGATGACGAGGACGCCGACGCTGGCGACTTGCACCGAGGAGGGCAGCGAGATCAGGTTCAGCCCATTGCGCAGCACGCCGACGGAGAGGACTCCGAGCAGGGTGCCGAGCAACCAGCCATTGCCGCGCTCGAACGAGGTGCCGCCGACGGCGACGGCCGCGATGGCATCGAATTCGAGGCCGAGGCCGGCGGTGGGGTGACCGGAATTCATCCGCGCGGTCATCAGCAGGCCGGCGATGCCGGCCATGGCGCCGCCGATCGCGTAGACCGCGATCAGCAGCCGGTTCGGCGACAGCCCGGCATAGCGCAAGGCTTCGCGGTTGCCGCCGAGCGCGAAGATGTAGGTGCCGAAACGGGTGTGATAGAGCAGGCCGTGGAACCCAGCGTAGGTGACCAGCGCCATCACGATCGGCACGGGAATGCCGACTAGCGTCGCCGAATAGATGTCGCGCACGTTGTGGGGGATGCCGACCACGCTCTGGCCGTCGCTGACGATCAGCGACAGGCCCTGCGCCATGCCGAGCGTGCCCAGCGTCGCGACGAAGGGCGGAATGCCGAGGATGGCGACCAGCCAGCCGTTGACCGTGCCGAAGGCCACGCCGACCAGCAGGCCGGCACCCAAGCCCAGCAGCATCGACTTGGTCGCGAGCGAGACGATGGCGACGCAGAGCGAGGTCAGCGTCAGCACCGCGCCCATCGACAGGTCGAGCCCCTCGGTCATGATGATCAGCGTCATCGGCAGCGCGAGCATGGTCAGGATGGTCGACTGGACCAGC
The DNA here is from genome assembly GCF_003957705.1 of Bradyrhizobium sp. LVM 105. Classification (NCBI taxonomy): domain Bacteria; kingdom Pseudomonadati; phylum Pseudomonadota; class Alphaproteobacteria; order Hyphomicrobiales; family Nitrobacteraceae; genus Bradyrhizobium; species Bradyrhizobium sp. LVM 105. The sequence continues at coordinate 65,683 of NZ_QZMV01000002.1, read as the reverse complement.
ACGTTGGAGAGGTTCGCGACCGACAGGAATCCGGGCGCGATCGCGCCGAACAGGGCGATGAGCAGCACCAGCACGATGGCAACGCCGGGAATGCGTTGCAGCGGATTGGGCTCTGAAGCGACTGCGGCCTCACGCATGATGCATCCCCAGTCGCACGATGTTCTCCTCGGTCAGTTCGTTGCGGGTCAGATGTCCGGCAATGCGCCCCTCGCGCATCACATAGGCGCGGTCGCAGACATGGCAGATCTCGATCTGCTCGGACGAGATCATCAGCGCCGCCGCGCCGTCGGCGACCAGGCGGTCGATCAGCGCAAAGATCTCGGACTTGGCGCCAATGTCGATGCCGCGCGTCGGCTCGTCGAAGATGAAGAGTTTCGAGCCGGCCGCCAGCCACTTGCCGATCACGACCTTCTGCTGGTTGCCGCCGGAGAGCAGGCCGACGGTCTGTCGCGCGCTCGGGGTTGCGATGCGCAGCTGACGAATCAGGCCGTCGGCAGTGCGCTGTGCCCTGCGTTGGTCGAACAGGCCGCTCGGAAAAAGCTTTCGCAGCGCCGATACCACGAGATTGTCGCTGACCGAGCGCAGCAGCGCGAGGCCTTCGCTCTTGCGGCTCTCGGGGATCAGCGCAATGCCGCGGCGGGCGGCGAGGTCGGGCTCGCCGGAAATGCTCTTGCCGTCGAAGATGATCTCGCCTGACGTCATGGGATCGGCACCGAAGATGGCGCGCGCGACCTCGCTGCGGCCGGAGCCGACCAGGCCGCACAGGCCGACGATCTCGCCCCGGCGTACCTCGATGTTGATGTCGGAGATGCCGGTTGGCGCGGTCAGGCCCTTGACCTCGAGCAGCAGCTCGCCGGGCTTGTCGGCAAAATGGCGCGGATAGGTCATGTCGACGTTGCGGCCGACCATCATGCGGACGAGCTGATCCGGCGTCACGTCGGCGGGGCGAACGCCGTCGATACGGCGGCCGTCGCGCAGCACCGTAATCCGATCGCCGAGCGCGAACACCTCCGCCATGCGGTGCGAGATATAGACGATGGCGACGCCGTCGGCCTTCAGCCGCGCGATCAGCGCAAACAGCAGCTCGGTCTCGCGGTCGGACAGCGCCGCGGTCGGCTCGTCCATCACGAGGATGCGGGCGTCCTGGCTGATCGCCTTGGCGATCTCGACCATCTGCTGCTGGGCCACGCCGAGCTTGTCGACAGTGGTGGAGGGATCGATGTCGAAGCCGATCGTATCGAGCACGCGCTTCGCATCGGCCAGGATCTTGCGGCGGTCGATGGTGCCGGGGATGCGGCCCTTCGGCTCGCGGCCCAGGAAGATGTTCTGGGCGATGTCGAGATAGGGGACCAGCGAGAATTCCTGGAAGATCACGGCAATGCCGAGCTTCTGCGCGTCCGCGGTCGATGTAATCGCGACCTTCTCGCCCTTGTAGAAGAACTCGCCGGCATCGGCGCCATAGGCACCGCACAGCACCTTCATCAGGCTCGATTTGCCGGCGCCGTTCTCGCCCAGCAGCATGTGCACTTCGCCGGGATAGACGGCAAAGGACACATCATCCAGCGCCTTGACGCCGGGAAACTCCTTGCTGATGCCGCGCAGCTCCAGCAGCGGCGTGGGCGAGGAGACCTCGATCGGGAGCGCGTCGCTCATGCCGTCTCCTTCATGCTTTGGCTCCGCTCGCAAAGATCTTGCCGGGATTCATCAGGCCATTCGGATCGAGCGCTGTCTTGATCGACCGCATCACGTCGACGGCCTCGCCGAGCTCGTCGGTGAGATAGTCGATCTTGCCGAGCCCGATGCCGTGCTCGCCGGTGCAGGTGCCGTCCATGGCGATGGCGCGGGCGACCATGCGGGACTGCAGCGTCTTGGCGCCTTCGGCTTCCTCCGGCCTGGCCGGATCGATCAGGATCAGCATGTGAAAGTTGCCGTCGCCGACATGGCCGACGATCGGCGCGGTGAAGCCGTGCTCGTCCGCATCCCGCCGCGTCTCGGTCAGGCATTCCGCCAGCCGCGAGATCGGCACGCAGACATCGGTGATCACCGCGCGCGCACCCGGCCGCAGGCCCAGGCCGGCATAGAGCGTGTTGTCGCGGGCGTGCCAGAGCCGGCTGCGGTCCTCCGGTGCTTTGGCCCAGGCAAAGCCATGGCCGCCATGATCGGCGGCGATCGCCTGTGCGCCCTCGGCCTGCTCGGCGACGGAGCTCTCGGAACCATGGAATTCGAAGAACAGGGTCGGTGCCTCGCGATAGCCGAGCTTGGCGTAGGCGTTGATGCCGCGCATCATGACGTCGTCGAGCAGCTCGATGCGGGCCACGGGGATCGCGGACTGGATCACGGAGATCGCGGTGTCGACAGCGTCATGCAGCGTGTCGAAGCTGCAAACGGCAGCCGAGATCGCCTGCGGCACCGGATGCACCTTCAGCGTGATCTCGGTGATCACACCGAGCGTGCCTTCCGCGCCGACGAACATGCGGGTCAGGTCATAGCCTGCTGCCGATTTCCGCGCGCGCCTGGCGGTGCGGATCACGCGGCCATCGGCCAGCACCACCTCGAGCGCCATGACGTTGTCCTTCATGGTGCCGTAGCGCACGGCCATGGTGCCGGAGGCGCGCGTCGAGGTCATGCCGCCGATCGAAGCGTCGGCGCCGGGATCGATCGGGAAGAACAGGCCGGTATTGCGCAGCTCCGCATTGAGCTGCTTGCGGGTGATGCCCGGCTGCACCACGACGTCCATGTCGCTGTCGTGCACGGCCAGCACTCTGTTCATGCGTGCGAAGTCGAGGCAGACGCCGCCCGCGACCGCGGCCGCGTTGCCTTCGAGCGAGGTGCCGGCGCCGAACGGCACGATCGGCACGGCTGCGCCGGCGCACAGCTTGACGATCTCGGCCACTTCCTGCGTCGTCTCGGGAAAGACGACGATGTCGGGCGGCAGATTGCGATAATGCGACTCGCTCTGCCCATGCTGATCGAGCACGCCGCGCGCAACGCTCGCGCGCGGTCCGATCATGCCGGTGAGGCGATCGGCCAAAACGCTCGTCGTGACCCGCGGTCCCATCCTCAGCTCCCTGTCTGCCCGATCGCGGACTCTTGCGGTCCGCTGTGGTGTCGTCCGGCTTAGGCGGCTCTTGCGTTGCTCGCAACCTGCTTCAAGCCGAAATCATAGTTGAGATGAAAATACTCGCGCTCCACCATGCGACCATCCGGCGCACGGCCGGCGGGATGTCGGACGAACTCCCGGATCAGGCTGTCCTTGACGCCGAACACCACGTCGCTGTCGAGATACTGGTCGCCGGCAACGAACACGTGCGTCACGAGTTGTTCGAAACCGGGCGCCGAGATCATGAAGTGCACATGCGCCGGGCGCCAGGGATGGCGTCCCTGCGCCTCCAGCATGTCGCCGACCGGCCCGTCATGCGGGATCGGATAGGCGGCCGGCTTGATCGACCAGAAATGGAAGCGGCCGTTGGCATCGGTGTGGAAGCGGGCGCGCATCGCGAGATCGCCGATCCGGTCGAGCTGCTGCACGTCGTAATAGCCGTCATCGTCGGAGTGCCAGACGTCGACGACGGCGCCCGCCAGCGGCTTGCCGTCGACGGTCGAGACCGAACCGGTGACCAGCATCGGGTCGCCCTCCATCGGGCCGGAGATATCGGCGCCGTTGTCCTTCTCGGGCGCGGCCTGCACGAAGAACGGCCCGAGCACGGTTGTCTCGGTCGCGCCTTCCGGCACCGGATGGTTGATCGCGTCGACCAGCATGGAGACGCCGAGCGTGTCCGACAGCAGGATGAACTCCTGGCGCTTGTCGTTGCACATGTGTCCTGTGCGGGTCAGGAAGTCGATGCCGAACTCCCATTCCTTCTGGGTCGGCCGCACCTCGCGGACGAAGGCGTGAAGGTGACGCACCAGCGCTTCGCTCACCTCTTTGATCCGCGGATCGGTCGCGCCCGCGATCCGCTCCAGCACTGCGTCGGTGATCGTGTTCTCGTTGAAGTTGCGCATAGGGACTCCGTGGGTCAGAGTTCTGGCTCGCCGAGGCCGGACAGCCGCTCGAGATGCTTGACGGTCGCGATGAAGTCCGTGTTGCCGTCGCCCTGCGCGACCAGCGCGCCATAGGTCTCGCGCACTTGCGCGGCGAGCTGCAGCGGCACGCCGACCGCATGGCCGGCGCCCAGGATCAGGTCGAGGTCCTTGGCCATCTGCTTGCAGGAGAAGGTCGATGCGAAATCGCGCGTCCTGAGCGGCGCGGTCTTGTACTTCACCATCGGCGAGGCAACCGCGCTGTCGTCCAGCACCTTCAGGATGTCCGGCCAGGCGATGCCGCCCTTGCGCGCCAGCGCGAGGCTCTCTGCCATCATCGCGGCCGAGACCGCGATCATCAGATTGACCGAGAGTTTTGCGTAGCGCGCTTCCTCGGCAGGGCCGAGATAAGTCTGGGCGCGGGTGAAAGCTGCGAACAGCGGCTTTGCGCTCTCGAAGGCGTCCCTCGGTCCCGAGACGAAGCAGGTCAGCGCGCCCGTGTGCACAATGCTGGCATTGCCGGAGACCGGCGCGCGCAGATAGGCAATGCCACGCGCCTGCGCGGCGGCCGCGACTTCAGCCGAGGCTTCGACGCTGACGGTGCTGGTTTCGATCAAGCCGGCACCTTGTGCCATCGCGGCGATCAGGCCGGCGGGGCCGAGCAGCGCGCCGCGCAAGGCGGCGTCGTCGGGCAGGGACGTGATCACAGTGGCTTTGCCGATCACGGCCTCGGCCGGCGAAGCGGCAATCGCAATGCCTTGCGCGCGTGCCTCGTCGATGCGTGCCGCGCTCTGGTCGAACGCGGTGACGGCGTAGCCGGCCTTGGCAACGAGCACCGACATCGGCAGGCCCATCTTGCCGATCCCGATGAAAGCGATGTTCCTTGAACTGTCTGTCATTATTATTGTCCATTGGCGCCTTCAGGCGGCGCGTCCCTGTCGTTCGATATCCTGCACCAGCCGCCGGCCGGATTGCGCCAGCAGCTCCTTCTTCGTCTCGAGCCCCTCGACCAGCAGTCGGCCGTTCCGCTTCTTCCAGGCGCCGCCGATCATCACGGCCTCGATGTTGGCAAGGCTCGTCTGCATCACGACGGTTGCGACGGGATCATGTACCGGGTGGAGATTGAGGTCGGAGGCGTTGATGATGACGAGGTCGGCGAGCTTGCCTGGCGTCAGCGAGCCGACCTGGTGCTCGCGGCCGAGCATGCGGGCGCCTTCCGTCGTAATCCAGCGCAGCGCCTCGCGCACAGGGATCGTGGTCGTCGCCGGAATCGTGCCTCCGGTCTTTCGCGACTCCGCATTGTCGAGCGCGCGCTGCATCGACAGCGCAACGCGCGCGGCGGAGAGGAGATCGCCGGCCAGAACGGATTCGAGATCGATGCCGATCGTCGGGCGGACGCCGCGCTTGAGCAGCCGGCCGGTGATCGGGAAGCCGTGGCCCTGGATCATCTCGTTCTCCGGCGTCACCGAGAAGGACACGCCGAGATCGACGAGACGATCGAGCAGATCGTCAGGCAGATCGTTGCCATGGACGATGTTGATGCCGGAGCCGACGAGGCCGGCCTCGATCAGCCTGTCCCAGCCGCCCGGCGTCTTGGCAGGTCCCCCGCCCTGGTGCATCGATGCGATCAGCTTGTGCTCACGCGCCAGACGGAAATCCTGCATGGCGACGTCGAGCGTCGAATAATGTGGGCCGAGAATGGCGAGTCCGAGCGTGACGAGGCCGTCGCGGTCGGCGAGGGGGCCCGCCAGCAGCCGCTCAACCTCGCGGCGCGGATGCGGCACTTCCGAGAAATGCGGCTCGCCCAGCTTCGGCTCCGGCTTCGGTGAGCCATGGAAGAAGGCGGCGCGGATGCCGCTCTCGATCAGGCCGCGCACGGCAGCGTCGGTATGATCTGGCGTCGGATTGTTGTGGCACCAGTCGACCAGTGTGGTGACGCCATGGTTGATCTGGTTCAGCGCGCCGACCAGCGTTGCGATATGGATATCGTCGGGCCGGAACACGGTGGCCAGGCCCGCATGCATGCGGCGGAAATATTCCAGCAGCGTCCAGTTCGCGGCAAAGCCGCGCAAGCCGGTTTGCCAGGTGTGCATATGCGCGTTGATCAGGCCGGGGATGACGATGCGGCCCTTGCCGTCAATGATCTCCGTGTCCGCCGCGATATCGATCGTCGGCCGCACGTCGGCGATGCGACTGCCCTCGACCAGCACGTCGCCGGTTGCGAGGTCGCCGATCGAGTCATCCATACTGATGATCGTTGCAGATCTGATCAGCGTGCGCGGCATCGTTTCAAGCCGCCGCTTTGACGGCGACCGGCGGCTCGCCGGCCCAGGCGCGTGCGATCACGTCGCGAATGGCGTTTCGGTCGAGCGGGCGCGGATTCCAGTAGGCATTCGTCACCGCGAGATCGGCCGCCTTGTCGATGCCGCCTTCGGGCATGCCGATGTCGCGCAGCGCCAGCTTCGCGCCCAGCCGCTTGGCGAGATCGTAAAGACCTCGCGGGGCGTCAGCCGCGCCGATGGCACGCGCGATGCGCGTCATCGCCTCGGGCACGGCCGGCGCGTTGTAGCCCAGCGCATGCGGCAGCACGATGGTGTGGGTCTCGGCGTGCGGCAGGTCGAAGGTGCCGCCGAGCGTATGGCAGAGCTTGTGATGCAGCGCCATGCCGACGGTGCCAAGGCAGACGCCGCACAGCCAGGCGCCGTAGAGAGCCTCGGTGCGGGCCTCGCGGTCGTTGGCCTTGACGGCGATCGCGGGCAGGGCACGTGCCAGCGCGCGGATGCCTTCCTCGGCCATCAGCGACGTCACCGGATTGGCGTCGCGCGCATACAGCGCTTCCACCGCATGCGCGATCGCGTTGATGCCGGATGTTGCGGCCAGATTCGCCGGCAGCGTCAGGGTCAGATCGACATCGTAGATCACGGTCTCGGGCAGGATCGCCGCGTCGCGCACCGTGGTCTTCAGGCCGTTCTCGATTTGGCCGACGATCGGCGTCATCTCGGAGCCGGCATAGGTGGTGGGAATGCAGAGCTGGTTGACGCCGGTGCGCAAGGCCAGCGCCTTGCCGAGGCCCGTGGTCGAGCCGCCGCCGAGCGAGACGACGCAGTCGGCCTCGCACGCCGTCATCGCCGCGAGCGCGCGCTCGGTGACCTCGACCGGCGTGTGCATGGTGGCGCCGGGAAAGAGCCCGGCATAGAGCGGGCCGAGCGCTGCCCCCAGGCTCTCGCCCTGCGCCTCCTGCTGCGGCGTCGTCAGCACCAGCGCGCGCTTGCCGCCGAGCCGCTCGACCTCGGCCTTGGCACTCGCCAGCGTTCCGCTGCCGAACACGACGCGGCAGGGCAGGTTTTCGAAGGTGAACGAACCGATCATGCGCCGGTCTCTTTGATGGGATAATCGACCTGGAAGCGACCGATCCGCAAGTCGCCCAATGCTTCGCGTACCCGCAGATGTTCCGGATGGTTGGCGTAGGCGCTGAGTGCCGTCTGGTCGGTGAATTCGGAGAACAGTACGACGTCGCAGGCGTAATCGACCGCGCTGACGTCGATTCCGACCTCGATGTGGGTGAGGCCGTCGATCCGGCCCTTGAGGCCCTCGAACAGGGTCTTGACCTTGAGCCGGGCGGCGGAGCGCTCCTCGGGGGTCTCCCCGCGCAGCCGCCACATCACGATGTGCCTGATCGGGCCCGACATTTCCTGATTTCCTCGCCTGTATCGCGCTTTGTTGGCACCATTTTGCCTTGCAGAAATCGGAAATAAAGGTCAAAAATTGTAAGTCTCTTTTCCTAATTTCGCAAAAATGGACCGGCTGCTTCAACTCGAGGTCTTCTCCAAAACCGCTGAGCTCGGCAGCCTTTCCAAAGCTGCCGAGCTCCTGCGGATGTCGAACGCGGCCGCGAGCCGTCATCTCAGTGCGCTGGAGGAGCGGCTTGCGGTCAGGCTGATCGAGCGCAACACGCGTCGGCAATGGCTGACCGAGGCAGGGCAGGAGCTATTGCAACGCTGCGGCCCGCTGCTGAACGAACTCGCCGAAGCCGAGGACGCCGTCTCCGACCGTGCGCTGTCGCCGAAGGGTATGCTGCGCGTCACCTCCTCGCTGTCCTTCGCGATGATCTACCTCGCACCGATGTTGCCCGCCTTCCGCGCGCTCTATCCCAATCTCAACGTGCAGATCATCAGCGCAAACCGCTATCCGGACTTCATCGAAGCCGGCATTGACGTCGCGATCCGCACGCGCGAGCACGAGCCGGATTCTAACATCATCGTCCGCCGCATCGGCCAGATGCACCGCGTGCTCGCGGCGGCGCCGTCCTATCTGGAGAAGCACGGCCGGCCCGAGCATCCCGCCGATCTCGCCCGTCACGACATGCTGGTCTACAATCTCGCCAACGATCCCTATTCGCTGCGGCTGAGCCAGGGCAGCACGACGCAGACGGTGCGGATCGCGCCGACGCTCGACAGCAATGACGGCCAGATCATTTGCGGCGCGGCGCGTGCAGGGCTCGGCATCCTGATCCAACCGCTCTATATCGTGCAGGGCGATATCGCGGCCGGCCGGCTGGTGCCGGTCCTGAGGGACTGGCAGCTGCCGCTGCTCACCATGAACATCGCCTACCAGAACCGCGTCAGGCTGCCGGCCAAGATCCGGGTCTTCTCGGACTTCCTGGTCAGCCACATCCGCGAGCATTCGGAGCCGGGGATCTGGATCGACGCGGCGAAGTGAGCGGGAAGCATCCATGTATCTCGGCATCGATCTCGGCACCTCCGCAGTCAAGACCGTTCTCGTCGACGACGCCCAGCGCGTGATTGCAAGCGCGAGCCGGCCGCTGACGATCGCCTCGCCGCGGCCGGGTCATTCCGAGCAGGATCCCGCGCAATGGATCGAGGCGACCTTCGCCACGCTGGATGCCCTGAAGGCGAGCCATGCCGGCGCGCTGGCGGCCGTCGAAGGCATCGGGCTGTCCGGCCAGATGCACGGCGCCACGCTGCTCGATGCGAGCCTAAGACCCTTGCGGCCTTGCATCCTCTGGAACGACGGCCGCGCCGCCGCGGAGTGCCGTATCCTGGAGCAGCGCTGGCCGGCCTTGCGTGCGACGACGGGCAACAAGGCGATGCCGGGATTCACCGCGCCAAAACTGCTCTGGATCGCGACGCACGAGCCCGACACCTTTGCGGCGACCAAGCTTGTGCTGCTGCCAAAGGCCTATCTGCGCCTGGTGCTATCGGGCGAGGCCGTCGAGGACGTCTCGGATGCATCGGGATCGCTGTGGCTCGACGCCGCGCGCCGGGACTGGTCGGACACCGCATTGGCCGCGACCGGCCTGACGCGCGAGCACATGCCGCGTCTGGTCGAGGGCTGCGCGCCCGCCGCAAGGCTGCGCGGTGAGCTCGTGCGGCGCTGGGGCATGACAAAGCAGCCGGTGATCGCGGGCGGTGCCGGCGACAATCCGGCGGGCGCCGTCGGCATCGGCGCGATCCAGCCGGGAACCGCGTTCGTATCTTTGGGGACGTCGGGTGCGCTGCTTGCACCGACCGCCACGATTGCCGCCAACCCGGACCGCGCGGTGCATACGTTCTGCCATGCCATTCCCGGCATGTGGATTCAGGCCGGCGCGATCCTGTCGGCCGCCTCGTGCCTGGCCTGGGCCGCGCGCCTGTTCGGCGTCGCCGAGGCCGAGTTGCTGGCACCGCTGGGATCGCGCCCGCAGGCACCGTCGCCCGTGAGCTTCCTGCCTTATCTCGCCGGCGAGCGGACGCCGCACGACGACCCCGCTGTGCGCGGCATGCTCGATGGCTTGAGCCATGGCACCGATCGCACCGCGATCGTGCAGGCGGTGCTCGAAGGCGTTGCCTTCGCGCTGGCCGATTGCCGCGACGCGCTCGCGGCTGCCGGCATTGCGATTGCGGAAGCCGACGCCATCGGCGGCGGATCGCGCTCGCCATTCTGGCTCTCGGTTCTCGCAAACGTGCTGAATGTTCCGATCCACCGCTTTGCCGGCGGCGAGACCGGCGCGGCGTTCGGTGCGGCGAGATTGGGGCGACTTGCTGTCACGGGTGAGGCGATCGCCGCCGTGTGCACGCGGCCGCAGCGCATCGAGACGTTCGAACCTGACGCCGGGCTGATCGAGGCCTACGCCCAGCGGCTTCCCGCCTGGCGCGAACTGTATCGGCCGCGCCACTAGCTGGCCCAATCTGGTTTGCATACTTCGGTATACTCGCCTTCGGTATTGCCCTGCGTCACCCGCTTTTGTTTAATGACCAAACCGCGCTGCCGAGAAACGAGACGCGGGTGGGAAACGCATTGTGCGCCGGGAGGCACGATGAACGATCCGATCCTCGAGATGCGCGGGGTCTCAAAATCCTTCTTTGGCATCAAGGCGCTGCGTGCCGTCGATCTCACCGTCTACGCCGGCGAGATTCACGCCTTGATGGGTGAGAACGGCGCCGGCAAGTCGACGCTGATGAAGATCCTGTCCGGCGCCTACAGGCCTGATCCCGGCGGCGAGATCCGCATCGAAGGACATCCGGTACGGATCGAAGGCCCGCTCGGCGGCCGCGCGGCGGGCATCTCCATCATCTATCAGGAGCTGTCGCTGGCGCCCAATCTCAGCGTGGCGGAGAATATTTATCTCGGACGGGAGATCTCGCGTTCAGGACTGCTGGCGCGCGGGGAGATGCGCGAGGGCGTCGGTCCCATTTTGAAGCGGCTGGGCGCAGACTTCCTGCCGTCGACGCTGGTGGCGCATCTGTCCATGGGCCAGCGGCAACTGGTCGAGATCGCGCGTGCGCTGCACGCCAGATCGAAAATCCTGATCATGGACGAGCCGACCACCGCGTTGTCGGCCGGCGAGAGTGCGCGGCTGTTCGCGCTGATCCGTCAGCTCAGGGCGGAGGGGCTTGCCATCATCTACATCTCGCATCGCATGGACGAGGTCTATGCGCTCGGCGACCGCGTCACCGTGCTGCGCGACGGCCGGCTGGTCGGCTCGCTCGACAAGCCCGAGATCCGTGCCGACACCATCGTGCGGCTGATGGTCGGGCGCGACGTCTCGTCGTTCTACAAGAAGGATCACGATCCCGATGCGGGGCGCGGACATCCCGTGCTCGCCGCGATCGACATGGCCGACGGCCAGCGCGTCAGGGGCTGCTCGCTCACCGTGCATGCGGGCGAAGTGGTTGGCATGGCCGGCCTGATCGGCGCCGGCCGCACCGAGCTTGCCCATCTCATCATCGGCGCGCTGCCAAAAACTTCCGGCCGGCTCGAGCTGGAGGGACGTCCGGTCGAGATCCGCAACCCCGGTGAGGCGCTCGAGGCCGGCATCGCCTATCTGACCGAGGACCGCAAGGCGCTCGGCCTGTTCCTGGACATGTCGTGTCTGGACAACATCAACCTCGCGGTGCTCGGCCGCGACGCAAAGCTCGGCTGGTTCCTGGATCGCGACAAGGCGCGCGAGCGCGCCGACAGGGCCTTCGCAGGCCTCAGCATCCGCGCCGCCAATGTCGGCGTTCCCGCCGGTGGACTGTCCGGCGGCAATCAGCAGAAGCTGCTCTTGTCGCGGCTTCTCGCCATCGGGCCAAAAGTGCTGATCCTCGACGAGCCGACGCGTGGCGTCGATGTCGGCGCCAAGTCCGAGATCTATTCGATCATCGACAATCTGGCCAAGGCCGGCACCGCCATCCTCGTCATTTCGTCCGATCTGCCCGAGATCATCGGCATTTGCGACCGTGTCGTCGTGATGCGGGCCGGCCATATCGCCGGCGAGGTGAGGCGCGGACCCAATTCGCCGCTGACACAAGAAGACATCATGGCGCTTGCCACGGGGATGGAGCATCTCGATGCCTGACAACGGTGCTGCGGAGGTTCAGTCCGCCCCGACGACGACCAACGGTGCTGCCGCTGAGACCAAGCGCCAGCGGGTGAGGATGCTGATCAGCGCGCTCGGCATGCTGCCGGTGCTGCTGATCCTCTGCATCGGCTTCCATTTCCTGTCCGAGGGACGCTTCTTCACCGGACAAAATCTCGGCATCGTGTTGCAGCAGGCCGCAGTGAACACCGTGCTGGCCGCAGGCATGACCTTCGTCATCCTCACCGGCGGCATCGATCTCTCGGTCGGCTCGATCCTGGCGGCCGCCGCGATGGCCGGGCTGACTTTGTCCAAGCTGCCGGAGCTTGGCGTGCTGTGGCTGCCGGCGGCGCTGCTCACCGGCCTTGTCTTCGGCGTCGTCAACGGCGCGCTGATCGCGCTGCTCCGCCTGCCGCCTTTCATCGTCACGCTCGGCTCTCTCACGGCGGTGCGCGGCCTTGCGCGACTGCTCGGGGCCGACACCACCGTGTTCAATCCGTCCATTCCCTATGCCTTCATCGGCAACGGCTCGCTGACGCTCGTTCCCGGCGTCGCGTCGATCCCGTGGCTCTCGGTGATCGCCTTGCTCGTCATCCTGGTCTCGTGGCTGGTGCTGCGCCGGACCGTGCTCGGCGTGCACATCTACGCGGTGGGCGGCAATGAGAGCGCGGCGCGGCTTGCGGGCATCAAGGTCTGGGGCGTGCTGATCTTCGTCTATGGCATCTCCGGGCTGTTCGCCGGGCTCGGCGGCGCGATGCAGGCGGCGCGGCTCTACGCCGCCAACGGCCTGCAGCTCGGCCAGTCCTACGAGCTCGATGCGATCACCGCCGTGATCCTGGGCGGCACCTCGTTCGTCGGCGGCATCGGCTCGATCTGGGGGACGCTGGTCGGCGCGCTGATCATCGCGGTGCTGTCGAACGGCCTCATCCTCGTCGGTGTCTCCGACATCTGGCAATATGTCATCAAGGGCCTGGTGATCATCGGCGCCGTGGCGCTCGATCGCTATCGGCTGCAAGGCTCCGCCAGAACCTGAAAGGCTCCGCCAGAACTTGAAAGGCTCGGCCAGAACTTGAAGGCTCGGCCAGAACTTGAAAGCTTCCGTTGCGGCAACTGGTCTGCCGTGCCGGGAATGAAGACAGACCAGGGAGGGAAGTCCATGTTGAAGACGATCATGCTCGCCGGCGCCGCGACGGCGCTTGTTCTTAGCACCGCGCCATCCTCGGCCAAGGAGCTCAAGTCGATCGGCGTCTCGCTGGGGTCGATGGGTAACCCGTTCTTTGTCGCGCTGTCGAAGGGCGCCGAGTTCGAGGCAAAGAAGACCAATCCCAACGTGAAGATCACCGCGGTCGGCTTCGAATACGATCTCGGCAAGCAGGTCACCCAGATCGACAATTTCATCGCCGCCGGCGTCGATCTGATCCTGCTCAACCCCGGCGATCCCAAGGCGATCGGGCCGGCGATCAAGAAGGCGCAAGCCGCGGGCATCGTCGTCGTTGCGGTCGACACCGCGGCCGAAGGCGCCGATGCCACCGTGACCACGAACAACGTGCAGGCCGGCGAGATCTCCTGCCAGTACATCGTCGACAAGCTCGGCGGCAAGGGCGACGTCATCATCGAGAACGGGCCGCAGGTCTCCGCCGTGATCGATCGCGTCGTCGGCTGCAAGAACGTCTTTTCGAAGAATCCGGGCATCAAGGTGTTGTCCAGCGACCAGGACGGCAAGGGCTCGCGCGAAGGCGGCCTCACCGTCGCGCAGGGCTATCTGACCCGCTTCCCCAAGATCGATGCCATCTTCGCCATCAACGATCCCCAGGCGATCGGCACCGACCTTGCGGCGCGCCAGCAAAACCGCAGCGGCATCATCATCACCGCGGTCGACGGCGCGCCCGATATCGAGGCCGCGCTGAAGGATCCGCAGTCGCCGCAGATCCAGGCCTCGGCTTCGCAGGACCCGTTCTTCATGGCGCGGCGGGCCGTGCAGGTCGGTGTCGGTATCCTCAACGGCCAGAAGCCGGCCTCGACCGTCGAGCTTTTGCCGTCCAAGCTCGTGACGAGGGACAACGTCGCCCAGTACAAGGGCTGGACCTCGGATCGTTCGCAGTAAGCTTCCCTTGCTGAGGCTGCAAACTACGAAATCGCGGGCGGTGTGTCTGATTCACGCCGCCCGTGGCGTCATGGCCGAAGGCTCGCGCTGATCCGCGTCAGCGCGCGGCGGAAGGATTGGTTCGCGCGGGCAACATGGTCGACAGAGACTTGCTGGCAAAAGCGCTCGTCTTGGGTTGGACGCGCGAGCCGTCGATCACCTCGAGCCGGCCGCAGCGATTGAGGGTGTGGAGCTTCCTGCCGGGCCATGCCGGTCCGGGCTTCAGCCAATGGCGCACGGTCTGCCTGAAGGCCGTCGGCGACAGCTCGACCACTTCCGCCAGGGCGAGCGCCGCGCCGTATCCGTCGGCGCAGTTCTGGACCGGGCGCCACAATTTATCGTTGATCGTGACGAAATTCCCTGCCGGCCGCGCGCTCGCGCGGTCGATCAGGACCGGATTGCTGGCATGCGGCAGCCAAGGCCCCAGGAGGTGCTCCGCGTAATAGATCGCCAGCGAATCCGAGTAGCCGCCGGTCCCGTCGCGCCAGGCGCCGAACAGATAATGCAGGCCATCGTGCCGCGTGATCGTCACGTCGGCCAGCTCGAGGCCCGACAGCAGCGTCGCGTGCCGCTCCCATTTGTCCGGGAAGCGGACGCATTTGTAGAGGGCGACGTCACCATTGGTCGAGCTCTCGGGGATCATCCACAAGGCGCCATCGTGTTCGATCAGAAACGGATAGGAGAGATGCCACGGCTCCTCCAGCACCGGCACGGCCTCGCCGACCGGTCCGTTGTCACGGAACTCGACCGCCGAAATGATGCCTTTTCCGACGCGGTGATCGAGGTCTTCGAAGAAGACGAATGTTCGTCCCTGCCACGTGATCGGAAACGGATCGGCGTAGAAGTGGTTTCCGGGATCTTTCAGAACGTTCCAGCTCGGACCCGACAGATCGCCGGTCTGCCAGACGCCCGCTCCGTCATTGAAGCGCCATCCGATATGCCAATGCGGGGCATAGCAGCAGAGACGATAGATCTCCTTGGCGATCGATACGGCGAGGCCGCGCACGACATAGGCCGTCGGCTGCCGGCTGACGCCTGCTCCGGCGGGGCGCGCCAGTTGCGGCACGATGCGCGGTCTTCCCGACAGGATCGCCGCCACCATGGTCAGGGTTCGCGCCATGACGGTTTCGAGCGCGCCGCTGAGGCCTGCGGCAATTTCGCCGGATGGATGGCCGCGATCGACGACCGAGCCGTCGACCTCGTTGACGATCTCGATCACCGGCAGGTCGCCGGCCAGAATGGCGGCGAGCGCGGCATTCTCGCCTGCAACTCCATTGAACAGCGGACGGAGATACAGCCGGGCGGCGCTGCCCGGATCGCGCGCGGTACCGGTGAAATCGACGATGACGTCGGCGGTCTCGGGATGAGCCCGCGTGCGCTCCGGAATGCTGTCGAGCCTGTTGGCACCGCTGGGCTTGCCCTTGTGCAACACCAGACGTTCGAGCTCGAAGAGAGTGTCGAGACCCGCGGGCCGCGGCTCGGCATTTGCCGTCCAGGCGATTTGAACCGGAACATCCCGGCCGTCGATCGACAGCGTCTCGCGGCGCATCCACCGCCGCGCGTATTCTCGTTCACAGCGAAACTCGATGATCATGTCGAGCCAATCTGTTCCGACGTATCAGGTCAAACGACCCGGTCGAGAATTCGGACGTATTCCTCGACCATGGCATCTACCGAATAGCGCAGCCGCAGGCCTTTGGCGTTTTGTCGCAGCTCGTCACGTAATTGCTTGTCGGTTACCAGCCTGGAGACCGCCGCGGAGAGCTTCGCATGATCGGAGGCATCGACGAAGAGTGCAGTCGGTCTGCCCTCGTAGGACAACACTTCGCGCAGGACGGGAAGATCGGTCACGACTGAGGGAACACCGGCGTTTGCGGCCTCCACCGCGGCCAGACCGAAGGTCTCGGCCTGGGTCGGAAAGACGAACACGTCGAGACAAGCGAGGAAGTCGGCCATCCGGCCGGGAGGGATCTCCCCCAGCAGATGCAGGCGGTCCGAGACGTTCAAGTCGTTCGCCAGCCGCCTCAGCCGCGCCTCGTCGGCTCCCTGGCCGGCCAACGCAAGATGCCAGGTCGGTTGATCGGGCAGCAGACCTATCGCCAGATCGAGTCGCTTGTGCGGATGCAGCCGTGCCGCGCAGCCGAGCAGGACGCGCTCCGGCGGCAGATTGAATTGACCTCGTGCAGTCTCCTTCGACAGGGTGAGGGCCTTGTCGTCGAAGCCGTGCGGCACATGCACCATGCGCGACCGGTAGGCGGCGGGATAGCGCGAATATTCGCGCTCCATGTCCTGCGAATTGAGCGTGATGCAGTCGAAGAAGCCGAGGCTGCCCATGGCGATGTCGGCGGTGCGGACCGGCCAGCTCATCGCCAGCGCGGATGAAACCTGATTGGCGACGACGGGTGCCCGGCTGACGAGGCGCGTGACGCCGGCACCGATGACGTTGCCGAAATGCTGGAAGGTCAAGACGGCGTCGGGCCTGGTGGTTCTGATGTGGCGGCCGAGCGTCCACAGCATCCGCAGCAGCGCCAGCGGATTGCCCGGCCGGCTCGGCGCGCAGTAGAGCGTGGCGGGCGGCTCGTCAAAGGAGTCCGATTTGCGGAAGAAGAACAGATTGGTGACCCGGTGACCGCGCGCGGTCAGCCCGGCGCCGAGCAGCCGGGAGATCTCCTGTGCACCGGCGTTCTCGGCCTGGGTTTGCGCAAGAAGCACGTGGAGTTTTCGCCCATTGCCGTTCGGCCGCGCAGGTGCCGTCGCGCTCGTCTCGCCCAAGTCCTTGTTCGGCTGATAATGGAGCACGGATCCCGACCCGCTAAAGCAACGAAATCTTCACCTTCTTAACTCCGTACCTATCATGCGGGCATCCCGCGGACACCGGCTAGCAACAAACGGAGTTAATGCGACCTCATTGCGACGCCGTGGTTCGCGCAGCATTTCCGCTGGCTTGCGACTGGCGCACAGAAGGCGCGTTAACCAATCGATCCTGCGCGCAACTGCTGATAACGCGAGCGGCGCGTGACGACACCTAGTCACGCGAGTCCGCGCTGCGAACTGCGTAATTGCCACGCCTCGATGCAGGGAAGCGCAAGAGCACGAGAACTGAGGGATCCACCCCGCTGCGCCGGCGGCAGAGGACGTTCAGGGCGATGGTCGCGAGCGCGAGCGACACGGTCGTCGAAATCGCCGCGCCAAGCACGCCGAGGAAGGGGACCAGGACGAGAAATCCGACGAGCCGCAGCGCGACGTTGGCGGCGACAACCGGCACATAGATTCGTTCATGGCCGGTCAGCTGCAGGATCGCAGCAGCCGGGCCGCCCGCCGCCTGGATGGCGGTTCCGATTGCGAGCACGATCAGGACCGAATGCTGCTCGGCGAAATGAGGTCCGAACAGGTTGAGGAGATAGGGGCCGCCGATCCAGATCGTGGCGAGACCGGCGACGACGCACAGCGCAGTCACTTCCGCCATCAAGCGCGAGGTCCGCTCGAATTCTCTGAGGTTCTTGCTGAAATACAGCGACGGGAGCCGGCGCGCACCGAACGTGTAAAGCGCCGCGGAAACCATGGCGAAAATGTTGGCGAGGCGCGAGGCGGCAAAGTAGACTCCTGCGGTCGTCGGATCCAGCATCCAGTAGACCAGGATGACGTCGAGATACTGGCTGGCGACTTCGAGGATCGATGCGATCCAGAAGTGCAGGGCACTCGATCGCCAGCGTGACGTCTCCGAGCGCGCCGGCGTCCTGCGCAGATCCGGCAGCACGCGCGCGACGGATACGATCTGTGCGACAAGGCCAACCGACATGGCGATCGTCATCGCCGCGAACATCTCGGCTGGATCGAGTTGGCGATGGACGAGCAGCATGACGAGCAGGAACAGGACGACGATGGCCCGCCAAAGGAACTCGCGGTTTCCTTCGCCCATGAGAATGCTGACCAGCGAGCGCGCGATCTGGCTTCCGAGCATCAATCCGGCATTGACGGCCGTGTAGGCCGACACCGCAAGGATCAGCAGCCACCAGTTGCCTCTCATGCTCGCGACGATCGCGATCCCGCCGATCACGATCAGCATTGCGAGCGAGGCGATCTTCAAGCTCGATTTAAGGACGCCCTTGGTAAGGTCCGGCCTTTCGCCGACCTGATATTCGTTCAGGAATCGCACCAGCAAGGATTCCTGGCCCACCAGTCCCACGACGGCTGCAATCTGCGCGACCGAAAGCCAGGTCGCAAAGATGCCGAAGCCGTCAGGCGACATCGTCCGCGCCGCCAGCGAGAACAATGCGAACGCGAGCACGCCGCTGCCAACCTTGAGCAGGATGGTCCCGGCAACACCGCGCGTGACGTCGCGCCGCATGAACTGGAGAATGGATGCGATCATGGAAGGGTTAAGGGGCTGCGCTTCCCCTGACGAGACATGTTCCGATACCGGCGAGAACCTAGCATGTCGAGCAAACGCGAGTGTTAATGGACGAGCTGGAGGATTTCGGCGGTCGCGGCGATATCGCAGTGATGCCGGTTGCTTCGTTCTGGAACATCGCTGTCTCCATTGTCCAACATCTGCGAGTTCCAGGTCGCGCGACTGACGGCATGGCGCCGCATCGACGACTGAGAAGGCGCGATCTTGGGCTCGCGCGCAGAATGGATTCGGGACAGCAAGACGCGTGCCGCGGCGAGTCGGCGAACTGGGCGCTTCCGGTCATTAACCTCAATCTCAGGAAATGTTCGCACCTCGTCCTGCGATGCGACATCAGGCGAGAGAATTGCACTGCAGACGCCGTTAACCGTGGGAGCCGGAGCCATGACCAGAACCGTGACCGAGCCGGTCGACGGGGGCGAGACCGCAACCATCGACTCGGACGTCGCAATCGTCGGTGGCGGCCTTGCGGGATCGCTTGCGGCAGCCGTGCTGGCGCGGGCAGGGCATCGCGTCGCTCTGATCGACAAGCGCGCGGTCTATCCGGACGAATTCCGGGTCGAGAAGATCGGCGGGCATCAATTGGCGATGCTCCGCAAGCTGGGCTTCCTCGACGCGCTCGACAAGGTCGCCTGTCGATATGATCAGGTGCTCAATATCCGGGAAGGCAAGGTGGTCGATGTCAGCGTCGGCCAGGCCTACGGGTTTCCCTATGCCGATCTCGTGGCCATGGCTCGTAGCCAGATGCCCGATTCATCCGGCCTGATCGTCGACGAGGTCACGGCGATCAGCTGCAGCGACGACGTCCAGCATCTCGAACTGGCCTCCGGACGGCAAGTGACCGCGCGCCTCGTCGTCCTGGCCACAGGCATGGCGGGAGCTCTCGCTTACAAGCTCGGGATCAGGCGGCGCGTGCTGGCCGAGCGCCATTCGGTGTCGTTCGGCTTCACGATTGTCCGCCAGGATGGTCGTCCGTTCGATTTCGAGGCGCTGACCTGCTATGGCGAGCGCACGGCGGACGGCATCGACTATCTCAGCCTGTTTCCCGTCCGCGCCGGCATGCGGGCCAATCTCTTCATGTTCCGCGACCCGACCGATCCTGTTATGCGCGAGTTGCGCCGCGAACCGGAGGCGACGATCTTGCGCCTGCTGCCGGGATTGCGGAGCTACCTCGGTGATTTCCGTGTGACCGATCGCGTCCAGAACTGGGTGATGGATCTGACCGTCGTCGAGGGGCATCTCCGGCCCGGAATCGTGCTCATCGGCGATGCGTTCCAGACCAATTGTCCCGCGGCCGGAACGGGTGTCGCCCGCCTGCTCGTGGACGTCGACCGCCTCTGCACCGAATACGTGCCGCAATGGCTCATGACCGCAGGCATGGGCCTGGAGAAGATCTCGCAATTCTATGCTGACCGCGACAAGATCGCGGCGGACCAGCAGTCGCTGAAGATGGCGCGCTTTCGCCAGGCCCTGACGTCCCGTAACGATATCGGCTGGGATGTCCGGCGCCGATTGCACTTCCTGCGGCGCAGCCTGACACACCGTGTCGATCAGATGCATCCGGGCTGGCTCGGGCGTGTTCGCGGCGCGCTGCGCGCCTGAGCCTGCGTCTTTCGCCCGCCGCCGGATCAGCGCGTAGGCGTCGGCGTGCGGGCAGGAGGGAGCCGCAAATCCGCTAGCCGCTTGGCCGCCAGCTTCAGCCAGGGCGCCTGATTCAGCGCGAACAGGGCGACGGCGCCTGCGGGGCTGCCGACCTGCGTGACCGCCCACATCGGCGACGGCTGCCCGCCGAACAATTTCTTGTATGGCTCGTCACCAATGGTGAAATCGAGCATCTGATCGCCGCGCTCGATACAGTCCCGCGCCACCTGCTCGAACATCAGAGCGCCGAGGGACTGGCTCTTGTACCCGGCAATGTCGAAGGCGCTCATGATGACGAGGAAGCTGTCCCGATGGCACAGTCCGAGCACGGCCGCGATCACTTCGCCGTCCATCTTCATGGCGTAGAGGCGTACGAAGCTGCCGAGACCACGAAGGGCCACGTCGGAATAGAAGCCGAAATACTCGGGACGCTGAAGCAGGTCGCCGTCGCCTTGTGCCTGAAAGCGCGGACCGCGAAACCTCTTCATCACCTCCATCGTCTCGAGCACGGAGGCGCTGTCGTTGCAGCATGAGAAGCTCAGCGCGCCCTTCTTCTGGAGCTGGCGATATTTCTTTGCAAGCTCCTTCTGATAGGAGCGATCGAGCGCACTGGCGCGCCATTGCTCGAACGGTGCGACGAGAACCGTCGCGTAGGCATTGGTGTCCATCGACACGCGGCGCGATGCAGCCAGGAGGTCTTCGATCGGAAGCCGGCTGTCGGGCAGCTTGGTCATTCGCAGCAGCTCGAAAGGGCGAACGAGGCGGCGGATCTGCGCGCATGCCTCCGAGTCGTCGAGCAGTTGCGAAAACACCTCCGGGCTGCAAACCGGTGCCAGGTAGTCGGAGACGCGCAGATCGGCAAACTCGACCGTTCGGATCGGACCGCGCCGGATCCGCAGCAGGGGCAGCACCATCGCAAGTGCCCCCGTCGCGCGGTGGCGGACCACGACGACCAGCGGTGCCGCGCCGGCATGCGAGGCGAGCCTGGCGTAGAGGCTGTGCAGCCAGATCGGATGCTGGAACGCGGTCGCGGCCGAGCGATCAAACAGCCCGGCATATTCCGGGGATAGAAAGTCGAACGACTGCTCGATGCCGACGTCGAACGTGTTGCTTAGCTTGTTCATGCGCAATCAAGGACACCAGGCAGTTCGCGAAGATCGATCGAGCCGTAGCTGCGCTTTATAGCAGGGTCGTTACGGGCGAGACACCGGCGGCGTGCGATTTGCATCAATGCGCTCAACCACGTTCGTATCGTTATCAAAGTCTTAAATCTCGGATCCGTCTGGATGTTGTTGCACGATCGCGGTGGATTTCCAGACCTCGTCATTCGTGTAACATCGCCGGCACAGTCCTGAATGCGCAGACAATGTCCCTCTTCTCACGACGAGAATTGCTCGATGCGGCGGCACGGATCGCGGCGCTGGCTGCCTGGCCCGCTGGCGCAGCCGCTGACGATTACCCCTCCCGGCCCATCAGGCTGGTCATTCCCTATACGGCCGGCGCCGCGGGCGATCAGATCGGCCGTCCCTGGGCCGACAGGACTGCCCCGCTGCTGGGGCCGATCTATGTCGAGAATATCGGCGGCGCGGGCGGCGCGATCGGCTCCGCCGCGGTGGCGCAGAGCGCACCCGACGGCTATTCGCTTCTGCTCGGCAATGGCAGCACCCAAGTATTGATCCCGCTGTCTTCGGCTCAGCCGGCCTATGACGCGGTTCGTGATTTTCGCGCCGTCTACCGCCTGATCACCAGCACGCTTGCATTCGCGGTTCATCCGTCCCTGCCAGTGAAGGATCTGCGGGAGCTGACAGCTTTTGCCAAGGCCAATCCGGACAAGCTCTCCTACGGCACGCCGGGGCTCGGCACCGGCAATCATCTCGTCGGGGAGATGTTCAGACGGCAATCCGGCCTCGGGGCGGACTTCATCCATGTCCCCTATCGGGGCATGGGGCCCGCGACCAACGACCTGGTGAGCGGCCAGATTTCTTCGGTGATTGCGGTGGTCTCGAGCCAGATCCTGCAATTGCATCATGCGGGCAAGTTGCGGCTGATCGCCGTGACGAGCGATCGGCGGTTGATCGGCGCGCCGGACATTCCGACGGTGATTGAGGCCGGCATGCCCGGCCTCGGATACGCCGGCTGGTTCGGCTTGTTCGCTCCAAGAGCGACCCCGGATACGGTCGTGGAGCGGATCGCTGCGGCGACCCGTACGGCGATGGCCGATCCAAAGTTGCAGGAAAGCTATCGTTCGCAAGGTCTGGAGCCTGACGTCGATTCAGGTCCCGACAAGTTTCAGCGCCTGGTCGAGGACGAACTGGCCCGCCTGGCTCCCGTCGTCAAGGCGATCGGGCTGAAGCGTGACTGAGATGAGCTTGCCGACGTCATAATGTGGGCTTTAGAGCGCTCGTTCCGACATGAGCCCGGACCGCATGGCGCTCGGATTCGATCCAGCCATGTTGGCGCGATGTCAGAGACGCACGCCGGTCGTAGCGAACGCTTGGGCGACGGGCTCCTGGACTCCGTTCAAGACCACCATCCCCGCAATCGCCATCAATAAGGCCACGACACAGCCAAGCAAAAAGGCCTTCATCTTCAGACTCTCTCGATTGGAACATCAAGCCATCTATACGATACATCCTTGGTGTGACCAGTTGGAAACTAGTCCGGGCGATGCCAAAAGTCGGTTATTGCGGTGCACGCTTCGGAACGGAAGGCGGCTTGGCCCATTTCAGTACGGACATGGGAGGATTCCGCGTGAAATTGCTGACAACGTCCTTCTTCGCAGCACTTTGCCTTTCCGGAAGCGTCTACGCGCAGCCCGCACAATCCGGCTCATCGGCTGCGCAAACCCCGCCCGAGGACAAGGGCCAGCGACAGCCGCAAGGCTGGACCGGCCCGATCAATACGGGGTCGGGTGGCGCCCCCGCCGAAAGTCCGCAAGGTCAGAGTCCGCCTGGAATGCAGGCTGCGCCAGAGGGATCGTCGAAAACCACGACGGCGCCGGCCAAGTAGGCCGGTTCCGATATTCATCTCTGCCGGCGCTTCTGGCAATCTTGAGAGCGTGCATGTGACCAGGGCCGGCCGGGAATGACCAGATCACCTTTGTGCGCGACGATGGCTGCCGCACTGTGGGCCGTCTTTGCCGTCGCATCCGCGCAGGCCGACCTGGCGGGACACGGTGGCCCCGTCCGGGCGCTTGCCGTTTCCCCCGACGGCGACGAGCTTCTGTCCGGGAGCTTCGACACGTCGGCCATCCATTGGTCCCTCAGGACGGATAGCGCAGAGCAAGTGCTTAGGTATCATGCTGATGGCGTCAATGCGGTCGTCCTGCTGACGAACCGCCGCATGATAACGGCCGGCGCGGACGCACGGATTGCGATTTGGACGGCGGGCCGGCCGCAGCCGGACCGCGTGCTGGAGGGACATGTCGCGCCGATCGTGGCGCTTGCCGTGTCGCCCGATCGATCGCTTCTCGCATCGGCATCGTGGGATCGGACGGTGCGGCTCTGGTCGCTATCGGACGGCACGTCGCGTGTGCTCGAAGGGCATTCGCAGAACGTCAACGGCGTCGCCTTCACGCCGGACGGCAGGCTTGTCAGCGTCGGCTACGATCTTGCGCTGCGCATCTGGCATTTACCGGATGGCCAGCCTGAAACCGTGACGTTGCCGGCGCCGCTGAACGCCGTGGCCGTGGCGCCGGATGGTGAAATCGTCACCGCTGCGGTCGATGGCAGGCTGCGCATGCTGAGCAGGGAGGGCAAAGTCAGCGGCGAGGTCGCGGCCAGTCCCACGCCGGTGGTGGCTTTGGCAATGTCGGCGGACGGCACCTTGATCGCTGCGGCCGGCATCGGCGGCACGGTGGCGATCATCGATCGCAAGTCGCGCAGCCTGTTGCGAACGCTGGTTGGACCTGGTCTGCCGGTATGGTCGGTCGCCTTCCTGCCGGATCGCGAGACGCTGCTGACCGGTGGTGCGGACGGCAAGATCAGACGCTGGAATGCGCGCACCGGCGATCCCATCGGCTCGATCCTGGCAGGATTGCCGCCCGATCCTCTCGCCGCCTATGCCGGCGATCATGGTGCCGACGTGTTCCGGGCGTGCGTTGCCTGTCATACGCTGTCGGAGAAGGAGGTGCAGCGCGCGGGTCCGACGCTTGCAGGATTGTATGGCCGCAAGATCGCATCGCTGCCGGGCTACCGTTTCTCCGATGCCCTGAAGTCGATGGACATCATCTGGACGCCAGAGACGGTTGCAAAGCTGTTCGAAATTGGACCGAACGCCTACACCCCTGGCACCAGGATGCCGGAGCAGCGCATCGGCTCGGCCGAGGATCGCCGCGCGCTCACCGATTTCCTTGGCCGCGTGACGTCGCGCTAAAGCATGATCCGGAAAAGTGCGCAGCGGTTTTCCGGATCATGCTTGAACAACAACCTAAAGCGCGATGACGATTCATCCCAGTCGCATCGCGCTTTAGCCGCCGCTCAGATCGAATCCCAATTGTCCATCGGAAGATCCCTCATCTCCTGATGTTGCTTGAGGATCTGAATGACGTCGATGCCGGGGTGCTCCTTGAGCGCCTCCGCGACGCAATGGTTGACGTATTTGCGGCGCGACAGCCATGCGATCTTCTTGCCCTTGGCCTCGGCTTTGCAGCCGACGATCGCCTGCTTCACGGCGACCTTCTGCGCCTTCGTCAGCGGAGGAGCGGCAGCTTCGGCCGCTCCTCCGCCGAGAGCGATGGAGATCATGCACGTCGACAGAGCTGCGATCAAACGAGACATGGTGATGCTTCCCCCTGGTTTCCTGCCCCTTGAGTCTGGTGGTCTTGTCTAGTCCTTGCCCTCGCGCTGGCGCAGGTAGTCGTCCGTGGTGCGCGGCGGTGTTCGTTCCGGAACGCCCTTGAATGGATCGAATTGCTGCTCGCTGGTGACGATGACGCGGCAGTCGGCGCACATCCTGAGCGTCTCGATCCGTTTGTCGCCGGCCGGATACATCCAATGGCGGCCTTCAAGCTTGGCTGCGATGCGGTCGATCGTGCTCTTCACGCCGAACGGCGTGCCGCAACGAACGCAGAGCGCGGGCTCCTCCTCCTTGAGAACAGCGGCGGGCGCGCGGGCGGCGCGGAAATCGATTTGCGGCACGAGGCTGATGACCTTCTCGGGACAGGTGCTCTCGCACAGCCCGCATTGCACGCAGGCGTCCTCGATGAACTTCAGCACGGGCCGGTCGGGATCGTCCCGTAGCGCGCCGGTCGGGCAGGCCGAGACGCAGGAGAGGCACAGCGTGCAGCCGCTGGCATCGACGCGGACCGCGCCGATCGGCGCGCCCTGCGGCAGCGCGATCACGTCGACCGGCTTCGGCGCCAGACGATGCAGCTCGCTCAATCCGAAGCGCAAGAGGTCGCGCCGCTTGCCCACGGTCTTGAAGGTCGCGGGCGTCGCGACGGCCGCGAGCGTGCCGATGTCAGTCAAATGCTCGCCGAGCGCATCGGGATCGTCTGTTTCGATGGTGGCGAGGCGGCGGCCGGCAAATCCGAGACCGTCGAGGATCGCCTCGGCCATGTCGATCGTCTGCAACAGTCCAGTGACGTCGTGGCGCGGCTTGGCGCGCAGCAGATAGCGCACGGCGGAGACGCCATAGGCGAAGGCGCCGACGATCGCCTCGAGCCCGAGCTGGGTCAGCTCGTTCACGGCAAAGGGAAGCACGTTCGCCGGCAGGCCGTCGCCGTGACGCGCCAGCGCATCGATCAGCGGCGTGCCGTGCGGGCTGTCGTGAAAGAGCAGCACGGCGTTCGCGCCGCCGGCCTCGCGGTAGGCGAGCAGCATGGCGCGAATTCGCTGCAGCTGCGTATCGGCGGGCGGCAGCGCGTAGGATGCAGCGCCGGTCGGGCAGGCGGCCGCGCATTGGCCGCAGCCCGCGCAGATGTTCGGGTCGATCGCGACATGATCGCCGACGGGGGTGATCGCCCCGGTCGGGCAGAGATCGAGGCACCGATGACAGCCTGTGCGCTTGGAGCGCGAATGGGCGCAAAGAGCGGGCGTGACATTGACATATTTCGGCTTGTCGAAGCTGCCGACGAGATCGCGGGCAGTCAGCACGGCGCGCAGCACCGCAGCGGGATCTTTCGTGTCGGCGCGAAGATAGCCGTCGCGCAGGTCGTGAGCGGGAAACAGCGGTCTATCGCCGGAAAGATCGAGCACGATGTCGCAGCGCGAGGTGACGCCGCTTCGCGCCGCATCCAGCACGAAGCGATCGCGCGAGGAGGGGCGGGGACGCGCATAGTCGTCGATCGCAAGCTCGAAGGCGCCGAAATGCCCCTTCGCGGAGCGGATCGTCCCCTTCACGATCGGGAAGACCGTCGCCGCCGGCGGCGCCATGTCGTCGAGCTGCTTCAGCATCACCGTGACGTCGAGATGATCGGCCAGCAGGCGGCCGGCCTCGATCGCGGCCTCATCGCGCCCATAGATCAGGACCACGCCCTCGCTCGACAAGGTGACGAGCGGATAGTCCGGTGCCTGGACGGAAGCGGACGCGAGCAGGGCGGCCATCTTCGGGCCGGCGCGCGCGCCATCGCGCGACCAGCCGGCAGCTTCGCGGATATTGACGAAACTGATCGCATCGGGCCGGTCGCCGGCCTCGTCCGAGAATTGCGCAGCCTGCTGCGTGCAGGCGACGGTCAAGGCGCCTTCTGTCGCCGCGATCTTGCGGAAATGATCGAGCTCCGCACCGCAGAGATGGCTGAAGCTCTTGATCTCGCTGCTCGGACATCCGCGCCGGATCGCGGCCGCGTCGAGGCGCATCGTGCCTTCGCACGAGCAGATCAGGACGGTCTTCGCTGGCTGCTCCAGGTTAACCCCTCCGCCATTCGGGCGCCGACGATGGACTCGCGCCGGCCCCTTGCCTCGTATAGACATTATCCATCGGGAAGAAAAGGAAAGCGGAGGACGGTCTGCCGTCGACCCCAGTGAGCCATGTTTCCCTGGCGGAACCGATCCGCCTGCCGCCGCCGTTCACGTTGGTGCGGCTGCGCGAGAGTGGCGACGCTTTTGCCCACGCATGCCGCATTGCACCGGAAAGCGGCGCCGGTACGCTCGTCTATGTCGGCCGCTTCGACCTCGCAGAGTTCGCCGTCGTGCTCGAGCCGGCCGAGCCCTTGCGCAGCGCGCGGCGCGCGTTCTACGCCGGCATGGTCGCGCTCACCGATGCGCTTCGCGCCTATGCGCCGCCGAGCAAGCCGATCACGATCGGCTGGCCCGATGCGGTCAGGATCGACGGCGGGTTGGTTGGCGGCGGCCGGATGGGATGGCCGTCCGATGCCGACGAGGATGCGCCGCCGCCCTGGCTGGTATTCGCAGCCATGATCCGGACGGTGGCCATGAGCGATGACGATCCCGGCGTTCACCCGCTGGCCTCGGCCCTGGATCAGGAAGGCTTTGGCGAGGTCGGCGCCGTGCAGATCACGGAGAGCTTCGCCCGGCACCTGATGCTGGCGCTGGATCGCTGGCGGGTCGACGGCTTTGACAGCCTCGCGCGCGACTATCTCACCCGGATGCCGCGCGAACGGCAGACGATGCAGCGCATCGACGATCGCGGCGATGTTCTGACACGCCGCATCGGGACGGATCGGGTCGAGCGAAGCGACCTCGTGCAGGCGCTCGCGACGCCGTCCTGGCTCGATCCCTCACTTGGAGGACCGCGCCTGTGAAGCTCCTGCGCACCATCGCGCTCGATCCCTCCGACACCTTCGTGTTCGACGTGGCCGCGGAGCCGGGCGAATGGGCCGTCTCCGGCGCCTTCCGCTTCTGGGACCGCGACGGCGCCCGGCTCGAAGGCAAGGAGCGCGCGGCGTTTCGGGGCGGCTTCCTCGGGGTGCAATCCTGGGGCTGGTCGACGCTGGCGCAAATCGTGCCGGCCACCGCGGATGACTGTCACAGTCTGATCGAGCTCCTGGCCAGGCAGCTGGTCGATCGTTTCGGCGCGCCGGACATGGCTGCCGCGAGGACAGCCGCGGAAGAAGAGGTCGCATTCGCCCAGTCGCTGTGCAGCCATCCGATCAGCTCGCTTATTGCAGTGCACCGCAGCTCAAGCGATGGCGAGGTGCGCGAATCCTTCCGCCGGCTGCAGCTCCGCGACGGGCAGGGCCACGGCAAGGCGTTCTCGTTCATGGAAATGGAGGACGACGTCCAGCCCGACGGCGATCTCAAGCTTGCGGATCTGGGCCGGGAGCCGACCGACAGATGAACGATTTCTGGATCGCGTGCGGTCATCACCTGCTCGATCGCGACGAGGGCGGCGGGCTCCGCGTCACCGATGAGTTCCTCAAGGCCTATTTTGCCCGTCCGGAACTGATGCCGCCGGAGGACGCGTGCCCGGTCGAACGCCGGCTGCACCGCGAACTGCTCGCCGAGCCGCGGCGCCTGGTCAGCGCTGACGAGATCGCCGGGATCGTCGACGCCGATGCCCGGGAGAATTGGCGCTTCGTGCTGGCGTTTCGCGATCTCCTGGTGCGGCATCCGACGCTCGAAGCCGCCTATCTGGCATTCGTACGATCCGGAGCGAACGATCTGCCGCCGCTGTTCGTCAACCAGCTCGTGCACGTCATCCTGCGCAACGCGCTCGATGGCTGCGACGATCCGTTCGTGCTGCGCGCGGCCGAGCTGTTCTTCCGGATCCAGCGCGTCCTGCCGCATGAGCAGGCCCTGTTGCTCGGCGACGAGGAGATCGTCGGCGGCCGGAGCCCGACCCCGGTGCTCTCTCTGATGTCGATGCTGGGGGCGACCATCGATGCGACGGTCGAGGTGTTGAGCGAGGATAATGCGCAGGCCTATTGGCAGCGCAGCGACCAGTTCGACATGGCGCTCGACCTCACGCCAGACGGGCGTGGACCAGCGGCGCTGGCCCTGGCGATGACGCGCTGGGTATCCCATCTGCTCGGTATCGACGTGACGATCGAGCCGCTGCGGGCACTGCAGGACGCCAGGCTGACCTGGTATGTCGGACTCGACGCCGACGCCACCAGGCTTGGCGACCGTCTTTGGCGCGGCGAAGAGCTCGACGAGCGCAGCGCCGACCGCGTGCTTGCGCTGTTCCGGCTGACCTTTGCGGATTCCAGCCAGGCGCTCGACGATGTCGGGGCTGAGCCCGTCTACTTGATCCTGTCGATGACGCCCGATCAGAAGCTTCGGTTGAAGCCGCAGAACCTGCTGACCGGGCTGCCGGTGAAACGTCTGGAGATGGCGACATGAGCCCTGCGGCGTTGCCGACCCTCTCGATTCCCGTCGGCGTCGTGGTCGAGCGGCGCAAGGCTGCCTCGCCCTGGGTCGACTTCGTCTGGCGCGGGATCGCCGTGCTGCCGAACGAGCCGGCCACAACACCCTGGACCGTGCTTCGCGAGCAGGACGACACCACCCTGTTCTATGCCGGAAGCGCCGCCATCGAGCTTTATCCCTCCGAAACGGCGCGCTATCGCGACAATCTCGCGTCAGGCAATCCAAGCCTATGGACCGTGCTGTCGCCATCGGAAGGCGTCTGGCCCTATGCGGTTGCGGCGGTGACCGCCGATCCTGCGGAGGGTGAGGGCTTTACCGAAGCCGGCGACAATCTGGTCGAGGCGGTGCCGATGCCGGAGGCCCTGCTTGAGACAATTGAAAAGTTCGTTGCCGAGCATCATGTCGAGCGGGAGTTCGTCAAGCGCAAGCGGCGCCGCGCCGACCCGGAGGCGCTGGCGCGGCGCGAACCTGAAGGCGGACAGGAATGAGCGAGGAGGAGTTCCTTTCGCGGTGGTCCCGCCGCAAGCGCGAATCGCGAGCGGAGCCGGCGAAGCCTGCCGAGACACAGCCCACGCCGGCGGCCGAGACCGGGAACGCCGAGAGCGAGCTTGATCTCTCCAGCCTGCCGTCGATCGACGACATCAATGCGGCGACCGACATCACCGCCTTCCTGCGCAAGAACATTCCACAGGAGTTGAGCCGTGCGGCTCTTCGCCGCGCCTGGGCGACCGATCCCGCCATTCGCGACTTCGTCGGGCTTGCGGAGAATGCGTGGGACTTCAACGACCCGACTGCGATGCCCGGCTTTGGGCCACTGGATTGCTCCTCGGAGGAGCTGGCCGCGCTGGTCGATCGCGTCGTCGGCGGCGTGCGTGAGGCACTCCAATCCGCTCCCGAGGTCGGGGCAGCGGATTCTTTGCCGCAATTGCATCAAGCCGATGCCGCAGCGACCGCCGATGTCACCGAGCCGTCGGACGCGACCGACCCATTGGCAATTCCTGTTGCAACGCAACCGGCGGCGGTTGACCGGTTGGCCGACCTTGCTGAACCGATCAGGACTCGCACGCATGGTGGTGCGTTGCCGCGCTGAGCAACGCGACCAAAGGCTATAGGCTAAGCCTATGAGGAGCGATTGACCGCCCGCGGAACCAGGATTACGCTTACCTAGTGCTTTGTAACAAAAGCGATAATCAAGCAGACGGGACTTGGATGGGAGGTCCACGTGCGTGATGACGGGCTTGATCGCGCGATCGATGCCGCGGGCGGCATCGCTCAACTTGCGCGTAAAATAGGCATCAGCCAGCCCTCGGTGTCGAATTGGACCCGCGTACCCGCACAACGGGTGGTTGTAGTCGAATCCGCCACGGGCGTCTCCCGGAATGATCTGCGGCCCGATCTCTATGGCGAACAAGCCGGTTCGGCCGAACTCGTCGATCCCATCGACGCGGCGCGCGCGCAGGAATACGCGCTGCTGGCGACGCTGCTGTCTGCGCCTCCGTCGAAACGTCTGCTCGATCGTCTCGCGGCGCTGACAGGTGACGCAACGCCGCTCGGGCGCGCACACGCGGCGCTGGCCGATGCCGCCGCGAGCGCGGTCGCAGCGCAAGTCGAGCGCGAGTATTTCGATCTGTTCGTCGGGCTAGGCCGCGGCGAATTGTTGCCCTACGCCTCCTATTACCTGACGGGCTTTCTGAACGAACGACCGTTGTCGCGCCTGCGCGCCGATCTGACGGCGCTCGGCATCGAGCGGCTCGCCAACAATTCCGAACCCGAGGATCACGCCGCCATCCTGTGCGAGGTCATGTCGGGACTTGCCGACGGCAGCTTCGATGCTTCGCCCGAGGCGCAGCGCGCATTCTTCGAAAAGCACGTGTCACCTTGGATGGGGCGGCTGTTCGCCGACATGGAGAGTGCCGGCAACGTCAACTTCTATCGGACGGTCGGCGCGCTCGGGCGCACCTTCATCGAGATTGAGACGGAAGCATTCACATTCGCCAACTGATCGACGCGGGTCGGTCCGGGAGAGATGCGATGAGTGACGAGACGAAAGCAAAGGTCGGACGCCGCGATTTCCTTCGCAAGGTCGGCATCGGCACGGTCGGCGCCGGCGCGACGCTTGCGACGCCGCTCGTCGGGTCCGCGCAGGCGGACAGCGAGAACAACGATGAAAAGCGCAAGGCGCGCTACAAGGAATCCGATCACGTCAAGACGTTCTACCGCGTCAACCGTTATCCGGCCTGAGAGGGAGGCTGCCCGTGCTTATCAAGCGAACACACCAGCGGTCCGATCGCCGCGGCTCCGTCGCCGAATCCCTGGCGGGCCAGGGCGGCGGACTTGACCGCCGTACGTTCCTGCGCAGGTCCGGCCTCGCCGGCGGCGCTCT
This sequence comes from Bradyrhizobium sp. LVM 105, assembly GCF_003957705.1. Classification (NCBI taxonomy): domain Bacteria; kingdom Pseudomonadati; phylum Pseudomonadota; class Alphaproteobacteria; order Hyphomicrobiales; family Nitrobacteraceae; genus Bradyrhizobium; species Bradyrhizobium sp. LVM 105. Next base: position 33,982 of record NZ_QZMV01000002.1, on the reverse strand, counting down.
CGCCGCGCTGGGTGCCATGCCTGTCGCCAGCGTGCGGAAGGCGGAAGCGGCCGCTGCCGGCCCGCTCGCGGCTGGCGCCGTGGTCAAGAAGAGCATCTGCACGCACTGCGCGGTAGGCTGCACCGTGACGGCGGAAGTGCTCAATGGAGTCTGGATCGGGCAGGAGCCGAGCTGGGATTCGCCGATCAACCGCGGCTCGCATTGCGCCAAGGGCGCCTCGGTGCGCGAGCTGGTGCACAGCGATCGCCGGCTGCGCTATCCGATGAAGCTCGTCAACGGGCAGTGGACGCGTGTGTCGTGGGACACCGCGGTGAACGAGATCGGCGACAAGCTGCTTCAGGTCCGGGAGAAGTCGGGCAGCGATTCGGTCTACTGGCTCGGCTCGGCCAAGATGACCAACGAAGGAGCCTACCTGTTCCGCAAGCTCGGCGCGTTCTGGGGCACCAACAACACCGACCATCAGGCGCGAATCTGTCATTCCACCACCGTCACCGGCGTCGCCAACACCTGGGGCTACGGCGCGATGACGAACAGCATCAACGACATGCGCAACTCCAAGACGATGCTGTTCATCGGCAGCAACGCGGCGGAAGCGCATCCCGTCAGCATGCAGCATTTGCTGGAATCCAAGGAGCTCAACAAGGCGAACTTCATCGTCTTCGATCCGCGCCTGACTCGCACCGCGGCGCATGCCACTGAATATGTCCGGATCCGTCCGGGCACCGACATTCCCGTCCTCTACGGCATGATGTGGCACATCCTGAAGAACGGCTGGGAGGACAAGGAGTTCATCGCCCAGCGCGTCTACGGTTTCGACGACCTGCGCAAGGAAGTCGAGAAGTGGAATCCGCAAGAGGTCGAGCGCGTCACCGGCGTGCCCGCCGCGCAGCTCGAGCGCGTCGCCAAGACGTTCGCGACGGTCAAGCCCGCGACCATCATCTGGTGCATGGGGCAGACTCAGCACACCGTCGGCACGGCCAATGTGCGCGCGAGCTGCATCGCGCTGCTGATGACCGGCAACGTCGGCAAGGCGGGCGCCGGCGCCAACATCCTGCGCGGCCATGACAACGTGCAAGGCGCGACCGACGTCGGCCTCGATATCGTGACCTTGCCGTTCTATTACGGCCTTGCGGAAGGAGCCTGGAAGCACTGGTCGCGGGTCTGGGAGGTCGATTACGAGTACCTGGTCTCCCGCTTCGACGAGAAGAAGCTGATGGAGACCCCAGGCATCCCGCTGACGCGGTGGTTTGACGCCGCGCTGTTGCCGAAGGCCGACGTCGCGCAGAAGGACAACGTCAAGGCCGTCTTCGTGCAAGGCCATGCCAGCAACAGCATAACCCGTATTCCCGAATCGCTGAAGGGCCTGAAGGCGCTGGAGCTGCTGGTGATCGCGGATCCGCACCCGACGACGTGGGCGTCTCTGGCGGTCGAGGCGGGACGCAAGGATGGCGTCTACATTCTGCCCGTCGCCACGCAGTTCGAATGCACGGGATCGCGCGTCGCCTCCAATCGCTCGATGCAGTGGGGCGAGCAGATCGTCAAGCCGATCTTCGAATCCAAGGACGACCTCGAGATCATCTATCTGCTCGCGAAGAAGTTCGGCTTCGCCGACAAGATGTTCAAGAACATCAAGGTCGAGAACAATCTCCCCGTCGCCGAGGACGTGCTGCGCGAGATCAACCGCGGAAGCTGGTCGACCGGTTATTGCGGCCAGTCGCCGGAGCGCATCAAGGCGCACATGAAGAACCAGCACAAGTTCGACCTGGTGACGATGCGCGCGCCGAAGGACGATCCGGAAGTCGGCGGCGACTATTACGGCCTGCCTTGGCCGTGTTGGGGCTCACCCGAGGTGAAGCATCCCGGCTCGCCGCTGCTCTACAACAACAACCTGCATGTCATGGATGGCGGCGGCGCGTTCCGCCCACGCTTCGGTATCGAGCGCGAGGAAAAGCTGCCGGACGGCACGACGCGGAAGGTGAGCCTGCTCGCCGACAAATCCTTCTCCAAGGGCTCGGAGATCGAGGACGGCTATCCCGAGTTCACGCTGGCGAGCCTGAAGAAGCTTGGTTGGGACACGGATCTGACCGAAGCCGAAATGGCGACGATCCAGAGGGTCAACCCGGCCAATCCGGATGCGGTATCCTGGGCGCTCGACCTTTCCGGCGGCATCCAGCGCGTCGCGCTGAAGCACGGCTGCGTGCCCTTCGGCAACGGCAAGGCGCGCATGAATGCGTTCGGCTTGCCGGACCCGATCCCGGTCCATCGCGAGCCGATCTACACGCCGCGCGTCGACCTCGTCGAGAAATATCCGACGTTGCCCGATGCCAAGCAGTTCCGCCTGCCCAATATCGGCTTCTCCGTGCAGAAGGCGGCGGTGGAGAAGGGCATCGCAAAGCAATTCCCGCTGATCCTCTCCTCGGGACGCCTCGTCGAATACGAAGGCGGCGGCGAGGAGACCCGCACCAATCCCTGGCTCGCCGAATTGCAGCAGGACATGTTCATCGAGATCAGCCCGGCTGATGCCGCCGATCGCGGCATCAAGGACGGCGGCTGGGTCTGGGTGAGCGGCGCCGAAAACAATTCGCGCGCCAGGATGAAGGCGCTGGTGACCGAACGCGTCGGCAAGGGCGTCGCCTGGATGCCGTTCCATTTCGGCGGCTGGCTCGGCGGCGCCGACCTGCGCAAGAACTATCCCGCCGGCACCGATCCGATCGTGCTGGGCGAGAGCGCCAACACGATCACGAGCTACGGTTACGATCCTGCAACGGGCATGCAGGAGCCGAAGGTCACGCTTTGTCAGATCGTCGCAGCCTGAGAGGAGCACGCACATGGCTCGGATGAAATTTCTCTGCGACGCTGATCGCTGCATCGAGTGCAACGCCTGCGTCACCGCCTGCAAGAACGAGCACGAGGTGCCGTGGGGCATCAACCGGCGCCGCGTCGTCACCATCAACGACGGCAAGCCGGGGGAGCGATCGATCTCGATGGCCTGCATGCACTGCACGGACGCGCCCTGTGCGGCCGTGTGCCCGGTCAACTGCTTCTACACCACCGCCGACGGCGTCGTGCTTCACTCCAAGGATCTCTGCATCGGCTGCGGCTATTGCTTCTACGCCTGCCCGTTCGGCGCTCCCCAATATCCGAAGGTCGGCAACTTCGGCTCTCGCGGCAAAATGGACAAATGCACCTATTGCGCCGGCGGTCCGGAGGCCGACGGCAGCAAGGAGGAATACGAGAAATATGGCGCGAACCGGCTGGCCGAAGGCAAGCTGCCGCTGTGTGCCGAGATGTGCTCGACTAAGTCGTTGCTCGCAGGCGACGGCGAGATCATTGCGCAGATCTACAAGGAGCGCGTCATGAAGCGCGGCTACGGCTCGGGCGCCTGGGGCTGGAAGACCGCATATCGCGAGACGATCGAGTCCTGACATGGGCAGTCGAAGGGCGCGCAATACCGGGGAGGACGTCATGGCGTCGTTTGGAAGGTTCGTTCGTCTGGCGTTGGGCGCCTGGGCGCTGCTTCTCTTGGTCATGGCGGTGCCCGCGGGCGCACAACAGGTCAATCCGACCGCAAGCGCGGTCAAGGAGCAGCAGCTTCTTCAGGAGCTCAACCGGATTCAGGGACGCGTCAGCATTCCCGATCAGCGATCGGGCGTTCTCGAGCAGCCGCAGGGACGGGAGTGGCGGGAATTCCGCAACGTGACGCTGCCCTGGATCGGCGGCATTGCCATCCTCGGCATGATTGCGGCCATCGTGATCTTCTATCTCACCGTCGGGATGGTGCGTCTCGAAGCCGGACGGTCGGGCCGCACCATCGTGCGCTTCAACGCGTTCGAGCGGTTCGTGCACTGGCTGACGGCAAGCTGCTTCATCGTCCTTGCCATTTCCGGGCTGAACATCACGTTCGGGCGGCCGTTGCTGTTGCCGCTGATCGGCTTCGAGGCGTTCTCGGAATGGTCGCAATGGGCCAAATACGCGCACAATTATCTGAGCTTCCCGTTCACCATCGGCGTCGTCCTGATCTTCCTGATGTGGATCGGCGGCAATATCCCGAGCAAGGTGGATATCGAATGGGCGAAGCGCGGCGGCGGCCTGATCGGACATGACCATCCTCCGGCCTACCGCTTCAATGGCGGACAGAAGATGATCTACTGGATCGTCGTGATCGGCGGCGGACTCGTCGCAGCGTCCGGCTATGCGCTGATGTTCCCGTTCTACGGCACGGGGATCGAGGGCATGCAAATGGCCCAGATCGTCCACTCGATCGTGGCGGTCCTGTTCGTCGCGGCGATGATCGCGCACATCTATATCGGCACCATCGGGATGGAAGGTGCGTTCGAGGCCATGGGCTCGGGCGAGGTCGACGTCAACTGGGCGCGCGAGCACCACAGGCTCTGGCTCGAGGAGCAGAACGCGCGAACGGGACCGAACGACGGACAACCGCAGCCCGCAACCGCGGCGGCGGAGTAGGGCGCGCAGCCTGAAACCGGGCAGCCGGCTATGGGGCCGGCGCTTTGCCAAACAAGACGGAACGGTCCTGGATGTCCTGTTCGGGGAGCCGGGCCGCTTGACCTCTCTGCATGTCTTGAATGGAGGCCATGCCGCTCTGAGCGGAGCCGAACAGGGCGTGCGATTTGAGCATGGTGCTGGCCGCTCCGGCCAGAACCAGGGCTGCAATGAGCGAGAGCATGACGCGTTTCATGCGCATCTCCGTCTGCCATTTCCACCCGGCATGACCAATACATCCGGATTGTCCTTTTCGATGTGAGCCACTTCACAACGATCGGTTCCATGTTCGTTGAGGCGGCCAACATGCTCCGCGCAGGGCATGAGGATTCGAGCTTCCGATGCAGACGAAAACCAAATCGAAGTTCACCGCAGGCGAGCGCCGAATGTCGGACTTGAGCTCAGCCTCAGAGTAGGTTGCTCAAGCCTAAGAGAATCCGTCCTTGACGATCGCGCTCTCTATTCTCTCTGCGAATTTCAACAGCGCTGATTTGGAATCTTTCAAGGAAGAGCTTTGGAATCTTTCCAGGCCGCAACTCGACGACATCGCAGATGATCGAGACATTCTAAATCGCCATGCACGCATTTGCGTTGCCGTCACGAGAGCATCTTTCTAAAGAGGCGATGCAGATTGCTGGCAATCGGATGGGCTGACAAGACAAAGGCCATCAATGCGAAGTGCGAGCCTGCAAAGGAATTGAGAGACGGGCCATGGGGTCGAACTCGGATGCGAAGAGTGAATCTTCGATCCGTGATCGCCGCTGGCCGCGCGTGATCCGCTTCACGGCGAACCACATGCTATTGATAAAGGACTTTCTTGAAATGCGACGTACGGGTGGGGTCGGTACGGTAGCTCGCTTTGCTGCGGCGCTGCTGGGTGGTGTGGCGTTGCTCGCGTGGTTCGAATCGCCTGCTCGATCCCAAACGCCGCAAGGCGGTACCTCGCTTCCACCCGTGACCGTCGATGCGCCGGCGCAACAATCGGCGCGCCGTGCGCCAACAAGGCGAAACGACGCCCGGGTCCGATCGACGCCGCGGCGCGCGCCGCAGGCCCCAGCCGTCGCTGTGCAATCGCAACCGAGTGTCGTCCCCGAATATGCCGGCGGTCAGGTCGCTCAAGGCGCGCGCCTCGGACTGCTCGGAAATACCGGCACGATGAAGTCGCCGTTCAACGTGACGAGCTACACGGACAAGTTCATTCGGGATCAGCAGGCGGCGACGGGCGCGGACGCCTTGATTCTCGATCCGTCGGTCCGACGCTCGCACCCGACGGGCGGCGTGGTGGACTCCTTCAACATTCGTGGATTTCCGATCAACGAAGGCAACAACGGTGAATTCGCCTTCGAGGGTCTTTACGGAATCGCGCCGACATATCGCATCTTCACAGACTACGTCGAGCGCATCGAGGTGCTCAAAGGTCCCTCAGCCGCGCTCTCCGGGATGGCCCCCAATGGCGGCGTTGGCGGGGTCATCAATGTCGTGCCCAAACGCGCGGAAGAGGACCTGACCCGCCTGACCGCAAGCTACGGCTCGACTGCACGTTTCGGCGGGCACTGGGATGTTGCGCGGCGCTACGGCGACAGCAAGCAATGGGGCGTGCGCGCCAGCGGGAGCGTCCGCGACGGCGACACGCCCATCGATCGCCAATCCGAGACGACAGGTGTCGGATCGTTGGCTCTCGACTATCGGGGCGAACGCTTCAGGTCCTGGCTCTACCTGATCGCGCAGGCCGACCGGTTCGACGCGCCGTCACGTCCCTTTCTGATGGCTCCCGGCCTGCAGGTGCCGAAGGCGCCGGACGGCCGGCTGAACGTGACCCAGCCCTGGGAATGGTCGCGCATCACCGACCAATCCGCCTTGCTGCGGACCGAGTACGATGTCAGCGACCAGGTCACGCTGTTTGCGGATGTCGGCGGGTCCCGGACCAACGTCGAGCGGTTCTTCGGCCTTCCGACGATCGTCAACAGCAACGGCAACACGACCTCGACGCCCCAATTCTTCGGACTTGGCATCGATCGAAGCACCTATGATGGCGGTGTTCGCGCCCGCTTCGACACCGGCTTCGTTCATCACGCCGTGGCCTTCCAGGCTTCGGTTTACCATGACGCGCTGCACCGGCGGCTGACCAACGGCAGCCCGGTCACGTCGAACATCTACAATCCGACCGTCGCGCCGATCCAGTTCGCCAACGAGATCAGCGATCGCCCGCGGCTCTCGGACAGCGAGCTCACGGGGCTCTCCATTGCCGACACCTTGTCGGTGCTCGACGAGCGTGTGCTGCTGACCCTGGGCGTCCGGCGCCAGGGCATCGAGGCGCACAACTACCTCTCCAACGTCGGAACGCTGACGTCGTCCTATGACAGGAGCGCGGTCACCCCGGTGGTCGGCCTCGTCGTCCGACCCGTGGAGAACATCTCCCTGTACGCGAACTACGTCGAAGGCCTCGCACGAGGCGACGTGGCGCCGCAGCAGCCGGGCGTTTCCAATCCCGGCGAAATTCTCCCGCCTTACGTCGCCAAGCAGTACGAGGCCGGCATCAAGGTGGATTTCGGCCGGATCGCAACCACCTTCAGCGCCTTCGAGATATCGAAAGCGAGCGGCGAGCTGTCCGCCGGGCGCTTCGCGGCGACCGCCGAACAGCAAGTCCGTGGGCTCGAGTTCAACGTCTACGGCGAGCTCATGCCGGATGTTCGCGTCCTCGGAGGCGTTTCGCTGCTGGACGGCACGCTGACGAAAACTGCCGTCGCGGCGAATGTGGGTCACACGCCGATCGGCGTTCCGAACATTCAGGCCAATATCGGCGTGGAGTGGGACCTGCCGTGGATGAGAGAGCTCACGTTGAACGGGGCCGTCATCTACACCGGCAGGCAGTTCGTCGACACCGCGAACAAGCAGCCGATCCCGGATTGGACGCGGCTCGATCTCGGCGCCCGCTACACCACCGCGATCAACGGCAGGAAGACGGTCTTCCGCGCAAACATCCAGAACGTGACCGGTGAGAGTTATTGGTCCAGCGTGGCCTCGTTCGGAACGTTCTTCCTGGGAGCGCCACGCACATATCTGCTGTCGATGACCGTGGACATGTGAAGCGCCTCCGGCCGCTCGTGAAGACGCGGCCGTGGGAGTCGTTGGCAGCGCGTCCGCAGACCGGTCAACCTGGTCGGCAAAGTGGATACTTGCTTGCCAATCCGAGCACCTCATCCCACGCCGGCGTGGCATCGCGCCGGATCGAAACTCTCTGTTGAATCAATGAGGTGGCTTTCCTTTCCGGGTGCCTTTCGACCTGTGGGGCGAAATTGGCGCGGCTCTTGCTCTTGCCAGTATGAGGGTTCTTGATAAACGTCATACTGCGGGATGGGGCGGATGGAGCAAGCGGTGAGGCGGACTTTGCGGGCGATCGAATCCGGCACGCTGGTGCTGTTCGGCGGGCTCGTCGCCGCCAACATCGCGGCATGGGCCTGGGCCTTCGCCCTGTTCGGCGATCGGCCGACGGTGCTGGCGACTGCGCTGCTGGCCTGGGTGTTCGGTCTGCGCCACGCCGTCGATGCCGATCACATCGCCGCCATCGACAATGTCGTGCGCAAGCTGATGCAGACAGGTGGCGCGCCGCAGAGCGCGGGCCTCTATTTTGCGCTCGGCCATTCGACAATTGTCGTGGTCGCCACCATATTGCTTGCGCTCGGCGTGGTGAGCCTTGGCGGCGACAGCCTGCTCAGGGAGATCGGCGGCCTGATCGGCACATCGGTGTCGGCGCTGTTCCTGCTCGTGATCGCGGCCATCAATCTTGTCATCTTCGCCGGCCTGTGGCGGACGTTTCGCGCTGCACGGGAGCAGGGTGTTCACGACGCCGAAGGGCTCGAGAGGCTGCTCGCCAATCGCGGCGTCCTCACGCGGCTGCTCGGGCCGCTGTTCCGCCTGGTCACAAGACCCTGGCACATGTATCCGCTCGGATTCCTGTTCGGCCTCGGCTTCGACACGGCGACCGAGATCGGCCTGCTCAGCATCTCCGCGACCGAAGCCGCGCGCGGCGCTTCGGTCGCGGACATCCTGGTTTTCCCTGCGCTGTTCGCGGCCGGCATGGCGCTGGTCGACACTGCCGACTCCGCGCTGATGGTGAGCGCCTATCGATGGGCGTTCGTCGATCCCCTGCGGAAGCTCTGGTACAACCTCACGATCACCGGCGCCTCCGTGGCGGTCGCGCTGCTCATCGGCGGCATCGAGGCGCTCGGCCTGGCCGCCGACCGGCTCGGCCTGTCGGGGACTATGTGGACGCTGGTCGACGGCCTCAACGAGTCGCTCGCCAATGTCGGCTTCGCCGTGATCGCGTTGTTTGCGATCGCCTGGCTCGTCTCGGTCGTGCTCTATCGTCGCATCTTCGAGAGCGGCCGGCCGCAGGGCGCAACGAAAGCTCTGGAATGCGCCGATGCGACCGAAGCGGCGTGAGCCGGGTCGCGGCGGCGCGCTGACGGTACTCTCGGCCCTGGTGCTGCTCGCCGACGACGGCCGCGCCCTGGCGCAGAGCAGTCCAGCCTCACGCGAGCTGCCGCCCATCGAGATTGGTGGCAGCGAAACGCCGGCGCGAAAGAAGCCGGTTGCATCGCGCCGCACCGGCAAGCCGCCCGCGGCCGGCCACCGCATCCTTGTGTATCCAGCGGCAGTGCAGGGCTCGGATGTCCGCAGCGCTGCCTCGGGTGCAAAGAGCCAGCCCAGCATGGCCAGCGAGATCACCATCCCGGGCGAAGAGCTCAACGCCCGCCCTTTCACGCGGCCGGGGGAAGCGCTTGAAGCGGTGCCGGGTCTCATCGTGACGCAGCATTCCGGTGAGGGCAAAGCCAACCAGTATTTCCTGCGCGGCTACAATCTCGACCATGGGACCGACCTCGCCATCAGCGTTGACGGCGTCCCCGTCAACATGCGCACCCATGGGCACGGCCAGGGCTATGCCGATCTCAACTGGCTGATCCCGGAAACCATCGCGGCGGTGGATGTGCGCAAGGGTCCTTATTTCGCCGACGAGGGCGATTTCGCCTCGGTTGGCAGCGTCCATATCGGTCTGATCGACCGCACCAAGGGACTGGCGCAGGTCACCGCCGGTAGCTTCGGCTACCGTCGCCTGCTCGGCATGGACTCCGCCGAGGTCGGCGACGGCGCGCTGCTCGTGGCCGGCGAGATCGGCACCTACGACGGTCCGTGGGACAATCCGGACAATGTGCGAAAGCTCAACGGTCTCGTGCGCTACAGCCAGGGCACCGCGACCGACGGCGTGTCCGTCACCGGCATGGCCTACACGAACGCATGGAATTCGACCGATCAGGTGCCGCAGCGCGCGATCAGAGCTGGCTTGCTCGACCGGTTCGGTTCGGAAGACCCCAGCGACGGCGGCAACGCCAACCGTTTTGCATTGTCGGGCCGCATTGCGCAAACCGACGAGCTCGGCTCGTGGCGAGCCAACGCCTATGTGGTGAAGAGCCAGCTCGATCTCTTCAACAACTTCACCTACTTCCTCAGCGATCCCGTGCTCGGCGACCAGTTTCACCAGCACGACGATCGCCTGATGGCCGGCGCCAATGTCTCGCGCACGCTGAACGGTTCGTTTGCCGGCCTGCCGATGCAGACCATTATCGGCCTGCAATCGCGCTATGATGCGATCGACCTCGCGCTCACCAACACCTTCCGGCGGGGTTTCCTCTCCAACGTCCGCAGCGACAAGGCCGGCGAGGGCAGCGTCGGCCTCTATGCCGAGAACACGGTGCGCTGGACCGACTGGCTCAGAACGACCGTGGGCTGGCGCGGCGACTATTATGCCGCCGACGTCACGTCGCGGTTCAATGCCAACAATTCCGGCCGCGCCGACTCCGCGCTCGGCAGCCCGAAATTCAGGATGGTGCTCGGTCCGTTCAGCCAAACCGAGTTCTTCTTCGGCGCCGGCTACGGCATGCACTCCAACGACGCCCGCGGCGCGACCACGACCGAGGACCCCAGCGATCCCGCGACCAAGCTCACGCCATCGCCGCTCCTGGTGCGGACCAAGGGCGCGGAGGTCGGCGTGCGCAGCAGGGTCGTTCCCGGCCTGGACACCTCGCTCAGCGTCTTCATCCTGGATCAGGATTCCGAGATCCTGTTCGCAGGCGATGCCGGCGACACGTCGGCGACGCGCGCCAGCCGCCGCTACGGCTTTGAATGGACCAACCATTATCGGCCGAGATCGTGGATCGACATCGATGCCGATCTCGCCATGACCCATGCGCGCTTCCGCGGCTACGACAGCGAGCAGGCCGAGGTCTATGCCTCGCTCGCCGGCTATCCCGAGGCGCAGCTCGGCAACGCACCCGGCAATTACATTCCGAACGCGCCGGCGATGGTGGCGTCAGCCGGCGTCACGCTGGGCGAGAAGACCGGCTGGTTCGGAACCTTGCGCTGGCGCTATCTGGCGTCGAGCCCGCTGACGGAGGACAACGCGTTCCGCTCCTCGGCGACCAGCATCTTCAACGGCCGTCTCGGCTATCGCATTGACAACGGCTGGCGCCTCCAGCTTGACGTGCTCAATCTTTTCAACACGAAGGCGAACCAGATCACCTATGCCTATGGCTCGCTGCTCAAGACCGATACGCTCTACAACCTCTGCACATCAGGCACCGCGCCGACTTCAGTCTGTCAGAACGGCGTGATGGACTATGTGCTGCATCCCGTGGAGCCGTTGACGTTCCGGGTTACCATCGCCGGGGCGTTCTAGGTTTGCTCGGGTCGCGCATCCGGGATTGCTGGAACATGGGTGTGTTGTGGTAGTGAACGGCCAGGTTGGCGGCACGTCGCGGCCTGAAAGCGCAGCAGGGGACCGTCGATGAACCGTGACCTCGATCTCGCCGAGTTTGAATTGCATCCGCAACGCGGTGCGGTGCTGGCCGAGGTGCATGCTCGCCCTTTCACCCGGCTGACGGCGCCGGTCACTGTGCTCCGCTTTGCCTTTCTCGGCCAGGGCGAAGTCGCGGCGGCGGACCGGCAGGCGTTCGTGGCATTCTGCATCTCGCACGGGCAGGCGCCGCCGGACGCAGGGACCAAGCATCACCAGGTGACGATCGATGCCACCCAGCTCCGCTGGGAGCAGCATTCGGAGTTCAGCACCTTCACCTGGATCCTGGGCGGCTCCGAGGCGCCCGCTCGCCGGTTCGGCGAGATCGGAGAAGAGCCCGCCGCGCTGATCCGGTCGCTGCGGCAGTCCGGGCAATTGCTGGTGGCGGTCAAGCTCGAGGTCGAGCAGACCTCGGCGGCCCTGGAGCGTGCGCAGCAGCTGTTCGAAAGAGGCAGCCTCGCCATCGCCGCGGTCCGCAGCGGACCTGCGGTCGTCGCATCCGACTTTCGCACCGACGATCAGGGCTTCGTCCGTATCCTCGTCTGCAACGACGGCTTGTCGCCGGGTCGGCTCGGCGCCCTCGTGCAGCGCGCGCTGGAGATCGAGACCTATCGCACGCTGGCGCTGCTCGGTCTGCCCGCTGCGCTCGAGCTTGCGCCCTCCGTCGATCATATCGGCCGGCGCCTCGTCGAAGTGCTCGAGGAGATGCAGCGTGCCGAAGACCTCAAGCTCAACAATCATCTCTTGACGGAACTGACCGCATTGGCGGCTTCGCTCGAGAAGGGCGCGGCCGGCAGCCTGTTTCGGTTCGGCGCCAGCCGGGCCTACAACGAGATCGTGCAGGCTCGCCTCGCCGTGATCGAAGGCGGCGAGATCGCGGGCTATCCGACCTGGTCCTCCTTCCTCGCCCGCCGCATGGCACCCGCCATGCGCACCTGTGCGACGATGGAGGACCGGCAGGCCGACCTGTCGATCAAGCTCGCGCGCGCGGCGGACCTGTTGCGGACACGCGTCGACGTCGAGCTCGAGGAGCAGAACCGCGATCTGCTGCGCTCGATGGACGACCGCACCCGGTTGCAATTGAGGCTGCAGAGCACGGTCGAAGGCTTGTCGGTGGCGGCCATCGGCTACTACGTCGTCAGCCTGTTCGGCTATCTCGCCAAGGGCGCCCATGACGGCGGCCTGCATGTCGAGCCTTCGCTGGCAACCGCGATCTTCGTGCCGATTGCCGTGGCGGTGATCTGGATCGTCACCCGCAATATCCGCAGGCGGCACTTGAAGCATGACGAAATATCCGGCGCCCACGACTGAGGCGCAAACGAGCCCCTTGCGCTTCGCCGACGAGCGGTTGAAGCTGGGGCGAGCAGGAGACGTCAGATGAGCCGATCCGATGCAATGACCAACGTGCTCTGGCTGCAGGGCGCCAGTTGCGGCGGCTGCACCATGTCGATCCTCGAAAGCGGCGCCTCGGGCTGGTTCGACGAGCTCCGGCAGTTCGGCGTCAATCTGCTGTGGCATCCGTCCGTCAGCGAGGAGACCGGCGAGGAGGCGGTCGACATCCTGCAGTCCGTGCTCGAAGGCAGGGTGCGGCTCGACCTTCTCCTGCTGGAAGGGTCCGTCGCCCGTGGACCGAACGACACCGGCCGCTTCAACATGCTCGCGGGCACCAACCGTTCCATCTACCGCTGGATGTTGGATCTCGCGCCGCACGCCGGCTATGTGATCGCGGTCGGAAGTTGCGCGGCCTATGGCGGCGTGCCGGCCGCAGGATCGAATCCGACCGATGCCGTCGGCCTGCAGTTCGAGGGAACTGATAGCGGCGGCGCGCTGGGGGCGGCGTTCCGCTCGCGGCTCGGCCTTCCCGTCATCAATGTTGCGGGCTGTGCGCCGCATCCGGGCTGGATGATGGAAACCATATTAGCACTGACCGCCAGGGATATCGCAGCGAGCGATCTTGACGGATACGGGCGGCCGAAATTCGTCGCCAATCATCTGGCCCATCATGGCTGCTCTCGCAACGAGTTCTACGAGTTCAAGGCAAGTGCCGAGACCATGTCGGAGCGCGGCTGCCTGATGGAGCATCTCGGCTGCAAGGCGACGCAAGCGGTGGGCGACTGCAACCAGCGCTCCTGGAACGGCGGCGGCTCCTGCACCAAGGGCGGTTATGCCTGCATCGCCTGCACGTCGCCGGGATTCGAGGGGGCTCAGAACTTCCTGGCGACCGCGAAGCTTGCAGGCATTCCGGTCGGCTTGCCGACCGACATGCCGAAGGCCTGGTTCGTTGCGCTCGCCGCGCTGTCGAAATCCGCGACGCCGCGGCGCGTGCGGCTCAACGCAACAGCCGATCATGTCGTCGTGCCGCCGGGCCGCGCGACGACCAAGACCAAGCCATGACCCGGATCACGATCGGGCCGTTCAACCGCGTCGAGGGCGATCTCGAAGTCCGTCTCGACGTCGAGAGCGGCCGCGTCATGCGGGCCGAAGTGACGGCGCCGCTCTACCGCGGGTTCGAGCAGATCTTGGAGGGCCGCCCCCCGCTCGACGCGCTGGCGCTGGCGCCGCGGATCTGCGGCATCTGCTCGGTGTCGCAATCGGTTGCCGCAGCCGCGGCCCTGCGCGAGGCCATGGCCATCGAGGCTGCGCCCAATGGACTGCTCGCCACCAACATCGCGCATGCCGCGGAGAACGCGGCCGACCACCTGACCCATTTCTACATCTTCTTCATGCCGGATTTTGCCCGCGAGGCCTATGCCGGCCATGACTGGCACGAGGCCACGCGCGAGCGCTTTGCCGCGACCCGCGGCAGCGCGGCCCGCGACGCCCTGCCGGCGCGGGCGCGGCTGCTCGAGACCATGGGCATCATCGCCGGGAAATGGCCGCACAGCCTCGCATTCCAGCCCGGTGGTACGACACGTGCGATCGATCTCGGCGAGCGTGTCCGGCTGCTGTCGATCACGACGGCGTTCCGGAGCTTCCTCGAGCGTATCGTCTTTGCGGATTCGCTGGAGAACGTGCTGGCGATCGCCAGCGCCGACGAGCTCGATCGCTGGCGAGACGGCCGTGGCGGCGACTTTGCCCATTTCCTGCGGCTTGCGGACAGCCTCGCGCTGAGCGCGCTCGGCAGAGGTACGGGCCTGATGATGAGCTACGGCGCCTATCACGGCAGCGACGGCGAGCTGTTTCCGCGCGGCCTGTTCGGCCCGCGCGCCGCGATCGAGCCGCTGCCGTTGACGCAGATCACGGAAGACGTCTCGCATGCCTGGATGCGGGAGTCCTCCGTCGATCCCGCCCATAGCAGCACGGTCCCGGATCCCGACAAGCCGGCCGCCTATAGCTGGTGCAAGGCCCCGCGGCTCTCCGGTCAGCCGATCGAGGTCGGTGCCATCGCGCGCCAGACCGTGGCAGGGCAGGCGCTGATTGCGGATCTCGTATCGGTCAGCGGGACCAATGTACGCAACCGCGTGATCGCGCGGCTGATCGAAACCGCGCGCATCGCGCTCGCCATGGAGCAGTGGACGCGCGCGCTCCGTCTGTCGGAGCCGTTCTGCCACAATTCCCGCGACATCCCCAACGGCAGCTATGTCGGACTGGTCGAGGCCGCGCGCGGCAGTCTCGGGCACTGGATGGCGGTACGAGACGGCAGGATCGAACGCTACCAGATCATCGCACCGACGACCTGGAATTTTTCACCCCGCGATTCCTTCGACGTTGGCGGACCGCTGGAGCAGGCGCTGGTCGGCACCGATGTCGGTGATGCCGGCGCGCGCGCGGTTGCGATCCAGCACATCGTGCGTTCGTTCGATCCCTGCATGGTGTGCACCGCGCACTGACCGGAAACTTCGTTGCCGAGTGCAAATCGAATTGTTTCCGCTTCTCTGATTTTGTCGTGCCCGCCCGTCCTCCATCACAGCGATTCAAATACGTAACGTTCTGGAATCTCTCTACATTTGAATCGCTCCAGGCTGTTGGCCTGCTTCTTGCTGTCCTTGGCGTCATCGAAAAGTCAAAGCCGACGGCGGGAGGATTCATGGGCACGGCGACGGAAACGTTTTACAGCGTGATCAGGCGGCAAGGCATCACGCGTCGGAGCTTTCACAAGTTCTGCAGCCTGACGGCGACGAGCCTCGGGCTCGGGCCGCTGGCGGCGAGCCGCATCGCGAACGCGCTCGAAACCAAGCCGCGCGTACCCGTCATCTGGATGCACGGGCTCGAATGCACCTGCTGCTCGGAGAGCTTCATCCGCTCCGCCCACCCGCTGGTGAAGGATGCGGTGCTGTCGATGATCTCGCTCGACTACGACGATACCATCATGGCGGCGGCGGGCCACCAGGCCGAAGCCATTCTCGATGAGACCCGCGCCAAGCACAAAGGCCAGTACATCCTTGCGGTGGAAGGCAATCCGCCGCTGAACGAAGGCGGCATGTTCTGCATCGACGGCGGCAAGCCGTTCGTCGAGAAGCTGAAGTTGATGGCCGAGGACGCGATGGCGATCATCGCCTGGGGCGCCTGCGCGTCCTGGGGCTGCGTGCAGGCGGCAAAGCCGAATCCCACGCAAGCGACGCCGATCGACAAGGTGATCACCAACAAGCCCATCATCAAGGTGCCGGGATGCCCCCCGATCGCCGAGGTCATGACTGGCGTCGTCACCTTCATCACCACCTTCGGCAAATTGCCCGAGCTCGACCGCCAGGGCCGGCCGAAGATGTTCTATTCGCAGCGCATTCACGACAAATGCTACCGCCGCCCGCATTTCGATGCCGGCCAGTTCGTCGAGGAATGGGACGACGAGGCCGCGCGCAAGGGCTACTGCCTCTACAAGATGGGCTGCAAGGGCCCGACCACCTACAACGCCTGCTCGACCGTGCGCTGGAACGGCGGCGTCTCGTTCCCGATCCAGTCCGGTCACGGCTGCATCGGCTGCTCGGAGGACGGCTTCTGGGACAAGGGCTCGTTCTACGACCGTCTCACCACCATCAAGCAGTTCGGCATCGAGAAGAACGCCGATCAGATCGGCATGGTGGCAGCCGGCGCAGTCGGTGCCGCGGTGGCCGCGCATGCGGCAGTGACGGCGGTGAAGCGGCTCGCGTCGAAGCGCGAAGACGTCGACCACAACAGCTGAGCAAAGAGATAGATCAGGGTAGGGCAATTATGGGCATCCAGACTCCCAACGGCTTCAATCTCGACAATTCCGGCAAGCGCATCGTCGTCGACCCCGTGACCCGTATCGAAGGTCACATGCGGGTCGAGGTCAACGTCGACGCCGACAACGTCATCCGCAACGCGGTCTCGACCGGCACGATGTGGCGCGGCATCGAGGTGATCCTGAAGAACCGCGACCCGCGCGACGCCTGGGCGTTCACCGAGCGGATCTGCGGCGTCTGCACCGGCACGCACGCGCTGACATCGGTGCGCGCGGTGGAGAATGCGCTCGGAATCGCCATTCCGGAGAACGCCAACTCGATCCGCAACCTGATGCAGCTCGCCCTGCAGGTGCACGACCACATCGTTCATTTCTATCACCTTCACGCGCTGGACTGGGTCGATGTCGTGTCCGCGCTCTCGGCCGACCCGCGCGCGACCTCGACGTTGGCGCAGTCCATTTCGAACTGGCCGCTGTCCTCGCCCGGCTACTTCAAGGATCTGCAGACCCGGTTGAAGAAGTTTGTCGAGTCCGGGCAATTGGGACCGTTCAAGAACGGCTACTGGGGAAGCAAGGCCTACAGGCTGCCGCCCGAGGCCAACCTGATGGCGGTGGCGCACTACCTCGAGGCGCTCGATTTTCAGAAGGAGATCGTCAAGATCCACACCGTTTTCGGCGGCAAGAATCCGCACCCGAACTGGCTCGTGGGTGGTGTGCCCTGTCCGATCAACGTCGACGGCACCGGCGCCGTCGGCGCCATCAACATGGAACGGTTGAACCTGATCTCCTCGATCATCGATCGCCTGATCGAGTTCAACGAAATGGTCTATCTTCCCGACGTGGCGGCGATCGGCTCGTTCTACAAGGACTGGCTGTACGGCGGCGGCCTTTCGGGCAAGAGCGTGCTCAGCTATGGCGACGTGCCCGAGCATGCCAACGACTATTCCGCCAAGAGCCTGAAGCTGCCGCGCGGCGCCATCATCAACGGCAATCTGTCGGAGGTGTTTCCGGTCGATCTCGCCAATCCGGACGAGATCCAGGAGTTCGTGGTGCACTCCTGGTACAAATATCCCGATGAGACCAAGGGCCTGCATCCCTGGGACGGCGTCACCGAGCCGAACTACGTGCTGGGCGCCAATGCCAAGGGCACCAAGACCGCGATCGAGCAGCTCGACGAGGCCGGCAAATATTCGTGGATCAAGGCGCCGCGCTGGAAGGGGCACGCCATGGAGGTCGGTCCCCTGGCGCGTTGGATCGTCGGTTACGCGCAGAACAAGGCCGAGTTCAAGGATCCCGTCGACAAGTTCCTGAAGGATCTGAACCTGCCGACGTCGGCGCTGTTCTCGACGCTCGGCCGCACCGCGGCCCGCGCGCTCGAATCGGTCTGGGCCGGTCGCCAGATGCGCTACTTCCAGGACAAGCTCGTCGCCAACATCAAGGCCGGCGACTCTTCGACCGCCAATGTCGACAAATGGAAGCCGGAGAGCTGGCCCAAGGAGGCCAAGGGCGTCGGTTTCACCGAGGCGCCGCGCGGCGCGCTCGCGCACTGGATCAAGATCAAGGACACCAAGATCGACAATTACCAGTGCGTGGTGCCGACCACCTGGAACGGCTCGCCGCGCGATCCCAAGGGCAATATCGGAGCCTTCGAGGCGTCGTTGATGAACACGCCGATGGTCAATCCGGAGCAGCCCCTGGAGATCCTGCGCACGATCCACTCCTTCGATCCGTGCCTTGCCTGCTCGACTCACGTCATGAGCCCGGACGGCCAAGAGCTCGCCAAGGTCAAGGTCAGGTAGGAGGAAGCCATGATGGACGCCATTGCTCCCGGCTCGGACACAAGGCCGGACCTCGCGGCGCTCGCAGCCGATGCTTCCGGAGAACGGGCGGTGGGTCGACCCACCGTCTATGTCTACGAAGCGCCGGTGCGGATCTGCCACTGGGTGAACGCGTTCTCGATTCTCGTGCTGATGGTGACCGGCTACTTGATTGGAGCGCCGCTGCCGACGGTCGCAGGCGAGGCGTCCGACAACTTCGTGATGGGCTACATCCGCTTCGCCCATTTCGCCGCCGGACAAGTGCTCGCGGTCTTCTTCCTCACGCGTATCCTGTGGGCCTTCGTCGGCAATCACCACTCCCGGCAGATCTTCTACATTCCGGTTCATCGCAAGCAGTTCTGGAAGGAAGTGCTGCATGAGATCCGCTGGTACGCGTTTCTTGAGCGGGAGCCGAAGATGTATGTCGGCCACAATCCGTTGGCGCAAACCGCGATGTTCACGGGGTTCACGCTGTTCGTGGCCTTCATGATCATCACCGGCTTTGCGCTCTATTCGGAAGGCGCGGGGATCGACAGCTGGCAGCACAAGCTGTTCGGCTGGGTGTTCGCGATCTGGCCGAACAGCCAGGACGTTCACACCTGGCACCATCTGGGCATGTGGGCGCTGGTCGTGTTCGTGATGGTGCACATCTACGCGGCGATCCGCGAGGACATCATGTCGCGCCAGAGCATCATCTCCTCGATGGTCTCCGGCGAGCGGCAATTCCGCGATTGAAAACGGGAACCTGACCGATGCCGACATCTTCGCAACGCGACCGCATCCTGGTGCTCGGCATCGGCAACATCCTGTGGGCCGACGAAGGCTTCGGCGTGCGCACGGTGGAGGAGTTTCACCGTCGCTACGCTGTGCCCGACAACGTCACCATCCTCGACGGCGGTACCCAGGGTCTCTACCTCGTGAACTATCTGGAAGAGGCCGACCGCCTGATCGTGTTCGACGCCATCGATTATGGCCTCGCGCCCGGCGAATTGAAGCTGGTGCGCGACGACGAGGTGCCGCGTTTCACCGGCGCCAAGAAAATGAGCCTGCATCAGACCGGTTTCCAGGAAGTGATCAGTGCAGCCGACCTGCTCGGCAGATGCCCGAAGCATCTCGTGCTGATCGGCTGCCAGCCGCTCGATCTCGAAGACTGGGGCGGGCCGCTGACGCCACCGGTGCGCGACCAGATCGCGCCCGCGATAGATCTCGCCTGCCGGATATTGGCCGAGTGGGGCGTCACGGCGAGCCGCCGCGGCGTGCCGTTGGCGGACACCGAGCGGTTGCTCGCCAACGACATCGACCACGCCAATTACGAGATGCGGCCGGCCTGACCGGCTGGCCTTTTTGGAGCAAGCGCGATGTGCCTCGGCCTGCCGATGACGATCGTCGAGACTGACGGAACGTCGGCGCTGTGCGAATTTCGTGGCGGGCAGCGGCGCGTCTCCATGCTGCTGCTCTCCAATCCGCCAGTCGGCGCACATGTGCTCGTCTATATCGATACCGCGATCCGGCTTCTGGATGAGGAAGAGGCGCGCCTGATCGGGGCTGCGATCGACGGGCTTGGCGCCGCGCTCGATGGCGAGGATTGCGACCGCTTCTTCGCCGATTTGATCGACCGCGAGCCGCAGCTGCCCGCTCATCTCCGGTCGGAATAAGCGAACCTCCTGCAACTGTGACCGCCGCGCCCGCCGCCGGATCGGCCCCGCCGGGCCGAGGCACTGGCTGGAAGTGGTCTTTCCATCTGCAAAGACAGATTCCATCAAGATTGGAAGGTATCTTATCGTTGCTGGATGCGTTGTTCCGAACGTTTGAAAATCAATGATCTAAATCAATGAGATAGCTCTCAAGAACTGCTGGAATGTCCTGGCATGTGCCTTGCTAATCCTGTCCCGAGCAAAATCATAAGCTTGTCAGGGAGGTCTGATGGAATTCCAGGTGGCGAAGCAGGATCTGACGCGGCACGGCCTGACCGAGGTCAATGCCGCGACGGTCGATCGTTTTCTTGGCGCGGCCGATGAGGCCGGCGCGGTCGCGGTGCTGCTGTCGGCAGGCGATCCCAACCGTTTCCCCGAGGCGATCGACGTCGCCGTGGTGTTGCCGGAGTTGATCACCGCGTTCAACGGCCGGCTGCGCGGCGCGATCATTGCCCGCGGCGACGAGAGCGCGCTCGGCCAGCGCTTTGGCGTGCGGGTGCAGCCGACGCTGATCCTCGTCGCCAAGGGCGAGACCCTGGGTCTGATCGCCAAGATCCAGGACTGGTCGGTCTATATCGACCGCATCACCAAGCTGATCGACCGACCGCGCGGCCAGACCGCCGCGGTCGCCGTCACCATCGTTCCCCAGCATCGCGCGCAAGGTGTCGAGCTATGAAGGTCGGATTCTGGGATGCGCCCGAAGGCGCCGAGCAACCGGTCAGCGTGTTTCCGATCGGCGAGGAAAGTCTCAATGCATCGAAAGGCAGCCTGACGGCGGCCGGAGCGCTGGCAAAGCTTGCAACGCTCGACAGCGTGGAGCTTGCCGAGCGCTGCCCGAACGCGGTCGCGCTGCTCTCGAAGATCGCGCAAGCCATCGCGGGCCAGAAGGCCGATGCCCCCACCCAATTGTTCCGGCTCGCCAATCTCAACGAGCTCGAGAGCAAGCTCATAGCCGACGTGCTAGGCGAAGGCGAGGTCGGCGGGGTCGTTGCGCTGCCGGACGGATCGCTGGCCCAGATCCAGGAATCGGTCCTGGCGGGAATCTGGCGCGTGCGGCTCGAGACCGACGCTGCTTCCGAATATCTCGAACTCGGCGCCATCCCGGAGATCGTCAAGCGGGCCGCCGCCGATCTGACGTCCGCCGATTTCGAGATCGGGCCGGTGCCGGAAGGCGCCATGAACGTGCTGCCGGTGCTCGCCGAGATCCGCGAGCGCGCGCTGGCCTGGCGGCCCGGCATCCGCTCGCAGATCATCAACTTCACCCTGTTGCCGATGAGCCCGGTGGACATGAGCTTTTTGCAGGACACGATCCGCAACGGACCGATCCAGCTCGTGTCGCGCGGCTATGGCACCTGCCGGGTGCTGTCGACGGGCATCCGCAATGTCTGGTCGGTGCAGTTCTTCAACGCCATGGACACCATCATTCTCGATACGCTCGAGGTCGGCGGCGTGCCGACCGTGGCGCTGGCCGCGGACGAGGATTTCGAGGATTCCGCCGAGCGGCTGCACGAAATCATCGAGGCCTATTTCAAATGAGCGCCTTCGAGAACTTCGGCGTGCGCCAGGACGTCACCGAGGCCACGCGGCTGGAATGCGGCATCTGCTGGACCGTCTACGATCCGGCGGATGGCGATGAGGTAGCGCAGATCGCACCGGGCACGCCATTCGCGGCGCTGCCGGAGGAGTGGCACTGCCCGAACTGCGACGCGCCAAAATCCAAGTTCATGGCGATCGAAGCATGACGGGAGCCGCGCCAGATCCCGGTGCCGCGGACGCCGTCGCGTGGGGCGAGCTTCTGGCCGCAAGCTATCGGGACATCGGCGATCGCGCGATGCGCGATCTGCCGATCTACAACGATGCGCTCGGCGTCGAGGCGGTCGGCTTCCGCCGGTTCAATGGCACGATAATCGGCATCATGGTCACGCCATGGTTCATGAACGTCGTGATGCCGGCGGGCGCCATGCGAGCGACGTCGGGCACGAGCTTGCGAATTCGTTTTCCCGCAGGCGACATCGAGTTCGCCCTCAGCGAAGTCGGGCAGATCGGGCCGATCGCGAGCTGCTCGCTGTTCTCGCCGATGTTCCAGTTCGCCGACATGGCTGCCGCGCGGGCGACGGCCGAAGCCGCGCTTGCCGAGCTGATGCTGCCTGATGACAGCGAGGAGGCGGTTCGCCGCCGCGAGCCCGCGACAACCCCGATCGATCGGCGTAGCTTCCTGCGCGGCACCTTGGCGGAGCGGCGCGGATGAGCCTGGCGTTCCGCAACGAGATCGACATCACGGTGTGGCTTGCCGGCGGCACCATCGCCGACGTCGCGATCCAGCCGCGCAGCCGGCCGCCGCTGACGCGGTTGTTCGCGGGAAAGCAGGCCTCGTCCCTGCTTCCGGTGCTGCCGCGGCTGTTCTCGCTCTGCTCGGTCGCACATCAGGTGGCGTTCCTGTCGGCGGTCGAGGCCGCGCAAGGGCAGCAGGCGACGCCAACTGCGGCGCGCAGCCGCGTTACGGCGGTCGTCGCCGAGCGGCTGACCGAATTGCTGCGCAGCCTGTTCGTCGGCCGGCTCGCGCTCGACGGCGCGAGCGCTGCCGCCGTGCGCGCCATGATGCAGGCGAGCATGGTCCTCGGCGGCGCCAGCGAAGGCGTCTCGGAAACCTTGCGGCGTGAGGCCGTGGCCCAGATCAAGGCCGCGCTCGCAGGCTTGGGGATTGCCGGCGAAGGCCAGGCTCTCGCGCCGGGCAGCGCGCTCGCTGTCCATGTCGAACGCTGCGAGGGTGAGGAATTGTCGCCGCCGTTGGTCGAGCAATCGTTCCTGACGGCGGCCGACGATCTCGACGTCGTTACACGTCTGCTTGCGGGTGGGGCCGCCTATTCCGACGCGCCGGAGCTCTGCGGTAAAATTCCGGAAACCGGTGTCTGGGCCCGGTGGGCGCGGCGCGGACCCGTCTTGCCGGCGGCGGGCTCGGCCGCGCGACTCCAGGCGCGCATCGCCGAGGTCGCGCGGCTCTGCGCCTGGCTCGAGCGCGGCGACGAGGAACTCGACGATGGCGTCGTCGCGAGCTATCGGCTCGCTGCGGGCAAGGGGGCCGCGGTGGTCGAATGTGCACGGGGCCGGCTCTACCACGCCGTCGTCCTCGACGAGGCGGACCGCATCGTCAATTTCGAGTTCCTGGCGCCGACCGAGTGGAATTTCCACGCCCGCGGACCGCTGGTCCGGAGCCTCAAGGGAGCGGTGCTGACTGCCGGCCGGCGCGGCCAGGACGCGGTGCGCGCACTGGTCGGCTCGTTCGACCCTTGCGTCGGTTTCAATCTCGACTTCCGCGAGGTGGGCCATGCATGAGATGGCGCTCTGCGAAGGCATCATCGGCATCGTCGAGGAGGAGGCGCGCAAGCGCTCCTTCGCCAAGGTGAATGTGGTCTGCCTCGAGATCGGTGCGCTCAGCCATGTCGCGCCGGAGGCGATGAAATTCTGCTTCGAGGCCGTCGCCGCACAGACCATCGCGCGCGGCGCAACGCTCGAGATCGTCGAGACCCCGGGAACGGCCTGGTGCATGGCCTGCTCCAGGAGCGTCGAGATCAAGCAGCGCTACGAGCCGTGCCCCTGCTGTGGCGGCTATCAATTGCAGGTGACGGGCGGGGAAGAGATGCGCGTAAGGGAACTGGAGGTCGACTGATGTGCACGGTCTGCGGCTGCGGCGACGGCAAGGCGTCTATCGAACACGCGCATGATCATCATCATGCTCATGCTCATGACCATGACCATGGTCACGGCGGGCACCATCATCATCACGGTCATGGGCACGGCCACGACCATGTTCACCCTCATCACCCTGACCACGCCAAGGACGAGGCGGGGGTGCTCGATTGCGGCGCCAATCCGGCTGGTCAAGAGATCGCCGGCATGAGCAGCGACCGCATCATCCAGGTCGAGCGCGACATTCTCGGCAAGAACGATCGGCTCGCCGCCGACAATCGCGCGCGCTTCCTTGCCGACGACGTGCTTGCCTTCAACCTGGTGTCGAGCCCGGGCGCCGGAAAGACCTCGCTGCTGGTTCGCGCGGTCTCGGAATTGAAGGACAGCTTTCCGATCGGCGTGATCGAGGGCGACCAGCAGACCTCCAACGATGCCGAACGCATCCGCGCCACCGGCGTCGCGGCGATCCAGGTCAACACCGGAAAAGGCTGTCATCTCGATGCCGCCATGGTCGGCCAGGCCTATGACCGGCTGCCCTGGCTGAACGGCGGCATCCTCTTCATCGAGAATGTCGGCAACCTCGTGTGCCCCGCGGCGTTCGATCTCGGCGAGGCCTGCAAGATCGTGGTGTTCTCGACCACCGAGGGCGAGGACAAGCCGCTGAAATATCCTGACATGTTCGCGGCGGCGTCCTTGATGCTGATCAACAAGATCGATCTCGCGCCGGTGCTTGATTTCGACCTTGCCAGGACCGTCGAATATGCCCGGCGGGTCAACCCTGGCATCGAGGTGATGACGGTGTCGGCGCGCACGGGCGAGGGGTTTTCGGCGTTCTATGCCTGGATCCGCAAGCGCCGGGCCAAGGCGAAGCGGGCCGAGATGGCCATGCAGGGATGACGATGGACGGTGGGACGAACGTGCCCGAGGTGAGGAGACTGCGTCTGCACGTGCGCGGCGCGGTGCAGGGCGTCGGCTTTCGCCCCTATGTCTACGGCCTCGCCACGCGCTATCGTCTCGGCGGCTTCGTCGCCAACGATCCGCACGGGGTCATCATCGAGGTCGAGGGCGAGCGCGCCGCCGACTTCATCGCGGCGCTGCCGCTGGAAAAGCCGCCGCTTGCCCGCATCGACGACATCTCGGTGCATCCGGTCGGGACGTTGGCGAGCGAGGGGTTCTGCATCCGCGCCAGCGAGCAGGGCAGGGTGTCGACCCGCATCGTTGCCGACGCTGCGACCTGCAAGGAATGCCTGCGCGAGCTGTTCGACCCGAGCAGCCGCTTTCATCGCTATCCCTTCATCAACTGCACCCATTGCGGCCCGCGCTACACCATCGCCGAGCGGCTGCCCTACGACCGTTCGGCCACGGCCATGAAGGGCTTTGCGATGTGCAGAGCCTGTGCGGACGATTATGCCAACCCCGACAGCCGCCGGTTCCATGCCGAGGCGATTGCCTGCCCGGCATGCGGCCCAAGGCTCAGTCACGAGATTGCGGACATTGCCGCAGCGATCGCCGGTGGCAGGATCGTCGCGATCAAGGGGCTCGGCGGCTATCAGCTGCTCTGCGATGCGCGCGATAACGAGGTCGTGCGGCGGCTGCGGCAGCGCAAGCAGCGCGACCAGAAGCCGTTTGCCGTCATGGTCGGTTCGGTGGACGCGGTTGCCGATCTCGCCGACGCCGAGACCGCCGAGCTTGCGCTGCTGGAAAGCTCGCCACGCCCCATCGTGCTGCTGAGATCGCGCGATCGGCTCGCGCCGGCCATCGCACCGGAGCTGTCGCGTCTCGGCGTCATGCTGCCGGTCGCGCCGCTCCATCACCTGATCTTCGCTGCACTGAATGCGGCGCATGCGCGGGCCGGCGCAAGCTGGGCGATCGTCGCCACCAGCGCCAATCCCGGCGGCGAGCCGCTCCTGATCGACAATCGACAAGCCGAGCGATGCCTTGCCGGCATTGCCGACCTCGTCATCACGCACGACCGCGACATCGTCACCCGTGCCGACGATTCCGTCGTGGCAGTGGTCGCGGGCCGGACGCAATTCATCCGCCGCGCCCGCGGCTACGTGCCCGAGCCGGTTCGCCTTGCGCGGTCGGTGCCGCCGATCCTGGCGGTCGGCGGGGCCTTGAAGGCGACGGTGACGGTCACGCGCGGCAACGAGGCGTTCGTCTCCCAGCACATCGGCGACCTCGACACTGCGGCAGGCGTTCGCTTCTTCGAGGAGACGGTGGACCATTTGCTTTCGACGCTAGACATCGAGCCGGTCGTCGTCGCCCACGACCTGCATCCGAACATGGCCTCGACGCGCTTCGCCGAGGCCAGCGGCAAGCGGCTGATTGCGGTCCAGCACCACCACGCCCATGCGGCCTCCGTGATGGCCGAACATGGCATCGCAGGATCGGCGCTGGCCCTGGTGCTCGACGGCTTCGGCTACGGCAGCGACGGAGGCAATTGGGGCGGCGAGCTCCTCGCATGCGACGGCGCTACTTTCCGGCGGCTCGGACATCTGGCGCCGATGAAGATGCCGGGCGGCGACCGCGCCGCGCGCGAGCCCTGGCGCATGGGCGCGAGCGTGCTGCATGGCATGAGACGCGGCGATGCGATCGCGACGCGGTTCGATGCGCAGCCGCAGGCCTCGCGCCTTGGCGCCGTGCTGGACCAGCCCGGCGTGCCGACGACGACCAGCGCCGGCCGGTTGTTCGATGCGGCCGCGGGGCTGTTGGGCCTCTGCCCGGTGCAGAGCTACGAGGGCGAAGCCGCGATGAAGCTGGAGGCGCGGGTGCGCACGCCGCGCATCGCGCAAGACGGCTGGGTGATCGAGCGCGGCGTGCTGTCCCTGGCTCCGCTGTTCGAGCGCCTGGCCACCGGGACCATCGATCCGGTCGAAAGCGCCGAATTGTTCCACGGCACGCTTGCCGCGGCCTGCGTCGACTGGATCGGCCGCGCGGCGCGCGCGACGGGCATCAGCACCGTCGCCTTGAGCGGCGGATGCTTCCTCAACGCGATCCTGTCGCACGAGATCGAGCGCGGCTGCATCGCAGCCGGCCTCTCGCCGCTGCTGCCGCGCCAGATGCCGCCCAACGACGGCGGCCTCAGCCTGGGCCAGGCCTGGATTGCCGCGCTGGGACTCCTCGAACAGCAAGATCTGGAAGGAACCGCCTGATGTGTCTCGCGATACCCGCGGAGGTCACGCAACTCCTGCCCGACGAGATGGCCATCGTCTCGATCGACGGCGTCAGCAAGGAGATCTCGGTCGCCCTGATCGAGAACCTTGCGGTGGGGGACTACGTGATCATCCATGTCGGCTATGCCCTGACCAAGATCGATCCGGAAGAGGCGCGGCGCACGCTCGAATTGTTGCGCGAGCTGAGCCTCGAGGGGCAGGGAGTGGCGCCATGAAATATGCCGACGAGTTTCGCGACAAGGAGATCGCGCTGGGGCTCGCGAAGACGATTCGCGCGGAGACCCATCCGGGGCGGCCGTATCGTTTCATGGAGTTCTGCGGCGGCCACACGCACGCGATCTCGCGCTACGGCCTGGAAGACATGCTGCCGAACAACGTGCGGATGATCCACGGACCCGGTTGCCCGGTCTGCGTGCTGCCGGCCGGGCGCATCGACATGGCGATCCGGCTTGCAGAGCGTAGCGAGGTGATCCTGTGCGTCTATGGCGATCTGATGCGCGTCCCCGGCTCGCAGGGCGCCTCGCTCCTGAAGGCGAAGGCACGGGGCGCCGACGTCCGCATGGTCTATTCCACGATCGACGCCGTCAGGATCGCGCAGGAAAACCCCGAGCGCGAAATCGTGTTCTTCGCCATCGGCTTCGAGACCACCACGCCGCCGACCGCGGTGATGATCCGGCTGGCCGAGAAGAAGCAGCTTTCGAACTTCAGCGTGTTCTGCAATCACGTGCTGACCCCGCCCGCCATGCAGAACATTCTGGAGAGTCCTGATATCCGCAACATCGGCCGCGTCGAGATCGACGGCTTCGTCGGGCCGGCGCATGTCTCGACCATCATCGGCACGGCGCCTTACGAGTTCTTCGCCGAAGAGTTCGGCAAGCCGGTGGTGATCTCGGGCTTCGAGCCGCTCGACATGATGCAGGCGATCCTGATGCTGGTGCGCCAGGTCAACGAGAACAGGCACGAGGTCGAGAACCAGTACAGCCGCGCGGTCACGCGCGACGGCAATCTGCGCGCCAAGGAGGAGGTCTCCGACATCTTCGAGCTGCGCGACCAGTTCGAATGGCGTGGGCTCGGGCAGGTTCCCTATAGCGGGCTGAAGCTGAAGCGCGCCTACGCGCAATACGACGCCGAGGCCCGCTTCGGCATGAACGAGCTTTGCGTCGACGACAACCCGGCGTGCGAATGCGGCGCCATCCTGCGCGGCGTGAAGAAGCCGGTCGACTGCAAGCTGTTCGGCACCGTCTGCACCCCGGAGACGCCGATGGGATCCTGCATGGTCTCCTCGGAAGGCGCCTGTGCCGCCCATTGGACCTACGGCCGCTTCCGCGACCACCAGCAGAGGCGGGCGTCATGAAGGCCTATCAGCGCAAGCTCGATATCAAGAACGGCTGCGTCGACCTGTCCCACGGCTCGGGCGGCCGCGCCATGGCGCAGTTGATCTCGGGGCTGTTCCACGAGGCCTTCGGCAATGAATGGCTGGCGCGTGGCAACGACCAATCGGCCTTCGACGTCGGCGCCGGGCGCATGGTGATGACCACCGACGGCTACGTGGTCTCGCCGCTGTTCTTTCCCGGCGGGAATATCGGCTCGCTCGCGGTTCACGGCACGGTCAACGACATCGCCATGGCCGGTGCAAAGCCGCTTTATCTGTCGGCAAGCTTCATCATCGAGGAGGGATTTCGCTTCGCCGACCTCAAGACGATTGCGGACTCGATGGGGGAGGCGGCGCGCACGGCCGGCGTTCACATCATTACCGGCGATACCAAGGTGGTCGAGCGCGGCAAGGCCGACGGCTTGTTCATCTCGACATCCGCGGTCGGGATTGTCCCCGACGGGCTCGATCTGTCGGCCGAGAACGCGCGCGCCGGCGATCGCGTCCTGATCTCGGGCACCCTGGGCGATCACGGCGTGGCGATCATGTCGAAGCGGCAGAATCTCGCCTTCGAGACCGAGATCGTGTCGGATTCGGCGGCCCTGAACGATCTCGTCGCCGGGATGGTCGAAGCCGGCGGCGCCGGTATCCGCCTGATGCGGGATCCCACCCGCGGCGGGCTCGCCGCGACGCTGAACGAGATCGCCCAGCAATCGAGGCTCGGCTTCCACCTTCGTGAGGAGGAGATCCCGGTCAAGCCGGGCGTGGCGGCGGCCTGCGAATTGCTCGGGCTCGATCCGCTCCATGTCGCCAACGAGGGCAAGCTGGTCGCGATCGTCGCGCCCGAAATCGCCGCTGCCGTGCTTGCCGCGATGCGGAGACATCCGCTCGGCCGCGATGCCGCCGACATCGGCGAAGCCGTCGCCGACGACCATCATTTCGTGCAGATGGCGACGAGCTTCGGCGGCGGGCGGATCGTCGACTGGTTGTCGGGCGAGCAATTGCCGCGGATTTGTTGAGGGATCCCGATGCGTATCCTGCTGCTATCGCATTCTTTCAACAGCCTGACGCAGCGCTTCCATATCGAGCTCCGCGAGCGCGGCCATGAGGTCTCGGTCGAGCTAGACATCCACGCCGACGTCACGCGGGAAAGCGTGGCGCTGTGCCGGCCGGACCTGGTGATCGCGCCGTTCCTCAAGCGGGCGATTCCCGAAGATGTCTGGCGCAGCGTGCGCTGCCTGATCGTGCATCCCGGCCCGCCCGGCGACCGCGGCCCGGCCGCGCTCGACTGGGCCATTCTCGACGGAGCAACCGAGTGGGGCGTCACCGTGCTACAGGCGGACGGCGAGTTCGATGCCGGTCCGGTCTGGGCGTTCCGCACGTTTCCGATGCGGCGCGCTGCGAAATCCAGCATCTACCGCAACGAGGTGACCCAATGCGCGGTTGAAGCGGTGCTGGAAGCCCTCGACGCGATCGAAGCGGGACGGCCGACGCCGCAGCCGATGCGTGCGAACGACGCGCGCATTCGCGTGCGCGGTCCCTGCCGCCAGTCGGACCGGGCGATCGACTGGCAGCACGACACGACCGAGACCGTGCTGCGCAAGATCAACAGCGCCGATGGCATGCCGGGCCTGGTCGACAGCCTGTTCTTCCAGGACGTGCGGCTGTTCGACGTCCATGAAGCGCGGGATATCTCCGGCATTCCTGGCACGATCGTGGCCCAATGCGATGGCGCTTTGGCCCGTGCGACGGTCGACGGAGCAGTCTGGATCGGCCATGTGCGGCAGCTCGCGCCGAAGAGCCTGAAGCGATCCGCGGCAAAGGTTTTCGCCGGACAGGCAGCCTGCCTGCCGCGGCGGCCGGATTGCGGCTATGCTCCGATTCAATATCGCGAGCACGGCGAGGTCGGCGAGTTGCAGTTCTCCTTCTACAACGGCGCCATGTCGACGGATGATTGTGAAGCGCTGCGGGATGCCTACCGCGCCGCGCTGGCGCGCCCGACCAAGGTGCTGCTCCTGACCGGTGGTTTCGATTATTGGTCGAACGGCATTCATCTGGCCGAGATCGAGGCCGCCGACAGTGCCGCCGATGAATCCTGGCGCAACATCAACGCCATCGACGATCTGGCGCGCGCGATCATCGAGACCACGGACCGGCTCGTGATATCGGTCATTCGCGGCAACGCGGGGGCGGGGGGCGTGTTCCTGAGCCTGGCGGCCGACGAGGTCTGGGCCAGCGATCAGATCGTGCTCAATCCGCATTACAAGGACATGGGCAATCTGTTCGGCTCCGAGTACTGGACCTATCTGTTGCCGCGCCGTGCGGGCGCCGGGAACGCGACCCGGATCACGCAGTGCCGGCTGCCGATGGGCGTCGCCGAGGCGCAGCGCCTCGGTATCGTCGACCGCGTCCTCGCACGCGACGAGCTGGCACGCGAAAGCCTCGTCAAGCTCGCAGCTGCTGCAGGCGCGGATCATGGCTTCGCGGCCCGTCTCGCCGACAAGAAAAGGCGCCGCGCGGCGGACGAGGCCGAAAAGCCCCTGCAAGCCTATCGTGACGAGGAGCTGCGGCGGATGAGGCTCAATTTCTACGGCTTCGATCCGAGCTACCACGTCGCCCGCTACAACTTCATCCACAAGGTGCCGAAGTCGCGCACGCCTCTGACCATCGCCAATCACCGGGCGCGGCGGACGACCGACCGGCAGAGAGCCGTGGTGGTGCCCTCATGAGCGTTCTGGGAACCATTCTCGTCGTCGACGACGAAGTCCGTTCGCAGGAAGCGCTGCGCCGCGTTCTCAGGGAGGATTTTGAGGTGCTGTGCGCCGGCAATGCGGCCGATGCGGAAAAGCTGCTGGAAGGCGAGATCGTCCACGCCATCCTGTGCGACCAGCGCATGCCGCACGAGTCGGGCGTGAGCTTCCTGAAGCGCGTGCGGGAGCTGTGGCCCGATCCGGTGCGGATGATCATCTCCGGCTATTCCGATTCGGAGGATATCATTGCGGGCCTCAACGAGGCCGGCATCTATCAATACATCACGAAGCCCTGGCAGCCGGAGCGGCTGGTCGACATCGTCAAGGAGGCGGTGCAGCTCTATCGCCTGCAGAAGGAGACGGAAACCGCCGGCGTCGACGTCAAGGCGACGCCGGGGCATATCAAGAAGGTCGTCTCGGTCAAGCGCGGGGTCGCCAAGCAGCTCTATGATTTCGACCGCATCGTGCATTCGCCGGAAAGCCCCATGCACAAGGTGATCGAGCTCGGCAGGCGCGCCGCAGACTACGACATCTCCGTGCTGATCACGGGCGAGTCCGGGACCGGCAAGGAGCTGCTTGCACGCGCGATTCACTACGGCTCGGCGCGCGCCAACAAGGCTTTCGTGGTCGAAAATTGCGGCGCGTTGCCGGACGAGCTGCTCGAAAGCGAGCTGTTCGGCTGCAAGAAGGGCGCCTTCACCGGCGCCTATCAGGACAGGATCGGCCTGTTCGAGGTCGCCGACGGCGGCACCATCTTCCTCGACGAGATCGGCGAGACCTCGCCGGCATTCCAGGTCAAGCTGTTGCGCGTTCTGCAGGAGAGCGAGATCAGGCCGCTCGGCGCGCAGCGGGTGCGCAAGGTCGACGTCCGTGTCGTGGCGGCGACCAACCGGGATCTCGAAGCCGAGGTCGAGGCCGGCCGCTTCCGGCGCGATCTCTACTATCGCCTGGCGGCGTTTCCCGTCCACATGCCGGCCTTGCGCGAGCGCCCGATGGATGTCTCGTTGATCGCCGAAGGGGTGCTGTCATCGGTGAAGACCTCCTTCAACCGGCCGGGCCTGCGCTTTGCCGCGTCCGCGCTCGAAGCGTTCGCCAGGTACCATTGGCCCGGCAACGTCCGCGAGTTGCAGAACGAGATCCAGCGCATGGTGGTGCTGGCGGACGCGGATGAATTGCAGGCGCCGCCGTTGCTCGGCCGGCGCAACGGCAAGCCGCCGGCGGCGGCGATCCAGGGCAAATTGAACGGCTCGGCGACCCTCAAGGACAAGGTGGAGGATCTGGAGAAGGCGGTTATCATCAGCACCCTGGAGCGGTACGAAGGCAATATCAGCCGGGTCGCCAACGAGCTCGGGTTGTCGCGTGTCGGGCTCAGGAACAAGCTGTCCAGGTATGATTTGAGGAAGAATGCCTGAGGTGACGCACCCCCCTGGAGCCAGCGAGCCCGAAACGCTGCTCAAGCTGATCGCCAAGCGTGGCGCGATGGAGCTCGATCAGGAGCGCGAGGGCGCCTGGATCGAGGTCATCCGCAAGATGGACGAGGTCTATTCCGACCTCCTCCGCTACGAGGTCGACCTCGAGCACAAGAATGCGGAGCTGGAGGAGGCGCAGGCCTTCGTCACCAACGTCATCGAATCCGTCTCCGACATCCTCATCGTCTGCGACGCGAAAGGACTGGTGCAGCAGGTCAATTCCGCCTTCCAGCACACGCTCGGCTGCAGCGTGACGGACATCGTCGGCAGGAACATCGCCGACGTCATCGATATCAAGGACAGGGCCAAGCTGATCCCGCTGCTGAAGCCGCGCAGCGCCTCCGATGTCGTCGACGGCGAGCTGCGGTTTTCAGCCGAGAGCGGCAGCTCGGATCTGTTCGCCATCAACGCCTCTCCCCGCCACGATCATCGCGGACGCTTCATCGGCGTGGTGCTGACCGGCCGCCCGATCGGAGAGCTTCGCCGCGCCTATGAGGAGCTGCACAAGGCACATCACGAGTTGCAGCGTGCCCAGCGGCAATTGGTCGAGCAGGAGAA
The DNA here is from genome assembly GCF_003957705.1 of Bradyrhizobium sp. LVM 105. Taxonomy (NCBI): domain Bacteria; kingdom Pseudomonadati; phylum Pseudomonadota; class Alphaproteobacteria; order Hyphomicrobiales; family Nitrobacteraceae; genus Bradyrhizobium; species Bradyrhizobium sp. LVM 105. The sequence goes on along the minus strand of NZ_QZMV01000002.1, from coordinate 966 downwards.
GATGGCCAGCCTCGGCCGTCTCGTTGCGGGCGTCGCGCACGAGCTGAACAATCCTATCAGTTTCGTCTATGGCAACGTCCATACCCTGATGCGCTACCGCACCGCGATCGCCGCCTATCTCGATGCGGTCCACGGCGAGGCCAAGGAGGACGACCTCGCGGCCAAGCGGCGGAGTCTGCGCATCGATGAGATCCTGGAGGATTTCGGTCCGCTGATCGAGGGCACGCTGGAAGGCGCGGTCCGCATCAGTGAAATCGTGAAGAATCTGCGCCGGCTGTCCTTCAGCAAGCTCGGCGAGGTCGAGCGCGTCAACATTGAACGGCTCATCAACACCGCGGTGCTGTGGGCCGTGCGCACCAAGCAGGTGCGCATCGACTTGCAGTTGGAGATCGAGCCGGAGCTCTGGGTCTGCGGCAACGAGGGGCAATTGCACCAGGTGATCGTCAATCTCGTGGAGAACGCGATCGACGCGATGCGCGGCACGGAAGCGCCGCGGCTGGTGGTCTCGGCGGTACGCAAGGGCAACGAAATCCTGTTCCGGATCTCGGACAACGGACCGGGAATCGACAAGGATCACATCAGCCACATCTTCGAGCCGTTCTTCACGACCAAGCGGGTCGGCGAGGGCACGGGACTTGGCCTCTGGATCAGCTACGGCATCGTGCGCGAGCACGGCGGCGAGCTGGTCGCAGGCTATGGGCCCGAAGGCGGCGCGACATTCTCGTTCGCGCTGCCGGCGGCCTAGGCGCGGGCTACGGGACCCGCGCCTGTGTCGCCCCGCTGTCAACCCGCTTCGCCGAAAATATTCCACTTTACCGAAATTCGGTTTTGGCGTATGTGTCGGCCATCCCGGCTCAACCAAGAGGGGCGATCTCGAGGTCGTCTTGAATCGCGAGCCGGGCTTGCGGTGGACGCGGCAGCGTCGGCACGAGATGGCGCGGGCAGGGCGGGTAGTCCCTGTGAGCC
>NZ_QZMV01000019.1:0-92636 GCF_003957705.1 Bradyrhizobium sp. LVM 105 | reverse complement strand
CACTTAGCGGCACCTCCTTCACAAGCCTCAAGCAGCTTCAGGAACACATCGATGCCTACGTCAACGCGTACAACGATAAAGCCGAGCCCTTCGTCTGGACCAAGAAAAAGGTCCGTCAACGTCGTTTCAAAGGCCGCCGTATCACTCAGCTCTGATTCCGGGTACTAGGGGCACGGATCTGCACCGCGGCGCGGCCCGAGCGCTCGTTGACCAGTAGCACCGCCCGAGCATCGGCGAGATAATAGAGCGCTTGATCCAGCATCATGGGACGATTGCGCCGGCGTTCGGTGATGGTGAGGAGACGCGTCTCCGCGCCGGTGGCCGGATGGGTGTAGATCGTGCGCCGGTCGGTGACGAGGAAGCTCTCGGCCTGGAGCGTTTCGAGCCCGACGTCATAGACGCCGCTGGCGATGGCGCCCTCGACCTTGGCGTTCAGCAACTGCTCGAAGGCGGTGAACAGCACACCTTGCAGGTCGATGGTGAGCGCGAGTAACCGGTTCAGGAACGTGGTGATCGGCGGCAAGTCGTCCCTGATGCCGTTCGCGTCCATGAGCTTCAAACCCGTGGTGTCCTCGAACATCTGGAGCGAGCAGCCTTCGACCTTGCCGCGCACCAGCAGCAGATAGAGTTGGCGCAACGCATCTCGGGCGTAGTGGCTCTCCAGATTGTCCTCGGGCCGGAACAGACCCTGGCCGCCGGTCTGGCGCTGGCCGCGCGTGATGGCGCCGAGCGTGTCGAGGCGGCGGGCGATGGTCGATAGGGAGCGCTTCTCGGCTTTCACGTCGGTGGCGATCGGTCGAAAGAGCGGTGGCTGCGCCTGGTTGGTGCGGTTGGTTCGACCAAGACCCTGGATCGCGGCATCGGCCTTCCAGCCCGGCTCGAGCAGATAGTGGACGCGGAGCCGCCGGTTTCGCGCTGACAGCTCTGCGTGATAGCTGCGCCCGGTGCCGCCAGCGTCCGAGAAGACCAGCACACGCTTTACGTCATCCATAAAGGCGGCAGTCTCGGCGAGATTGGCGGAGGCGGCCCGGTTCTCGACGGCAAGGCGGTCACCCCTGCGGACCACGCGCCGCGAACGCCCCGTGACTTCCGCCACGAGGTCCGTGCCGAAACGCTGCACGATCTGGTCGAGCGCGCCGGGAACAGGCGGAAGCGAAGCGAGCCGCTCGATCAGCTCATTGCGGCGGGCGACGGCCTCGCGGCTCTCGACCGGCTGCCCGTCGCGGAAGACGGGTCGGGACGAGAGATTGCCCTCGCTGTCGGTGAAGGGCTCGTAGAGCTGCACTGGGAAAGAATGGGCGAGGTAATCCAACACGTACTCGCGCGGCGTGATGTCGACGCGGACGTCGTTCCATTCCGCAGGTGGGATCTCGGCGAGCCGGCGCTCCATCAGCGCCTCGCCTGTCGAGACGATCTGGATCACCGCGGCATGGCCGTCGGCCAAGTCCCGCTCGATGGAGCGGACCAGGGTCGGCGTCTTCATGCTGGTGAGCAGATGGCCAAAGAAACGCTGCTTGGCCGACTCGAAGGCCGAGCGCGCAGCCGACTTCGCCTGGCGATTGAGTGTGCCTGTCTCGCCGGTGATGTTGGCGGCCTGCATCGCCGCGTCGAGGTGATTGTGGATGACGCTGAAGGCACCGGCGTAGGCGTCGTAGATGCGCCGCTGCTCGTCGGTGAGCTGGTGCTCGACCAGTTCGTACTCGACACCGTCGTAAGAGAGCGAGCGTGCGGTGTAGAGACCGAGCGAGCGAAGATCGCGGGAGAGCACCTCCATCGCTGCGACGCCGCCCCCCTCGATCGCCTCGACGAACTCAGCGCGGGTGGCGAACGGAAAATCCTCGTCGCCCCAGAGCCCGAGCCGCTGGGCATAAGCGAGATTGTGGACCGTGGTTGCGCCGGTCGCCGAGACATACACGACGCGGGCGTTCGGCAGCGCGTGCTGCAGGCGCAAGCCCGCACGACCCTGCTGCGAGGGGGCGACATCGCCCCGCTTCCCCTTGCCGCCACCGGCATTCTGCATGGCATGGCTCTCGTCGAAGATGATGACGCCGTCGAAGTCGGAGCCCAACCATTGAACGATCTGCCGGACGCGCGAAAGCTTCTCGCCGCGGTCGTCGGACCGCAGCGTAGCGTAGGTTAAAAATAGGACGCCTTCGGAGAGAAGGATCGGGCGCCCTTGCGCGAAGCGCGAGAGCGGTGTGACGAGCAGACGCTCCATGCCGAGCGCCGACCAGTCGCGCTGCGCGTCTTCCAGCAGCTTGTCGGACTTGGAAATCCAGACCGCCTTGTGCCGGCCCTTCAGCCAGTTGTCGAGGATGATGCCAGCCGACTGGCGACCCTTGCCGGCGCCGGTCCCATCGCCGAGCATGAAGCCGCGACGGAAACGGACCGCATTCGGCGCATCGTCGCGGGCGGCCGTGACGAGGTCGAACGTCTCATCGACCGTCCAGGCGCCAGCAAGATAGTCACCATGCGCCTCGCCGGCATAGATCACCGTCTCGAGCTGGGCGTCGGACAGGATGCCATCGCTGACGAGGCTCGCCGGCAGGTGCGGCCGATAGCTCGGCTTCGGTGGCGCGACCGAGGCCATCGCGGCCGACTGCACCAGCTTGGTCGGGTGCGCCTGCGCACCGGCAATCCGGATCGACTGAAGCCGGTATTCCTCGTAGATGGCCTCAGTGAGATGCGCGCCCTCGGGCGGCGCCCAGTCGATTGTCTCATAGGTGAGGTCGACGGCTTCGGGATCGCTGACCGACGCCTTGGCGGGCTGTATCGCAGCCCGTGCGAGATAGCCGCGCACGGTGCGCGGCGCGAGCGAGGCTGACACGGGAAGCGCGATGGTCAGGCGAGGTGGAACGTGTTCGCCGATCCAGCGGAGCAGACTCGCGACGTCGGGCGCCATTCCCGGCGACTGCGGGAACACATGTGGGTCATCGGCCGGCGCCTTGTCGATGATCGTCAGGCGGGTCTCGATGCTGGTGCCGTGCTTGGCATAGACCACGCCGGCGATTGCGGCGGTCAACACCACGCGGCCACGTTCCTGCAACCGCGCGAAGGCGTCGCGCCAAACTGAGCTTTCGGGTGAGAAGTTGGCGCCGGTGATCGTAACCAGCCGACCGCCATCGGCGAGACGCGCCAGGGCCGAGGCGATGTGACGGTACGCCGCGTCGGCCATGCGGCCAGCAACATTCGCCATCGCCGAGAATGGCGGGTTCATCAGCACGGCGCTTGGGATGGCGGCGGGATCGAGGTGATCGTCGATTTGGGCCGCATCGAAGCGCGTGACAGGGATGGCCGGAAAGAGGGAAGCGAGCAGCGCGGCGCGGGTCTCGGCGAGTTCATTCACGACGAGCGTGCCGCCGGCGATCTCGGCGAGAATGGCGAGCAGGCCGGTGCCTGCGGACGGCTCCAGCACGCGATCCGCCGGCGTAAAGGCGGCAGCAGTAAGCGTCGCCAGCCCGAGGGGGATCGGCGTCGAGAACTGCTGAAAGACCTCGCTTTCGGCCGAGCCGCGCGTGTGGGTTGGGAGAAGGCCGGCGACTTTCGACAACGCGGAAAGTCGCAAAGCCGGAGAGCCGGCTTTACGGAACAGTGCCTTTCCGTACTTGCGCAGGAACAAGACCGTAGCCGCCTCGCAGACGTCGTAAGCCGTCTTCCAATCCCAGGCGCCCGTCGCATCGGATGCGCCGAAGGCCGCTTCCAAGGCGGTGCGCAGGATCTCGGCGTCAACGCGTTGGCCGCGCTCGAGATGTGGCAGGAGCTGTTCGGCCGCAGCGATGATGACGCTGGCGCCGTCAGGAGCGCAGACAGATGCAATCGGCGCGGCCTGCTCGGCCGCGATCGGGGAAACGTTGTTCATGAGGGAAGCCTTAACGAGAGCGGGAGCGGGCGAGCCGGCGGGCGCTCTCTCTCGACCGCACCGGCTCAAACCCGTCCCGGCCCGCCTCTCACTCTCTGCCCGACACCTTGAAACGTTGCGGATGGGACACTACTTTTACCCTGTCAGGGTCGCTGCGCATTGCGCGGCAAGAACCGCTTGTGGCGTGAGCCTCAAGAGCTGAATGGTCTGGTCAACAGGCCGCCGCTGACCTGCATCCGCGCCTTTGCGCGGGTCGGGTCTCGGCATGCGGTTCGCGAGCTCCCGACAACACCATCGAACCGCCTCGCACAATGAAGGAGGATTTGATGGCTCAGATTTTAAAATTTCCCAGCAAGAAGATCGAACCCGTAACCGTTCGCAACGGGGGTAAGCACCGCATCAGCGTCGAGGTTCTCGATGATGTTCGGCCCCGACGCACGCGGTGGAGGGTTCAGTTCGAGGTCCAGGAAGCCGCAGGGTGTGCTGCCTTGAAAGGCTTCACCGATCGTGCCGTAGCCCAGGGCTATCGACATCGCTTCGAAGTGAGCAGCACGCGGGCGGTGCGACGGTTCGTGGCGGAAACCTCAGGCCTCGTTGCCGCCGGCAGGGTCGCGATCTGGATCGACGGCCTGCGGGTGCGACCACAGGTGGCCCGCAGCGCATAAGAATAGGCTGGGGCGACATTCGTCGCCCCAGCCGGTCTTTCTACCTACTCGGCAGCAACCATGTGCGGGTCGTCCGCCTCGTCGCTCGGAGCTTCCTCGTCGTCATGGCTGAGGAATTCCGGCAGCGCCGCGCCATCGCCCTCGGGCTCGGCGGTGTGGACGGTCGCCGCGTGGTCGGCGTCGGCCCTTTTCAGGGGCTCGGGCAGCCAGCCGGTCTCGGCCAGGAGGCGTTCGGCCTCCTTGGCCATGTCGCCCTTCTTCAGATGGTCAATCAGCTGGGCGGCCCGCTCGCCGGCGCCTTCCCGCACCGCCTCCAGGATGCGGCGCTTCGGCACCCGACCGAGATAATTCTCGACGGTCGGGCGCCAGCCAGCTTCTACCATGTCGAGATCGACGGCCCTGGCGATGCGATCGGCATCAGTGATGCGCTGCTCGACCATGTGCGGCGTGACCCCGCCGCCGTAGCGATCGCCCTTCTCGTACAGCGCGTTGACACCGAACGAGGCGCAGTGCGCAAAGAGCGCGGCTTGCTCGTCGCCCGTGAGGCCCGTGAGCCAATCCCAGAGGCCCGCCTTGTCCTTCGGCATTCGTTCCTCCCAGGTCTTGTGGCGCGCGTCGATCGCCTTGGCAGCGGGCGCGTCCTTCAGCCCCTGCGCCTGAACCGGGAAGCTGGCCGTGCGCACGGAGACCTCCATCGCCGTGCCATGGGAGTAATAGCGGGAGAAGACGTCGAGGCAGAATTTGTGCAGCACCGCCTGGAAGGCGACCGAAGGCATGGTCGCCAGCTTGTCGCGCAGCGCCAGCGTCCGCTCCGCCGTGAGCTCGGTCAACAGGCGGTCCGGCAGCGGCTTCACCGCATCATCATCCTCGTCCTCGGCCTCCGCAGCCTGACCGCCGACGGTGATGACGGCGCGCCGGACGACCGGCCCCGATGGTTCCGCGCCGTCTGGATCAACCGAGACGACAGGTTCGCCGTCGCTACCCTGCCCCGGCTCGACCGCAGGCAATTCGTCCTCCGGCCGCACATAGCCGCGATCGACCGACAGCCTGCCCTCGGCGTCGATGCCGACAAACACGCCCGCGCGGGCGATGTCGGCCGGCTGATAGATGGTGGGTCGATTGTCGAAGACGGCGAGAGCCGTCTCGATCTCGCCGAGCCGCAGGTCAACGTCGTCGGGGAGCTCGTCCACACTGTCATACTCGGCTTCGAGCCTGGCTTGTTCGGCATTGAGCGCCTCGATCGTCGCCTGCTCTTCGGCCGTGAGCTCGGCGCGTACGCCATCCAGCTCACGCAAGCCCTGGGTGTGGCCGTAGGGAAAATCGGTCGCGGCGACCTCAATCCACTTCCAGCCTTCGGAGGCGATTGTTTCCGCCTCTGCCTTCAGCTTCTCGGCGACCAGGCTGTCGAGCAGAGCGACATCCTCCAGCCAACGCCGTCGTCGAACTGGAAGAGGTCGTGCAGCACCGTGCCGCCGGCCGCCTCGTAGACGTCGAGGCCGACAAACACGACTCGTCGATCAGAAGCGCGTACCGTCTTCTCCGTCAGCATGCGGCGGATCTGATAGGGCTCCTTCTGCCACGACCCGGAGATCGCCTGCCAGACCTGCTCCTGGCGTGCATGATCGGCAGTGACGGTGAAGGCCATGAGCTGATCGAGTGACATGCCGTCTTCGGCATAGACGTCGAGCAACGCGGGCGAGACCGAGGCGAGACGCAGGCGCTGCTTCACGACATTGACCGACGTGAAGAAAGCAGCGGCGATGTCCTCCTCGGTCCGGCCCTTTTCGCGCATAGCTTGGAAGGCTCGGAACTGGTCAATGGGGTGCAAGGGTTAGGTTATGCGTCAAGTGTCCTGTTAGCGGGACGACGTTGATTCTCTAGTCTTTTTGGCTGCGCCGTGCATTTTGGGTGTCTCTTTGGCGCTGAAGCGCAGCCGGTTGGCGTCGATCACGATGGCTTTCTCGACGGAAGCGATAGTCGCCCTTTGATGCGCGTAGTGCTTGGGCGATAGCCTTGTTGATGTCGTCGAGATTGCAGGACTCCGGGTGGAACTTGCGGCCAGCCCATCGATGCATCGCGTTATGTTCTTCATGGTCGGGGTCGAGCCAGGCCTCAAGGAAGTTGGCATAGCCTGAAGGCCCACCAGCGTCTTCGGGGGGTCCTGAGCGTGCGGCGGCGATACAGCGAGGATATTGGGCACTCTCATCGCGCGCGACGCGCTCCAAGCGCAGCAGATGACGCCAATTGTCGCCGAAGTCGTATTCGTAGAGGATCGTGAGAGGGTTTTCGCCGGGATCGTCGGGGAAGTGAAGGTCGATCATCCTGACCTCGGTCGCCTCGAAGATCCTGCTGTCGGACAGACCATCGTCATCGAACTCTGGAGCTCCGTAGATGAGACCGCCAATATTGAACTGATGCAGATGGCTGTCGGTCCAGCCAAAGGCGGCCTGCAGCACCTCGTGGAGTTGGGCTAGGTTGAGAGTGACTGGCAGTTCGAGAGTGCGGCTGATCTTGGGCTCGATGCCGAGGATATGAACCTCGGCGCGCACAATGAAGCTGTCTGGATCGAAGGGGTCAAGCATGCCGCAGATCATGCCGCGCATGATTGTCGCAGGCAATAGATGGGGCGACGGTTGTCCTTCGGCGACCGCACCGACACAAACCGGCAATCGTAGACGACGTCAGGATTTTGGCCCGCGAGTGAACGGCACTGGTTTCACGGCGCGATCGCGTTCGGCGATCAGGCGGGCATTATGACGCTTCTGCCGCTCAACTTCCGTTTCGGCGTCGAGGATGCGCTTCAGCAGGACGGCATTTTCCGTCACCATACGCCGCTCCTCGATCTGCAAGACCTGGATCAGAGCGCGCTGCTGGGCGAGTTTGTCTTCCCAGGCTGCGAGCTTCTCGGGAACGACCTTGCGATCACTGGCGCGGCGTAATTCGTCGATGATCGATCGATGGTTGGCGTAGATCGCATTGCGGCCGACGCGCGCTTCGCGCGCGAGCGTCGCGACGGTCAGCCGGTAGGATCGCTTTTGCAGGTCCGGGTGTGTGGGCAGACCCTTCACCAGTCGTTCCAGAGCCTCCCGCAGCTTGCAGTGGGTGTTGCGCAGGCGCTTTTCGGCAGGCGTGAGGGCCGGCATTTTGCTGGTCTTACGCGCCATGGCGAGCTTCCTTTCCATCGTCGAGTTTACCAAGGATGCGATCGCATTCGGCAATCCGTGTTTCGGCGAGTTGCCGGCTGACCGGGTCCAGGCCAGGATGGCCGAGAAGATCCGTATTGCGATCGCGGCGGGCCTGCCAGACAGGCCTGTGCCTGGCGGTGACGGCGAAGTTGGCGCAGGCGAGACACGTGCTTTCGGTCCTCAGCACGGGGTTGGGACTTTTCTCGTCGCCGAAGCAGGCAGCCGTTTCGACGCGATAGACACAATAGCCCCAGTCACAAACACCGAGCCTCAGATCAGTCTCCTCCATCAGGAAGGAGACATAGGCCTGGACATCGCCGTCGCGCGTGCGCCCGCGGAACTGGGAGCGGGCGGCGATCATCCTTCCGCCCTTACCCGCGAGGGCGGTTGCCGTCAGCACCTCTTCGAGAGCGGCGCGGGTTTCCTCCCGGGCATGCCGGTCGATCAGGTCGTCGAGCGCGAAGTCGGTCCCGACGTAGCCACGATCGGTCATGGCCCGGGTCACATGACCGAAGTGAGCCTGAAGCGCATGCAGGCCGGTGCGGTCGCGTTTGCCGACGAAGCGAGCAAACGTCTTGCGGCCCTGATGCGTGTTCAGATGCCAGGGGACTCCCTCGTGGTCCGGCAGGCCGATGAACGGCGCAAACAGATCATTCAGCCGCCTTATGATCGTCGAGCCAACGGGCGGGTTGATGCGGGCAGCAGGACCGATCAGCCCCGTGCTGGCCATTGTCAGGAAGAGATCGTCTCGTCCGCTTTGGGTGCGCAGGCGGGCGGTCAGCCGCTCCATGACCACGACAGCCCGCTCGACGGGCGCTGGCGCAACCCAGCGATGGGCTTCGCCATCGATGCCACGCGCCGTCTTGTAAATCCGCCCGACGAGATAGGCGAAGCTCTCGCTGCCGTCGCCGGCAGGATGCTGCTCGATGCAGCCGACCTGAAGGCCGAGGATCTCCGAGAGCCGGGCGCCGACCAGATAGCTGACCACGACAAAGCAGGCGTCGTAAATGCGATCGGCGAGATAGCGCACCTGCTTGGTGCTGGTGACGGGCGCCTCATGCCAAGCAGTTTCCTCCCCAGGCAGTGTCGCGAAGGTGAACGGCGCGATCGCGTCGGTCACGATGAAGCCGGCCTTGGTCTGGCTGATCCCGTTAGCGAGCGCATGGTCATAGACCGACTGCGCCTGGGCTGCAGAGTGATGACGTCGTCGGCCGGGGTCCCGATCAGTCGCAGCGCCGCCGAGACCAGGGGCACGGCGATCGCGTCCGGCGTATAAGGCAGCCAGCCCCTGTCGCGGCGAACGAACGGCGGCGCGATCCCCGGGAATGGATCGGCGATTGCGATCTCCGGGAACTTTGCTCCCTGCAGATAAAGGCGCGTCAGCAGATTGGCATGGTTTTGCAGCGTCGTGCTCTTCAGCGTATTGCCAGGCTTGTGGCCCGGACGCTGCGCCATCACCGTCATGAACCGGTCGCAGGCGTCGCGGTCGAGATCGGCAAAGCACCGATATCCCTGCGCCGCCATCCAGCGGATCAGCATCCGCAACCTATTGAAGACGGAGACGATCGTCGATTCATGAGCGTTGCGGTACCCAGGAGGCGGGTCGAGCTTCAGGCTCCACAGGAACAGCTTCGCCGCCTCTCGCCAGTCAGCCCATCGCGGATCACTGAACCGGCTGTCGTCAGCAAGAACAAAACCCCAGTCGAGCGAGAAGTCGCTGCGGTTGCTGCCAGGGCGATGACCGTCGAGATGCCAGACCTGATCGGACCATACGGACCGTGCCGATATCCGAAGCGCCGGTCTGACGGCGGCGACAAGATTGGGTGCCGTGGAAGCCGTCATCGCTCACTCCAGCGCCGGAAGCAATGCGAGAGCCAGCATTCGTTGTTCGGCATCACCTCGCAGTGTTTGCGGGAAGTTCGGCAGGATGTCGTCGACCAAGATGCGCAGGCTCGGCGCATACAGGAGTTCGAAGCGACGCGGATCAATGCGTTCACGCGCGCGCTCGAGTTCGTCGACCGCCTGAAGGATGCGCGCCATGTGCTCCGCATCGATCGGAATGACCAGCCCGGGGCAACGCAGGCATCCGCCGAAGTGCCGGCAGACCCGACCTGCTATCGAGTCTGGTGCTGTGCCCGCGACCGGGTTGAGGCAATCATGACTGAACGGAACCGTTGCATTGCTCGCCAGCATGATCCGGTCGCGCTGCGCCTGATCCTCACAGTTCACCTTCGCGCCGACGATCCAGCCGAGCATCAGCTCCTGCAATCGGGCGATGGTCTCGCGCTGGATGCGGCGCGTCTGCGGCCCCTTGATGTAAAGCTCGGTCGTGTCGGCGCGGGCATGGTTGAGCACATCCTGTGTCGCGACGATGTCGCCGCCAGACGCCTTGTAATATTCGGTGGCGACGCTGCCGCGCAGCAGCACGGCGGCAAAGTCCGGCAAGAGCTGACGTGCGCGCTCCGGTGCAGCCTTGTTCCAGATGGCGATGCGGGCATTGGAGCGTTTGATGAACGGCTTCAGGGCGTGCGACAAGGTCGCCTCTGCAATGAGCGTGACCGCGTCCTTCTTCTCGCTCTTCGTCAGGAACAAGCGATTGCGGTCCTGCCGGCTGCTCCGGGAGACGAGCGGCGCCGTCATCGCCAGCAACCGGTCGATCAGGTTCGGCGCGGCATGTCGCCGACGGCGATCGAAGGACCGCCGCTGCGCTCGCTTCACCTTCGCGCCGGCTCGAGGCTTGGCCCATTCGACGATGATGCGATGCTCATCGAGCGGATGCGCCACCTGGCAATCGCGCGTTATCAGCCGCAGCGCATCCGGATTGCCCGCCGTTTGAATCGCAATGGCGATGAAGAACGCGACGACCGTTTCGCCGGTCAAGTGAAGATAACCGCCAAGGTGACGAAGGCCGCCGTGGCGGTTGACCGCCGATATGTTGACTTGGCTGCGGATCGCAAGCGTCCGCGATGGAATCACCCCGTCATTCACCCGAGCAAGCGCCCGGACCATGTCGCAAAGTTCGGGATCGACGCCATCGACCGGACCGCTCGTCGCAAGGATGGTCCGCCCGGCTTCGAAGCGATCCCACGCCTCGTCGATTTCCTCATAGCACGCGCGCAGGATCGCCTTGAGATGCTCCCCACCAAGACGCGGTCGGGTGTCGGCAGTCCGGTTCGGCCAGACCCGCCAGGGGAAGTCGATCCGGGACGGCAGCCGCGACGGATGCCGGCGCTTGGTCCAGTCGATCATCTGGCGAAGCTGCATCAGCACATTCGCCCGCGCCCCCTTTGACCAGGGCTTGTTCGTCTGTCCCGCGATCTGTCGATCCAGCCAGGCGATGTAGCGCCCGACCATTGCGGTGGTCAGATCCCCGGCAGAAAGAACATGCCCGTCCTCGACCGCAAAACGGGCGAAGACACGCAGTGCCATCCAACAATGACGGTGCGTTTCGGAGCTCGATGCGGCATGATGATTGCGGAAGGTGTCCGCCAGAAGCATCGTAACGTCTGTCGGCAATCCAAGCTTACCGAGATCGTAGCGCTTTGCGACCTCGCCCCAACCGTCGCGGAAGACGGCAACGGCATCGGCCGGCTGCTCCAGCACCTTCGCTGACGCAGCCGATAGACGCCGGTCGATACGCTCACGCTTACCGGCCATCGGGGATCAACTCGCCGTAGAGATAGTCGATGCTGTCGGCGAGTTCCCGGGCATTGAGCTCGACGCAGCGCAGGTAGATCGCCGTGCTCTGGATCGAACTGTGCCCCAGCAAGACCTGGACGATCTTCAGCGGATTGAGGTCAGGCGTGATCGATGCCTGTCGCTGTAATCGCACCAGCATCGTCATCGCAAAGGTATGGCGCAACCAATGCAATGAACCAGTCACACCGGCGGCCCGGAAGGCTTCCGCAAACACCGCAGTCAATCGGCTCTTGCGGACCGCATTCCCCTGACGATTGAGGAAGAGCGCCGATGGTGGCCGATAACCCGACCGTTGGCGACGCAATGCCCGAACCTGCGGCGTGCGCACTTCATCGATATAGCGTTGCGTGCGGTCAACCAGGCGAATCGGTGGATAGATCGTGCGAGGCTTGTCGCCCTTGGTGATCGTCAAGGGCACGCCGACCAGCGGATGGTCCTCGTCATCGAGATGTGCCGTCTCCGGGACCTGGAAGACAGCCAAGCCGCAAAGCTCCTTGCGCCGTAATCCCGTCGCCAGCGCCCATTCCGCCATCAGGCGGTAGGGCATCTCCAACTGGGCGAAGACCCGGCGCAACTGATCGACCCGCAACGGTCGCGGCAAGCGCTCCTGCTCGGCGACTGTCAGGATGTTCGCCGCCACGACACCCGGGCGCGCATCGACATGCGCAAGGAACGATTGTCGCCGGCCAGGGCCCACCCGCACGTCGACAAAGTGGAACGGCAAGGCCTCGATCCAGCCGCGTCCCTGCGCCCAGACATAAAACCGGCAGACCGTGCGAACCCGATCATTCACCGTCGACCGCGCGTATGGCCGCTTCGTATGCGGGCTCGGCTGCGACAGCATACGATTGCGCCAGGCCGCAATCTCCGCCTCGCTCACCGCGCGCCAGTCGAGACCAGATTGCTCCAGACTGTCGAACCAATCATGCAGGTGCTCGCAATAGGTCCGTATCGTTTCCGCCGCATGCGTGCGGCCCGGAATCGTAGCCAGCTCCATCAGCCAGGCAAACGCCGGCTCGATAATCGCCATCCGTTCCGACACCAGTATCGGAAACCCGGCTGGGATTGCGGCATACCCCATCGCCGCCTTGATGATCCGCGCCATACTGTCCTCTTTGGTCCTCGCCGTCCGAAACGGCAGAAGACACCGAGCTGGGCGCAACTCCCTGTACAGCAACAAAGAAGACAGCTTCCCGAACCGATTGTTATTAAGCGGAGCGCCTGCGGCGCACTCTTTTGTTTAGGATGCGAGGGGTTCCCCTCGCGCTCTCCCGTTCGCCACGTGGCAGGGTTGCAGGACTTCGCCTGCAACCATTTGACTAGTTTGTGGTGTCGCCGCCGCGTCAAGCGTTGTCCTCGCTACGCTGCGGGAACGCTTGACTCGGACGTCTATGTGCCCTCTTCGGAGAGCCCCATGCGTATGAACCATGACGATGACAGCCACACGACTCTAACCGGACAGTTCGAGCACAGAACCTAACAACGGCGCGCGTTGGATGTTCTCGGCAAGCGAATCGTCCTCGGCTAGAATGTCGGTCGCGGGATTGCGGACGACGCAAGGCACCGGTGCGGTCTTGGCGAGGCGTTTCTGCTTTACCAGCAGCTCCAGTGCCCGATAGCGACGGCCGCCAGCGGGAATCTCAAACATGCCGGTCTCGGCGCCTTCGGCGTCGAGGACCGGCCGGACGTTGAGGCCTTGGAGCAAGGTACGCCGGGCGATGTCCTCGGCCAGCTCCTCAATGGAGATGCCGGCCTTTACGCGCCGGACGTTTGACTGGCTGAGCACGAGCTTATTGAAGGGAATGTCGCGCGAAGACGAGAGGGTGATCTTCTGAATGGCGGTCGCCATGGATGATACTCCGCGACGGGCGGCCCAAAGACTTTCTCTGAGCCTCCAACCCGTCACGAAGCGCAGCGCCGCCCTCTTCCTCTGAGGGCAGCGCCGCAAAGCCGAAGATCAGGAAAGATGGAAAACCAGAGAGCCGGAAATGCGCCGTTCCGGACGTCTGGCTTTCCGGATATCAGGCTGCGCGGTCGAGCAGCTTCTTCGCGCGCGCCTCCAGATCGAGGCGTGCATCCTGATGGCTCTTGCCCCGCGCAACCGCAGAGATGCCTTGCACGAAATCGAACACGCTTTCGGGCTTGCGTCCTTCCTCGGCCAACACCGTCTCGATGATCCTCGCTGTCTCTGTCTTCGAGAAGCCACGCTTGCGCAGAAACTCGTTGCGATCGTCGTCGGTGCGGGCGACGATCTTTTCTCGCGCGGCCTTGATGCCGTTGACAAAGGGCATCGCCGAGGAATTGGCAAAGTTGGTCAGCGCCGGCACCGCCTCGTGCGCGAAGCGTGAGGCGGCGTATTTGGAGTGACGAATGGTGATCTCCTCGAAATCCTCGACGCCCCAGAGATTGCGGTTCTGGCAGACGGCGCGGAGATAGAAGCTCGCCATGCCGAGCGTCTTGGCACCCACCTCGGAATTCCAGCAGTAGAAGCCGCGGAAATAGAGGTCCGGCGAACCGTCGGCCAATCGGCCGGCCTCGATCGGGTTAAGGTCGTCAACCAGGAACAGGAAGACGTCGCGGTCGGATGCGTAGAGCGTCGTCGTATCCTGGCTGATGTCGACATGTGGATTATAGACGCCAGTCGACCAGTCGAGCACGCCAGGGACCTTCCAGCGCGTGTCGCCCGTGCCATTGCCGGCGATGCGCTGAACCGCCGCCACAAGTTCGTGGTCGAAGATACGGCCGTATTCGGGACCCGTAACGGCGCGAAGCTCAACGCGACCGTCTTCGATCTCGAGCGTCTTCACCTGCTCGGCGGAATGGGAGGTCAAGCCGTATTGCAGGTTAATGCCGGCCAGCGGTGCCGGAAGCTGCCGGAGATAAGACGCCGGCGCTCCGACCAGACCGGCGAGTTGGCCGAAACTCCAGTGGGTCGGGGCGATCGGCGCGTCGGAGCCGGGCAGCACCAGGGCTAGGCGCTCGGCATCGTCGCGCCTAGCCTCAACCCGGATCGCAGCGCTCTCGACCGTTCGGGTCCGGCTTCGCTCGGTGCGTCCACGCGCCGCGGCATAGAGGTCCGACAGGGACAGATAGCGCTCGTCTGCTGGACGCGCGAACCATTCCGACGATACTCGGCCGACCCGCTCGCCGCGGGTCACGTCCACCTTGTAGCCGCCGACGTGGTCGCGGCCAGCGCTCAGAGCTTCGACTTGGGTCATGGGTCATCTCCACGACAGGCGCCGGAGGCCTCTCCTCCGTTCTTCAACCCGTCACGGCGAAGCCCGGCCGCCCTCTCACTCCAAAGGGGGCGTTGCGGGGTTCTCCCCGCAGAAGGGGGCGTGTCGGCGACCGTGGCGCCGACCAGGGGGAAGGCCTTCCCACAATCCCGCTTCCGCATCGGCATAAGCCCGATTGCTAGCCCGAGCTATTCCGGAGCGGATTGTCATCGGAGAACCCGGTCCTATTGGGGAATTTCGCGACGAAACGATCTGGAAAAGTGTTCATGCGATCGAGTGCAGCGAGTAGGTGATGAGCCTGCCAGATCGCAACGCCAGTCATGTAGCGATAGAAAGCCATGACCTCCGAATTGTCCGGCGCATCGGCCGCCGGGTAGAGGTATTGTGTTCCAAGGCCGTTTGGGTGAGAAATCTCGCTCAACTTGTCGTAAGTCTGAAGCAACGAGCCTTCACCTTTGAACGCCTCGCTTGGATTCGGCCCCGACATGCTCCAAAGAAATGGATATTTATTGACGAGATAGGAGACATAGTCGACGTCGGTGGCCTCTAGTTCGCGGAGTGCATCATTGACGTGGATCGACTTGATCTTTGCATCTCCGAGTTTTGAGCCTGCATAGAAGCGAAAGAACTGCGCCTCCAATCGAGAGAAATCTCCATCAGCCAAACTTTTCTCCATCTTGTCGATGAAGTATCGGCCCATCGCAATCGTTTCAACCAGCGCCCTCGCTAGAATTACTGCCGGAACGACGCGATCCGCTTGCATCAATGCGCGCATGCTTTCAATCAAGTCATGTGCACGTTTGGGGTAACTGTATGCGAGCTCAATGATTTCATATGTTACCAGGTTCGGCGAATCCTCGGCCGTCCAACGACGCCGAGCCCATTCGGCGATGTCATGAATGATTTGCTTTAAGCGCGCGTCTCGGATTCCGACGATGTCGCCCTTCATTATAGCGCCCATGATTGAATCCTTGTCCATTTCGGGCCGCTTATCCGTCATGTGCTCCCCCTCTTCGGTGTTGCGTTTCTTTTGAGTCGACCAACGCCACCTTCCCTCATCTGAGGTCCCATCTCCTGACTTGGCTCGCATCAACATGAAGATTAGAGATATAAGTCGCGCGCGTGTGTGCGATCCCAGGTAGCACGTCGCTACGGCCGGGCCTGTTGCCCCGCATGTGTGATCCGGTAGCTGCGACCTTGCGGCAAGAGGGGCCGAGCCTGGAGTCCCGGCGGGATGTCGATCGCTGGCATGCACAAAAGTTCATGATTTCATCTCATGGTGGTTTCATGAAATGTCTGATATTGTGGTTTCATGAAAACCGCTTTTGCGCAATCCTCTAGCGAGGTCGATGAGTACCTGCAGATCCAGGTGCCGTCGGTGACGAAACACCATCTCGAAGTCCGGGCTGCAGAGACGCGCGAGCCGATCCGGGTCGTCGTCCTCCGTGCGCTGAAAGCGTATGGCGTGACTGTCCCCGACGAAGCAATCTCTGATCGTCGAAAGAGGCGGCCAGCATGACGGACGAGTTCACCCCACTCACCGTTCAGGACTATGTCTCGCAGGCGTTGACCACCGACCAGCGCAGCGACGGCGGATCGCTCACGTTTCCGCTGCTCGGTCTGTTTGGCGAGACCGGCAGCCTGCTCAGCGAGGTCAAGAAGAAACAGCGAGATCGAGCCTCGTATCTCGGCTATGCAAGCGCGGTCGTCGAGGAATTGGGCGACGTGCTTTGGTATCTCACGGCGTTTGCCGCGCGCGGCGGGCTGTCTCTCGGCGATATCGCTGGAAACCTGGATCGGGGTTATGCGGACTGGCAGCGTGCCGCTGATGGCCCACTTTCATTCGCTTCCCTCCAACCCCCGATAATGACTCGCCGCGCAGAGCCGACACAGGCGTTTGAGAAGACGCTGCTCCAGCTCGCGGGAGAAGTCGGCTTGCTGATGACCGATCACGAAGCTGGGCGCCTGACGAATAACCAAGCGGCCTTGGCGGGGCGCCTAGTCGCGATCATGCGAACCTTGATTCAGGCCGCGAACGAGGCGGGTGTGACGCTCGAGGCGGCGGCGGTCAAGAATTTGGGCAAAATCTTCGATCGGTGGCCTCGCGAGCGTATTTACCCAGCACCGCTCGACGAGTCCGCGGAGGCTGAAGAAAAATTGCCCCGCGACCTTTATGTCGACGTGTTTGAACGCAAAGTTCGCGGTCAGACCTATGTGTTCCAGCGCTGCAACGGCCTGAACATTGGCGATCGTCTCACCGACAACGCCATGACGGCCGATGACTACCGCTTTCACGACGTCTTTCACTACGCTTACGTGGCGGTTTTGACTTGGTCGCCCGTCATCCGCGCTCTCTTCCGTCTTAAGCGTAAGAGCGATCCCAAGATCGATGAGGCACAGGACGGAGCGCGCGCCACGCTGATCGAAGAGGGCGTCGCGACATGGATATTTGGCCAAGCCGCGGCCCTAAATCTCTTCGCCGACGTGAAGACTGGTGAGTTGCCGTTCGACATGCTCAAGCACGTCCGCCAGTTCGTCGCCGGATATGAAGCTGAGCAACTTCCGTTGTGGCTTTGGGAAGAGGCGATCTTGCAAGGCTATGCCGCCTTCCGCTTCCTGCGCGAGCATCGGCGCGGGCGTCTTCACATCGATACGAATAACCGCCGCCTCACAATCGAGAAACTATCTTGAAAACGCCGAAGTCCTTTGCCCAAGCGCTCGCCGAAACCCGCTTACCTTCGGTGTTCAATCCATACGCCGATTGTTGCTCGACTTACGACCGAGCAGATGCCGCGCGCGTCCGTCGGCGCAATCTTGTGCGCTGCCTCGACGCGGCTATAGCTGCGCACGTCGACACGATCTGGATCGCCCGCGATCTGGGCTACCGCGGAGGCCGCAGGACGGGTGTGCCGCTGACGGACGAAGTCCATTTGGCCCAAGCGGCGGCGCTCATGGGCGGGATAGAGCTGGATCGTGCAACAAGAGGCCCGATGGTCGCGGAGCGTACCGCCGCCATCGTCTGGAGCGTGCTCACCCGAATCGGCGAGCCCGCCGTGTTGTGGAACATATTCCCGCTCCACCCGCACGAGGCTGATGACCCCTTCTCGAATCGCTGCCACACTAGGGCCGAACGGGAAGCCACGTGGCCACTGCTTACGGCTCTTATTGCGATGATCAAGCCGCGCCGGATCGTGGCAATCGGCCGCGATGCGGGCATGGCGCTAAACGGCCTCGATATAACGGTCAAGATCGTCCGCCATCCGAGTTATGGCGGCCAGGCTGAGTTCATCTCAGGCGTCAATCACATCTACGGCCTCACAGCCGACGATGACGATGGCCAGACGATCGAGCTTCCCTTCCCCGACACTCAAGCCGCGAGAGGGGCTGCTGCCTGATCGAACTTTGCGATCATCGCGCTGATATCGGACCGGCTGGCGGGCTTTCCGTTGCGGCGGGGTTGGTCGATTTCGGCATGGGTGGAAATGATGGTGAGCGCGCCAACCTTGAGGCCCGCCTCATGAGCGACAAAGTCCATTAGGCGGCCAAGACCAATCAGGTTACCCAGCAGTTTTTCGATGTAGAAGTGATTGCGATACATCGCGGTCAAGGTCAGCGTCTTATTTTGTGGGCCAGGTATGACTTTGAAGCTCATGAAACTTAGGCACTGTCCGCCATAAGGCGAATTATCGACATCCCTGACCGGATCGAACAGCGACAGCTCGAACTTGTTCAGGGCCCGCACGTCCTCGTTTTTTAGGCGTTTCACGATATCCCAGAGCTGATTGGGCGCATCACCCTCGACCACCGGATATTGAATCATGCGCTCGAAATAGTAACCGGACCAGCGTTCGCTTCGCCGAACCTTCTTCAGAATATTGTCGCGAAAAATATCGAAGAAGGCAGGTGCACCATAGCGGCGATAAAGACCGGCGGGAAAAATGGTGTTCGCCACCGTCTCCACGGACTTCTCGTAGGGCGAGAGAAATTCGTCGACGACCGCGATCCGGGGGTCCGCCAGCGTCGCATGGGCGATCGGATCTGCGATATCGATGATCACGTTGTAGGCCGCATGGCCCTGCTGGCCATCAACGGCACGCACGGCTTCACGCCATGCGCTCGCGCAGTCAGGCTGCGATGGGATCGGCAGGTACATCGACCTCCTCCAATAAGGTTGCGGCCGCATAGATGCGTGGGCCAAGGAACCGCTCCGTGAGCCAGCCGTAGCCCGCATCGCCCCAGCTCGGCCCCCAACTATTACGCACCAAGACGGCACGCTGGCCGTCGACCTTCCCGTGGCCGACTGCAATGACGGCATGGCGTCGGTCAGGTTCCGGTTGCTCGCCGGGCGCCGGATCGACGACACCCTGAGTGCTCCGTTGATAGAAGGCGCGCGACAGCATCGTCAGGACAATCACAGGACGTCCTTGATCCAATTCCTGGATGACGCGGTCGATCGAGTAGGTGGCGGTCGCGCCGTTACGGCCGAAACGCTTGCCGATCTCGCGGGGCGGCGCCCATGACGCTGGCTCCGCGGGTGTTGCCGATAGATAGGGCAAACCGCTCTCTTCGGGTTGTCCGTCCTTGCGGAGCGCCTCCAGCATCGAGGACAAGAGCGCGCCGGTGTTTGGCATTCGGCCGGCGCGCTGTTGCGCCTTATAGAAGGCATATTCGCAGGACAATGGCGCCCAGCCATCACGTAGAGCCGCATGTGCATCGCTCGCCGCGAAGGCAAGGCAGGTAGGGCGCGCCCCTTGATTGCGGGCATCGCCGAAAGAAGGCCGCAGATCGACCGAAATCGTAATGTCGCTCATGCGGCCTCGAGCAGCCTCCGCCGTTCGGCGCGCGAAAGCCCTTCTTGCTCAGGACCGGTGAGGTCGACGTCCACGGCAAGGGTCGCAAGCGGCGGATCGGGATCCCATGGTCGCCGTTCGTCGAGTGCGAGCCGTCCGCGATAGGTGTCTGGTGGCGTTGCCGTCACGCGCCTGATGACAGGCCCGCCGACGCCGTCAGCGTCAATCGCCTGCAGGTCATCGCGAACGACGGCGAACCCGCTCTCCTTGAGCTGATCGATGTCCCAGAGATAGCCTCCGCCGCTGTGTTCTTCGAGCCGGAGGACAAACAGATCGTTGCGGCTCCCGTCGATGCGCACTCCTGCGTCGCGCTCGGTGAGTAGCCAGACGTCGCCGCGGTAGTCTTGCGGCTGGTAGGCCTCAAGCAGGGCAACTTTCATCTCACGCGGCTGGGTCTGAAGAAGCTCCCGGGCCTGCGTCGCCTGGATGAATCTGTGGCGGGCGAGCGTCCAGCAAGTCGCCTCATAACTCGCGCCGATCCGCAACGAGAGCTGGTAGACCGCGCTTGGTCGCCGAAAATCAGGAACGGTCCAGCCCTGGCGAGCCGCATGCCAAGCGACGAGCCAGCGCGGCATCATGAATTCGACCGCGAATGCGTCGGCCTCAACCTCCTGAAAGTCGCCGGTCGGCTGCGCTTGCAGCGGCATCCGACGCAGAATGCTTTCGTCATCGAGACTGGGCTGATGCTGTAGGCGGAAGTGGCCGAGCTCATGGGCCGCAGTGAACCGTTGGATGCTCATCGGACGCTGTGTCGTAACGAGGACGCCAGGCCCAGGATCGCTCAGATAAGCACCGAGGAGTCCTTGCAGGGGCCGCACGAGTAAGGGCAAATCGAGGGCGTGGATGGCGGCGAAGACATCGACGTTGCCGCCGGCCGCCTCGATCTGCTGACGTAGGTCAAGCTGCTGATGCAGCCGGGCCGCGGCCATCGTGCCAGCGCGAACCGCGCTCGGATAATCCGCGGCCACCATCGATCAACCTCGTGCGGCGCGCGACCGAGCACGCAGGTATTCGGCGAAGCGTCCAAGCTCGGTGCGGTCCTGCTCGGACAGGTCGGCCGCCCTGCGCGCGAGGTGGGCCACGTCGATGGGCAGGCTCGCCGCAGCGTCTTCCCCGGTAAAATAGCCCACCGGCTGACGGTACAACTTAGCAAGCCGGGCGAGTTCGATAGCCTCGACCCGGCGCTGACCGTTCTCGATATCCGTCAGGGCGGTTCGCGGGATCTTCAAATAGGTTGCGACCTCTTCCTGCTTGAGGCCTAGATACTTGCGAGCTTCACGTAGTCGATCGCCCAGGAGCCGGCGCGCCTCGTCATCGTTATCGTGATGAACTGCGAGTTCGGTCATGATTGCGCTCCTTTCTTCTTCGTCCACTCTTTCTCCAAACGGGGGAGAAGCTGGCCGAGTGCGCTGTCGACCGAAGTGTATCCGCCTGCCCGGACGACGCTTTCAGGCAACTCGAACCCGACAATCGGTTCAACTGCGCATAGGATTGAAACGACCACCAACGAGTCCACGTGAACGGATGCTTTGGCGATATCTGCCGGCGCCGTGGGCAGGGCCATGCCTCTAATCGACGCCTCGATCTTCACGGCCTCGACCAGTTCGTCGCGGAGTTTCGCCTCGACGGCGGCCAAGGGAAACGGCGCAATCTTGACGGGCGGCGGGGCGAGTGTGGTGGTTACCATCTCTGTGTCTTTCTAGGACCTGTAGCCAATATAATGTCTGGTTTTCCGACATGCAAGGGTTTTCAATATCTTCGGTCGAGGGGCATGCTCAGCGCCCGACACGATGCAGACGGAAAAGCTTATCGAAAAAATCGGCGATCCTCGATTCAGCGCCCTCGCCGACCAACTCATTTGCTCCGAATCGGTAGACTTCGTACCCAGCGAGCCGCAGCTCGCGGTCGGCCGACACCATGTCGGCATAGACCTTCAACGACGGGTGGTCGTTCTCGGAGAAATGATGCTTTCCATCCACCTCCAGCACGATGCGTTGGCGCCCCGGGAGGAGGAGCAAAAAGTCCATGCGCTGGCGCGGAAGCGGAAGGCGATGGCGCAGGGTTTTTACGACAGCGGGATCGTAGTGCAGATAGACCTGTGGCAGGAGCGCGGGTAGCGCCTCGCCGAGGGCAGATCTATAGGCCTTGAAGTAGGTGGCGAAGAGCTTGCGTTCCGCGTCTGAAGCCAAGGATTCTTGAAGGCGCGCGCCGAGACTTGCTGCATTGGCCCCAGGTGCGACGTCGCTCCACCAAGCGACGAACTCGGACCAGAGCAAGCCATTCGTGCCGATCGGCCGGTCGTAGACCAGGCAGCTCTCTTCGCCGGAGAGAATGACGATGTCGTTGTTGATGGCGTCGGCGAAACCGATTTCCGGCTTGGGTCCTCGCGAGGCGAAGATCAAATTCTTGGGCCGACCACCGACACCACGCACGAGAGGACGGAAGGCAAAGATCGAGTGACCGGAGAGTTCACTTTCCTGGGCCAGCTCGTATCCGTCACGCGCAAGGACCTTGTTGAGGGCCGTGACCATCTGCAACTGCTCTTCTCCCGTCCGGGAGAGGGGGTGAACAGCTTCTTGAGCAACGCCCCGAATCGGGCTCTGGAGCAGTCGAAGGCGCCGATTTCGCCGAACAGATATTCAACCGACCAATCACCGGAATTTCGATCCATGTGCTGAGCGATCTGATCGCGCAGGCTTCGACCGTTGGTTCCGAGGAAATCTTCAATGGGCGTGGAGAGAGGGAAATAGCGTTCCACCATCTCCACCGTGCCACGCTCGCCGGCGAGGTCATCTCCGAAGATTCGCGCGACGTCGCGCCGGGTGATGTGGGTTAGAGGCGGATCGCCCGCTTCCAGCACCTTGCGACCGGCCTCGTCGAGGGGGATATCCCCGCGCTTAGCCGCAAACTTCAAGGCCAGCCGCGCTAACTCCTCCTCGGTAAGGTTTGCGAGCGCGAGGTCGATACGCTGGCGCTTTGAGAGCCCCTCGCCGGTTGGAACGACCAGCCCAGCGATTCGTAGCGGCGCCTCGCTCAGCTCCGCGTGGGTCATCGACTGCAGCACACCGGCGATAAGGCTATGAAGGTTGGTGGACATCGAGCAGCTTGGCGGCAAGGCGCTCCTCTTCTGCGCCAAGCCTCTCCTCGCCCCGTGCCTTCCGGAGGAAGCGTGCGAGGGCGGCCTCACGAGAGTCGCGATCGAGCGCGTACGCGGACTGTTTGAATTCTTTCCCGTCGGGAGGGCCCTGGATATAGCCTCCGATCGGGTCGGCCGCCATGATCAGGGCGGTGTCGAGTGTTTGGATATATTTACCGGTGACGGAGCGCTTGGCATGACCTACCAGCGCCGCCATCTCACCTCTGTGAAGCCGAGGCGACGTCATTCTAGGACTACGTTGAAGGAGGGATACGGCCGCCGGAAAGCGGCTAGCACCCGATCGCGCGCCCGATCTAATTCGCGAGCTGCTCTGTCGGTGAGCATGAAGGTTGGACAAGCGGGATTGCCACAGCCGCAGGGCCTGATTTCGCCGGAGGACAGCAGCGTTTTGAATTGGCGGCGAAGCTGATCCAGTTCACGGACGGTCAGCTCCAGAGCGCTGCGGATCCCGGCGTCGCGAATGTGATGAAGCGACGGAAGTCGATGGATTTCGATGCCTTCGCGCGTTTGCCAGATGCCCGTGCTGAGAACGCGAATAGTGTCGTCGATTGCCTGCTGGAAAGCGGGAAGATTGCTCTCCTGATGAAACGGTGTTCGGAAAGCTGGACGATCAAACGCACGGGCGAGCATGGCCAAGGCCTGCTCGTCGTCGATATCCGGGAACTGGTCAACAAAATTACGCAGTTCCGTTTCTGTGTCGGGAAACGGAACGCCCTCGACGAGGCGCCGTAGGAGGAATTCGGCTCGAAGCCGGAGATGTTCCTCAAACTCCGGGCCGGACCAGATTGCCACTTTAGGGACACCGAGTTTCGTGGCTGCCGAGCGAACCTCGTCGCGACGTTGGGCTGAGACACGACCACGGCACACGAACTTGAAAGCGTCAGGTTTGCCGGTCGTCGCTTTGACCGCGGCTGCCATATCCTTCTCGGCCTTTGCCTGGGTCAGGCTACCGCGATTGACGCATTGAATGACAGTGCGTTCGTCCGGCTGGTCGTCGAACGGACGTGTGCCGATGATGTCGCGCCCTTGGTCGCTTCCCGTCTGGCCGAACCAAGCGAGATCAGTCCAGCCATCGCAAAGGTGATAGGCGAACACGAGGCGCTCGAACTCGGTGCCGCTGAAATCCTCGAAGTGAATCGGCCGGACCGTTCGGGTTATCGTCACCTGCCTACCTCCTGGCTCGCGGAGCTGCGGAGCGGGTTGATAATCTGAACGTCCTCGAAGTCCTTTTCATTGTCTGTGACTACGACGCAATGGTTGGCGTCTGCGATCGCAGCGATGATGGTGTCGAGCGCGCTTCTGGGGCGTCCCTTCGCCTTCCGACCAGCCATAAGACCGGCCCAGACGAGGCCAGCTTTCTCGTCAAACGGCAGGACGCGGCCGGCGAACAGCGCTTGCGGACCTTCGGGGCCGGCGAACCAGGCTTCAAGGGCGCTGCGTTTCTTGCCTTTCGGTTTCTCCAAGATGCCTCGGCGGATTTCGGCGACGGTGAGCGAGGCAATGAAGAGGTCGTCGTCCTTCTGCGCGCCCATCCAAGCCAGCAGCGAGTCTGACGGCTCCGGCTTTATGACGTTGCTGATGATATTGGTATCAAGAAGATAGCGCGTCACAGATCGACCTTACGCCCGTCTTCTCGCGGCCGGCTGAGGTCGAGATCCGCGCCGACCAGTGGAGAGCGACGCAGCGCGGCGAGAATGCCGCCCGCTTTCGGAGGCTCACCCGCCACTGCTTGCTGTATGGTCCGGCGGAGCTGCCCGGCTTCTGGACCGTCCTCCGTCAATTTCCGGGCAAGGCGCCGGAGCAGATCGCGGTCAGCGTCGAGCGCCTGGATCTCGAACCGCGCGATGCCACGCTCAGTCAGACGGGACCGATAATTCTCGAGGGCTCTCTTCTGTGCGTTGTTGCTCATCGCGCCCCTCCATGCTATATCCAGATATATAGCCATGTTATCTTTGGAGCGCAAGGCTGGTGGAATTGTCATCGGTCCCAGCAAATAGAAATGGCCTCTCCGATCCACCGGGGGGTGTCACCGTGGCAAGACGCCTTCCTTCCAAGGGAGGCGATCGCTACGATGACGGTCGATCGGTGCCCCGCCGCTACGCTGCCACCCGCCGACACCCGCTCTGATGCGCCACAAGCCATTGATTTAGAAAACGTTTTTATCTTGCTAATGCGTCGTCGCATGGCATCGTTGTCGCGAAGCGGTGTATTCCGTGCGAGGACAAGGACGCGATCGTGGCGCGACCGAGACGTACAACAGCCGAAAAACTTCGTGTGGTCGCCGACGCGGCCCGCGAACCGGCCGTGCCTGCGCCGTCGAAGCCCGATCCTCGTCTCATCAATCTGGTCCGGCTGCTGGCCCGCCAGGCCGCACGGGACTTCGTTCAAGCCGAAACAGACAGCCGGACGCGAGACCGCCTCCCGGAGTAAGGAGGTCGCCTCGTGAAGGTCGCGCTCTACGCCCGCTACTCATCGGACAATCAGCGAGACGCCTCGATCGAGGATCAGCTGCGGCTCTGCCGCCTCCATGCCGAGAAGCAAGGCTGGACCGTCGTCGACAGCTATACCGATCGCGCAATCTCCGGCGCATCGCTCCTGCGCCCCGGCATTCAAGAGCTGATCAGTGACGCGACGCGCGGCAAATTCGTCGTCGTGCTCGCAGAGGCGATGGATCGCCTGAGCCGCGATCAGGAGGATATCGCCGGACTGTTCAAACGTATGGCGTTCAGCGGAGTGCGGATCGTCACACTGTCGGAAGGTGACGTGACGCATCTGCATGTCGGGCTTAAGGGCACGATGAACGCGCTCTTCCTGAAAGACCTGGCTGACAAGACGCGCCGCGGGCTGCGCGGCCGCGTTGAGGACGGTAAGTCCGGTGGCGGGCTGTGCTTCGGCTACGACGTTGTGAAACAGTTCGCGGCGAATGGCGAGCCGATCCGTGGCGATCGGACGATCAACGAGGCGGAAGCCGTCGTCGTGCGCCGTATCTTTGCAGACTACATTGCCGGCAAGTCGTCCCGCGCGATTGCCTTTGAGTTGAATAAGGAAGGCGTGCCTGGGCCGCAGGGCGCCGAATGGGGACCCTCAACGATCCACGGCAATCCGAAGCGCGGCGTCGGCATCCTCAACAACGAACTCTATGTCGGCCGCCTCGTCTGGAACCGGCTTCGTTATCTGAAAGACCCAGATACGGGTAAGCGGGTGTCGCGTCTCAATCCTGAATCTGAGTGGGTAATTCAGGAGGTGCCGGAGATGCGCATCATCGACCAGGAAGTCTGGAATGCGGCGAAGGCCCGCCAACAATCGCTCGCCTATGAGACGTCTGAGCCTAGCGAGAATGCATTGAACGAGCGGCGGCGGCCAAAACATCTGTTTGCCGGTCTTGTGAAGTGCGGCTGCTGTGGCGGCGGTTACACTATGATCTCGAAAGATCTGCTCGGCTGCGCGACGTCGCGGAACAAAGGCACTTGCGACAACCGCTTGAATATCCGGCGCGATGCGTTGGAAGCCTCGGTGCTCAGCGGCCTCCGGACGCATCTCATGGAGCCCGAGCTCTTCAAAGAATTCTGCGACGAGTTCACCCGCGAAGTGAACCGGCTGCGGATTGAGCGCAGCGCCGACATCATCAGTCAGCGCAAAGAGTTGGAGCGCGTCCAGCGGGACTTGGATAGAGCGATCCAAGCCATCCTGGATGGTGTACCTGGCGCTCAGCTCAAGGACAAGATTGGTGGTCTTGAAGCCCGCAAGGCCGAACTGACCGAGCTGTTGGCAAATGCAGAGGAGCCACCGCCTCTTCTGCATCCGAACATGGCGGAAATCTACCGCCAGCGAATCGCCACGCTTTATGAGAGCCTGCAAAGCGAGGATGGCAAGGCCGAGGCGGCTGAGGTGTTCCGGACACTGGTCGATCAGGTAACGCTCGTACCCGACGAGGCCGAGCTGGCGATTGTGCTGCGCGGCGACCTGGCTGCGATCCTGCGGTTCACCGCCAACAAGAAAAACCCCGACGTCCTTTCGGAAGCCGGGGTTTTGGGTGCCTTGCTTTCGCAAGAATCGTTGGTTGCGGGGATAGGATTTGAACCTATGACCTTCAGGTTATGAGCCTGATCAGCGCCCGGTTCGTGCGTGCGATAGGTTCGCTGGAGCCTGCCGTCTCCAGCGTGGCCCGAGTACATCCGTCGGTGACAGAAGCATAATTCGGCGACAACGCTTCCCATGCCCGCATGATGTTGGCGGTCGTCAAGGTATCGCCGATCGGCAAGATCGCTTCGGCTCCGCCATCGATGCCAATGACGCCAGT
Source organism: Bradyrhizobium sp. LVM 105 (assembly GCF_003957705.1). NCBI lineage: Bacteria > Pseudomonadati > Pseudomonadota > Alphaproteobacteria > Hyphomicrobiales > Nitrobacteraceae > Bradyrhizobium > Bradyrhizobium sp. LVM 105. The sequence goes on along the minus strand of NZ_QZMV01000019.1, from coordinate 65,685 downwards.
CTGCAACGCGCCAAACGAGCCGTTAAGATAGAGTTCGCCGCCTGCGAACACCCGACCGGCCTTGGCCGCGTAGCTGGTCTGGCGGTGGTTACGGTAAAAAGTCTTTCGTCATGCAAGCTGTGTCGCGGGGGAGGGGGGCAGCCCGCCCTCGATCGGTTGGTGGTGGCGGCTCGAGGGCCGGGAAAGCGGACAATTACGATAATCACAAGCCATGACCAGCCTGTGGTCGCGTTGATTGCGGGTGCCATGCAGACGTTGGCGGGTCCTCTACAAGAGCAGGTAGGTGCCAAAGTGGACGCGCCGTCCTAGCGTCCTCCTGTTCCTCTGCCGATCACCGAGCCAGAAGCGAACACCGAGAAGCTCATACGGACAAAACCTTACGACGTGCGGAATCAGGGTGGCTGCGCATGCACACCTCGTTGACGAGCTCCGGCGCTCCGATTTTGGCGCAGATGAAGGCGACGAATGGCGGGGCGCGCGACTACGCAAAATCAATCAGCCAAGGAGCAGTCCATGGAGCGTCAACCGGTTGACGCGATCACGGCGATCAATCGGTTTGCCGGTTCGGATCCGAAGAGAGTCGCGCTGAGGCACGGCGCAGACGAACTCACATATGAGGCCCTACGATCAAGATCGGATGCCCTTGCAAAGACCTTGCGAGAGCAGGGTGCTCGCGGCGGGGTTGTCGGCTATTGGGGAGGGCGGGACCTCGACTGGGCGACGGCGGTTATCGCAATTTTGAAAGCTGGATCAATGTACCTACCGCTCGATCCTTGGCTGCCGGCTTCCCGTACATCATTCATGATCGAGCAGAGCCGCTGCGCTTTGTTGATGGGCCGAGACCGACCGGCATTGCTCAGCCTATTCCAGGAGAGCAGCAAAGCAGCTCCTCAATTCGTAGCTATAGAGGCGGCCCTGCGCCGGGGGCAGACCTCGTCTGTTGTGCCATCGCCGAACGTGGATGGACTTGCCTATATTCTGTTTACGTCTGGTTCGACGGGCCAGCCTAAGGGCGCAATGATCGAGCGCGCTGGCCTAAACAATCATTTGGCGGCAAAGATCGATGCCTTAAGTCTCACTCGGACGGATTGCGTCGCGCAAACGGCATCGCACTGCTTTGACATTTCGCTTTGGCAGCTTCTTTCAGGGCTTTGCGTCGGAGCCTCTACATCAATCATCGATGATGCGACACTGAGGTCGCCGTCATCGCTCCTTCAAGCAATTCAACGATGCGGCGCTACGGTCGTCCAATTCGTTCCGTCGATGCTGGCAGTGTTTGTTGAATATCTGCAATCGCTTGCCGCGGCAGAGCGAGCCATGGATGGCTTGCGGATTATTTCTACGGTCGGAGAACCTCTAACGCCCGGATTGGCGCGTGCGTGGCTTGCCTTGTATCCCCGCGTTTCCATTCTCAATCATTACGGGCCGACCGAGTGCGCCGACGGCGTGACGCATCATCTGGTTGCCGTCCCGCCTGCGCTGGCTGAGCCTTATGTGCCGATCGGCAGGCCAATTCAAAACGTTGAGGTTTATGTCGCGGACGGACCACGGCTCTGCAATGTAGGAGAAGTCGGCGAAATCTGTGTTAGCGGCGTCGGTGTCGCTGCCGGTTACGTCAATGATCATGTCCGCACCAAGGATGCGTTTGGGCCAAACCCGTTCTCAAGCGACCTGGCCTTCCGGCGCCTATATCGGACAGGTGATCTGGGGCGCCTCCGTTCCGACGGCCTTTTGGAATGTCTCGGCCGACGGGATCGTCAGGTCAAAATTCGTGGGCACAGAATCGAGCTGGGAGAAATCGAAGCTCGTTTGTCCGCTCATCCCTTGGTGCATGGAGCAGTCGCAGTCGCCTCTGTCTGCGCAGGTGTAAAGCTTACGGCGCGAGATATCGCTCGGGCGGAGGCGCAAGCCGATTCGCGGCGGCTTTTTGCGTATGTGACGGCTCCAGCTGAACTGGCGGAAAGCGACCTTCAGAAGTTCCTTGCTGAGGCACTCCCCAGCTACATGCTTCCGGAAAGAATCATTCGCGTCAGCAGTATTCCACTGACCGGGAACGGAAAGGTCGACTTTGCAGCATTGCCTGACCCGGGGAGTGTTCGGCCCTTATTGTCAACGCCGTTCGAGGAGCCGCAATCAGACCTCGAAGTCCGGCTACGTCAAATCTGGTCCGGCATTTTGCGTATCGAGAACATAGGTGTGAATGACCAATTCATAAGCCTCGGCGGAGACTCGCTCCGCGCAATGCTTATATTGGGACAGTTGCAGACCTTGCTCGGAGTGAAAGCGGATTTCAGACTGGTCCTGAATGGCACAATTCGATCTCTTGCCGCTTCGATCGAGGCTCGGACTGAGCGCAATCCATGCACGACTTTGACGTGCCGAAAGCTAAGCCGATCACCTCTGACGCGTCTCCAGGAGCACCTTTGGTTTCTGGCACAGCTCGATCCATCTGCGCGGAACTACATCATTCAGGGCGGGCTGCGGATTAAGGGCAACATCGATCTGGCTCGGTTCAAGCGCGCCTGGACCGAGGTTATTCATTCCCACCAGGCACTTTCGGCGCGCTTTATCGACGAGAACGGTCCGGTTCAATACTTTGATGCTCCGCCATGCATCAATCTTGAATTGATCGATGCATCTCATCTCACCTCCTCCGACGCTGACGAGCTCATCGCACAGTTTCGGCGAACGGAGCTGAAAGACAATTTCGATCTCGCACAAGGCCAGTTGTTTCGCGCGCGCATGGTCCGGTTTGGTCCCGACAATCATCTCATACTGATCACCGCTCACGAAATCATCCTCGATGCCTGGTCGATTTCTGTTCTGCTCAGAGATCTTCAGCAGAGATATTTAGATGCCGCGGCGCCTTGGCCAGAGAACCGTGCGTCACTCTCGGGCTACGCGGCGTGGGAGAAACAACACGTTTCTCCACAGGCGCTGGAGAACCAACGTCACTATTGGCGTCGTCAGATTGGTGATGATCCGCCGGTGCTTTCGCTTGGAAGGGCGCGCCCGCAAACAAATTCATACCGCGGCGGCTCGCATCCAGTGCTCCTTGGCGGCGATCTCTCCAGTCGGGTAAGAGAATTCGCGCGGCAAAATAGCTGCACCACCTCGACAACACTGCTGGCGTGCTTTCAGCTGCTGCTACGAATGTATAGCGGTCAGGACGATATTGTCGTCGGCATGCCACACGCTGTACGGGACCAACCTGCCAGCGCTGACATCATTGGCTTTTTCCTGAATATGCTGCCGATCCGAGCCGCGATCGATCCCGGTCAGTCCTTTGCTGCTCATGCCAGGCGCATCCAGAGCCTGGTCAGCGATGCCATCGCAAATTCGGCCTATCCATTCGGATGGATGGTCAGGGACACCAGGTTATGTCGCGAACCGGGTCGATCACCGATCTTCCAGGTCATGTTCAACATGTACTCCGAAGCCGCCGAGCCACTTGGTCAAGACGAGTTGGCTCTGACATTCCGCGAGTACGACACAGGCTATGTCAAATTCGACTTAACACTGTACGCGCAAGATCAGGGCGATGAGATTGCGCTCCAGCTGGCGTATGCGGAAGACATATTCTCGAGTGATCTGGCTGTCCGCATGGCCAACAATCTGCGCTGTCTGATTGCCGCCTGCGTCGACAAAGCGCTTGCGCCCATTGAGGAACTGAGCTGCCTTAGCGCCGCAGACCTCACTATACTGGATTCGCTGGATGGGTCGATCCAGCGATATGAATCCGAATGTCCGCTTGCTGAAGCCTTCGAGCAGATCAGCGTCTCTAACCACGGCAAAGTAGCATATTTTGGCGAGTTCGGGGAGGTCACGTTTGGCGAGCTGCGTGAGCGCGTAGCAGCTATCCGCTCGTTACTGCGGGAGATGAAGGTGGGGGCCGGCGATCTGGTCGCCGTGCTTGTTGACCGGTCGCCGGACGTTGCCGCTGTCATGCTTGCGGCGCGAGGCTTGGATGCTGTTGTTGTGCCGATAGCGCCGGATTATCCGCATGATCGGATCCAACATATCCTGCGAGATAGTAAGGCAAAGCTCTTGGTTCACGCGAATATCACGGAGCCTGGGTTTGAGATACCTTCGATTTCTCTGTTGGCCTTAGAAACATGCAAATTGCCGAGGGATGATTTCGCGCCTAGCGACAGACCGTTAGATCAGCGAATTGCGAACCTCATATACACGTCCTCCTCCACAGGTCGGGCGAAGGGGGTTCTTATACCGGAAGCGGCCATTCTCAACCGGCTGAACTGGATGTGGCGGTGCTTTCCGTTCGATGACACCGACGTCATGGTTGTCCAGAAGTCCGCCTGCCTTGTTGCGTCCGCTTGGGAGTATTTTGGTGGGCTTCTGAGAGGTGTGCCTACGCTGATCCTCACGCAAGGACAGGTGCTAGATCCGGATCTGTTGTTGCGCAGTTTGGCAAAACATCGCGTGACACGCTTATTTGCCTCTCCGCCAGTCCTGTCCGGTCTCATTGGGTCCCAGGAACGGCAACCGCAAAGTACCGCCTTGAGATTGGTCACAAGCAGCGCCGAACCGATGCCTTCCTCGCTGCCCGCTCGCTGGCGTGAGGCTTTTCCGGGCGTACCGTTGTGGAACTTCTATGGTGCGACGGAATGTGCGTCCAATGCTGCCGTGCACGAAACATCGGACGCGGACGACAGCTCGGCGCTTGTCCCAGTGGGGCGGCCAATCGACAACGTCAAACTCTACGTGCTCGATTCACGGTTGAAGAGAGTGCCTGTTGGAGCCCCCGGCGAACTGTGCATCGCAGGCCGCTGTCTGAGCGCTGGGTACTGGCAGGATCAAGATCGGACCGACCGCCGTTTTGTGCCGAATCCGTATGATGGCGGACAATACAACGTGCTTTATCGAAGTGGGGACATCGCGCGCATCTCAACCAGCGGCCTCGTTGAGATTTGCGGCCGATCGGACAACCAGATCAAGGTGAGGGGCTTCCGCATCGAGCCGGAAGAGGTCGAAGTTGCCCTTGAGTCTCATCCGGCAATCGCAAAGGCCGCGGTCTTCGCAGAAGGCATCGATGACGATCGCCGCTTGACGGCGAGCGTGGTGCCCGCTCGCAAGAATCTCAGCTCCGGAGAGATTCTTGCCCATCTGCGCGACAGGTTGCCATCCGCCATGGTTCCCGCAGCCTTCAGGTTGGTTGACAGTGTTCCCCTGACGGTGAGCGGAAAGATAGACCGTATTCGCCTATCCTCCGTTCCATACCGCGAGATAGAAACCAGTCCATCTGCCGAGCCTCGCACCAGGAACGAGCGAGTTCTTGCTCGAATCTGGGAGGATCTATTAGGCGCCAAGGGGGTGGGAGTTGACAGCAGCTTCTTTGATATCGGCGGCGATTCTCTTCTGAGCGTGCGTTGCGTCACCCTGGCGTGCAAAGCCGGGCTGAATCTCACCGTCAACCAACTTTATCGAACGCCGACCATCAGGGAGTTGGCGGCCGGGGAAGCGGAGGCGGCACCCCACAACGTCGCTTCCGCGGACAGCTTGCTGCCTGTGCCCCCCATTATATCGTTTTGGAATTCTCTTCTCGGCTTTGACGAGCATTTTAACATCGGCGATCTGTTCTTCTTGCGCGGTGGCATTCTGAACATCAAGATCCTGAACCGCGCTCTTGCCCATGTCATCGAGAAGCACGAAGGCCTCAGGCTGCGCGTTGCCCGAACCAAAGGTGGACTTCGGCTGGGGATTGGGCCTTGTCCGACCGAGCGCATCGTGGAGGAGATCGATCTTGTCCGGATGAGCGGCCCAGACCAGCGCAGGACAATCGAGATCGTCTCGGCAAAACGTCAACACATGTTCCGGTTTGACGGTCACACGCCTCTTGTTCACGTCGCGGCCTTCCGTACTTCGGAAAGCGGCGATTACTATCTGCTGGTGCTGATGCATCATTTCGTAGCGGATGGAATGGGCTATCGGCTGTTCCTGGAAGCATTGGAGGGCGCATACCACGCTCTTGCTGCAGGCCATGATGTGAATGGCCCTGAGACTGTACAAAGGCTCTCTTCCTGGTTGAAGCGCCTCGAGCATTACGCGGACAGCGAAGCACCAGACGAACTCAAGTACTGGGAGGATATTGACTACGATCAATTCGACTTACGTGTCAGCGACGCCTCATCGCGCGACACGAGTGTTGCCGAAGGAAGCGCGAGAGAGATTCACGATGCAAGTCTCGGAGGTCGTCGGGTGGATGCGAACGGCCGTTCGCGGGTAGATCGGGCCAAGTACCATCTTGAGATCGACGGGGAAGCGACAGCGGGTCTCCTTAGTATTGGAGCCAGATCAGCGCATTGTCAGGACTTTGATGTGTTTCTTGCTGCCCTGTCCGGTGCGTGTGGTGCCCTGTTCGGCAACTATTCGCTCTGGATTGATAGCCTGACCTCGGCACGAGGTCGGCTGTTTGACGACTTCGATCCATCTCAGATCATCGGCCTTATCAGCGAGCTCGTTCCGCTTCCATTGAAGCTCACCGGAAGAGAGTCGCGTTCCGACCGCGCTCGTCTAGTATACCGGCAGCGCAATGCGCTGCCGCGTGGGGGAATAGGTTTTCGGGCCCTGAAATTCCTAAACCGAGATCCAGCCTTGCGGTGTCGGCTCGATCGCCTGCCACTTCCCAGAATTGGGGTGAATTATCGCGCCGGTTTGCAGCGCCATTTCGCGCGCCGTTTTCTAGACACAGACCCTTGTCCGCTTTCGATCGGCGAACACATGCATCAAGCTGCGGCGATCCACCTCTTCTGGTTCGAGGTCGGATATCAATCCGGTCGTCTACAGATCGACGCCACTTATGATCCGAGCATGGTCGATTATGAGGCGACCCGCCATCTTTGCACGGTCTTGCAACAGGAGCTGATGCAGACGATCAATGAATTCGTAGAGAAGACGGCGTGAATCATGGATAAGCGCAATGCGGAGCTCGTCGTCAAAAGCAATCGCGATGCGATGCCGAAAAAAAACCGGCACATCGATCTATCGGACCAGAATCTCCCAAGCCTTCTCCTGCGGCTCGCCATTCCATCCGTTATCGGCTTGTCGATCAACGCAGTACAGCAGCTCCTTAACGCGATCTTTGTTGGCTCACTCGGCGCGCAGGCGATTGCAGCCGTCAGCATGACGATGCCGCTCATTGTCGTGCTCGCGGCCGTGGGAGAGGGGATCGGTGTGGGTACTGCCTCCTTCATATCTCGTCATCTTGGTGCTGGTAATGAGTTAGAGGCATGCCGAGGTGCTAGTACGGCGCTCGCGCTCGCCGCTCCCATCGGGGTGATTATGACCATCGCCCTGTTGGTGACCCTGCGAGACATCTTCGTCGCACTCGGGGCAACCCCAACCATCCTGCCCATCGCGCTCGACTACGCCACGATCCTCTTGCCGGGATCTACTTTGATGCTCCTAAACATCGTCAGTGGCTTCATCGTAAGAGCTGAAGGCAATACACGATATAGTATGTGGACGATGCTGACCGCTTTCACATTGAACGCCTTGCTTGATCCTATTTTCATTTTCTTGCTAGGCTTGGGTGTGCAAGGCGCAGCCTCAGCGACACTGATATCACAGATCGCCGCTATAAGCCTCTACATCGCGTATTTTACCGAGCGGCTCGGCACTGTGCTCGTCAGCATATCTCAGGTCTCGTTGCGGGTAGATCGTATCAGACAGCTGGCGCTCATTGGGGCGCCGGCGATGACGACAAGTATCTTAGCCGCTCTTGCCGGTATGTTCCTGTACAGAGCTGCTGCGCGGTTCGGTGATGATTTCATCGCGGCGGTGGGAATAGCTGTAAGAATTTTGACGATCGGCGCGCTGCCTATCACCGGCTTCTGCATCGGCTCTCAAGCTGTCCTGGGGTTCGGTTGGGGCGCGCGCGACTTTGCCCGGGTAATGAAGGTCGCGAAGTTTATGATCTCTATCACCGTTACGCTTTCCGTTGCGTATTCCGCAGCCGTTATCGTTTTCGCCCGGCCGTTGGTCGGGTTGTTCAGCGATAGCGATGATGTCACAGAAATTGCCGTCTCGAGCTCCATCGTCTTTCACCTGTTTTTTGGATTTTACGGTATTCAGAGTTTCGTGACGACAATGCTTCAGTCGATGGGGAGAGCGCGCCTTAGCGCGGTGGTCTCTTTCGCCAGGCAGGGGTATCTCTTCATACCGGCCGTACTCCTATTCCCTGTTATATCGGGGTTCAGTGGATTGTTGGTCAGTCAAGCCGTTGCTGAGCTCGGCGCTGGAATGATCGCGCTATTCGTCATGTTGCGCCTGTTCGCTGAGTTCAGGCGAGGGGAATTAGCGCATTCCGCCAGGAATCGAGAGTGCTCCTTGGTCTCATCAGGCATCATCCCGACCAAGTGATACAATCCAAAGCGAGCGCGGCGTGCGATCGTGGTGCCTGGATTGGCGGCAAGGTCAGCCCTTCAAAGATCCAATGTGCGATCAGCGAACGAGCAGAGTACGCTTGATGCTGTTACTCAAGCGCGTCTTGACGGCTTATCTGGATTGGTCATTTCGCTAACAAGCTCTTGATCTCCGCGACAGCGGCATCGCATGTAGTGATGCTTTTACGGGCATTAAGCGATTTGGAGCCACTGGCGGCTTCGCTGCTTCATTGCGCGGTAGGCGCGAGAGCTCTTGTGAGAATTTACCGTGTCATTGTGAAGCTCGAGACATCCTTAGCATCTCTACTTGCGGTGCCGCTTCCGCTGACGTCACGATCGTGGGGCATTCTCCTCCTCTACGAAGGGGCGATCATTGATGCTGAAGATGGCGTCAACGAAGTGCCGGCCTCAGTCAGTGCGAAACCTTGAAGCGGCCGTTGCACACGCAGAAAAAACTGGCAGTAATCCAGCGATCGGCGGCTGAAAAGCGCGTTCTTGACCTCTCTGGAAGCTACTCGTGGTCGCTCCAAACTTCGCGAGCATTGCGCGGCATCGATCTTAGGATCGCTCTTCTATCTTCAACTGCAAATTTTCGTACGGCCTCAGCATGGAAAATTGCTAGGAGGAAGTTTACCGCTGCTGTCATCTTGCGGAGACACGAAAGCTCGGCCGCGGCTGTCTGGTCGTCGTATTGAAGTTTCTTGAGCGCCGTTCGCATCTCGAGGTCTCGAACGCTGCGTCCATGCACTCCGCCGGAGAGATCCTTGTACAAGCTAATCAGTTGCTCGATTGCAGCAACTTTGCGTTCTGTCTTAACATATTCAGGGTGGCGCTTCGCGTAACTTGCCAATTCGTCAAAAGGCAGAAACCACTTTTTGTCGCTATTCATGTAGCCGAATTCAATTGGATGGTCTGCGAAGTAAATGTGTCGAAGGACATTTTCAATGATCCCTCGGATGAGCAATTTTGCTGTTTTGCTGTAGCCCATCATGATTTGAGGCAAGATCTGCAACGCATCTGAAGCAATTTCTTCAATAAAAACCTTCGAGTGCTCCGGAAGTCCTTTCAGCCTAAAGCGCCACAAGATGAGACTGTATGTCAATTCGTGAATATGCCGGGCATTTACGAGCAATGTTGCAGAGGGGGAGTGGCTCACGATCTGCTTTTGCTTAAGATAAGCGACAACGTCCTCGAAATCGCCGGCGATGACGTTGATAGGGCCCTTCGCCATCTACAGCTCCAGACCTTTGATTATTCTCTCCCATCTGGACAAGAAGCTTGCGCGATCACCTCGCGCGGGAGGCCGGCTGTTTATGTGTGCGAGCGCTTCTCGCATCGATTGCTCTAGAGCGCGCTGTGCACGTGGATCGCTTTTTTCAACGTACTCAACAATCCGGGCGGCGATGTCGCTACGCGCCATCTTTTCGAAGCTATATGACCGCATATCCGGGAGCACGCGGGCTGCAAACCGGGCCAGGTCTGAGTTGCGAGGGAAGAACTTCTTCTCCCGCAGCAAATCAAACAGATGCATCTGCGCGATGCGGCTGTGCTTGAACGAAAGCGGGGACGCTGACCGTTCGCCGGCTCCTGTCTCTGCCCTCCGGGCAAGGTGCAAATATTCTTCGATGATCCGCGACAACGACGGGTTTTGATCTCTTGAGAGGCTCCGAAATTCTCGCAGGTCGTCGATCGTATAGTTCGCGGGAACATCGAGAATTTTACGTTGAAAATCGAGCCAAGCCTTATGTCTGTTCCGCGGTGCCACTCACTTCTCCGTTCTGCGGACAAACTCGGCGGTTATGTCCAGCACTTGCATTCGCAGTTTTGAGGACGCTTTCTTATACAAAAACACCGGTTGGTGCTCAGTAACAGATTTCGAAACATTGGTTGAGTGGCTTAAGTAATCCATGAAGACGTCGCCCTTCCGCTCTCGGCGGATTTGATCCATGACGGATTTCATAGCTTGAGGGACGTTGCCGGTCACCATCGTGAAAACCATGCCGACTTGCGCCAGCTTGATGCCATTGTCGTCGGTGAAGTCCTCGATATACCGCTCAAGCAGAGGGAGCCCGACGACAGACAGCCAATCTGGCTTTAGCGGAACAAGGTATTTGTCACTGGCGAGCATGGCAGCCTGTGTGAAAAGGAAATTGTCGGAGGGCAGTCGATAATTACGTAGTCATACCTCGACGCTCTCTCTTTCAAATAAGCCTTCAGTCGCTTCTCGGCGCCGCGCGGCGTCATTTCGGCTTCAATGATTGAGAGGTGGTTGGGCAACAAATCGAGACGTCCTCCCTTTCCGTGTTTTCCCGTGAAGATCTCGACTGTACAATCCGCGAGATTCATTTTTGCTTTGCTGATCGGTTTCGCAAGACCGGTTGTGGTGCTTACGTTGCCCGGGGCCGCGGTATGAAAATGTCCTTCAGTGTTCCTTTGTTGGCCTTTATGTGGGCGAGGTAATGTATCCCTCCATTGAGGGCCGCCTTGTTTGACGGGCGCGATGGCTGCAGGTCCTAGGGGTAATCCTAGGAGAAGCGCTATGACGATTTCGAGGGCGGAGGTGATCACATCGGTCGAGCGGCGGCGCCGGTGGTCGCAAGACGAGAAGGAGCGGCTTGTTGCGGCGTCGCTCGCGCCCGGCGCCAGCGTTTCCGAGGTAGCTCGCCTGGCCGGACTTCATGTGAGCCAGCTGTTCAGGTGGCGCAAGGAGCTTTGCAGGCACGGCGAAGCGAGCATAGCTCCGTTTGTTCCGGTCGAGATTGGGCCGTCTGCGTCACCGCAGGAGGTGGCCGAAGCGCCGTTGACGACGACGGCGCGGCGACGCAAGAGCCATGGCATCATCGAGATCGATCTTGGTAGCGGGCATCGCATCCGGGTCGATGGCGAAGTTGATGGAGACGCGCTACGTCGGGTTCTCGATGCTTTGGCCCGCCGATGATCCCGATTCCGACGAGCGCGCGAGTGTGGCTCGCGACAGGCTACACGGACATGCGCCGAGGCTTTCCGTCGTTGGCACTTCAGGTGCAGGAGGTGCTGCGCAAGGACCCGCTCAGCGGTCATTTGTTCGTCTTCCGGGGGCGCCGCAGCGATCTTGTGAAGGTGATCTGGCACGATGGCCAGGGGGCCTGCCTGTTCACCAAGAGACTGGAGAGAGGAAAGTTTATATGGCCATCCGTTGCGGGTGAAGCTGTGACGATCTCGCCTGCGCAGATGAGCTATCTGTTGTCCGGAATTGATTGGCGCAACCCGCAAGAAACCCAGCGTCCGACGCGGGTCGGATAGGTGTTTTGGGTTTGAGTTTGCGGCCTGATCTGATTCAATGGCTTCATGATATCGAAGCCGGACGATCTTCCATCGGACCTTGCGAGCGCCTACCTTGCGCTGCTGGCCGAGCGTGAGGCCTTGCAGGTCGAGCGCGATGTCGCCGTCGCGGATGCCGCCAGTGCGCGGGCGGAGCTGTCGGACAATGAGGCGCTCATCGCGCATCTTGAGCTGCGGATTGAGAAACTCAAACGCGAACTGCACGGGCAGCGATCCGAGCGCTCGGCACGGCTGCTCGAGCAGTTGGAGTTGGAGCTCGAGGAACTCGTCACTACGGCGAGTGAGGATGAGCTCGCCGCGCAGGTGGCGGCAGCGAAGACGCAGAACGTCCGTCCGTTCACGCGTAAGCGGCCGGTTCGCAAGCCTTGGCCGGACGATATCGAACACGAGCGCGTCGTCGTTGAAGCTCCAACGACCTGCGCCTGCTGCGGTGGATCGCGGCTGGCGAAGGTCGGCGAGGATGTGACCAAGACCCTGGAGGAGATTCCCCGCCGCTTCAAGGTCATCGAGACGGTACGCGAGAAGTTCACCTGCCGCGATTGCGAGAAGATCAGTCAGCCGCCCGCGCCGTTCCATGCCACGCCGCGCGGCTTCATCGGCCCGCAATTGCTGGCGACGATCCTGTTCGACAAGTTCGGCATGCATATCCCGCTCAACCGCCAGAGCGTGCGCTTCAGGGCTGAAAGGATCGATTTGCCGCTGTCGACGTTGGCCGACCAGGTCGGCCACGGGACCTTCGCCGTCATGCCGCTGTTCCGGCTGATCGAGCACCATGTGCTCACGGCCGAGCGCCTGCATGGCGACGACACCACCATCCGCATCCTGGCGAAGGGCAAATGCACGACTGGGCGGATCTGGACGTATGTGCGGGATGATCAGCCGTTCGCCGGGCCTGCACCGCCGGCGGCGGTTTATTACGCTTCGGGTGACCGTCGCGGCGCGCACCCCCAGAAGCATCTGGCCACCTTCAGCGGTATCCTGCAGGCGGATTGCTATAGCGGCTTCGAGCCGTTGTTCGACCCGCAAAGGAAAGCGGTGCCGATCACGCCCGCATTTTGCCTGGCGCATGCGCGGCGGGGCTTCTTCGAGCTGGCTGACATCGAGAAAACTGCCCGCGACGGACAGAAAGGCAAACCGATCTCCCCGATCGCGCTGGAGGCGGTCAGGCGTCTAGACGCTCTGTTCGAGATCGAGCGCGCCATCAATGGCCGCAGTGCCGACGACCGACGCGCCGTGCGCCAAGAACAGAGCAAGCCGCTTCTCGACGACATGCACGACTGGCTGCTCCGCGAGCGAGAGACCCTGTCGAGCTCCTCCGAGGTCCTGAAGCCCATGAATTACATGCTCAGGCGCTGGGACGACTTTGCCCGCTTCCTCCACGACGGCAGGATCTGCTTGACCAACAATTGCGCTGAACGCGCATTGAGAGGTATCGCCTTGGGTCGGCGCAACTGGACCTTCGCTGGCAGCCAGCGTGGCGCGGACCGTGCCGCCATCATGCTGACGATGATCACAACCTGCCGCCTCAACGACGTTGATCCTAAGGCCTGGCTCGCCGATGTCCTCGCCCGTATCGCCGATCTCCCTAGCTCGCGCCTGCACGAACTGCTGCCTTGGGAATGGAAGCTCCTGCACCAAACCGACAAGCCCGCCAGTCAGCAGGCCGCTTGACCTTCACCCAACCGATCATAGAGCTCGCTCTGCCCGCGCGCATGCGTCAATCTGGCGGTCTTCATCGTATGCGTACGTGTCATTCACCATCGCTGGAATACTGATCGGCTCTGAGTCGGAGGCAACCAGAGCCTATTGCGCGTGATCTGTAATAGTTGAGGCCCTCGACGATATGCGACTCGAACCGAGAAGATCGCCGCCCATCCGGGAGAATGACAGGCTGGTCGTTGTGGCGCTGGGCGGTGCGGGAATTATCAGCTACGGCACGCTTTACTATTGCGTGGCGTCCATTGCAAAAGAGGCTTCCCGTGACCTCGCAGTCACAGAGGAGTGGCTACTCGCTTGTTTCTCCTTTGCCTTGCTTGCTAGCGCGCTGATGTCGCTGGTTGCCGGTCGCTTCATGGACCGATACGGCGCAGGCAAGACAATGAAAGTCGCCTCTTTCGTTGGAGCTGCTAGCCTGGGAATTGCAGCAACTTCTTGGAACGCGGTCGTTTTTGCAATTGCCCTATTCGGTATGCAACTTGCGTCGGCATTTCTCTTTTACGAGGCTGCGTTCGTGTTTTTGGTACAGCGAGATGCGGTTCATGCGAAACGGCAAATGGCTGCCTTGACATTGATCGTGGGTTTCTCGTCAACGCTGTTTTGGCCGTTAACCTCGCTGTTGCTCACGTCGATATGTTGGAGGCAAGTCTGTTGGATCTATGGAGGTTGCAATGTTCTCCTCGCCTTCCCTTTAATACAATTGGCTCTTGGGAAGTCCTCCGCAACGCTTGGGGAGCAGAACACGGTCTGTGGCTCGCAAGACCAGTCCTCTTCCAAGCCGATTGACCTCGTCCTCATAACGGTAGGCTTCTCACTGACGACATTTGCTTTTTCTGCATTACTCGGTCGAATGATTCCCATCCTTTCGTCAATCGGCTTAGACCTGCAGGAGACAGCCTTGGTTTCCACACTCTTCGGCCCGTCACAGCTCGCAGTACGGTTGTTTGCAGGATGGTTTAGCGAGAGGATATCTCCCATTCAACTCACCATTTTCTCATGCCTTATGCTTTCGGCGGCCACAATCGTCATTGTGCCGGCGTCTCACTCTCTCGTCGGAATTGCAATCTTCGTTGCCTTGGTTGGGTTTAGCTCTGGTCTAAACAGCATCTGTCGAGGAAGCTTGCCGCTGTCAGTCTTCGGGCCGGGCGGGTATGGAACACGAGTCGGGTTGATCACGACTTTCCGATTGTCGACGGCGTCGTTTGCGCCGTTCTTCTTCAGCTTCATCCAAAACAACTATGGAATTGGGCTTGCCTTGGGTTCACTAACCGTCTGCGCAGTAGGAAGCACGCTTTCATTCGCATTCGTGGGTGTCCGATCAAAGGCGGAGCCAGGCCAATGAAAAGTGGGCTGATCGGCCTGGTTGCGAGCCCGACGTGAACCGGATCGTCAATAAGTGTTCGCCACCTTAGATCAACGATCGCAAGTGTCTGAGTCTAGGCCATCACGCGGAGCTCGACGTTCGCGCGCATTCTGGAAGCGTGGTGCGGGCGAGGGGGGATCAACTGAGCGGTCCAACTGCAGCCCCGAATGGGAGACGTATCTCGGCTTCGCCGGGCCAGAGCTCAAAATGACAGATGTCGCCCCGCTGAGGAGTTGCACGTTGGGAATATCTGGACGCTAGACTTGGTCATCGCGATCGCGACCGCCATTTGCCGCGGTGTTCGGCCCCATTTTGCGTCCTGCCTTGGGCATGTCAACAAGCGCCCGCTGGCGGTCCTTTCGAGGCGATTGAACAGCAGCGGCTATGGGAGAGAACGTCAAGCTGGCCGACCACAGCTCGAGTCCGCCTCGCCCCACATTTGCATGAAGGGAAGAGCTGCCGTCTTCGCTCGCGGAACCACTAAGCTGACCCACTAGAACCGGTAGTTTGCGGACATTTCGGGCCCCGCCCAATTTAAGTTGCGGCCGCCAACCAGCCGCTTGGGCTCAGGTTTCGATCGCTCTCGGCAGAAAGAGCAACATCGGGGTTCGATGATCGCATATTTATCTGACCGCGCAAATGCCGTTACTGCCGTGGGGCTCCTGTGCTGCGGTGCAGCGATGGGGCTCGTGGTGAAAGGGCAGTATGAGGCGGGAGTAGCGCTCGGGCTCTGGGCGATCATCGCTGATGATGTGGATGGCGAAATTGCCCGGCGCACCAAAGGTCGAACAGTGGCTACCAAGGCCATTGGTAAAGCTCTCGATGCTTTCTCTGACCTCTCGTTTGGATCAGTCATCCCGGCGATTGTCATCGCATCTTTTATCGAGTTTCCAGCATCTGCGGTGTTCACAGCGTTCGTGATGCTGATCGGAGCTCTTCGTCTGGCATATTTTGACTATTTCGGATTGGACGAGCGTGGTCGTTCGACCGGTCTACCTCTCTCTTACGCTCTGCCGATACTTGCCGCGATCTTGCTGGTTGACCACACTATCGCGCCGCTTGAGTTGGGTTTGGTTCTTCCCGCATTCTTTGTACCGCTATCGTTGCTGCACATCGCCCCGTTCAAGATCAAAGCCTCTGGCAGTCTTGTGCATGTGATAACCATCGGCGTGGCGGCCACTGCGTCTGCCGGATTATTGATGACGAGTAGAGCGCTTCAATAAGCGGGCTTGCAATGTCGTAAGGACGAGAAAATGTCGAGCTCAATCAACCGCGTGGTATTTGCCGGCACCAGGGGGCTTGCGACCCGCTGTCTTTCGTTCGTTATCGAGACGAGCGGCAAAGACCACATCGCCGGCATTCTCGGCGCTTCCCGGTACGAGAGAACTTGGTGGAGGCACGAAACCAGTGAGGAGCTTTGGGAAGTCGCAGACCGCTTCGGAGTACCCTTTTTCGAGTCGATAGATGATGTTCCTCCTCTCGGAACGTTTCTCGTAAGCGTCATGTGGAATAAGATTTTCCCGCCCCATATCCTCGCACGGTTCGATGGAGGGGGTATCAATCTTCATCCAGGCCCACTCCCTGAATATCGCGGCAGTTTTGCGCGGACACATGCCATACTAAATGGCGAGAAGAGCTTTGGGGTAACGGTCCACTATCTCTCAGAGCGGGTCGATAGGGGGGATATTATCGGCGAATTGCGGTTCCCCGTGCTGCCGTCCGAGACAGCCCTCTCTTTAGACACCAGAGCGCAACTTTATGGCTACGCTCTCTTCTGCCAAGTGTGGCTGCGTTTCTTGGACGGATCGGCGACCTGTCGCTCGCAAGACGAGTTGATAGCTCAAGAAAAGCGCAAGGCTTGCTTCTATCCCATGCGCATGATGACCGCACTTTTGGATTCGTCAGACGTTCCGCGCAGCGCCGAAGAGCTCGATCGGCTCTACCGCGCTCTATACCTTCCACCACGCATTGAGCCTCCAAAGTGGCTTGTCGAACGAGTCATGACCAATGAAGTTCGGACCCTCGCTCGGGATGTTCACCTCCAGGGTACGGGATGTTCACCTCCAGGGTAAGGTTTGACTCGGCTCGCACTGCGGAAGCTAGCCCGGAATATGAGATCGCGCTTCTCGAGGCCGTCCGCGAAGCCAAAGTGTTGCCTGCGAACTTCCGCTCATTGACTGAACGTGGTCTTAGCTCTGAAGGTTGTTTTTGTAGCTTCCAGCCTATCGAGAGGCGCCGGCGCCCCCAACCGCGTGTGAGCCGGCTAAGCACGCAGGAGGCTAGCTGTGTGTGGGATTTGCGGATTCATCGGACGGGTTACTGATCTGTCAGTGACCGAGCGGAACCTCGCGCGTTGCGCTCAGACCCTGGCCCATCGGGGCCCTGACGCGAGTGGTAGTTGCGTGACCCCTTCCTTTGCCTTTGCGCATCGAAGGCTCGCGATCATCGATCCGGATCCTAGGTCAAACCAACCGTTTCTCGATGAGGAATTCGGCTTGGCCCTCACGTATAACGGGGAGATCTACAATTACCGTGACCTAAGGCGGGACCTGCTCCGGCGCGGATACCGATTTCGCACTGAGTCGGACACGGAAGTACTTTGCAAGGCATTTGCTTGTTGGGGGATTGATAGCGTCAAACGTCTGCGGGGAATGTTTGCTTTCGCAATCTACGATCAAAAGACCGCGACAGCGTTCCTTGTCAGAGATCGGCTCGGCGTCAAGCCGCTATACTACGCTTTCGCGGATAATGGCCTCGTCTTTGCTTCACAGCCGTCAGCCATCCTGAAGTGGCCAAGGGTCCGCTCGAAGCTCGATCCGGTTGGGTTATCAGGCTTTCTCTCCTACCGCGCCGTTTTCGGCGAGAGGACGCTATTTGCAGAAATTCGAAAGCTGCAACCTGGCACCTGGCTGAAGATCACGGCTCAATCGCACGAGCATAGACGTTGGTGGGATCCTGCCTGCCTCGATGAGAGCAGTGATTGCAGTTCTCTTGAAACGTTGATCGGCGGCGCCGTGGAGGAACATTTGCTGCCCCACACTCCAGTCGCGGCGCTGCTTTCCGGCGGGCTCGATTCCAGTATCTTGGCTTTCGAGCTTTCAAGGCGCTCGTCGCAAAATCCGAATGCTTTACCGGAATCGTAAGCGGCGATGTGTACGATGAAAGCCCTTATGCTGTTGAGGTTGCGAAATCTCTCAAGCTTGCCCACGTCTTGGTCCAGCTGCCTGGGGCAACGAGCCTGGATGTCGTTAAGCAGCCTTACTGCATTGCGTGGGCATCCAATTGGCATGCACAACGAAGTGGCGATGTATTTGCTTGCGCGGGCGGTCAGCCGCTCTCACAAGGTGGTCCTTACCGGCGAAGGTGCCGACGAGATATTCCTCGGGTATAGCCGGATCTTCAGGTTGTCCTTCGACCTTCGTCGACAGGCGCTGTTGGCCGCGTTGCCAGATGTCATTGGCCGCCCGGCGCGACGTCATCTCGGCCTTCCCAAGTTCAAAGCGAGCGACTTCGAGTTCTTTCTTGCGCGGTACACTTACTTTCCGCAAGCCGAGAAGCTTGGGCTGGCGACACCGGCATGGAGAAAGGACATCGGTCACGATGCTGGGCTCATCGATTGGATGAACAATGCCTACCATTCAGGCGGCGCCACCCCGGTCGAGCGCATAAGGCAATTCTTTGTACGGCATCATCTACCGGCGCTGCTTGAAATGGTCGACAACACCACAATGGCGGCGGGTGTGGAGTCTCGCGTTCCCTTCACAGACCACCGAATCGTTGCGCTAGCTCTGCGCATGTCGTTCTCAGAACATCTGCGTTGGAAACATGCCCTCGCCCCGTTTCAGGCGGCCTTCGCTCCGATTGAAAAATTTAGCGAAACGCTTGACGTCTCCAAGGCCGCGCTGCGCACCCTTTACCGAGATCGTCTACCCGCAAGTGTGCTCACGAGAAAGAAGCTCGGATTTCCGTTGCCGTTAGGTAAGTGGGCGACAGACCAGAGCTCGATGCCGTTTCGGGATTTAGTCTTCAAAGAATCTCCCGCGATCGCTGATTATCTCGATATTGGTGCTCTCCGCCGATGGTATGCACGCCGCTCTCAAGCGGCGAACGATGCATTCGGAAAACAACTCTGGCTGATCTGCAATCTGGAGATCTTCCTTCGTCAACTTTCTTCATAGCTGTTGGTAGGACGGGATGCGGGGTAGCCAAGGCAATCCGGAATGCGGCACCGCTTAGCGGGAAGACGAGCCGATCGGTGTAGAAACAGGAGAATGCCGGCCGCCACAGATGTCTGGATGCGTGATCGCGCTATCCAGTGCGCATGGCGCGTTCTGAAGGGGACTGGAACTGCGCTGAATTACGCCAATGGATTAGGACGCGAGAACGACGTTGACGTTGAGAGCGACCTGTCGTGTTCGCGCGCCCGCGAAAAGCTCGTTTTGACGGACACGCGCAAGAATGCAGGACCGGCCTCATGATGGCTGGTTATGCTGCTGTCGAACTCGGTGTATACCGGCGCTGCCGACCGCAGGCCGCTCGACGGCTCGAGACCGACCTATCCTGGCTATATGTTGGGTTTTTAGCGGCTACCGAATGCATCAGCGTTCGGGACCGGTAACGCCCGGCATGTCAGGCCGAGGTTGATGCTGAGCATAAATCCGGGGAAGCGGAAGCGCGACATTCGCCATTTTTGGAAGGCCCGCAAGAATGACGGCGGTTTCCCGGCTGGGACCAAACTTGGTCATGTTGGCAAAGCTTGCGCGATCCACGCGCGTGGAAGCATCTTCCTGGGCGGGATCTTTGAGCGGATCATTGAAGAACACGTAATCGGCGTCCGTCCCAGTCACCACCACCCAATGAGTGATCATTTTAGCTTCGAACTCAAGGCTGACCATCACGATAGGGTACCACCCCACCGCCATCCATTTCGAGAGATCATCGAGGCTGTAGGTGCCAAGATGGACGGGGATGCAGCGCTGGTATGCCTCGGCTAGATCTCGCTCCTGGAGAATCTGCATCACCTCCACCTCGCCGCCTTGCGAAGCGCGAGACTTAAGAAAGAGCCCATCATGGCTCACGACAACAAGCGCTGCGAAGCCGCGGCGTTTGAGGGCCAATGCCAGACCAACCGGTCCGCAGCCGCCGTGAATGGTTGTTGCCTCTCGCCAGATCTCGAGCTCAGCTGTTTCATTCGGCTGATATCGCTCGTCGAGAGCGGACATGACCATCATCAGGGAAGATGGTCCACAGGTGAACTTCCTCTTTTGTCGATACAGAGGAACGTTCCTGACCATGTGATTTGTTGAGCTTTCGAAGTCGGGACGCGACATGGCGTCATCTCAGGTGAATGTGAAGGAAGCTGAGCGAGATCCCGTCTGGCGCAGCGCCTCGCTGATTGTCATGAGAGCAACCGCTGTCGCTGCGATGACGAGCCCGGGCGCGAGGGCGATCCACCATGCGGTCATCAAATAGTCTCTGCCCAATCCCACCATATTGCCCAAGCTGGACATCGGCGGCTGTATCCCCAGCCCCAGAAAGCTCAGGGTGCTTTCCAGGAGAACCGTCTCGGTGAGGCCAAGGGTCATGCCGACCACGATGGTCGGTGCACAGGCTGGGAGAATATGCCTTGCGTAGATATGGACCCGCGAAGCGTTATAGGTCCGCGCCGCCGTTACATGGAGCCGGTTGCGGGCCGTCAAAGCAAGCCCCCTCGCGATGCGGGCGTGGCGCTCCCAACCGTGCAGGCCCACAAGACAGACAAAGAGTGCCAGCGAATTGCCAAAGATCGTTATGACAAGAAGTGCGGTCATCATGAACGGCACGGCAGCCTGCATATCGACCAGTGCCATGACTCCCTCGTCGATCAGTCCGCCAAGCTCGGCAGCGAGGAAGCCAAAGGAGACGCCCAGCAGGGTGCTAATGAAGGTGCCGCCCACCGCGACGAGCATGCTGATCTGGATCGAATATATCAAGCGAGCCAGCACGTCGCGACCGAGCTCGTCGGTGCCCAACAAATGGTCCAGCGCGCCCCCGAAGAATAGTGGAGGCGAAAGCCGTGCATCCAAGGAGATCTGTGCCGGATGATAGGGGGAGATCACCTGGGCCAGTACGGCAATCAACAGACATGCGATAATCCATATTGAGGCACTATAGAGTCCAATTTGGGATGGCTTACGCAGATCGCGACGGTCTTTCGAAGAACGAAAAATATTCCGGATCCATTCATGCGCCAAGGCGGTGCTCATCTATGTCTCCGAGGATTTCGACCGCGGATCGAGCCAGGTGTAACCGAGATCGACGGCCAGGTTGGTCATGATCATCGCAGTGCCAGCAAGCAGGACTATTGCCTGCACCACTGGAACATCCCTGTTTCCGACGGATGTGACGAAGAGGTTTCCGATACCCGGCCATGAGAAGACCGTCTCGACCACAGTCGAACCGGTTACCGCTCCGCCGATGAGCAGGCCAAGTATGGTCAGGATCGGCACCGCCGCATTGGGCAGTACGTGGTGGATCAATATCCGCCAGAACGGAATGTCGCGCGCAAACGCAGCCAACACATAGCGGCTGTCCAGCGATTCGCGAACCGCCACCCGGGTGTAGCGGGCAAGCACGGCGGAGCTTGCGGCAGCCATGGTTATTGCCGGCAAAACCAGGCTTCGCCAGCCCTCCGCACCGCCGGTCGGCAACCAATTGAGCTGTATTGAGAACGCCAGCATCAGCACGATCGCCAGGAAGAAGCTGGGAACGCACAGTCCCACGACGGTTCCGATCGTGCACGCACGGCCTATGAAGCTCGACGGAAACACCGCGGCAGTTATTCCTCCTGCAACGCCTGTGAGCGCCGCCAAAGTAAGAGCAGAGCAGGTGAGTATCAGCGTCAGTGGAAGGTGGCTGAGGACGACACCGAGTGCATCCTGTCGATAGACGTAAGAGACGCCTAAGCTTCCTCGGACGATGTTATGAAGATAGGTTAGGTATTGTGCCAGGATTGGGCGGTCGAGCCCCAATTCGCCGGAGTATGCGGCCCGCATGTCCGCCGTCGCGTCCGGCCCGAGTAAGACGGTGACCGGATCGCCCGCGCAGCGCATAAGAACGAATACGCTTGTTACCATCAAAACGAGCGTGACCAATGCGCGAGCAATTTTGCTCGCAAATATCTTCTGCGTGTTGCGCCTCATGCCGCTACCACCCCTCCGCCGGCAAGTCGCGACGCCCTGCTGGCTGCGAACAAGGGTTTGAAGGTGATGCCGTTTCAAGGCCGAGCCCAGAATTGGGTACCGCCTCGAGCAGGGACTTCATGTAATCCGTCTTTGGGTCGAGCAGCACCTCATCGCGTGAACCGCTCTCAACGATGCTTCCGCGCTTCAGGACGGTGATCTCTGAGCAGAGATAGGCAACGGATCTGATATCATGACTTATGAATAAGAGGGACAGGCCCCGGCTCTCGCGCAGATCCGACAGAAGGTTCAGGATCTGAGCTTGAACGGTCATGTCGAGTGCGGAGACGGGCTCGTCACAAATCAGAACCTCGGGATCGAGAATAAGCGCCCGCGCTATATTGACCCGCTGCGCCTGTCCGCCGCTTATCTGATGCGGCAATTTGCCAAGGATCTCGCCCGATAGGCCGACGGCCGAAATTGCTGCAGCGAGCCGAGCCTGACAATCGGAAGACTTCATGTTGAAGTTCACGAGCAGAGGCGCGATGATTTGTTTGCCGATCGGGGTAATTGGGTCCAGTGCGTCGAGAGGGCTCTGAAAGACAGGTTGGACACGGAGGCGGAACGCAGCCAATCGATCCGG
The DNA here is from genome assembly GCF_003957705.1 of Bradyrhizobium sp. LVM 105. Classification (NCBI taxonomy): domain Bacteria; kingdom Pseudomonadati; phylum Pseudomonadota; class Alphaproteobacteria; order Hyphomicrobiales; family Nitrobacteraceae; genus Bradyrhizobium; species Bradyrhizobium sp. LVM 105. The sequence goes on along the minus strand of NZ_QZMV01000019.1, from coordinate 43,080 downwards.
CGTCAGCAGCTCGCCGTCAAAAAAGATCTGACCCGATTGTGGCGCTGTCAGCCCAAGCAGAAGCTTGGCGATGGTGCTTTTGCCGCTGCCGGACTCTCCGATCAGCCCATGGGCCTTGCCGCGACGGACGATCATGTTGATCTTATGCAGCCTCGAGCCGCCAAGGACCTCCGCAGCGGAGCGCCGAGCAGCCAGGTAGCAAAAATCGACATTGCGCAGCTCGAGAATGGGTTCGGAGGACGCGCGCGCTGTACGAACGTGAGAAGGCTCGATGGGCGACGTCATTCATGCCTCCGAGTTGTGGCATGCCACCATCTGTTGTGGAATGCCCTGCAAGGCGGGCCTTGTGTGCCGGCAAGTGTCCAGCGTTCCCGAGCACCGAGATGCGAAATTGCAGCCGGCCTGGCGCTGTGTAGGTTCAGGGAGGCTGCCTGCTGGGCTGTGGAGACGCCGGGGACGCCCTGAGAGTGGGGGGACAGCGGAGAATAGCGCGCGCGTATAGGGATGCAGGGGAGTTCGAGCGACGAGATCGGCGCGCCCGATTTCGACCAGCTGGCCGGCGTAGAGAACGCCGATACGGTCCGATCGTTGTAGGGCAACGCCCAGGTCGTGGGTCACAAAGAGGATTGCCATGTCTGAGCGGAGCTGTTCGAGCAAGTCAAGGATCTGCTTTTGCGTGGTAACGTCGAGGGCCGAGGTCGGCTCGTCAGCGATGAGAAGCTGCGGCTTCATCGCCACCGCCATTGCAATCATGACGCGCTGATTCATTCCGCCGGACATCTCGTGCGGGTATTTTCTCATCGTCTCATTGGGGTCATCGATTCCCACATCGCGGAGTAGATCTGCAGCCCTTTCACTCGCCTCTTTCTTGCTCAAGCCATCGATCACCTGGACCGTCTCGCGAAGCTGGAAACCAATGCGCCGAACAGGGTTAAGATATAGACTTGGCTGTTGGTAGATCATTGCACGCTGGCGCCGATCGACATCAGAAAGACGCCTGCCTTCGATATGGATGTCGCCGAGACATCTCAATTCGGAACTTGCTACTCCCATGATGGTCGAACACAGCACGCTCTTTCCGCTGCCGCTTTCGCCGACAAGCGCGAAAAACTCACCTTTGCGCAACTCGAGCTGAACGGCATCCAGCAGGCGCGTCTCGGGCCGGTCTGCAAGGACAACGGTCAATCCAGTAATGCTGAGGAGCGGCGGGCTGCCCGCCTCCATGGCTGTGCGCCCGACATTCCCTTGCTCAAAAGTTTGGACAAAAGGTGCTTCAAGCGCATGCGCTGTGGTTTGGTCCATAATTCCACCTTCCGAGCACCATAGTCTTGTGCGTCTGGCCCAAGGCGTTTTCTCAGCTAGACGTTGATTGCGCCTGGCCGAAAATCCATCAAACCGGTTGGCGTCGGTGTCCACTTGATGTTGGCGCGCTTTCCGAAAAACTCGCCGAGCGAATGGAGCACCGTTCCTGGTGGATCAATCTCGTCGAATATGTCGAGCATCTCTTGATAGGCGGCTCGCCTTTGGGCCGGTTCCTGCGCCGTCAACAAGGTGGTCTCCAGCACATTGAATCTATCGTTCCGCCAATACCCACCCCTCTGAAAATTGCTCTGAGACCCCCAGCGCGAGACCAATGATGCTGTGGGATCAGGGTAGTATGTGCCATCGGACGAGTTGTTCACGCCTCGGCCCAGACGGTCTTCGACTTGGGCCCAATTCTCTTTCATTTGGATATAGACGTTCAGGCCGACAGCCCTCCACATTGCCGCGATAGCTTGAGTTTCGATAAGCTCGGCCGTGTAGTAGTTGCCGACTGTTTTGAAAGGAATTGCTGCCCCTTTGTAACCAGCTTCGGCAAGAAGCCGCTTGGCCTCTTCCGGATTGTACCGTGGGATTGGCCGGTCAGGATTGTAGAGAGCGCCGTAAGCAAGGTGTTGATGGGAAGGCGGCACACTGATGCGCTTGCGCCAGATACTATTAACAACGGTCTGCCTGTCGATCGCAAGATTCATGGCGCGCCTCATGCGCGGATCCCGCAGCACCTCATTGGTCGTCGAATCATAGACCAGCGTGCGGAAGGACATCGTGTCGCCTCCAACCACGTCCAGCCGGTTGTCCGCGGCGAGGATATCGAACTGATCCGGCGCTACGGTTGTGATGATGTCGAAGTCGCCAGCGCGAAGGCCGGCGACGCGTGCTGCCGGCTCCCGCACCATCCGAAACTCGATCCCCTTCAGCGGCGGCCTTCCACCCCAGTACCCCTCGTGCGCCTCGAGGCGTATGTAGCGGTTTTCGACGGCCTCAACGACCCTGTAAGGCCCCGCCGCTATGGGAGCCCTGGCCCATTGATCGAATGTCGCCGCCTTCAGATAGGCCGATTTCGAGACGATGCCGGCTCCATAGGAGGTCAGGCGTTTGACAAAGACCGGATCGGGCGCCTTCGTGCTAAACTCGACAGTATGTCGACCGGTTGCCCGCACCCCGCTCATCGAGGGAAAGCTGATCTGGCCAACACCATAACCCGGACTATCCTTTGTGATCATGCGCTCCGCGCCGAACGTAAATGCGACGTCCTCTGCCGTTAACTCTTCACCATCGTGGAATTGAACCCCTTTCCGCAGGGACACGCGATATGTGGTGCTGTCGAGAGCCTCGATGCTTTCAGCCAACATCGGCCGAATCTGCCCGTCTCGTTGATAGTCGATCGCAAAGAGCTTGTCGTAAATGCTCTCGAGCACCCGAAAGCTCACGAGCGCCGTAGCACGGGGATGGAGCGGATCGAGCTCGACGCGCAGATCCTGCATTGCGATCCGCAGTGCCGTCCGGCCAGCGTCTTGGGCAAAGATAGAGGTCGATGGAAGCAAGCTCAGCCCACCGACCAATTTGAGAACCGTGCGTCGATCACAGGTCTTCATCACACATCTCTTCTTAGTTGCACAAACCATCGAGTGCCGAGGTTCTGAACCATGCAGCTTCGCGTGCTCACGCTCGGGCCGGGCGGACTCGGACAATGGTTTTCTGAGGAGCGGTTCGATTAGTGCGAGATATAATTCACACCATGTGACACCATCATGACAGGCCTAGGTGCCTAGGTAGCTGGACAAGGAGGCTGCCACTCCCGTAGGTTAAGTCTCGGAATCGGAGCTGAAAGGTGGCCGAATGAAATTTGTAATTGTCATGCTGGATGGTCTTCGTCCTGACCAGCTAGACGAAGCAGTTACGCCCAATCTCGCCGAGCTGTCCAAAATCGGCCTTCGACTTGCCCGCCATACCTCATCTTTTCCCAGTGAGACGCGGGTTTCATCGGCCGCGCTGGCCACGGGCGGACATAGCTCGGCGCATGGAATCATCGGCAACCGCTTTGTGGCGAACGGTCGGTCGATCGACGGATCTTCGCTCTCGGCGCTCCTGACACTCCGCAGCGAAAGCGGTGGCGTCCTCACCGCCACGACGATCGGCGAAGTCTTGGCGGCTCATGGAAAGGCGATGTTGTCGATCGGATCTCAGTCACAGGGCTCTTTTGGACTTTCCAGCTGGGGGAGTTGGCAGGCGGGGGCGCCGGCGTTCTGGGTCCATGACCCGTCAATGTTCGGTGGCAACGCTGCCGTTCGCCGGATTGCGCCGTCGTTTCCGATGCTCCCTCCCGACGAGCGACCGGCGCGTGCGACCATTGAACGCGTCGTCGATCTCTTCTTCTCGTTCCTGAAGAAAGAAACACTTCCGGAGGTCAGCCTGCTCTGGCTTTCCGAGCCGGACATTACATATCACATGTTCGGACTTCAGCATCCTAGAGCGCGTGAGGTGCTCCACGAGGTCGATCGCCAGTTTGGGCGTATTTTCGCTTGGTGGAACGAGAAAGGAGAGCGGGAAGGAGTACAGCTTATTGCTGCATCCGATCACGGACACGCCATCATTGGAGAAAAAGTCTCCGTATTGAAACACCTGCAGCGGTCGGGTTTCAAGGTCGGATACGAACTCACGCCCGACGTAGACGCTGCAATAACCGCTCAACGCGTTGTCAACCTTTGGGCCCGGGACAGAGAGGGTCATCTTCTGACAGAGCTGTATCACGCCATGTGCGAGGAGCCATGGTTTGGCGTTGCTTTCTCACGTCAGGCTCCCGATGGCTCTCCACTTATCGCGAGCACCCTTTTGCTTTCGGCTGTCATGGCCGACCACGAACGAAGTGCAGACCTGTCGTTTGTTCTCGCCGATTGCGGCGCGGCTAATCGGAGCGGTTCGCCCGACGCCGTGTACTACGATGGGACCTATCCAATCGGCGTTGGTATGCACGGAGGGCTTTCGGCGCACGAGCTGTCTTCATTATGCATCGTTGCTGGTAATGCCTTTAGAAGCGGAGTTGTTGCTGCCCCAACCAGCATCGTTGATCTGGTACCAACGATCCTTTCCAGCTTGGGACTGCCGCTACCGTCGACGGTGCACGGCCGTATCATCGATGAAGCTTTGCAAGATTGCGAGGACAGAGGCCCGTATGATGTCGAAGATGCGAGCGTCTCAATTGCCTCTTCAGCGCGCCGGTCAACTGTCTTCCGGGACCTTTACCGCCAACGTCTTTATCTGAGGGGGGCGGCCGTAACACGGCTGGCGCAGGTTAAGAATGATAAACCTGGCGCTAATCCGCGCAATTGAAAGCCTGAATTACGGACCATCGACCTATGTATCAAGGAAAGCGCTGGGAGTTTGTTCGGTCGAACATCGAAGAAGCCATTGCCTCGAGCCGATTTCGGCCAGGCGAAAAACTTCCGAACGACGTAGAGCTTGCTCTCGAATATGGTGTCAACCGGCACACCGTAAGATACGCCATTCGGGCCCTCGAGCAGGAGGGACTGCTCCGCGTCGAGCAGGGGAGGGGCACTTTCGTTGTCGAACATCCAACAGCCTATCTGCTCTCCCCACAAACCCGGCTGACCGATAATCTCATCTCGCAAGGCCGCTTGGCGCGTCGTAAGATCCTCTCTGCTGCAACGATAAAGGCAGACGAGCGGCTCGCCCGCCATCTCGACTTGCAAGCTCAAGACGATGTGCTGCGCATCGACACGCTGAGCTATCAGGACGAGATCCCAATCGTCATAGCGCATAGCTATTTTCCAGCGAAACGCACTCCCGGACTGCTGGACAAATTCTCTGGCGCCAACTCGATCTCGACAGCTCTCAGGCGCATTGGAATTGATGACTACGCGCAACAATGGGTGACGATAAGTGCACGTCTGCCCTCCGCGCAGGAGGCGCGCCTCCTTGAAATGTCGACATCAGCGCCGGTCTTCGTCAAAGAGAGCCTTGATTGCTCCGGCCGTATTCCGATCAAATTTGGCGAGAATGTACTTTGCGCACCGAGAATCAGCTTCAGGTTCGACTTTAAAGAGATGAGTTCCGCAGAGCAGTCGCCTGCAGGAAAGCCTCGATCCGGAAAAGCGCAAGCGACCAAATCGAAGTCACCTGCCTCTTTCAAGGTCTAGGTCCTATCCATTCCTGCGGTCAAAGCGGCTAGGCGCGAAAATAATTGTTTCGCTACCACCATTGCTTATGGCTGTGTGTTTCACGCGTCATGCCCGGACGAGCCGCTCGCGTTTTGCTGAGGCACTAGGGGGCCGCGTTGGTCGCGACCCCTTCAAGCTTGCGGATCTTGGCATTGTAACGCGGCCAGTGTCAGCGGCCGCGGCGCATGTCGTGAAGAGGCGCCGCGTCAAACCTTCCGTGATCCTGGGCCGTTGGATCAAACGTCGGCTTTTGCGAAGATGCGCTGGGCGGTACGCAGATCTTCCGCATCATCGATTTCGTACCACCGCAGATCGTCGCATCTCACCGCAGCAAGCAGCAGGCCTTGTCTTTCCACGAGATAGGAAAGAAGTTCCTCCGTATAGGCCTGGGTAGCTCCGGCCTTGATCATATTGTCTAGGGCCGGAACCACCTCTGTCCGCAGAGTAGACGCGGACAGACGTAACAGATTCATCGTCTTGTAAAGAGGCGGGCCATCCGTGATGAGATTTCTCGCTGTTTGTTTCAGGCGAAATTCTGAAATGAAGCCAAGATCCGACAACAGGACCGCTGGCCCCTGCATCAGCTCATCGAAGGGAGCGACAGCAGCCGCGTCGGGCGCTTTACTGATGAGCAGCCGCCGCAATACATTTTCCTCGAAGAAGACGTCGCCCTCAAGAAGGAAGTGGTCCCCGGAAACGAGCGTGTCACGCGCCAGCCAGAGCGAATAGGCGCTCCCAGTACGGTCGTAAACGGGGGATTCGACGTATTTGATTGCAACGCCACCAAACCGACTGCCGCAAGCTTCTTGGATCGCCTCTTTGCGATACCCGACAACAATCGTCACCTGTTCCACGCCGACACGCCCAAGGGTATGTAGCGCGTTGTGCAGGATGGGAGTGCCATGGATTCGGACTAGAGGTTTCGGGTTTAGATCCGTTAGAGGCCGCAGTCGAGTGCCCACTCCAGCGGCGAGAATGAGAGCATGCTTGGGAGCATTCAGCGGCATTTCATTCGCCTTCTTGATCCCGAGCGTCGCTCCGCAACCATCGTGAACGCCTCTGTTCAGTATTACGTGCCGCCGACTTGTCCGACCATCCCCGATATTGAAGGAGGTAGGTGCAAATTGTCATCAACGCACACACCTGCACCAGCCGGTGTGTGAGCTACCTTAAGTGGCAGGGACAGATGTTTAGCCATGTCCGAGCTGTCCAGGATGTTAGTTCGCGGCATCGGTGACACTGGAGCGAGACCGACGAGAGGCGAGGGGAGCATCGGCTTTTGAATTAAGGAAGCTTTGGGTGATAGACTCTGGTCACCGTCGACTAGCGGGGCTGCAGATATTGCTTTTCTGCCACGGCGAGTTCGTCATACCTCAGGAGCTCGAATATCTCGCTCAGCGGTGCGATATGAGTTTCAATGCTCGCAACGCTCTCTTGAGCTGCGATGCTATCGCAGATGCGCCGCATTGCAGCTGCCGCAGCCCGCATGGAGTGATTGGCCCAGACGACTGTGGAGATGCGCGCATCACGATAGGCAGAGACTGGCGTCCGAAAGTACGTTGTCGGAACGATCACGACAGGCAGCCGGTTCCGCCACTCGGCGACGAACGAAAGCATCTCGTCCGCGGTACTCTTTCGCGAGTGAATCAAGATTGCATCGGCTCCCGCGTCGGCATAAGCGTGAGCACGCAAGGTAGCTTCGTTCAACCCGTGCCCGGCGATCAGCGCTTCGATCCTGGCCACGAGAACCAAATTGTCGGCGACTGTATCCTTTACAGCCCGCAGACGACCGGAGAATTCATCGATATCGGCGAGCGGATGCCGCTCACCAATGAGCGAGTTCAGCTTCGGAAAGCAGCTGTCCTCAAGCGAGATGCCGGCGGCGCCCGCCTGACGAAGTTTGCGTGCGAGGAGGCGAGCATTGTTGAAATTACCGAAGCCGCCATCCCCGTCAACGAGCACAGGGAGCTCTGTCGAGTCCACGATGCGTTCTACGCTCTGGACGAGCTGGGTCCATGAGGCTTCATTGGCATCGCGATAGCCGAGCGAGCTGGCAATCGACAAACCAGAGGCCCAGAGCCCCTTGAATCCTGAGCGCTGGGCGATCGTGGCAGACAGGCCATCATGCGCTTCCATCAGAAACGAGAGCTCATCATTCGAGCAGACCTGGGCCCGAAGCATTTCGACAGGCGACTGGCGTGCACATTGACGGCCCGCCATAGGCCGAACGGCTTGTGGTTGATGCCTCATGCCTAAATCCTGCAAGCCGATCCTCGATTGGCGTCCACGTCACCGTTCTTATCTTTTTGGGGGAATGCCGATCAATGACCAGCATTGGTAGTTTTTTGAAACGCGCAGATTTGCATAATTGCGTCGGGGTGGCGCAAAACACAAGCGTTCGCTATTGGGGCCCCTAAAGGCTGGAAAGAGGGGCCTTGGTTACAAATGGATGACCTGGGTTCGCGAGCCTGGTCCTACAGCCCCTAGGGAAAAGTTTCCGACGTCTTGAAGGGGAGGAGGGCTTAGCGAAAGGGTGATATCCGGCTCACATAGAGTTGGACACAACATCGACAGCCACGATTGTCGTAATGCTGATGTCGTGTGTACGACACATGTCGTAAGCCCATCGACAGGGCTGTAGTGGGATGGCGGTTTCGCGCGAATGTCGCGGCAATCCCGAAGAATTCGTCCTGCCTCACCGATGCTTGCTGGCCGCCACTGAGTGGCATGGCACTTGCTGATGCCTCTCCTGTTCTCTCGAGTCCAGGAGAAATTCATGGCGGATGAGAAAGAGGTTGTGCTGTCGGAGCGGGAAAGACAGTGTTTGCGGTGGGTCGAGGAAGGGAAGTCATCCTGGGCTATCGGCGTCATTCTGAAAGTGAGCGAGAACACCGTCAACTTTCATATCAAGAATGCGATGCGAAAGCTGGAAACGTCCAGCCGGACTCAGTGCGTCGTCAAGGCGCGACGTTACCGTCTTATTGAGTAACGGCCGGGGTTGCGTTGCCGTTCATACAGATCTAGCCAAATGTAAGGGGCGACTGTGGCTTGCTCCGGCGGAATGCGAAGCGAATGGCGCGGCCGCGGCCGCAGAGCCATAATATAGGCGCTGTTACTATGAACCGGGGCGTGCTTCTATTTCGTCGCCGATTGTCAGGGGCTGCGTGGACCATTAGGCGAGGTGAGATCGCAGGAGCATGACGCTCTTGTAAGCTCGACGGCCGGTCGGACCTCTAGGTTAACCTTGTGATCGGTCCGTCCCCCAGCTGCGGCTGCGGCGGTTGTATGCGTGGCGCAAATTGAAGAGAGGTGATCGTAGCGGCTTACGTACTGAAGTCGTGGTCGTTCGGAAAGGCGGCGTAGACGGCTTGGGCCGGACACGAAGAGGGCAATGATAGTCCGTGAACCCATTTCCGAAACCGTGCTGCTGGTAGACGTTTCATCAAATTCTAGCGCTCTGCGCGCTCAACGATGTGCGCGCGATTCTCACGACGCGTAGCTAGCTTGATGAACGACCTTTCCGCGAACACACAGTGCGACTGCTGCGTTCTTTGATGTGGCGGATTCGAGATAAGCTGAAATTGTTTGCGGCGGACGGCGTGATCCCGGTGTTTCCCGAAAGGCGGGCGACTCCGAAGTCGATGTGGCTGAGTTGGGCCACGACTAGAGGGCGTCATTCATGATTTGGAGAATTGGCAGTACCGGGACGGCCGCCTCATCGGGCATCCGAATACGAGGTAGACACCTGCAGAGAAGCTTCCTTCAAGGTGCCGCGGCCCACTACCTTGGCTCTATGAGGTTGTGCCCCTGCGCGGTGCTCCGGCTCGTTGACTGCAAGCGCTGCCGAATCTGGCGAGCTTTTTCCTTGCGAAACAGACGAAGTCACGTCGTCAACTCTGTACGTTGACTGATCACGTCGATGAGACCACGGCTCGTGCGCCGTTCCAAACCAGGCGGATCAGGATCGTTTAAGCTGGACCATAGCTCCTCAATTGCTGCTGATGTCCAGCTTCACTTCGCCAATTTGTTGCGCAGAATAACTAGACCTGATGCTTGTTCCTTTGTTGATTGTTTGCTTACTCCCAAGGCGTGTTGCGACATAGGCCGTTTGTTGGGCATTGTTTTACTCTCCTCGTCTCAAGCGCAATCCTCTAGGCGATGCGCTGCTCTTTGTCGTGATGATACCCGTCGACAAGTCTGCCCCATGACGCCAGCCAGAAGGAGCAACCTCATATGCGAAGAAAAGTAGCATCGCCGCGTCCGGGTCTTTGCCAGTGAAGATCAAAAACGTTGGCGCTATCTGGCAGGCGGCCTCCGACACGCTGTGAGGTTCGCTTGGCAACCCAATGTCGGTAACCGAACATGGTCGTGCAGCCCCGAATGGCTGTAACTTGCGACTCTTTAGCCGGCACGCAGCTTGCGTTGAACGACCCGCGACATAGCCCAGCTGCGCAATGTCATGCGCTTGCGTGCTTTCTACCGCTTCTGCTTGACGCGCCAGGGCCCGCAAGCCTGGCCGCGTGACCTCAGCCGGAGCAAGAAGACATCCCTCCTCCACACCGCGCTGCTTTCGATTGGCTGCTTCACCTCCAGGCGCTTTCACAGGAGCGAACGGATGCAGTGCTAACTGGTGACCCATTCCTTTGGCTCGAGGAGATCAAAGCGGCAGCCGCAGTGGTTTGGGCTCGCGCCGAGAACGAGCTTGAGAAAGCATGTCAGGTAGCTTCAATGCAGGCATGCGTGGATTGATAATCCTGCTTCAGGCTATTGAACAACAGGGCGCTCGTGACTTCCTTTGCGGAGGGTCGCCGTGCATACCACCCTTAGCCAGTCGACTGGCTGCTGATCACGCTGCGCGCGGACCACGCCAGCAGCCCTATGATGCCTGTCCATATCGTACCGTCTGATACGATCCGCTTCCATGACATGCCCCTGTTCATACGCTGAGGAGGATACCTCCGGTGTGGTCGGCTTGATGTCTGCGTTGAGGAGGATTCGAGGCGCGCAACGCGACCACGAATCGGCGCGCAATGTTGAGCTCATATGCATTCTCCGGGTCGTGGGGACGACAAGTACGGAGCCTGTTAACGACGCACGCTCCTACCATCCTGGTCAAACATTCAAGCTGCAATTTCGTTTGCTCCCATAGTGGGAGTCGTCCGCATTGTTTGTGCCGCCGGCCTCTGGATGAGCGCGACATGTTCGAGGCTCCGCAGCTGTTTTGTAACCGGTCGCGCGCGGCGAGTGAAGCGAAGGTCAAAACGTCATCTGGGCAAAAACTTTGAGGCGAAGTGTCGTCGACGTCAGGATTGTTGTCGCTTGCACGATGCGGCTGCAGCTAGACCACGCGATAAGAAAAAGAGCACGTGACCTGCGCAGTGACGCTGGATTCTCTTACCGACCGTCTTGATGGCCGGAAGACTCTTCGCTAGATCACAACGGTTCACTATGGAGATGCCGCCGTGGCAATGGGTATTGTGAAGTGGTTCAACTCGACCAAAGGTTATGGGTTCATCAGGCCTGAGGACGGAAGTCCCGATGTCTTCGTGCACATCAGTGCCGTGGAAAAGGCCGGTTACACCACCCTCGAAGAGGGGGCCCGGGTAAGTTATCAGCTCAAGGCCGGGCGTTCGGGTAAGATGTCAGCCGAGGATCTGCGGGTTGGCTGATCTGACCCACTCCGGAAACTCCTCTCTGCAAAGCGTGTTCTCGCACCTGTCCGGCGATGCCTTGTCACGGCGCGCCGGGCGTTCGGCCTTTCGACCGTCTCTTCTAGGCATGGGGCTGTCTCGCAAACCGCTTGAGAGCCTCGATCGCCTGAAGCCAGTTGACCAATCGCTGTAGCCAGAGTTACAGGTGTTCCCAGCAAGATCGTAGTGCCGGTGTGGCAACATTTCGGCCAGCTGCCACAACGCTCTCAAGCCGTACGCTCGTGAACACGCCGGGAAGTGCACGTCGCGCATGCCTCGAGCGCATGAAACCATTGGCAGAACACGGGCGGATCTCGGCGGACTTTGTGTTTCGCGATGCTCTTGGCTGGGAAATACCCAAGACGGGCGGCAATTCCTGTCTGCACTCGAACGTAGACCAGGACGGCACCGCTACTCCGGCAACTTTTTGCGAGAAGCTGACGGGCTTCGCCCCTGGCTGAAAGAAAAACGGCCAATTGTTGCATCTGGTCTTGCCCCTGGGGCGCTACTATTGTCCTCAAGCAGTTCAGACCACTGGCCGGTAGCGTTGCGGACATTCGGCGGCGTACCGGAGGAAGTGCTGATGGACAATCTACGCCCGCTCGTGGTGCGCGACGACGTGGTGAGCCGGTCGGTTCAATTTAAGACGAGCTCATCGCTTCGCGAAGCACTGGGGCCTTCCGTCTTGCACCTGCGCACGGCAGCGGGCGCGCACGAAGGGGAAGACGGAGAATGGCGTCGAGTAGCTGAAGAAGAACGCGACCGCGGCGCGGCGAGCTGTAGACCTCAAGATGCTTTAAGGTCGAATGATGGTGACAGCTTCTCGCTGGACTGAGCGTGTAGATGCGACCCTCAGGAGACCAGCCTTCTCGTCTATGGTCATCGCTTCGAGCTCGCAGGCCTCGCCTATTAGCGCACAGAGATCTTTGGTGAATTCCTATCCGGCTGAACACAACAGGCTGTTCGAACCCGTTCGAGACCGCGGTGCTGCTACCCCAAATTGCCGGAGGGTTCTGTGCGCCTCGATCGCGGCTGGCGCAGCCGTGCATGCAAAATCGTCAACGACGGGCCGGTCCAGCCAGGGACACCACTGATTCGGAAAGTTCATTCTGAACCCTCGGTCAACCAAAGCTTGGAGGTGTCGGAAAGCGAAGGTCGTCAAAATCTTTCTCAATCATTAATGGAGATCATTTCGAACGATAGAACAGCACGCGTGCGGCTGGTATCAGCTGGAGTAGAATATCATAGTCGCCGACATTCGCAGTCAGGACGAGCAGGCCGAGCTTTTGCCCCTGCAGGAACAGCACGCAATCCTGAAGCGCGCGCAACTTGCCGTCCCTTTCATATCCCTGGAGGCGGCAGAGGATCCCTGATAGCAGCGCGGCTCGTCCCAACACGTCTATGTCCGGCGCAAAGATCCGATGCGGCGGCATCGCCTTGATCTGCTTCCCGATCACATCGACGACAGAAGCGGTTCGCGCGTCGGAAGGATTGAGCGCGCCGACCGTGTGCATCAATTCCTGGATCGCGACAGTCGAATGATTGACTTGTCGCTGCGTGATCAGGTCGTCCAGGATCGGAGGCGAACGATCTTGCATTTGATCAATATAGACGCAGGTATCGAGCAGTAGCCCCTGTCCGGCGGTCAGGCCGACGCTGACGAACGGAAGTTCATCGTCGCTGCGCCGTGCCAGCGTGTTTCCCGGATCGAACCGCGCCCAACGTCGCGCCGCGTCAAAGTCGAATTCCGCCACGTTAGAAACCGAGCTTTAACGCTGGGTCGACCTTGCCCCGAGACTTCTTGAACGCTTCTGCGAAGTTGTCCTCGAGTGCGACCGTCGCCAACGCAAACTCGATCAACTCCGTATCCGCCTCGATGCCCGTCTGGTGCTTGGCCTGCCGGACCAAGGCAGGACTCACCCGGCCACCGATGCGGCTGCCTTTTTCACTCAAAAGGCCAGATCGTTCCGCCGCCAGCATGACCGCTTCAAATCGTGCCTTGCTCCCGACAAGCCCGCTGGTCGCTAATTCACGCTTAAAGCTTTTTATCAGTACCGAGCCACCCTTGGATGCAGCTCTTCTCCGTTTGGCCCGGCGGGGCGTGGGCTTGCTAGCCGATCTTTTTGCCATAGAACTTTACCCGTTTGTCGAACAAAAACGGAATTTGTCTAACATAGTCCGTTTGCTGCTTCGACTTCAAGGCGTCTGATTGCTATGCCGGCCTCAAGGCCCAAGCGGACTATCAGTGGAAGGAGTTGTTGGCCGCAACTGCGCTGTCGGTGCTGCTCGTCGTCAGTGCAGAGTTGAACTCGCGCGCGGACAAGGAGGAAGGCTCCGCGATCTGGTTCAGCTGGCAATCAGGGGCACGCCCGATCACCTAGCGCCTCATGTTTTGACACGGTTTCGCCGCAGCGAGATCGTCCCCTATATCGCCATCCGCTGCCGGTTCGCGAGCCGCACAGGATCGCCGGAATCGTGCTGAGGCCGCAGCGCCGCTCGCCGGCGAACGGACGCTAAGGACCTGCTTCGCTCGACGGGGATGAGGGCGATTTCCCTGCCGATCGTGTCGATCTCTCTAATAACCCAGTTAATATTGGGAGCAGGTTTCCCGATCGGGAACTTTCTGGATCGCTCAGGCTCGCTTTTTGAGTAAAGTTCCCGATCGGTAACTTTTAGCCCTTCGATTTAATAACACACTGAAAGTTCCCGCTCGGTAACTTTAGGACGAGAAAGCTATGAACACGCCTCCAAAGAGCGCTCCCCTCTCAGGCGAAAATGAGGCTCCTGGCGAGACGGGTGTCGCGCGCCAAGCGGCCGAGTTTGCTGCAGCATTCGGTCGCATCATCCAGGAAGAACGCAAACGCCAGGGCCTCCGGCAGGACGAGCTGGCCATGGTGAGCGGGACAGGAAAGCGCTTCATCGTCGACCTCGAGGCCGGAAAAAGCACCTGTCAGCTCGGGCGAAGCCTGCACGTGGCAAACGTGCTCGGACTGCGCATCGAGGATGTTCTCAAGGATGCCCAAGCCCGCCGGGCCAACACTTCCGAGACACCGGACATTCCCGACAGCGACGAGGAGGACCCTCATGGACCGTCTTCCGGTCTACTTTGAGACGCGAGAGGTCGGCTGGATCATGGCCGCCGATGAAGCGTCAGGCTTCACCTATGCCGAATCCTGGCGCGGGCTGACCGGTGCCTTCCCTGTGTCGCTCACCATGCCGCTCTCGCGGGCGTCGCACGATGCCTCGGCAATTCTGCCATGGGCGGCAAATCTGCTGCCGGAGAACCCAACTCTCGGGACCGTAGGTCATATGCTCGGCAAGTCGCCGGCCGATGTCATCGGTCTTCTTGCCGAGATGGGCCGCGACACCGCCGGCGCGCTCTCCGTCGGACAACCTGGCACCGGGCTGATCGCCGGCAAATGGCGAGAGATCCCCGACAAGGCCTCGCTCGAGCGCATTCTCAATGAGCTACCCCACAAGCCCTTCCTCGTCGGCGAGGATGGCGTGTCGATGTCGCTTGCCGGTGTGCAGACGAAGCTCGCCGTCGCTCTGGAGGGCGACACCCTGTACATACCGATCGACGGCGCGCCATCGACCCACATCATCAAGCCCGATGGCGAGCGCTTGCCTGGCGCCGTCCAGAACGAGGCATTCTGCCTGACACTCGCGCGCATGATCGGAATCCCGACGCCGAAGGTGACGACCGGGACGGCAGGCGAACGTAGCTACCTGCTGGTTGAGCGCTATGACCGCCGTCATGAGGGCAAGAGGTGGCGGCGGCTGCATCAGGAGGACTTCTGCCAAGCCCTGGGCCGACCGCCAGCTGCCAAGTACCAGAACAACGATAGAGGCCTAAAAGGACCATCATTGGCCGACATGCTCGGCGTGCCCCAGCGCCATATGACAGCACAGCAGACCGCCCGCTTCGTCAATCTTGCCATCTTCAATCCGATGGTGTGGAACGCGGATTCACACGCCAAAAATTACTCGCTGATGCTATCGGCGCGCGGCGCCGCCATGGCGCCAGGCTACGACATCGTCTGCGCGGCGCCATATCCGAAGATCACCGTATCCCTCCATTGAGGGCCGCCTTGTTTGACGGGCGCGATGGCTGCAGGTCCTAGGGGTAATCCTAGGAGAAGCGCTATGACGATTTCGAGGGCGGAGGTGATCACATCGGTCGAGCGGCGGCGCCGGTGGTCGCAAGACGAGAAGGAGCGGCTTGTTGCGGCGTCGCTCGCGCCCGGCGCCAGCGTTTCCGAGGTAGCTCGCCTGGCCGGACTTCATGTGAGCCAGCTGTTCAGGTGGCGCAAGGAGCTTTGCAGGCACGGCGAAGCGAGCATAGCTCCGTTTGTTCCGGTCGAGATTGGGCCGTCTGCGTCACCGCAGGAGGTGGCCGAAGCGCCGTTGACGACGACGGCGCGGCGACGCAAGAGCCATGGCATCATCGAGATCGATCTTGGTAGCGGGCATCGCATCCGGGTCGATGGCGAAGTTGATGGAGACGCGCTACGTCGGGTTCTCGATGCTTTGGCCCGCCGATGATCCCGATTCCGACGAGCGCGCGAGTGTGGCTCGCGACAGGCTACACGGACATGCGCCGAGGCTTTCCGTCGTTGGCACTTCAGGTGCAGGAGGTGCTGCGCAAGGACCCGCTCAGCGGTCATTTGTTCGTCTTCCGGGGGCGCCGCAGCGATCTTGTGAAGGTGATCTGGCACGATGGCCAGGGGGCCTGCCTGTTCACCAAGAGACTGGAGAGAGGAAAGTTTATATGGCCATCCGTTGCGGGTGAAGCTGTGACGATCTCGCCTGCGCAGATGAGCTATCTGTTGTCCGGAATTGATTGGCGCAACCCGCAAGAAACCCAGCGTCCGACGCGGGTCGGATAGGTGTTTTGGGTTTGAGTTTGCGGCCTGATCTGATTCAATGGCTTCATGATATCGAAGCCGGACGATCTTCCATCGGACCTTGCGAGCGCCTACCTTGCGCTGCTGGCCGAGCGTGAGGCCTTGCAGGTCGAGCGCGATGTCGCCGTCGCGGATGCCGCCAGTGCGCGGGCGGAGCTGTCGGACAATGAGGCGCTCATCGCGCATCTTGAGCTGCGGATTGAGAAACTCAAACGCGAACTGCACGGGCAGCGATCCGAGCGCTCGGCACGGCTGCTCGAGCAGTTGGAGTTGGAGCTCGAGGAACTCGTCACTACGGCGAGTGAGGATGAGCTCGCCGCGCAGGTGGCGGCAGCGAAGACGCAGAACGTCCGTCCGTTCACGCGTAAGCGGCCGGTTCGCAAGCCTTGGCCGGACGATATCGAACACGAGCGCGTCGTCGTTGAAGCTCCAACGACCTGCGCCTGCTGCGGTGGATCGCGGCTGGCGAAGGTCGGCGAGGATGTGACCAAGACCCTGGAGGAGATTCCCCGCCGCTTCAAGGTCATCGAGACGGTACGCGAGAAGTTCACCTGCCGCGATTGCGAGAAGATCAGTCAGCCGCCCGCGCCGTTCCATGCCACGCCGCGCGGCTTCATCGGCCCGCAATTGCTGGCGACGATCCTGTTCGACAAGTTCGGCATGCATATCCCGCTCAACCGCCAGAGCGTGCGCTTCAGGGCTGAAAGGATCGATTTGCCGCTGTCGACGTTGGCCGACCAGGTCGGCCACGGGACCTTCGCCGTCATGCCGCTGTTCCGGCTGATCGAGCACCATGTGCTCACGGCCGAGCGCCTGCATGGCGACGACACCACCATCCGCATCCTGGCGAAGGGCAAATGCACGACTGGGCGGATCTGGACGTATGTGCGGGATGATCAGCCGTTCGCCGGGCCTGCACCGCCGGCGGCGGTTTATTACGCTTCGGGTGACCGTCGCGGCGCGCACCCCCAGAAGCATCTGGCCACCTTCAGCGGTATCCTGCAGGCGGATTGCTATAGCGGCTTCGAGCCGTTGTTCGACCCGCAAAGGAAAGCGGTGCCGATCACGCCCGCATTTTGCCTGGCGCATGCGCGGCGGGGCTTCTTCGAGCTGGCTGACATCGAGAAAACTGCCCGCGACGGACAGAAAGGCAAACCGATCTCCCCGATCGCGCTGGAGGCGGTCAGGCGTCTAGACGCTCTGTTCGAGATCGAGCGCGCCATCAATGGCCGCAGTGCCGACGACCGACGCGCCGTGCGCCAAGAACAGAGCAAGCCGCTTCTCGACGACATGCACGACTGGCTGCTCCGCGAGCGAGAGACCCTGTCGAGCTCCTCCGAGGTCCTGAAGCCCATGAATTACATGCTCAGGCGCTGGGACGACTTTGCCCGCTTCCTCCACGACGGCAGGATCTGCTTGACCAACAATTGCGCTGAACGCGCATTGAGAGGTATCGCCTTGGGTCGGCGCAACTGGACCTTCGCTGGCAGCCAGCGTGGCGCGGACCGTGCCGCCATCATGCTGACGATGATCACAACCTGCCGCCTCAACGACGTTGATCCTAAGGCCTGGCTCGCCGATGTCCTCGCCCGTATCGCCGATCTCCCTAGCTCGCGCCTGCACGAACTGCTGCCTTGGGAATGGAAGCTCCTGCACCAAACCGACAAGCCCGCCAGTCAGCAGGCCGCTTGACCTTCACCCAACCGATCATAGAGCTCGCTCTGCCCGCGCGCATGCGTCAATCTGGCGGTCTTCATCGTATGCGTACAGATCACCCGCAACATGGCGCAGAAGATCGGCGAGCAGAAGCAGGCTGACCAGCTCGGACGCAACCACTGGGAGCGCTTCGCCATCGACTGCAAACTCTCTCCAACGCAGACGATCCGGCGCGTCTCCGAGATTGCTCAGGCCGTGACGCACCATGCAATGGCGGCAAAAGCCGAGATCGAAGCCTTGCCTGCCGGCGGCGATCCCATCCTGGAAACGGTGGTCTAAGCGGTGATTTCGCGCGCGCGCGGCTACCTAGAGCGCCTGAAGCAAGCGGATCCAGCGCCGGAAGGCGCAGCAGCCCCATCGCCCTAGCACCGAGCCTGCCTGCCTCACCGCCTGAAACATGGCTGCACATCGTGCTCAAGGCTCATGGCACGCGAGGGCTGGGGTACTGGCCGAAATGGGCCACTCGGGATTTCAAAGTAGGCCACTGAAATTACACACCGTAGTTATACTGACTCCAACTACCATTGCGCGAACCTATCTCTGGACTCCACCAGAATGGAGGTAGGGGAATATGTCCCGAGTTACCGAAGCTGAAGTTGCCGAAGCGGCCATCAAAGTTCTTACCGATCGAGCTACAGGTCGTGCGACCATTAGAGAGTTGATTGAAGAAATTCCGAATTATCTAACGCTTTCAGCCGAAGACCTAGCGCCATCCCCGACCCGGCCAGGCGAGGCGTTATGGGAGCAGCAGGTGCGCAACATCGCCTCGCATAAAGCGTCGCCCGGAAACGCCATCTACGAAGGCAAGCTTGTCGCCATCCCCGGCGGCTTGGCGCTGCCGGGGTGCGAGGTTGCAGCCTAGTTAGGAGAACTTCGCCTTATAACCGGGTTTGAACCATTTCAGTTCGGTTCTGCCCGGCGCTTCTTTATCCCAAACAAACCATGCATAAGCCGTCGTTCCGCTGCCCTTGGGCTCCACGCCGCTAGGATAGAAAGTAATACGTTCACTGAAAACCCAGACCCGAGCGGGTGGTATCTTTGCGAAGATCGTATTAGCGCGGTTCGCGCCCTCTAAGAAGGCAAGCCGCAACAGCAGTGCGAACTTGCGGTTCGAATGCTTGACGCCGCTAGCGACAAAGCCCTCAGCGCAGTTGTAAGGCGGATTGGTTACGATGTTGTCGGCTGACCATTTCGGCTCAAGAAAGTCAAAGCCGATCTCGCCATAGCCGCGATCGTATAAATCAGAACTGCGAACGGGCTGCCCGGTCTGCTCTAGCACCCGGGACATCGTCCCATCACCACACGCGCTTTCCCAAATCTCGCCGGTGAATTTTTCATTGTCGATCAGAGCAAACGTTGCCCACGGTGGGGTGGGGAAAAAATCAGGCCCGCTGAGATCAGCGAACCTTTTCATTGTCGGCTTAAAGCCGCCGTTCAAATTGTAAGTTGGGTCTGCCATCCGAATCTCCTTGGATGGCAGAGTATCAGAATCATTGATTCAGCAAGGGTTTTTAATGAGTAATTATGACTGACCCCGCCTCCCTTCCTGAATTACCGTGAACTTCCGGCGACGATCTGGCGGCGTCTGAGTGGGCAGTGCAGGCGCCACGGAGAGTGCGGCGTCAAACAAGCTGAGCAACTCTCCACGCCTTGTCAGCCACGCCTAGCGCATTAGCTGGCGTCGTGCGCAAGGCCTCATGGACGCGGCACAGATTGTAGTGCGCGACGTACAGCGCGACCGCACGCAACGTGTTTGTCCAGCTTCTTGCTAAAGCCGTTGGTGAGGCGGGTGAACCAGCGCGAAGCCATGCGCAGCGAAAGGTTCTGACGCTCAACATAGCTGGCTGAAACGTACTGATCGGCATCGCCAGATACTACGTCACGGCTTACCGCTACTTCGGCGGCGGGCGAGAGCGGCCCTGCGCTCCTTCACCAGATGCATTACCGAGTAGGTCTTTACGATCACGCCATGAGAGGGGTTCGGGCCGAAGGCATTGCGGATCGCTCCGCCGTAGGGATGGAAGCCGTCCGTTGAAATCTCAGCCGGCCGATGACGCGGCTGCCGACGTCATGCAGGAAGTCCATGGTGCTTTCGGCGTTACGTTCGCCTTTGACCTTGATGTCGTGGCGCAGCACGTTCTTTTGCTTCTTGTCGAGGCGCTGCGGAACGCGATCGACGAGCCCTTGAGGACGAACCTGGAGACCAAGACGCCCGATCTCGCACTGGTGATGGCGAGAGCTAAAGCTCGACAACAGCTCTTTGCCAAGCTATACACGAACATACAGTGAACATATCCTTCCAGTTGCAGCAGAATTGCGATACATCTCGACTGGGGTATCTCCCAAGGCAGATTCTGAGTGTCGGGACGGCAAGCTGCATCCCTTTTTGGATGATGCCGATTCAAGGAGTGATAGCGATTGTCCTTGTTCCGCCATTTGCATGACGACGCGTTTTTGGCCT
This sequence comes from Bradyrhizobium sp. LVM 105, assembly GCF_003957705.1. Taxonomy (NCBI): domain Bacteria; kingdom Pseudomonadati; phylum Pseudomonadota; class Alphaproteobacteria; order Hyphomicrobiales; family Nitrobacteraceae; genus Bradyrhizobium; species Bradyrhizobium sp. LVM 105. Next base: position 22,808 of record NZ_QZMV01000019.1, on the reverse strand, counting down.
TCTCGCGCGATCACAAGCACCTGTACGCGGCCTGTCTGCTCGACCTCCACGAACGCTTCTTTTCAGGCGCGCCGTCCTTTCCGACCCCCCAGCAGGTCGTCCATGCCATCTATGACGTCATGCGCGCTAATCCCGGCCTCTGGAATGAAGGCGATGATTTCGGCAGCCTGCCAGAAATGATCTCCGCGGGACGCCGCCGGATCCGGAAGGCCGACGTCGCGCTCGCTTCCGAGAAGGGCGACAAGGCGCTCGGTCTTGCCCGACAATTGTACGCCCGGCTGCTCGCCTGGGGGTGGCTTGAAGAGGAGGAATACGGGCTTCGCGTTACCGTTGACATGGCTATGGGACCGCTGCTCGTGATCCAGCGGCTCGCGAGCCTCAACAAGGATCTCTCGCAGCGATTCGGCGGCTTGATCGTGCAAATCCGCCTCAACCTGGAGGCCGTCGAAAAACTGAGGCCCGAGATCACCGACCGCAAGCAGCGCGAAGCCGCGCTCGCCGTCCGCGAGGCGCGCAATCAGGCCGACCAGTTCACGAAGAGCCTGCGGGCCATTCTGGCCGACCTGAAGCGGATCCGGCGGACGGTCATGGAGTCGAAAACAGTAGCTACCCGGCTGGAAGCCTTTTTCGAGGAGTTTGTCGACCAGCTCCTGCTGAAGGATTTCGAGTCCATCCTCACCGTCAACCATCCGTACCGCTTTCGCGACGCTATCGTCGATCTCGCGCGGAGGATCTCCTACACCCCGGAAACCATGCAGGTCCTCGCCGAGGAGTACACAGCTTCCAGCATGGCAGCCGATATCGAGGACGGTCGAATGGCCGCGGCCGACGACCTGCTGGCCATCGAAAGCATCTTTGAACAGATCGGGGAGATGTTCGATAGGATCGAGGCCTTCCGCAGGCAGCTCGAAGCCCGGGTCCGCAACACCATTAAGTACGCCGAGCGGGGCGGGCAGGGACTCGTCAGCCGCGCCGGCGACCTGGTGCGGCGCCTGGACGCCCTAATGCGGGACGGCAGACACCACAAGGCGACTATCGAATGGAGCATCGAGCCGCTGCGGTCCCCCTGGTCCGAGCACCATCAGGCGCCGGCCAGGCAGCCCCGCCGTCCCGTCGAAGCAAGGGAGCTCGCCGAGCCGCCATCGGACCCGCTGTACGAACTGCGGAAGAAACTCCGCCTCGAGTACATCGCTCGCATCGCGCCCCGCCCCGAGGATGTCAGACGATTCCTCGAAGGCCAGGTGCCGCCATTCGCGACCAGGGAAGCCCGCTTCATGGAAATCGATACCGTGGACGACTTTCTCGCCTTCGATTGCGCCCGCCGATATGCGTTGACGGGCGAAGTTCCGGCGCAGGTCGCGGCCGGGTTCGATCTGGAGCCGCGCCCAGACACGCCGCCCCACGACAGCGAATGGCTTCGATGTGCGAACTTCGTGGTCAGGCGAGCCGGCGACTTCCGGAAAGCGGAGGCAGCCCGTGCTCAGTGAGTTCGAAAACGTCGAGCGCTCCTTCGGCGCGGAAAAGGCAGCCGACCTCCGCAAAGCGCTGCACTTCCTGCTACGGCGGCAGTTCGTGTTCGCGGGAGATCCCCGCACTGGGACAGTCTACAACACGATCATGGACGGCCGCTTCCGCGACCTGATCGACGGCTTCTTCGATAGTTGCGGATATCGCGTCCATCGCGATCCGGAAGCGCAGTGGGCCGGCATCGTCGCCATGGACGAGGACGTGCCGCTGCCTCGAATGAAGCTCGACGAAACCATTGTTGTGTTGGTGCTGGCGGCACACTGGCAACAAGAGGTGAACGTCGGAGCGGTCGAGGACCGGGCCGTCGTAGTGGCCACTTTGAACGATCTGTTCGATCGCTACCGCGAGATGGCGCAGCACGGCGGCGGAGGCGCGATCTCGCCCGCCCGCTTCCGGGACATCCTGCGCGAGGCCGCCCAACGCAGTTTGGTCGAGATCGGTGATTTTGACGACGAGCAGCAGGACTGCGAGATCAGGATCCGCCCGATGGTCAAGCTGATCAGTGGCGGCGATGCCCTCCAACGGCTTGAGCGCTACGTCCGTAGCGAGGAGGCGCGGTTTCCGCAGCCCGCAGGAGACGAGGCATGATGGAGCTACGCCACCTGACGATGGTGAACTGGCACCTGTTCGACGTCGCCGACATCGACGTGACAGGACACGTCGGGGTCCTGGGCGAGAACCGGTCCGGCAAATCGACAATACTCGACATGGCACAGGTCGTTCTCACCGGCGCGAGCCGGCGGTTCCTGCGCCTGAACGCCGTCGCCGGCGACAGCGGAAAATCGCGCAGCGGCTCGAAGCGCAGCGTCGTCGATTACTGCCTTGGGACGCTCGGCGAAGACCAGCGCCGGCGTGACGAGGCGCGCACCTACGTGGCGCTAGGGTTCGAAGACAAGGAAGGCGATCGACCGCCGGTCACGATCGGCATGGCGCTTGAGGCGCGCAAGTCCGACAGCAGGGAAACCGTGCTGGCACTGTTCGTCGCCGTCGGGACCGTTCTGCGCTCCAAGGACTTCATCGAGCAGCGAGGAAAGTCGCAATTCCCGGCCCAGTGGGAGGACGTGCGCGCCCGGATCGTCGCTGCGGTCGGCGAAGGCAACTTCGTCAATCATCGCGACCGGGCGAGCGACTACGTCCGCGAATACATGCGCCATCTTCTGCCGCATTCGCCCTATGGCGAGCAGAACGCCAGCGCCCTGCAGAAATCGATCGTCAACGCGATGACGCTCGACCACAACCAGACGGCCACACAGTTCGTGCGGAACTACATCCTCGAGGACAGTCCGATCGGCATCAAGGAGCTGCGCGAGTCGATCCAGACATACCGCAATATCAGCGAAACCATCAGAAAGATGCGCCTCAGGCTCGAAGCCCTGAGGGCGCTTCGCGTCGTCCTCGGCACCCTTGAAGAAGCGCTCGAGACCAAGTTCAGGGAGGAGTGGATCGCAAAACGCGCGACTTGGCTCGCGGCGCGCGCGACAAACCTGGACTTCAAGACCAAGCGGCGTACCGAGATGGCGCGCCGGGACGCGGCAGCAAAAGAACTCGAATTCATCGACGACGACGTCAAGGCCATCGATAACGAGATCGAACGCCTTACGGCCGCGATCGCCGAGCACGATGCCAAGAGCGGCAGAAAGTCCCTGCAGCAGACCGCCGATGTTGCCGGGCAGGCGGCGCACCGCGCCTCCGCGGACTTCAAGGCTCGTATGGAGAACATCCGTCGCCTGGAGCCGCTCCGCGCGATGTGCGCGGACGGTTTCGAGGACTTCGTTCCTGCGCTTGAGAGCCTTCTGACCGCCACCGCCGGGGTCGACATCGGGCATGTCTCCGACGAGCTCTCCGCGGCCGAGAAGTCCTTCGCGGCAAGCGGCGCGCAATGGCTGCCGAAGATCGACGAAGCGCGTCAAAGGATCATCGCGGAGCTTTCCGGCCTCCGAGGCCGCCGTGACGAGGTGCTCGAACGGATCCGACAGCACACCGCCGGAGGGGCCAGGGCCTATCTCGGCCACGACACTGAACTCCTCTGCCGCATTCTGCGGCAGAGCGGAATGGCCCCGCGCGTGCTCTGCGACATCATCGAGGTCGCCGAACCCGAATGGGTAGGAGCCGCCGAGGCGCTCCTCGGCCGCGACCGGGAAGCCGTGTTCGTGGACAGAGCGGATATCAGCGCTGCCACGTCAATCTTCAAGGAAGGTCGCCGCGAGTTTCGCCATGCATCGCTCGTGAGCCTAAACAAGCTCGAGCAGTTCAGGGCCAAGCCGGAGCGCGGTACTTTCCCCTCGATCTTCCGGAGCCAGGATCCGGACGCGATGGCCTTCATCATGCGCCGCTACGGCACAGTCCGCCTCGCGGACACGCTCGATCAGTTCAACAGGCCCGGCCGGGCTATCATGAAGGACGGCCTCTACGACGACGGCCTCGTAAGGACCCATCGCTGGATCGAAGCCTCGCAGCACAAGATTGGAAAGGCGGCCCAGGCGAACGCCCTGCGCTCCCTGCAGGATCAGGCCGAGGAACTGGATCTGCTCCACACTGAAAAGAGCAAGGAGGCCCAGGCGGCAGAGCAGGCCTTTGCCGCTCTGAAGAACATCTGCGAGGGACGTGACGATCTGAAGGCCTGCGCCGCTGCCTTCGCGGCCGCGCAGACCGAGATCGCCGAAGCCCAGGCGAGGCTCGAAGCGCTGGACGGGGCGGGCGACGGCGGACTTCGCGAGAAAAAACGAGCGCAGCAGAAGCTGAAGGAGAAGAGGCTCGACGAGCGAAAGATCCAGCAGAAGGCGTTCGGCGAGCATGACGGTGAGGTCAGATCGGCAGAAAGGAGGCTCGGAGAGGGCGAAAACGTACCCGGCTCCGAGCTTAACCTGCGGGTCGCCCGGTCGATCTATCGCAAGACCTTCCCGCTCTACTCCGCCGCGAAGGGCAGGATCGTGTACCGCGAGCGCCTCAATGCCGCGGCCCAGAAGGGCTTCGCGGAGAAACACCGCGCCATCGCCGACAGAGCGCTGAAGGATGCGGACGCCTCGGACGCCGAACGCCTCCGCATCGAGCGACGGGTCCGCGAGCTCCTTTACGATTACTTCGACCAGTTCGGGATGAGCTCGCAAGTCGGCGCGGAGAGCGAGCCGTTGCGGGAGGTGAAGCCCTGGATGGAACAGCTCATCTCGGACATCGAATCCAACGAGCTGCGCCAGTACGAACGGCAGGCGCGGGAAGCGGCGGAAAAGGCCTCCACCCTGCTGCGCGGCGAGTTCATCAACGCGCTCACGGCCCGGATCGGCAAGATGGAGCGGGAGCTGCAATCGTTAAACCGTAGCCTCTACGCACATCCCTTCCACAACGAGCGTTATTCATTCCACCGCACTCAGATGGTGGAATTCCAGCCCATCCTGAAGATCATCGAGATCGCCAAAACCTCTCCGGAGGCCCTCGATATGCTGTTCCGGGGCGACGTGCCCGATGACTTCCCGCACAAGGATACGATCCTTGCGCTCGAGGCATTGCTCGAAGATCCCGATAAGGACTTCACCCAGTTCGAGGACTACCGCAACTTTTACACTTTCGAGATTCACATGGAGGATGTCGCTACGGGCCGTTCAACCCGCTGGGAGCAGCGGCGCGGCACCGGATCCGGCGCCGAACAGCAGGTGCCCATCTACGTCGCCATCGGCGCTTCGCTGGCCGCCGTCTACGGCAGCGCGGAGCGTCGTGTCGGCAAGCCCGCCGGCTTCGCCTTGGCCATGTTCGACGAGGCCTTCTCCAAGATGGACGGCAAGAACCAGCGGCAGATGATGAGCTTTTACAAAAACCTCGGCCTGCAGTTCGTGATCGCGGCGCCGTTCGAGAAGCGGGTCGCCGTGCTCGAGCACATGGACACAATCGTGGAGGTGGACCGCATCGGCGAACAGTCCAGGGCCACAGTGGTGGAACTTAAAGAGAAGGCCAAGCGCGAACTGATGGCCATCGATCCCGACCTGATGTCCGAAGACGAGCTCGCCACCCGTCTGGCCGCTGAGTAGTCATGGCGCGACGTTTCACAGACGCGATCGGCCTGCTGAACGACCTGCTCGATCGCTTCGAGGCCGGGGCCACAAGCCCAATCGCCCACCCCGACTATGCCGCTTTCTCGTCGGTCGTCGCGGCGGACGCTTTTCTGAACCAGATCAGGAAAGCCGAAAGTGCCGGCGCGGTGTCCATTGGCTGGGGGCGCGGCGCGAAGCGGGACCAAGTGGCGCACGTGCGGTTGGCCTCGGCGGAGATCTTATACCCATACCTTGACCGCACGCCGGCGTCACGCATCGCGGAGGACGCCGCCGCGCGGCTTATAGCCGGAGTGGCGCTGCACGAGTACCTGAAGAACAGTGGCTCTCAAATCGCAGAGGTGTGGGCGCGGGGTAAGACATGGCACGGATTCGGTTCGTCAGACGTCGACACGCTGCGCCACGCATTCGTTCTCGCCCAGGCGATCCTGGATAATAAGCATCTGGACGTCGACTACAAAACTTTCTCGCGACGTACGGTGGGGCACAGCAAGATACTCGAGCGCATCGAGGGTGCCGTGGTCCGGCTTTTGAGCGGCATAATGGACTTTCCGCCTGGCGCCCGCCCGCGCGAGGCACTGCGAGCGATCGGACTGGAGCGCTTCGCCCCGCCGCTTCTGATCGCGGGCAAGATCGACCTCGATGGAGCCGACCTGTCCGGTATCTCTCCGCATTATCTCGGGATCAGTCCCAAGGAAGCAGATCGCGTCCGCTTCCGGGAGCCGCCGGCCTACATTCTGACAATCGAAAACTTCGCAAGCTTCAACCGGCACATCGCCGAGGCGGATCCCGGTCGATTAGGAACGACCATGTATGTCGGCGGATACCCCTCGCTTGCCACCCAGCAGGCGCTGCGGACGATCGCAAGATTGGTATCCGAAGAAACGCCGATCTTTCATTGGTCGGACATCGATCCGGACGGCACTTGGATCTTCCGCACCATCGAACGCGCGGTCGATCGACCGATCGGTCCTCACCTCATGAGCGTCGAAATTGCCGAGCGCTTGGGACAAGTGCCGTTCAAAAAATCGGCACCCGCTCGATGTCCGCCGGACTCCGGTATCGCGGCTCTGGCAGCGTACATGGCGGAAGATGGAGCCAAGACGCTCGAGCAGGAAGAACTCGATCCAGTCCTGCCAGAGCTTCATGAGAAAATGCGCGCGGATCAACGCGCTGTGGATCCCGATGAGCTTCCCAGGTCGACGATCTCCGTCGGCCTTTGTTGAACAACGTCTGCGTTCCTCAGAGCGAAGGCCATGAGTAGGGCGGCTCCTGCCTCGTGGCGTTGGCGTTGGTAGACGATTGGCCGACGAACAGCTTGGCGATTTCAAGCCGAGTGCCGACCACCGCAATCGTGGCAATCGCCGCGATCAGGATTCCGAGCAGCATGGCGGTAGCACCTGCTCGCCCAAGGCGGACAGATCGCTGCGGCCGAGTGCGTGTCCGTCAGGTACGCTCACCGCCATCCCGATGCAGAATGGAGTCATGAACAGAACCGTTGCGACCTGCAAGGGAATCACATGGCCTGCAACGGCAGTGGTGCTGATTACCACCCATCAGAAGCGCCGTCGCAGAAAAGGGCCCGATTCCGTTAAAATGGCAATCGAAACCGGCGTCCCGATCACGATGAGCTGCGGCATCAACGGCCAATCGAACCGCACAGATATCGGAGCTCCTGGTAGTCGCGAAACAGGCGACGTTGTGTGACGAACCAAAGCCCGCAAGGGAAGTCGCACTGTTCACGAGGCTGGTCGCGAGGGCGGCTCCGAACAAGTCGAGTTGCGGCAAGCCGAATTGGCGGGTGATCAACAGATAGGCCAGCAGTGCGTTGGTCGGATGGTGGCGAGCGTGATCAACAAGGCTGCCTTGGGCAGTTGACTGCTGGCATGAAACTACGGATCGCCAGGAACCACAATGCCGGCAAGATGCCCCAGGCCGGCCTGAACAGATATTGTTGAGCTAGCCGCGCGTTGGTTGGTTCGTCCCCGAGCACAATCACAATTTGCTCGCCCTGCTGCGGCAAAACCATGATCGGCGGCCGGTAGCCCCATGCGCACCGATCGCCGTACCAGAGCTCCGTCCACCGCCTCACATGCTTGGGCCGCGAGCGGACCCACCGCCGAGATCGCACCGGCTGCGAAGGTCAAGCCAATCGACAAGATTATGTCGGCAAGGGCTGCTGCCGCTGCGCCTAAGTGCCGATATGGCCGATCCAGGCCAGATCCGTCGCCATCATCGCGATCTGTCCGACCTGCGTGAAGGATCGGGGTGGCGAGTGTTGCAGTTGCGGCGAGTTCGCCGGTGAGTTGACGGCGAGCTACCCATTTCCCCAACGACGAGGCCGCGATGCGAGCTTCTTTCTGCTGTCTTCCTCATGAACACGCTGCCCCGGATTGCGCGCTCAGCTAACCCTTTGCCCTCGCTGACACGATCTTATCGCTGCGCTCGCGTTCGCATCATCGCGCCACGGCCAGCAATAGCATGTTCTCACACAACAACGCACCGCTCAAAATGGTGAGAGCATTCTGGCCGACGTCCGCAAAATCTTCTCTCAATATCGACCGATGCCATAGTGAGCGCTGCTATGGCTGTCGTGGTTACGGCTTTGGCTGTCTCGTTCAAGACGTCGTTTGTTTCAATCGCGACAATAGTGCCGCCTGCAACTACGTGCTGCGGGAAAACCGACATCGTTTCTTCATAAAAACACTCAACCGGAATTGGCATGCCGGTTGCCTCAAGATGTGACGAAACCAATTGCGACTATGATGCTCGTTCACCATCCGGCCGAGGTATTCAGATGAACTTGCCCGCTTGATCGATAGCAGAGGTCTCCTGATGCGCTTTTCAAACCGTGCACCTACGTCACGAACTCTGCCATCTTCGTATCGCGCGCTCCGGTTTGCCGGGCCGAATCCGATCATGTTGTAAAGGGCTGGGGACGAATGGCGGTCCTCAACAAGATGGTGCACACCGCTGCAAATGCGTTATACCCCAGGGCGATTGTTTGCTTCACTTTTGGCCGGTGGCTCAGCGCCGGGCATCTGCGAGATACCGAGCCTGTGTTCGTGAAGCTAAGCGGCGGCCTTAAATCGGTGCTTTGCAGATGGTCAATGAGCTGATGCAGCACGATTGGGATCCTGAGAAAATACTCAGGCAACGGGACGAGCTCAAGGTCAAGCTGCTTCGCGCCCAATCGGTTGTCGAGGAATGTAAGGCCGGATTGGCGGATCTGGAGCGGAGGCTTGAGCGTCGAGCAGTCTCATCGCCGATCGATGAACGCCAGCGCAACTCTGTGGCAACGAATTCAATACGTCACGCGCGATCGCAAGAATCCCGCAGCGTCGACGATGCTGTTGATGCCGGTGTGGCGTTTTCGAGTCGATCATGGGATTGCTGAAAGATGCTGCCGCGCACGTTAGCGGCGAAGCTTTCGTTGCGGAGTTGGTGAAGATCTCGAGACGCATGGGGGGGCGAACCCGGCGGGCGAATCGGACAACTGGGTGCGGCCCTGTCGATAGGGCTCGGCTTTTTGGTTGAGCGCGGTGCGTTGGCCAGGGGATGCGCGCAGGGTAGCACCACATACTGGACGTATCGCCGCGTCTTTGGCTAGAGCGTCTTGTTTCGGGGGCTGCTCACATAGATGTTCTGTTTTTCACAGAGTGCTGTCGCGCTGTTACGGACCTCGCGGTTGCGAGACTGTCGCTGTCTTGCTCAAAACATCGATTGTTTCAGGCGCAACAAATAGGGCGCCAGTAACGAGATGGCGCGGGAACGCCTACGTCGTGTTCTCTATAGAAATGCTCGAGTGCATTGGCACGCCAGTTGCTATCTTTGACGACACCACTTTCACCACGATGCTGATGCAGCACCCGACCCGAGTATTGAGATCAACCGTGCCGACTTCATCAAGGCCGGTCTCCTGATGCATTACCCAAACCGCCAGCTAGCATCGCGAACGCGCGGTTATGTTCGGATCGCGTTTTGCATTGGCAGCCAGAACCCGGGTCCTGCAACGGACTCGCGACGAATGGCTTTCTCATCAATATGATACCCACGAAGGTTGGACGTTATGCTTTGGGACGATCGTTTGCATCAGTTTTAAGCCGTGACTCAAGCGTTGGAAGCGGCGAGGTGCCGAGCGGAAGTCTGGGAGCTAAGCGCCGGCTTTGCATTGGCGTTTGCAGATGGTCGTGAGCTGATGCAGGACGATTGGGATCCAGAGAAAATAGTCAGGCAAATGGACGAGCTCAGAGTCAAGCTGCTTTGTGCCCGATCAGTTATCGCCGAATGTAAGGCAGGATTGGCGGAGTTGGAGCGGAGGCTGGAGCGTCGAGCAATTTCACCGTCGATTGATGAACGCAACCGCGACCTTGCGGCAACCAATCCAATGTGTAGAGCGCGATCGCCGGAATCGCGAAACGTCGATGATGCCATTGACAAGGAGGGTCCCGTGGCGTTTTTCAGTCGATTATGGGACCGTTGAAAGCCACGCACGTTTACCCTGGCAGGTTTCGCCACCAACAAACTGAGACGCATCGCTTTACGGTCCGAACGGGCGAAGTGGAGGCCATGCGATGCGCTGGGCGTTTTGGTGATTGTGGTGCGTTGGCCGGCGTATGGGTGCGGAGTAACACCACATGAGGGAGGTAAGCTGCGTTTTTGACCCGAGCTTCCTATCTCGGCTGCTGCTCACGCACATGTCCTAGATGAATGTTAAGAGCTCTCTACATTTGTTCAGGGCCGGTCCGGTCGGTTTGTCCGTCTTCCAGGCGTCCAAAATGCCGGTAGACCTTTCTGGTCGCGCGTCATCGTGACGCTCCGCTATAGCCTCCGCGCAAGGTATGCGACGGCCTTTGCCGTCGTGATTGCGGATACATCGCCTGATCCGCAATTGCATGGATGGTGACGAGAACTGGCTGACTATGTCCCGCACATTGTGGTTCGGCGGAAGTCGACAAACAGCAGTCACTTAGTCCGTGAGGCATTCAGGCAGAGCATTCCCGGTGCGAATGTAAGTCAGGTGCTGGCCGGAACCTCGTCAGCTTCTCGAAAGCTTTTCCGTATACCGACTAATCAAACTGCTCTTGGACGATAGGTTGTTGTGGACTCGCACAATTTCGACATATCCAATGCTCTCGGTACAGGATGCCGTTTTAGACGATCAGCAGCCGAACCTGCCTGAACAAGACGCCTTTGAGCAACAATTGGACGCAGCGCGCGTGGCCGTTCCCACCGGCCTTGCCCAACTCTTCGGCCGCAAACCGCCGAAGAATGTGTCTCGCGCGGATCATGATTACATTCTCGCGATGGTGAAGGCGGGCAGTGCTCGCCGGAAATTAAAGCCGGCGACAGCTCGATGATGATGGCGCCGAGGCGTCTACCACGGCAGTGATCCCGAACTTGTGCGAATGCGCTAGCCCCTAGCGCTCGTTTCTTGTTGCCTTTCGGCGAGCCGATGTCGAGTCCATCGCTTGCTGAGCGAGCAACACACGGTACGGCCTTCGTAGCCGAACGGTAGCTGCCTGTCGAGGACTGCAGGCGCTCCTATCTGTGCTTGTGGCTAGGAATCGGCCGAACGCAGATGCAAGGGATCGCGCGAGTAATGACGCAGTACATATGCAAAAAGCTGAATCACGGCTGATGCCGCGCTTGATGGATGTGAGCAGGCTGACCGTTGACGAAGCGGTTAGACCATGAGCCATCCGACAACGCCACGTTCTTCCGTAAATGCAAGATGCAACTGCGCGGGTGCCCGGTCCGGCCGATGTTGCGTCTTATAAATGTCATCTTGCGCGGGCCAGTGGCGCGCGCGGCGGCTCGCTTGAGCCTGCGCTCCCTAACAGACAGCAACGCGCAGAGATGCGCGTGACAAAGCAAGAAGAGGTCGATGACAAAGCGTTTTCGTAACTGGGCCATATTGTCCCTACTCACCTCCATGCTTGGCGTCCCCGCCGCGAACGCGCAAGACCGCCGGGTTATCAGTGAACCTGTTGCACCTCATACAGTGTGCGACCGTCCCGTGCCGTCTGGGAAACAAGATACGGCCATGTTGCAAGATGCCATCGATCAATGCCCTTCCGGAGCCGCCGTGTATTTAGGAAGTGGCGAGTACCGGTCGGGCCCACTCGAGATGAAGTCAGGCGTGACCTTATGGGTCGGACGTGGTGCGAAGCTGATCGCCATCCCAGAACCTGCTGCTTACGACAAGGGTCTCGGACAATGTGGGCGCATTGCGGAGAAGGGCGATGGTTGCCGGCCATTCATCAGCTTCTCTAAGACGCGTGGCGGCGGCATCTACGGAGAGGGCATCATCGATGGTCAGGGCGGCGCATTGATTGCCGGCAGTGCTGAAACATGGTGGCAGCTAGCCCGGCGCGCTCAAGCCGAGGGCGGCAACCAGAACGCCCCGCGCTTGATCCAGATCGATCATGCGCAGGGCATCACGTTCTCTGGTGTCACCTTGCGCAACGCTCCTAATTTTCATGTCGCAATGAACCGGGGCGAAGGTGCCACGTTTTGGGGCCTTACAATCGATTCGCCGGCGGATGCCCGCAACACTGATGGCATCGACCTTGGCGCGAGTCAGGACGTGACCATCACCCACAGCCTAATCCGTACGGGGGACGACAACGTCGCGATCAAGGCCGGCGGCAATGGCCCAAGCAGCCATATCTCGATCATTGATAATTATTTTGGCTGGGGGCATGGGATGTCGATCGGCAGTGAGGTGAATTCCGGTGCCAGAGACATATTGGTGCGTAATCTGACGTTGGATGGAACGACGTCGGGTCTGCGCATCAAGAGCGACGTTAGTCGAGGCGGTCTGGTCGAAGGTGTGACTTATGAGTACGTGTGCCTGCGGGGCAACCGGTGGCCGGTGTCTTTCGACGCGAAGTATGATCCGCACGCTCAAGGCACTAAGATTCCGGTCTATCGGCAAATCGTTCTCCGTCATGTGCATGGTGACACTGGTGTGTTGCTGATGCGTGGCCTAGACGAGGGGCATGCACTTGACGTGACACTCGAAGACGTCCGATTTTCCAAGACCGCGACTTGGCAAGTTGAGCATGCGAAAGTCACCGCAGATCACTCCGACGTATCGCCGCCGCTGCCGCGGCGAGCTGCCGGACCGCTGCTGCGCGGGTCGGAGGTATGTTCCAGCGCATTCCGCGACGGCAAACGGTAAGCACGACATCAACCGCCGAGTTCGGGTGACGAGTTCTGCATGTGGTCCAAAACTACCGGTTGTTGATGAAAGTGAGCCTCATGCCGCGACTTCGTTGCGATTGTCCGACGGCTTGCAAGCCTCGGAATGCGAAGGTGACGTGCAGGGTCTGATTTGGAGTGAAAATGTGTTGGCTGGCGCGGCGGCTGTCGCGCTGAGATAAGCCCTATCAACTGCGTCGAAGATGCTGCTAACTCAACGAATGCAAGATCACATGAGGGTTGTCGTTCGCCGCGCTGTACTTCTGGCCGGATGTTTCTGCATCCCGTCGGCGTACGCCAAGCCACTGTTGGTGTCGCATGCCGAAAATGCGGACTATCACTCCGTGCAGCAAGCCATCGATGCATTACCGCCGGAAGGCGGAGATGTCCGGATCGCGCCGGGTATCTATCGTGAGAAGGTCAAAATCTCCAGATCGGGCGTTCATCTCTCAGGGACTGGTAGCAATCCGGAGGATACCGTCATTGTTTACGGCGACGGCGCCATCAATGTAGGAGGAACCGTCCGCTCGGCGACGTTGAGTGCCGCTGGCGATGACTTCCGGCTCGAGAATCTGACTATACAGAACGACTACGCCCTCAATCCGGCCAATCCATCCTCGCAAGCGGTTGCACTGTCTCTTACCGGAGACAAGGACGTCGTTGCGCGTGTCCGCCTGCTCGGGGCCCAGGACACGCTGTTTGCTGGCAAGGGTCCGAACGGCACAATGTCACGCCAATACTTCTCGAACTGCTACATCGAAGGGCATGTCGATTTCGTGTTTGGCAACGCTAAGGCCTGGTTCCGGCGATGCGAGTTGCACGGCATCGCCAATCAAGCGGTCATCTTTACCGCACAGAGCAAGGCTGCTCCCGATGAGGACAGCGGCTATGTTTTTGATCATTGCAGCCTAAGTGCCGACCCTGCCGCGCGCGACATCGCGCTTGGGCGCCCTTGGCGGCCTTACGCCACAGTGGTTTTTCTGTCGACAAAGATAGATGCGCAGGTCGTTGCGGAAGGCTGGCGAGAATGGGCTCCCGGCAAGACCAATTCCTTGAGCACGAGCTATTATGCCGAATATAGATCCTTCGGGGCAGGGGCTAACCCCTCAGGCCGCGAACCTCACTCCCATCAACTGACCGATAGCGAAGCCTCGAGATGGTCGTTGAGAGTGTTCTTCGGCGGTGCCACAGATTGGCTGCCAACGGAACGAGATCGAGCTAACACAAAGCGGAACTGACGGTGAGGAAACGACGATGCTCCTGGGATTAAATGACGGAGGAGAGCAGATAGACGGCGGCGCGGGCTGTCACGCTTCACCGACATCGTTGGGCTCCGTCGTCGGGGACAATTTGTGGGAAATCGAAACCCATCAAGCAGCTACTCACGACAGGGGAAGCCCCCCTCTAGCACCGTGCGATAGCCGTGTGCTTGATCAACGCGATGCACGTTGAAAGCGCTCAAGTTCACGATGCCTACCTTGCCTCGCGGCGATCGGCAGAGCCCTCGAGATAGGTGAGTAGCTCTGGCGCCGTAGCCCGGAGCTACGTCAGAACCCGGCCCTCAACCCTGCGATCGATCGGGCTCTCGTGATCGATCGTTGATCCGGCACCACCGCGCAAATAGGTCTGGACGGAGCGCCTCTGCGCAGTAACCCTTTCCAGACAGCCAACGCGTGTCCACGGAAAGGTTTGTACTTTCGTGTTGCCGCTCGAACAACGAGGGATCGATCGTGCGCAAGTCCTGCTGAAGCGTCGAAAATCGAACCGCGCCCAGTAGCGACTCAGCCGTCAGGACTGGACAGAACCGTTTGGCATTTCCACAAACTGACCGCTGGCCCGAGGCGGCCGCCATTTGCGCACGGTTCTTGCCGCATCCTTTATCCGGCCCTTTTTCCCGATCGCTGCGCGCAACGAAACGAACCGCTCATCATGGTCGATTGTTCGCCATGCTCGGCCGATAGCGTTAGCCAGGGAAGCCAAACTGCCAGCGTAGCCAGAGCAAGGCGCTGGGTGGTTCCGTACTCCACTTCCGAAGCGCCGTTTGCGGCCCACTGAGATGTTCGGGCTAGCGCTCGCGCACCACGGTCTTCAGGTACTGGTAGGCCTTGATGATCTCGACCAGGCGATCCTCCCTGGAGCGGTCGCCGCCATTGGCATCGGGATGGTGCTGCTTGACCAGCGCCTTGTATTTCGCCTTGATCTCGCCGAGCGTCGCATCGGCATTCAGGCCCATCAGCTGCAACGCTTTGCCTTGGGCATTGAAAATCGTGCGCGCCTCGAGCTTGGCCTTCGCGCGCGGGCGGGCACCGGCGCGTCCGTTCAGCTCGGCGAGCGTGCAGAGGGCATGCCAGTCGTCCTCGAAATTGGCAGTGCTGTTTTTGTCTGCGCTGATGCTCTCGCCCATCCTCCAAGTCGGACGATGGCCGGTCAGCGCGTCCCTCTCGTAGCGCGCGACCGCTTCCGCGTCCATTCCCGAGAAGAAATTGTAGGACTGATTGTATTGGCGAACATGCTCGATGCAGAAGCGCCAATAGGCGCGCGCATTGTCGCGGCCCTTGGGCGCGGGATGGGTAGCCTTGTTCTGGCAGCCAGGCCATTCGCATAGCGCCGCGGGCTGGCGCTCCTGCGCCTCCTGCTTATTGATGCGAATGGAGTCGAAGATTTCGGATGTGTCGATCAACATGACCTGGCTCCGTTGGCGCAGCGGCAGTTAACAGCGCCGCTTCTATGCTAGAGACTTGGTTTGGACGGCACGTCGGGTCTGACTCGGCCTTTGCATCCAGTCAGTCGCATGATGTAACAGGCACTTCCTAGCAATGGACATGCCAGGACGCGCGAGCTTGGTTCAGACCATCATCTCCTTGCGATCTCAGATCAGTTCAATCGCAATTTGCTGTCGGGTTCAGCACACGGTCGTCATTAATGTGACCGGTGCAAATACTCTCAAAGATCCAGCTAAGGGCAATGCGGAAATCTGCGCAACGAGGAACGCGAGCGGCGTCTTCTCATTCTTGTTTAGAAGCTCGGAAAGTCTTCCGTCTTCGTAGCGAAACAGAAGCGAAATGTCGCGATCTGAAGGCAATTCGACCCCGCTCGTTCACGGATCAATGCAAGTACAGCGCCCGTCCGCCGCTGACAAAGTCCCCCTGCTCACCAGCCTACCCAGCAAAATCTCGAACGATTCGTACTGTTGGAGCGGGTGGATGCTGGCACTGGCACGGCTGCCGGGATTGTAGGAGGTGCTTGTCTAGGCGCTGGTCCACGTCCCGGACGCAGCTCTAAATGGTTATGTCGAGGTAATTCGTTTTCCGGGCCGTGCCGGTGTAGCCGGATCCTATGAAAGACCAGCTTATCGCCAATTGCCTCAGAGCATCGTGTGCCGAAGCGTCACCCAGCGTGGCGATGTCGACTTTGCGCCACCGTTTTCGAGCCCGGGCGCTTTTGGCGGTTTGGCGACGACGGGACATGCACCGTGAATCAGAAATTGTATCTCGAATATGCCGTTGGTGGGTACTGGAATGCATGACCCAAACAAGCGAGACGAAATAATCGTGTCGATCAGTCAGCGAATATCCGTCCTGAATGATCGGGCAGAAGAGCATTTCAGACATCGTGCATGAGTAAAACCCGCCTGTTATCGGAGTTGCAGCCCTATGCGCATTCGGCGCTGCCGGCCCGCGGTGGCGGCGATGGCTTTCGGCAGCGCAACTGTATTTGCCCGAAAAGTTGCAGAGCCTGGACCTCACGCTTTTGTAAGAAACAGCTCTACCAATCTAGAGAGCGACCGCGCTCAAGACGTGAAACTGCAATCGGGCGAGTCCGTCATTAGGTCGAAGCCCATGATCGGTTCAAACTCTCCTCCAGCCTGCGCACCTCCTCCGTGGCTTGACGGCGACAATCATCGTTGCCACCGCTAGCCCTGCCCAATAGAAGGTCACCTTGATCCCAGGGCGTCGCGTTCGCTTGTGGCACCGTCCGCCCGCATTCTATTTGCAGATCAGTATCTGCGGTGATCCGGCGGTCCAGAGGAGGAACACAATAGAGGATGGCGCAGCTACCGGCCTGCGAGGCGCTTTCGGCCAGCAACCCGTCAAAACAGCTGCTTTGCATCCGGAGAGACCGGTGCGCAGCGATCCCCGGGACCTTTCCGTCCGTTATGTACAAGTGCCCCATTGCCTACAGGTCAGCTTGCACCGGCTCATCATCGGAATGCCGAAACGCCCAGCTTCCCCGCAGTAAGAAGTCATATCGAGAGACATAGGGTTGGATGCCGCGCGGTATGCGGCGCGGGCGCCGACCATGAGGGGCAGCCGGGCCGTCGGATCTCGCTCAACTCACTGCCTTCGTCGACTGCCTGTCGGCAACGCAATAATTTTTTGCGCGGTCGTCGGTGGCTGGATTAACCGCTCGAACCCACGTGGTACATGCTCGGAGAGACTCTAATGCTTTTTGAGTGCATTTTGTCGCCGGCCACGAAGATTTTCTGCGCAGCTCAGGTGGCGGGCGCGGTAATTCAACGTTCGTGTTGCCAGTGGACCCTGCAAATTTAAAACGAAGTATGCGGTAGTCGTCGACGCGCGCAAAGCGGACGACCTGCATTTAAAGAAATTTGTTAACTTCGGCCGACATACAACCGGAGCGAACACGCAGCCGCTGCGCATGTAGTCGAGTTAGCCGCAGAACCATTCGCATGACTGCGACGCTCGTATTTTTGAGGCACTTTGGTCGAGGTTCAAAATGCTCAATGTCGTAAAGTTTCGTCGACCTGGTGCGCCCATGCGGCGCGCTGAGCCAATGCGAACGATGGCGATTGCTAAGCGTGAGGCGCCATTAGCGCCGTTCGCAATAGCATGTGATTCCGGTCGAGGTGCAAATCAGCGGCTCAAAGCCGCCCGCGCCAACGCCAAGCTCACGATCGCGAGTGCGATTGCCACGCTGAAGGAGAACCATCGTCAGATACGAGCGCTCATACACAAGATCGCCGATTCGTCAGCTGGGGCCAGGCTGGAAGCGGATCTCGATCTAATCGAGCGAGAGCTTGCTCTCGCCAAACGGAAATCTGCCACTTTAGAGCTGACGTTCCTCGTTTTCCGATGGGATCGCTGAAGTATATTCGAGGTAAGACGACCACCCTTTAGCAGAGAGGCACAACAAGCGTTCGCAAACATCAAAATCACCGGTCGATTGATGCTGGGTTTGGATCGCTTCTTCTGATGTCCGTTGCAAATTGTCGGTTACTCGATCCGTAACTCCCGGAGCGCGAACGGATTGTTGCCGACTGTGGTTCGCCAAAAAGACCACGTAGCCGAAGATGAGCGCATCGAAAAGCAAGTATTTGAAGCTCGGATGCATGTATGGATGGCCTTGACAACCGATGATCCGTCGCATTGGAAGGCCGCAGACACCTATAGGCGTACATTTGCGCGGCTTGAGGATCTCGCTGCCGACACCAAGGACTTCGGACGCCGGTGCGAGTGCTGGATCTCAAAAGAGCTATCGAGGACGATGAAACGAAGGCGCTCGGACTGAAGGAATTTAGAGGAAGAAATAGCGCGCTAGATACGCCCGCGGCGAAATCGGCCGTAAGTTCAGCACTCGCCGCCGGTGGTCGGGTTGACGAACTCTCAGAGCCGCTCGCAATTGATTGCGAGAAGGCTTCGAGAGCCACTGCGTGAAAGGCGGAAGATGACCTTGGATTGGGCGTGATGATAGCCTTGATCCTTGGCGCTCTTAGTTTGCTGCTGGGTTTCCTCCTCGCGGTGTTTACCTCGCGCAGCATTAGCAGCCCGATCCGGAATCTGACAGCATCGATGCTCGAGCCGGCCGAGGGCAATTTCGATGTTGTACTCCAAGGTCTTGGTCGCAAGGACGAAATTGGGGAAATCGCGAATGCCGTCGAGAGGTTCAAGGTGAGGTCGGCCGAGAAGGCGGAGGCGGAAACCCGATCGTAGACGACATCGAAGTCTACCTGGCCTATCAACATCGGCTGCGCGAGCCGCTGGAGCTCAGTCATGTCGCCCCTGACATGCGCTTCCTGGCGGTCTCTCACGTAAGCGAGGACGATGTAACGGAGGCGCTCGAGCTGGTTCGGCAGCGGGAAGCAAGCCAGTTCACCGACTACATGGCAATCCGCTGGCAACCCTGGGAGACGGTGCTGAGGCGCATCGCTCCGGACGAACATGCAGCGGTGCAAGACCGGCTGGTCGAGGCCATGGGCGAAGAGTTTCAAACCCGCTTGGATCAGCGCCTCGCCGAGTATGGTCTTCGAGGCGATCCGGATGCCGAGCGGGTGCTCGGAGCCCAAGTCCGAAACGAGATCGCTGGCGAGATCAAAGGCGAGGTCATGCAACGTGTGCTCGCCGAGCGTGGCCTCGAACTATGAGGCTCCCCAAACCGCCGCAGCGATATCTATTATTGCTCCGCGCCGGTACCTAAAGATCGATCGTGAAGGCTCGACCATCGCTGCCAAAGTGCTTTTGCGCCTTGGCAATGCGCTCCGGAAGATGAGGGTCTTTCGGTCTTGCCGAGTGACGAAAATTCCCGCCTGCCAGGCGAGGGCGTATCTACGTCCATCCGCCACGTCGGTCTTAGTGTCGTTTGACGTAAGGCTTTACGTAGGCGGGCGGCATCATGCGAACAACGTTGCCCAGTGCCGCGATCTCGCGCGCCCAGTGATGGGCACTCGCACAGGCCTCCATACCTACCAAGCAAGTTGGAGGTTCCGAAAGAAGGGCAGAACCTGCGATCGCCGCAATGTGCGACGAACCAAGACTTTCCCGTTTTCGGCGATGCCGTGAACTTGAAAGGTCGACTTGGCCAAATCCAAACCCACTGTGATAATCTTCTCCATGGAACGGTCCTTCCTTTGTGGCGCCTCTCTACGCGACCACGTTAGGCACTTTTGATGCCGGTTCGAAGGGGCCGTTCCACACCATCACTTTTGATGCAGTTTGCGGGATGTCTGGCGCTTTGATTGGAGGAGAATCAGCGCCATGCAGCAGGCACTCCACCGCTCCAGTTTGGTGCCGCTTGGATTTATTGTAGAGAGTGCGTGCTATGAGGTGATAAAGCCGTCATCACGGTCCGGACGTCCGGAAGCGTCGGCCTGTGTCCATCGTGCGGAACGGCTTCCCGACGTGTCCATAGCCGCTATCGAGCCGCGTTACCCATCTGCCGCGCTCGGGGCGGATCGTCCAGCTCCTGGTGATCGCCCGCCGCTCCCGCTGTGACGCCGTCCTATGCGGGCGCCAAATGCTTCGCCGAAGGCGTACTGGCGCCATCGGCGCGACGCACGGCAAGGCTGGACTCCATCGTCCATCACCTCGGCCTGGCGCTTGGCGGTCGACCGGCAGCAGGCTTTGCAAAGCGGCTGATGCTGCCGGTAAGCAAGGACACGCTTCTGCGGGTGGTTCGGCGCCAAAGCCGTCCCCCAACTGACCCGCTCAGGGTTATCGGCATTGATGACTGGGCCTGGCGGCGCAATCACCGATACGCCAGCATTGTCTGCAACCTGGAGAGGCGTCGGGTGGTCACCCTGCTGCCGGATCGTGAACCAACAACTGCACAAGCGTGGCTCGCTGCGCATCCCACGATCGCAATCGTCGCCCGTGATCGTGGTGGCGGATACGGCGAAGCCGCGGCCAAGGCCCTGCCGCATGCAGTACAGGTCGCCGATCGTTGGCATCTGATGGAGAACGCCAGTCGGGCTTTCCTCGAGGCCGTGCGCAAGTCGATGCGCCAGATCCGCACCGTGATCGGTGCGACCACGATCGACCCCAAGCTGCTCACAGCCGCCGAGCGTCTTCAGTATGAAGGCTATTTGCGCCGTGAGGAGACCAACGCGGCCATCCTGGCTCTGTCGAAGAACGGCATACCTATCAAGCAGATCGTGCGTCAGACCGGCCACAGCAGGAAGCTGGTGCGACAGGTGGTCCGCGACGAACGCCACGACGTCTTCCGAACCCGACAAAGTTCGTTGGATCTGCATTTACCATGGCTGGACGAGCAGTGGGCGTCCGGCTGCCGTAACGGGGCTGAACTTTGGCGGCGTTAAAGGGCGGGGCTTCCGCGGCTCGCTCCGAGTCGTCAGCGAGTGGGCAACCCGCAGACGACGGGCGGAAAGAACCGACACACAAAACCTTCAGAGGATTCCGTCGGCCAGAACGATCGCGCGCCTCATGATAATCGGGCGGGACTTGCTCACGAAAGCAGAGACCGTGACGATCGCGGCGATCGAAGCTGGCGTGCCAACCTTGGTCGAGGCACGCGAGATCATTGCCGAATTGCATCTGATGATCCGGCGCAAGACGGAGGCGGGTCTCATGACGTGGATAGAGCGCGCCCGCGCTAGTCTCGTCGCCTCGTTCGCCAGCGGCGTCGCAAGGGACAAGCAGCGGTCCGTGCAGCAATCACTTTGCCCTGGTCTAATGGCCAGACCGAAGGTCAGATCACGCGCCTCAAGCTCGTCAGACGTCAGATGTACGGCCGCGGCAAACTCGATCTGCTTCAAGCGAGACTAATCGGCGCTGAGTAATCGGAGCTGCACCAAGATTGCGTCAGAGCCCCAGTCGAACGCCGATTGACACCGCGGATGTTGGCATGCAGGATCGGCGCGTCGTCCGCGGAGCGGGACGCCGATCAAGATTGTTGGCGAGGATCGACTTGACCGAGCCGTAGGTGCGCGCGCCGATGTCGATCGCCCGCGCCGTCCAGCCGTTCGCGACCATAGGAGGCGGCAAGCCTGAGGATGCCGAGGCAGGCGCGGAAGCCTTGCTCGGGATGCGAGGGCTCGTCGAGAATGAGGTCGCACAACGCGCTGGTCGCCGGCCCGATCGCGGCGGCGTCCTGGCGGATGCGCGCGATGGTCCAGCCGGCGTAGCGCCGATGACTGGAGGCCATGTGCTCCGGCTCGGTGATGTGTTTGTGATTGCCGGTCATGCGCTGATGTGCGGCAATCCGCTCGCCCTTGTGGAAGATCTCGACGGTGCGGGCAGTGAACCGCACCTCGACCTCGGCACGCGCGAAGCGATTCGGGACGCTGTAGTATGCTTCTCAACCTCGACGTGGTAATCCAGGCTGACGCGGCGAATCCGCCACTCCGCGAGCACATACGGGCTTACGGGCAAGGGCTTGAGCGCCGGCCGGTCGATCTCCTCGAGGAGCCTGCGGCGCGTCACGCCGAGCCGCCGGATCGACCGCTCCTCGTTCAGCCGCGTAAGCAGCTCGCCAATCGCCGCATTGACCTCGGCAAGGCTGTAGAAGGTGCGATGGCGCAGGCGGCCGGGGAGCCAGCGCTCCACAACGAGGACGGCTTGCTCGACCTTGGCCTTGTCGCGCGGCTTGCGCGGCCGCGCCGGCAATATGGCAGCGCCGTAATGCGCCGCCATTTCCGCATAGGTTCGATTGATCTGCGGATCGTAGAGGCACGCCTTTATAACCGCGGCGTTCGGGACCAGTTTCTCCTGAACACTCCGCTTCACCTTGCTTGGGGTCCAACGACATCTTTTCTCTATAAGCTCTTACAGCTGGCGCACCCCTAGACGGTTCGTCTCGCGCAGATGCAGCCGGTCTCCTCAACAAGATCGCGAAGCTCAAGTCCCATGCGGCTCGAGAAGGTGGAACCAGAATGGCACTTGCGATGATCAGAAGAGTATCAACGTAGATACCAACAGATTGAGCGCGTGTTCAGTTTGGGGCGTGTGCGTGATGCTTGTGGGGTTATGAATGTATGATAATCCCACGCCTGCATAAATTCCCGGAGCAAGACGGGCGGTATATGTTCCGGTGATTGCCGTGGTATCACGATGCGCAAGCCGGCCTTTAGCCAAGGCAGCATCCACTGCAAATTTGCTCCAGCTCGTCTTGCTAGCAACGATTGCAATCATATCACTGGGCCGGCTGTCAAAAGGCCCTTTCGCATAAAGACGAAGCTCGCAATATTGGCTGATCCTGTTGAGGTCTGAGCTGGTCCCGCAAATCTGAACAGCGCGATAAGTGGAGTTTCTGCCTGACGGCGGGCAAGATTGACCCGCGAAT